>CAWJHT010000107.1:0-7689 GCA_963842685.1 uncultured delta proteobacterium | reverse complement strand
CGTTGCGGTGAACATCGAGGAGCACAAGGACCGTATCGCCGATGATTTCGCCAAGTACGGCATATTGGCCATGCCGGTCGTCGATGAAGATAACCGACTGAAAGGGGTCATTCTCTTCAAGAACCTCCTCGAAGTGGTATTGCCTAAACTGGGTAGATAGAGTGATGTCGGAGGAAGGCGGCAGCGACACATGGTTGAGAATCTTACCGGAGCCTTCCGCGGTCTGTGGCGGGCCTTTATCGGAAAAAAATACTGGAAATCATTCGGGCTTTTTTTCGCCCTGATCGGTCCGGGGATCATCACCTCCAACGTCGACAATGATGCAGGCGGGATCACGACCTATTCCCTGGCCGGCTCGGAATACGGTCTCACCCTCCTGTGGACCCTGATCCCGATCACCGGGGCGCTGATCATCATCCAGGAGATGTGCGCCCGGATGGGGGTGGTTTCCGGTAAAGGGCTCTCCGATCTGATCCGCGAGCGGTTCGGTGCGCGGATCACCTTTTACCTGATGATCGTCTTGTTTCTGACCAATTTGGGCAACACGATTTCCGAATTCGCAGGCGTCGCGGCGAGCATGGAGCTCTTCGGCGTCAGCAAATATATCTCCGTGCCGATCAGCGCCGCCATCGTCTGGTGGCTGGTGGTCAAGGGGAATTACAAGTCCGTGGAGAAGGTGTTCCTGTTCGCCTGCGTCTTCTATCTCTCGTACATCATCTCCGGCTTCATGGGAAAACCGGACTGGCATGCCATCGGGTCTTCGTTTCTGAAACCGACCATCCGGATGGACACGGGCTGGCTGACGATGGCCGTGGGCGTGATCGGGACGACGATCGCCCCCTGGATGCAGTTCTATCTTCAGTCATCCGTGGTCGACAAGGGGCTCAAGGCGGAAGATTACCCGTACACCCGAATGGATGTGATCATCGGATCGGTGACGGTCAATGTGGTCGCTTTCTTCATCATCATGCTCTGCGCGGTGACCCTCTTCCAGAACGGCATCCGGATTGAAAGCGCCAAGGACGCCGCCCAGGCGCTGGCGCCGCTTGCCGGCGAATACTGTTCCTGGCTGTTCGCCTTCGGCCTCCTCAACGCCTCGCTGTTTGCCGCCTCCATCCTGCCGATCTCGACCGCCTACACGATCTGCGAGGCCTTCGGGTGGGAGTCGAGCCTGAACCGCAAGTTCCTTGAGGCCCCCCAGTTCTACGGCCTCTATTCGCTGATGGTTTTCCTCGGCGCCGGGATCATTCTCCTGCCCGACATGCCGCTGATCCCGATCATGTTCTACTCGCAGGTCATCAACGGGGCGATCCTCCCCGTCATCCTCGTCTTCATGCTCCTGCTGGTCAACGACCGGCGGATCATGGGGGAATACAAGAACTTTTTTTTAATGTGTCGCTTTCTTCATCATCATGCTCTGTGCGGTGACCCTCTTCCAGAACGGCATCCGGATTGAAACGTGCAAAAGACGCGGCCCAGGCGCTTGCGCCGCTCGCCGGCGAATACGCCTCCTGGCTGTTCGCTTTCGGGCTCCTCAACGCCTCGCTGTTCGCCGCCTCCATCCTTCCCATCTCGACCGCCTACACGATCTGCGAGGCTTTCGGATGGGAGTCGAGCCTCAACCGCAAGTTCCTTGAGGCCCCCCAGTTCTACGGCCTCTATTCACTTGATGGTCTTCCTCGGCGCCGGGATCATTCTCCTGCCGGATATGCCTCTGATCACCATCATGTATTATTCACAGGTGATCAACGGGGCGATCCTCCCCGTCATCCTCATCTTCATGCTCCTGCTGGTCAACGATCGAAAGATCATGGGGGAATATACGAACAGTCTCGCGATGAACATCATCTCCTGGTTGACCGTGGCGATCCTGACCGTCCTGTCACTGACCATGCTGGCCTTCGCGTTGTTCACCAAGTCGTGATGGCACGCCGTCGAACGCACGGTCCTTGTACAGCGAATGAAACCGATTCAGGTCAGGTTAATGAGTCTCATCGGTCACGACCCGGTTCTTACCCTGGTTTTTTGCAGAATAAAGGGCTTTGTCGGCCCTGGCCACCAGATCGGCAATATCTTCCTGCCAGCTGGATCCGGTGTGGCGGACAAAACGGGCGATACCGATACTTACACCGGTGTTTGTGAAGTTCTTTCGGTGGTATTCTTTCTGAATTCTTTCCGCTATCATCACAATGTGCTGCAATTCCGCCTGGATAAAAATGACACCGAATTCATCACCTCCATACCGGAAAGCCCAGTCCACGTCCTTCCTGATCGACTGTATCAGAATCCTGCCCACGGTCTGCAGGAGCTTATCTCCATCCTGGTGACCGACTTCATCATTGTAACCCTTGAGGTTGTCCACATCGACCATCTGTAAAAAGATCTTATACCCTTGGCGTTCGGCACGCTGCACCTCGGCCATTATCGTGTTGTCAAAGTACCGGCGGTTGTATAGATCCGTCAATGCATCATGGACGGCATGGAGTTCCAACTGGCGAACCAGATTCAGTTCCCTGACCAGCCGGTTCAGTTTGGCTTCCAGTTCGTCGGCTAAAAAAGGCTTGGTGATGAAATCGCTGGCACCCGCCTTGATCATATGGGTATAGGTAAAAGATTCCGAATACCCGGTGATGACGATAACGCCGATCTTCGGGTGATGTTCGCGGATATATTTGAGCAGATGTATGCCATCCATATTCGGCATGACGATATCGGTAAGTACGATGGTGAAATGACCAGACTCCAACTTTTTGACGGCTGCCTGACCGTCTTCGGCCGTGTCATAGCTAAACCCGAAAGAATCGATATAGGAGCCAAAAAGATCCAGATTTTTTTCATCATCGTCTACAATCAGTACGTTATCCGTTGTCATGGTTCCTCACATGTCCAATTCAATATAAATTGTTACTTTTGAGAGATCAATTAAAATCATGCAACGATTCGTCGATGCCTTTGCGTATTTCGAACCAGTAATCGAGCCCCGCTTCTTTTTTGTCCTTTTCGAAACGTCCGATCCAGTAGGCGAGTTCGGGGCTTGCATCCTTATCGACATCGCGTTTGCGTTTCAGGAAGGTCGCGACGTAATCGAAATTGAGTTCGCTTTCCCAAAAGACGCTTGAATTACGGCTGTTGATCCGGCTCGCGCAAATCGCGTTGGCAAAGAGGAATTGAGCCTTCATCCCGTAGAGTGAATCGAAGACCTCCGGCATCATCTCCTCGGCCCAGGCGCGATGGAACCGGCAGATGCCCGCGTTATCCATGATGAGCTCTTTATGAAGACGACCGGCGCAATGCTTCCCCAATTCGCGGGGCGGCAGGAAATCAGTCCCGTAATGCATGTAATACTTGCCCATGATCGCCATGGGCGCCAGTGCTCCGGGGGTCCAGTACTGGTTCGGCACGATCCATCCCTTGCGTCCGAAGGCATTGTACACCAAAGAATCGAGAACGTTGACACTTTTTTTGTTACGGATCGTTCGCCCCCATTTTCTGACCCCTTCGGAAAAATCG
The DNA here is from genome assembly GCA_963842685.1 of uncultured delta proteobacterium. Lineage (GTDB taxonomy): Bacteria > Desulfobacterota > Syntrophia > Syntrophales > UBA5619 > JAKAFS01. The sequence goes on along the minus strand of CAWJHT010000107.1, from coordinate 4,179 downwards.
AGAATTCCTCGCCGCTTGAGGATAGCCTCGATAAGCTCGATCCCTAATTCGGCGTTATGCATGGAATCCATGACGACGTCGAAGTTCTTGTGATCCCACCGGGGTGATCGCGTCACGCCAAGATCATCCTTGGAGAGTAACCCGCGGTCGAGGCAATCCATGAGCCAGGCGAGGACGCCGCCGAGGCTTACCGTGTCGAAACCGGACGTATCACCATAGTGATTGATCTTCTCGGCCGCGCGCTGATCGAAGATCCCGCAGAGCGGCCCCAGGGTCTGATAGGGCTCATAGTCCTTTTTGAATTCGCCGTTCATCTTTTTGCAGACAGCAGCGCAGGGCTCCCCGCAAGTGGCTTGCTGTTTCGGCTTGATCGTCTCCTCGTTGAACTGCTTGAGGTAGTGGTCGAGGATGAATGTCTTGTGGAGCGTGAGGCGCTCCTCTTCGGACCAGTGGATGGTCCTGTAGTTGAAGGCCATAATGCGGCCGCCCATCGTCGCATAATTGACGCCGAAGGTCCCCCCCGTATCGAATTTCGGATCGAAACGATATTTGGTCGTCCCTTCGAAATCCTTCATGGCGAGCTTCTGCCGATATTTTACGACGAACCACTCGTCGGCAACTTTCCGATCGCGGAAATCTTCATCCACGACCGTTCCGCCGTAGATCACCGCGGCGATTCCGTGTTCCTGAAGCATTTTCGAGCCGAACCCTCCACGACCTGCCCAGGTATCGACGAAGCTCAGCTTCCCGCCGGAAATGGGGGCGGAAAGGATCGCTCCGAAATCCGTCGACTGCGCCGCCCGTCCTACGGCGAGGATGCGGGGATCATTTTCATATCGTGAAGCGTACTGACTGTAAACGTATTCGATGAGGCCGTATGTGCCGCCCCGCCCTTGATTCCAGATCGCGTTCACGTCGAGCGGAATGACTTCGAGTCTGGATCTCCTCCCCATGAATCCGGTTGAGATAGAGTAATGAAGGAACGGGGGCCTTGCCGACGAGGCTCACCATGTTGATTCCCAGATTGTCGAAGACAAGCCCCGCCCCGCCCATCGAGGAGATATAGAATCCGCGCCAGCACGGAGAAAAGCCCGTCACGAAAAGCCGGTTCGATCCCGGGAAGATCGATCCCGCAAAGAGACCCACGCCGATATTGAGGCTCATGGTCCTTCCGGAGATGTGGAGCCCGAGATCGATGGGACCGAAATAGTCTCCCACCTTGTATCGCTTCATCCGATAGAAGCCGCTCTCCGGATTGACGAAGAGGACTTTCTGATAGGTTTCCATGAAATTCCGCCTAAGGAAAGCTCAGATTGGAGCGAGGCATCCTGTTACAACTCAATGCAGAATCGTGCCGATCCGACCCCAGCGGACCCAGGTGTCCTCATGGTTCCAGGACCAGTAGATGATCAGGGCCTTTCCCAGGACATCCTTCATCTTGACGAAACCCCAGAAGCGGCTGTCATAACTCTCATCGCGGTTGTCCCCCATGACGAAGATCGAATCTTCGGGGACCGTGACCGGTCCAAAATTGTCCCTGGGCTGGACAGAGCCCGGAATGATGAGATTATCCACATACACCCCGCGGGTATCGTTCAAGGGAAGGCCGTTCAAGAAGATCTTTTTGTTGCGTATCTCGATGGTGTCTCCGGGAAGGCCGATGAGACGCTTGATGAAATCCTTCGAGCGGTCTTCGGGGTAGATGAAGACCAGGATGTCACCCCGTTTAGGGGTTCCGAGGGGAATCAGGGTGGAGCGGAGAAAGGGAAGCTTTACGCCGTAATTGAATTTGCTGACCAAAATATGGTCGCCGATCTGCAGCGTCGGTTTCATCGATCCGGAGGGTATTTTATAGGCCTGGATCACGAAGGTCCGGATGAAGAAGGCGATGACGATGGCCAGGAGGATCGCCTCGATATATTCACGTAATTTGGATTTAGGTTTGCTCATTCTTTCTTCCTTAAGAATAGACGCTGGTTAACGTGATAATGACCATGATCAGGGCGATGAAGCCCTTCACACAGATCCCCGCCACACGGCCCAGAATGGCCCCGTAGGCCGCCCGGAGTGTAGGTTTGAGCCTGTTTCGTGCAAGCAATTCCACCGTCAGGATGGCGATGAACCCCCCGAGGAAAGTCCCGATGATGAGGCCAAGGCCGAGAAAAAAGGGAGTCATGACAAGAGCGCCGATGAATCCTCCGATCGTAAATGCCCAGAATCCCTTGCGGGAGACGCCGAATTTGACGGCCCCCGCCATACCTACGGCAAAATCAGCGACTTCCGCAAGCGCCGACAGGACCAGAAGGGTGACGAGGATCTTGATGCCGATCTTCTCGAAACCCGTGACCGCGGAGTAGACAAACGCATCGATAAGGATGATGACGGTCCCCGGAAAGCCGAAGAGGATGGAGAAGGTGCCGAACAGGAGCACCAGGATGAACAGGGTCAATCCTCCAACCTCCAGAGGGGTCAACTTATTTTTTCCTCTTCAGGCCCGAAGGCTTGATCTTTTCAAAAAGAAGCACGATCGGGCTGGCGATAAACACGGTCGAATAGACGCCGGCCACCGTACCCACCAAAAGTGCAAAGGTAAAATCGTGGATCACGGCGCCTCCGAAAATAAACAGGACAATCAGGACCATGAAGACCGTCAGCGACGTCAGGAGGGTCCTGCTGAGCGTCTGGTTCACACTGGCGTTGATGACGTCCATCAGAGGACATCTTGATGTTCTTCCGCGCATTCTCCCGAATCCGGTCGAAGATGACGATGGTGTCATTGATCGAATAACCGATAATCGTCAGGAGCGCCGCCACGATGTTCAGATCGAACTCCTTGTCGAAGAGGGAAAGAAAGGTGATCGTGACCAAAACGTCGTGGATGAGCGCGACGATTCCGCCCAGGGCGTAACGGAATTCGAACCGCACCCCCACATAGATCAGGATGCCGATCCAGGAAAAGATGATGGCCAGAAGCGCCTTCTTTGTCAGGTCCTTTCCGACCTTGGGACCGACCATCTCGATCCGCCGCACCTCGTAGGCGCCCTTGCCGAAGGCGGCGGTGAGCGCCTCGTCGACGCGGGAGGTCAGCCCTTTGGGATCGGTACTTGCCTCCGCCGTTCGGACGATCACCTCGTTGGGGCCGAACTGCTGGATGATGCTTCCCTCGAAGCCTACCGTCTTGAAGGCGCTGCGGATCTTGTCGGCATCGGGGGCGGAGGAAACTTGATCTGGATCAGATCCTCCCGCAAAATCGATGCCGTAGTTGGGTCCCCCGTGCCAGATCAGGGAGGCGATGCCCATAAGGATAACGGCAAGCGACAGGATGACGGCGGGCTTCATCAACCTGACGAAATTGAAATGGGTGTCCGTTTTGATGATTTCCATTGAATTCTCCTCAAAAACAAAAGGCGCCGGACGTCATCGTCCCAAGGCCGCTGCCGAGGCCCGCTATCCGTCCCTCTAAATGCTGATCTTCTGGATCTTCCGATTCCAGATGAAGTAGTCGAAGATGATCCGCGTCACGACAATAGCGGTGAACATGCTGACCACGATGCCGATGGTCAGAGTCACGGCGAATCCCTTGACCGGTCCGGTCCCGAAGCCGAAGAGGAACAGGGCCGCGACGAGGGTCGTCACATTGGAGTCGAAGATGGTCAAAAAGGCCTTCGTGTAGCCGGCCTCGATGGCCGCCCTCAGCGTCTTTCCCAGCCGGAGTTCCTCCCTGATCCGTTCATTGATCAGAACGTTTGCGTCCACGGCCATACCCATGGTCAGCACGATACCGGCGATGCCGGGCAGCGTCAAGGTCGCCTTGAAGGCTGCCATGACGCCGAGCAGAAGCAGCATGTTCATGGCCAGGGCGACGTCGGCGACAAAGCCGGTCAGGCGGTAGTAAATGACCATAAAGATCAATATAAGGATGCCGGCGATGATGCTTGCCCAGGTTCCCTTGTCGATCGAATCCTGGCCGAGAGACGGGCCGACCGTCCGTTCCTCGAGGATGTTGACCGGCGCAGGAAGAGCGCCCGCGCGCAGCACGATCGCCAGATCGGTCGCCTCATCCATCGTGAAGGAGCCGGTGATCTGTGCCTGCCCTCCGGAGATACTCTCCTGTATCACCGGGGCGGAGTGGACCATGCCGTCCAGGACGATGGCCAACCGTTTCTTGACGTTGTCCCC
>CAWJHT010000106.1:0-35830 GCA_963842685.1 uncultured delta proteobacterium | reverse complement strand
AGGCCGCCCCTTTGCCCCCAGTTCCGGTCGTGGAAAAAGAGCCTTACCCGATCGTCGAATGAGGTCTGCTTCAGAAGTTCCACCGTCCCGTCGGTGGAACCCATCGTCGACGACGATGATCTCCCCGACGAAATCGAGGGCGCGCACCTTCTCGATGATCGGAAGGATTGTCGCCCTTTCGTTGTATACGGGGATGACGACGGAGAGGATTTTTTCCCTGTTCATTTTGCCTCCCTTGTTTTTGTCTTTCTCTTTTGCCCCTGTCTGGGTCTTGCCGGCAGGAGTCAATCAGCCATTGTTCAAATGATGGACGACTTCCTTTTGAATCAGGGCCTCCAGCCTCTCCATCAGGGGGGGAGCGTGGCCGGAGCGAGGGCGGAGATGGCGACGGCGTCGAAACGTCCGCAGAGGGTTTCAGAAGCGCCCGGTCGTGAACGCGGTCCACCTTGTTGAAGACCCGGAGGGTCGGTTTGCCGATCAGGTCCAGATCCTGAAGGATCTTCTCGACGGCCGTGATCTGCGCCTCGAAGGCCGGGTTGCCCGCGTCGATCACGTGGAGGAGGATGTCCGCCTCCTGGAGTTCGTCGAGGGTCGCCCGGAAGGCGGCGACGAGCTCCTTCGGCAGGTCCCGGATGAAGCCGACCGTATCGGTGATCACCGCCTCCGTGTCCCGGGGGAAGCGGAGGCGCGAGCTCTTCGGGTCGAGCGTCGCGAAGAGGCGGTCCTCGGTGAAGACGTCGCTTTTCGTCAGGGCGTTCAGGAGCGTCGATTTTCCGGCATTGGTATAGCCCACGATCGAGATGACGGGGAGGCCCGTCCGGTCCCGCCGGCCGCGCCGCTGCTCCCCTGGCCTTTTCGATGTTCTTCAGCTCCTTCTCCAGGTGGTGGATCCGCGTCCCGGATCCGCCGCCGGTCGACCTCCAGCTTGGTCTCGCCGGGGCCGGTGCCGCCGATCCCGCCCGCCAGGCGGGAGAGGCCCGCGTCCTGCCTGGGTGAGGCGGGGGAGGCGGTACTTGAGCTGGGCGAGCTCCACCTGGATCTTTCCCTCCCGGCTGTGGGCGCGCTTGGCGAAGATGTCGAGGATCACCTGGGTGCGGTCGATGACCTTCATCTCGGTGAAATCGGCGATCGAGCGGATCTGGGCGGCGGTCAGCTCGTGGTCGAAGATGAGCAGGTTCGCGTCCATCTGCAGCGCCCGGATGACGAGGTCGGAGAGTTTTCCCTTGCCGATGAGGAACCGCGGGTCCACCTCGGACCGGTGCTGGATGACCGCGTCGAAGACCTCGACGCCCGCGGTGCGGCAGAGTTCCCGGAGCTCGGCGAGGGAGGCCTCGCCGTCGGAAAAGGGGTTCGTTTCGACGCGGACGAGGATGGCGCGGTCGACGGCCTCCACCTTGCGCGTCTTCTGCCGTTTGGCGAACTCGCCTTCGAGGGCCGTGATGAAGGCGGTGAAGTCGAGATCCATCTCCGCGGGACGCCGGGGAGAGAGGGTCTGCCAGTAGCGTCCTTCCGGATTTTCGGGGATCAGGTGGGCCGTATGGGCGAAGCCGGGGAGGCCGTCCTCGCCGCGCCTCCACGGCGCAGACGAGATCGAGGCGCAGCAGCGCCAGGTCCGTGAGGTCGTCCGTGGTGAGCTCTTCGCCGGCCAGATGGGTGTGGATCAGGCGGAGCCCCTTGAAACGGCGGGAGGAGGAGCGGAAGCCGTCGAGGGAGGGGATGAGGATGTTGTGGTGCGACCCGACGATGACATAGGCGACCTCGCCCCGGCGGGTGATCAGAAGGCCGATCTGGCGGTTGATCTCCCGGGAGAGTTCCGTGAGCTGGCGGGCCAGGTCGTGGGTGACGATCCGCTCCGGCGGGACGCGCCGCCGGTAGAGCTGCCCGATCCGCTTGATCTCCGCCGGTCCGAGACCGGTCAGGTTGCCGTGAATCTTTTCGATGGCCGCTCCTTTTATCCCCTATTCGACTTGTGCGGGCTGACCCGTTTCCATCCCGTCGAGGAAGGTGACCAGGCGTTCGTCCGGAAGGGGCGATCCGCCTTTGTCGCGTCGCCCGCAGGCCGGGCAGGTGGGGTTCCGTCTCCGACCTTCATGATCCGCTCGAAACAATGCCGCAGCGTTTGCATTCATATTCGTAGATCGGCATGACCGCGGCAATGGACCTCGGTTTCTCCGTAGAAATCCATAACATGCTTCGGCGCGGGCGGTCAAGGGGAGGGATGATCAGGAAGCGGCCGCAGTAAAAAAGGCCCCGGGGATTTCTCCCCGGGGCCGGTTGAAAGGTTAGACTGCGTGGAACCGAACGCCGCCTTAGAAGCTCAGGGTCAGCTGGTTCATGAGCAGGTAGTCGTTGCCGACGGCTTCGGTTGCCGATTGGCGCCCTTGAAGTAATCGCCGGTCCAGAGGTACCCGGCGCCCACCATGTAGGTGAGGTTGTCGTAGATCTTGTAGGTCGCCTTGACGTCGAGCTCCGAATCCCAGCTTGTCGGAGAGGCTCGTTACTTGCGTTCTTGTTCACGCTTCGGCGCCGAGCGTAAAGGACGCTGCCGACGTTCACCTTCGGCGTCGGGTTGAAGCCGCCGAAGGCGTTGGAGATCATCGAGTTGTAGCTTGTTGACGCTCGAAGGCGCCGGCGGCGCTGGCGCCGAGGTCATGCCGGTGGTGACCTCGCGCGATATCCAGGCTGGAGTTCATCGTTCATCAGGATCAGCGCGGGGATCCAGTCCTGGCGGCGTCGCCGCTCGGATGTCGTCATTGGTCTTTGCTGGCATCGCTTGCCGTTCGTCGCCGGAGGCATAGGCGACCGCGGCGCCGAAATAGGCCGGACCCGATGGTGCATCTTGCCCATAGGTAGGCGCCCGTAGCCTGCTGGGTCGTTATCCTGGGCACGGCTCCGGACTTTTCACACTGCGCCTACGTTGCCGCCTGCAGTAAGTTGAATTCCGCCTTCGATATACACCGGGCCGAAGGTCGCCTTGACGTAGGGCGACACCTGGCATATGTTTGATTCGTAGCCGCCCTGGCCCGGGGCCGTCGCCGCCGTGTCGGCGCGATGGCTTCTGTCATTGTACCCTTGTAGAGCAGACCGGCGTCGCCGCCCTTGTATTTGTAAAACCCGAAGAGGGAGTAGGTGTCCGCATCCGCGTCCGGTCCTATTCCCCGCGGTGGTATGGCGTCATCCTCGCGATGTCGGCCTCGTAAATACTTCTCGTAGACGACGACAATCGTCGAAATCGGCCCATGGGCATGCTTCAAACGATCCGGTTACGGAACTGGGCGTTGCTGCCGCAAGTCGGTGCCCCACTCGTCGCGCGCCTGATAGCCGATCTCGAACTGGCCGACGGCGGTCTTGAAGGTCACAATAGGCGTGCTCAATCTCGATAGTTCTCCTGGATCCTGGGGTTTCCGTGACGGCTGGTGATTTCCCTGTCTGCTCGCCATAATCGTCGGAAGCGTCTGCTGCCAGTCCGTCTGGCCCCACTGTTTCTCCAGGGCGTCGAACCGGGTCGTGAAGGTCAGGCCTTCGGCGACCTGGAAGACCGGTCTGAATCCTCGTCCTCGCGTAGAAGTAGGCGTGGGAATAGCTTCGTCTCATCGGGCCCAGGGTCGGATTGTTCTCATATAGTCGCCGACCACATAGTAATGCCGCCCGCTGAACTTTCACGTCCGCGGCCGATGCGGTCATGCTGAAGGCCACGATCAGCCCCAGCGACAGTAAAACGACCAAAAGTTTCTTCATTTGTATCCTCCTGTTTTGCTTGTTCGATCCCCACGGGCATGGGGATCATCTTGAAAAACAACCGACGCTTTCGCGTCTCCGCTTGCGGCCTTGCTGTCCGCCGGTCCGCAGCCGGCGGGGAACCGATTCCTGCGTCCCCGAAGGCCGCTCTAACACACGCCATCTGCTCGGGACATCACCTCCTTTTACAGATATTTTGCGCGAACGCTAACACCGTCCGCGGGCGATGTCAAGCCCCAATTTCTCCCAGTTTCATCCACCGCGATATTGCCTCGCAAGCGAGCCATACGCTCACGCTTGGATGGCGGTTGCCGATCCTTTGCGGATCGGTCAGCGGGGCCGTGTTCCCGATCAGCGGTAGATCATGGGCCTGATCATGATCAAACATCACGACCGGATGATCCGCACCGGTTCCGCGAGCCAGGCCTGCGCTTCACCCGCGGATGGCCGTGTGCACGGTTGCAGAATCCTCATCTGTCCGAGGCCCGATCGCCGATCAGGGCGAAGAGTGGCCATTTTATCAGCGTCGACGTGAAGAGCTAACACACCTGCGCGCCGGCATTCGGCCCCGCGGAGTCCGTTCCGAAAAAAATTCTTGACATCCGGACCATAGTGAGATAGAGCAAAGGCATAATGACATGACCTCTGGTCATATAGTGACCGCCGTTCACGCTCAGTGACGTATCCTAAGCGGTCAGAATCTGTCTTCAGAATTTGATCGATTCCGAAGTGGCAGTTTCGCTCGACGTAAATAAGAGACCGGTTGACCTGGGCAGGGGCGCTTGATGCTGCCCCTCGGAGGTGGAGATTTCCCTCCCTTCGATGCAGGCTCTTTTTAATTCAGTAAAAAAGAAAGGGAGGCAACGATGGAAGAACAGAACAAGGTACAATTGAAAGAGGTGTATCCGGTACACGAGCGGGTGCGCAAGATCGCCTACATCAAAAGCAGGGAGGAGTACGAGAAGCTCTACGGCGAATTCATGGCCGATCCGCCGGCCTTCTGGGCCAAGCAGGCCGATGAGTATCTGACCTTTTTCAAGAAGTGGGACAAGGTCGAGGACTTCAATTTCGACATCCGCAAGGGGCCGATCTATGTGAAGTATTTCGAAGGCGCGAAGCTGAATGTCTCCTACAACTGCCTCGACCGGCAGCTGGAGAAGAGGGGCGACAAGGTGGCGATCCAGTGGGTCGGGAACGAACCGACCGAGGAGCGGGCCATCACCTACCGCGAGCTGCACAAGGAAGTCTGCAAGTTCGCCAATGTCCTGAAGTCCCACGGGATCAAGAAGGGCGACCGCGTCTGCATCTACATGCCGATGGTCCCCGAGGCCGGTGTCGCCATGCTGGCCTGCGCCCGCATCGGCGCCGTCCATACCGTCGTTTTCGGCGGCTTCAGCCCCGACGCCCTGGCCGTCCGGATCCAGGATTCCGAGGCGAAGATCCTCGTCGTCTGCGACGGGACCTTCCGCGGCGCCAAGGCGGTTCCCCAGAAGAAGGACGCCGACACGGCCCTGAAGGATTGTCCCTCCATCGAGAAGGTGATCGTGGTGAAGCGGGTCGGCGACAAGATCGGAAATCTCGACTGGACCCCGGGCCGCGACCTCTGGTGGCACGAGGAGATGGCCAAGGTCGACGACAAGTGCGAACCCGAATGGATGGACGCCGAGGATCCCCTCTTCATCCTCTACACCTCCGGCTCCACGGGAAAGCCCAAGGGCGCCCTCCACACGACGGCGGGTTATCTCCTCTTTACGGCCTACACGCACAAGCTGGCCTTCGATGTTCATGAGAACGACATCTGGTGGTGCACCGCCGACATCGGCTGGGTGACGGGCCACAGCTACATCATCTACGGACCGCTCTGCAACGGCGCCACCTCCCTCATGTTCGAGGGCGTGCCCAACTATCCGACCTACAGCCGCTTCTGGCAGATCGTCGAGAAGTACAAGGTGACCCAGTTCTACACCGCCCCGACGGCCATCCGCGCCATCGCCAAGGAGGGGAACCAGTGGGTGGAGGGGATCGATCTCTCCTCGATCCGGATCCTCGGCTCCGTCGGCGAGCCGCTGAACCCCGAGGCCTGGCACTGGTACTACAGCGTGATCGGCCGCAATCAGTGCCCGATCGTCGACACCTGGTGGCAGACGGAGACGGGCGGCTTCATGATCCTGCCGCTCCCCGGCGCGATTCCCATCAAGCCGGCGATGGCGACGCTGCCCGATCATGGGGGTCGTCCCGGCCCTGGTGGACGACACGACCGGCGAGGAGGTCAAGGAGCTGGTCGGCCGCGGCGCCCTCTGCATCAAGCGGGCCTGGCCCGGTTTCACCCGGACGATCTACGGGGATCACAAGAAGTACGAGGAGACCTACTTCGAACCCTTCCCCGGCTACTACTTCACCGGCGACGGGGCGCTCCGCGACAGCGACGGCTACTACCGGATCACCGGCCGCATCGACGACGTCATCAACGTCTCCGGCCACCGGATGGGGACCGCCGAGGTCGAGGCGGCCCTGAACTCCCACGAGAAGGTGGCGGAATCCGCCGTCGTCGGCTATCCCCATGAGATCAAGGGGCAGTCGATCTATGCCTATGTCACGCTCAACACGGGCGTGGAGAAATCCGATGCGCTGAAGAAGGAGCTCGTGGCGCACGTCCGGAACATCATCGGTCCCATCGCCACCCCGGAGAAGATCCAGTGGGCGGACGGTCTTCCCAAGACCCGGAGCGGCAAGATCATGCGGCGCATCCTGAAGAAGGTGGCCGCGAACGATGTCAGACGATCTCGGCGATACGAGCACGCTGGCCGATCCGTCCGTGGTTGCCGATCTGGTCAAGAACAGGCTGTAAAACGTGTTGTAAGCGGCCAGGGACATTATTTATGGTGGATGCACGTTTGTAAGCTGATCAGGGACGCCGTGGCTGACGTGCATCCGGGAAGGAGGAAAAGGTGAATATCGTTGCATGTGTAAAACAGGTTCCGGATACGGAAGCCCAGATCAAGGTGAAGCCGGACGGCTCGGGGATCGAGGAGGGCGGCATCAAGTGGGTCATGAACCCCTATGATGAGTTCGGCGTGGAAGAGGCCCTGCGGCTGAAGGAGAAAAACGGCGGCGAGGTGACCATCGTCTCCGTCGGACCGGCAGCGGGCGATGGAGACGATCCGGACGGCCCTGGCGATGGGCGCCGACAAGGGGATCCACATCTGCGATCCGGCCTTCGACGGCGCGGACGCCTACGCCACGGCCTCGGCCCTGGCGGCGGCGATCAAGGGGATTCCCCACGACATCATCTTCTGCGGCCAGCGGGCCATCGACGACGACTCCGGCCAGGTGGGCGCCGTCCTGGCCGAACTGCTGGGGATTCCCCAGGTGACCGTGGTCACCAAATTTGAGTTTGCGGGCGGCGCCGTCAAGGTCATCCGGCCCATCGAAGGGGCCCAGCTCCTGATCGAGTGCCCGCTTCCCTGCCTGGTGACGGCGCAGAAGGGGCTCAACGAACCGCGCTACGCGTCGCTGCCGGGGATCATGAAGGCGAAGAAGAAACCCGTCGATGTGAAGGATGCCGCCGCGCTGGGCGTGTCCGCGGACCGGCAAGGCCAAGGTTGTCAAGTTTGTTCCGCCTCCGGCGAGGGCCGCGGGGAAGATCATCTGCGGCGACGACCCGGCGGCGAAGGCCGCGGAACTGGCGAAGCTGCTCAGGGAAGAGGCGAAGGTCATCTATGCGACTTCGGAAGCCATAGGCTGCGTTGCGCTTCCCCTGCGTTGCGGCGTACGGAACAGTACGCTCACTCCTGGTTCGCGCGTGCTCGATGATTGAATACTCGTTTGACGGAGGATATGGATATGGCAAAAGGTGTATGGATCGTTGCAGAACAGCGGGACGGCGCCTTCCGCAAGATCAGTTTCGAACTGGCCAGCACGGCCCGGAAGCTGGCGGACCAGCTTGGCGAAGAGGTGTGCGCCGTCCTCTGCGGCTCGGGGATCGAAGGGATCGCCGGGCAATTGGGCAAATACGGCGTCGACAAAGTCTTCGTGGCGGACAGCTCCCGCCCTCGAACCCTATACGACGGATGCCCATGCGGTGGCGGTGGCCAAGGTGGTCAAGGAGAATGATCCGGCCATCCTGCTTCTGGGCGCCTCCACCCAGGGGAAGGACCTCTCCGGCCGCCTGGTGGGAAAGCTCGCGACGGGCCTGGCGACGGACTGCACGGACGTGAAGATCGCCGACGGCAAACTGCTGGCGATCCGGCCGATGTATGCGGGCAAGTGCTTCGGCGAGGTCGTCGATCTCCTCCTTCCCGCAGATGGCGTCGCTCCGGCCGAACGTCTTTCCGGCGGTGGAAAACGCGAAGGCCGGGGCGGTGGTGAAGTTCGATCCCGCCCTCGATCGCGGGGCAGCTCAAGACGAAGGTCCTCGAGGTCCAGAAGGATGCGAGCGGCAAGGTGGACCTGACGGAGGCCAACATCATCGTCTCCGGCGGCCGCGGCATGAAGGGGCCGGAGGGATACGCGCATCCTGGAAGAACTGGCGGCCGTCCTCGGCGCCACCGTCGGCGCCTCCCGCGCGGCGGTGGATGCGGGCTGGAGACCCCAGTCCGACCAGGTGGGACAGACCGGAAAGATCGTCTCTCCGAACCTCTACATCGCCTGCGGCATCTCCGGCGCCATTCAGCATCTGGCCGGGATGAGCTCTTCGAAATTCATCGTGGCCATCAACAAGGATGCCGAGGCCCCCATCTTCACGAAGGCGGATTACGGCGTCGTGGACGACCTCTTCAAGGTCGTTCCGGAATTCACGAAAGAGTGCAAGAAACTGCTGGCCTGATAATAGCGTTCATCTGGGGACAGGCCCATGCGGCCTGTCCCCCAGATAGCGTCCCTTCGATCGCGGGCGCATCCATGACCCATAAGGGCAAGGACAATATGGGGCCATTATGCTGATTTTCAGGAGAAAATGAGCGTGATGTCCCCATATGTCATTGCAGGGAGGAGTTATGACATGTCGCTGATTTTCGGTCGGCAACGAAGGGCGGCAGGTCTACTGGAATGCCGAATCCTTTGGTCTCCTTTTCTATCCCCTGGCGGCCCTCGCCATGGCGATCTTTGCCTATGGCGTCTACCGGCGCTGGCAGCTCTGGGTCGCCCTCGGCAAACCGGAGCTGCGCTTGGACAACCTCAATCAGCGGCTCAAGCTCCTTTTGGTCAACGGGCTTCTGCAGGTCAAGACCTTCCGCGATCCCTATCCGGGGATCATGCACGGCCTGATCTTCTTCGGCTTTGTTGTCCTCTTCATCGGGACGGCCCTCATCGCCAAGGAAACTTACATTACCGGGCCCCTCCTGGGATGGGTCTTCCTGCGCGGGACCTTCTACCTGGTCTTCTCCTTTCTGATGGACCTCTTCGGCCTGGCCGTCCTGATCGGCGTGCTTGCTGGCCATCGACCGGCGCTACATCCAGCGGCCCGACCGCCTCGGCTATCAGGGAAAGCCGGACAACACCCCGGACGACGCGATCGTTCTGCTGCTGCTTCTCGGGATCATCGTGACCGGTTTCATCATCGAGGCGCTCCGGATCCACGTGACCCACCCCTCCTGGGAGGTCTGGTCCTTCGTGGGCTGGACGCTGGCCAAGGCCTTCGCCGGCGTCGATCCCGGCACGGCGAGGATCCTCCACAAGGTCACCTGGTGGACCCATGCCCTGGTCTCCCTGGGCTTCATCGCCTACATCCCCTACTCGCGGCTGCTGCACATCATCACGACGCCGGCCAACCACTTCATGGCCTCGCTGAAGCCGGCGGGTCATATCGAACCGATCCGGGATTTCGAGACGGCGGAGTCCTTCGGCGTCGGGAAACTCGAGGAGTTCACCAGGAAACAGATCTTCGACTCCGACGCCTGCACGCGCTGCGGCCGCTGCCAGGACGGCTGCCCGGCCTATCTCTCCGGGAAGCCGCTCTCGCCGAAGAAAGCTGATCCAGGACCTGAAGACCTACTGGCTGGAGCAGGCGCCGGCGGCGGTGGCGGCGAAGCGGGCTGCGCAGCGCGTTGCGACCGAATCCGGAGCCGCCGGCGGCAAGAACCTGTTCTTCAAGGCCCTCGACCGCGTCGATGCCGTTGTCGACCGCAGGGGAAGCGGGGCGGATGCGGAGGCGGCGCCGGCCGAGAAGGCGCTCGTCGGCGAGGTCGATCGATCTCCACGAGCTCTGGGCCTGCACGAACTGCATGTACTGCATGGAGCACTGCTCCGCCTCGATCGAGCATGTGCCCAAGATCATCGGGATGCGGCAGTACAAGGTCCTCACCGAGGCGGATTTCGCGCCGGAGCTCCAGCTCACCTACCGGAACATGGAGAACAACTCCAACCCCTGGGGCATCGGCTCCCACCTCCGGGCGGACTGGGCGAAGGACCTCGGCATCAAGACCCTGGCCGAAGATCCCGACGTGGAATACCTCTTCTACGTGGGCTGCGCCGGTTCGTTCGACGACCGCGGGAAGAAGGTCTCCGCGGCCTTCGCCAAGATCCTGAAGGCGGCGGGGGTCAGCTTCGGCATCCTCGGGACCGAGGAGGGGTGCTGCGGCGATTCGGCCATGCGGGGCGGAAACGAATACCTCTACCAGACGCTGGCCCAGGCGAACATCGAGGTGATGAAGGGCTACAACGTCAAGAAGATCATCGCCACCTGTCCCCACGGCTACAACGCCCTGAAGAAGGACTACCCCAATTTCGGCGGGGAGTTCGAGGTCTATCACCACACGGAGATCATCGCCGATCTGATCGCCAAGGGGAAGATCACCCTGAAGAAACCGGTGGAGGGGCTCTTCACCTATCACGACTCCTGCTTCCTCGGCCGGTACAACGAGATCTACGATCAGCCCCGGCGGATCCTCAAGGCCGTTCCCGGCCTGAAACTCACGGAGATGGAGCGGAATCTCGCCAAGAGCTTCTGCTGCGGCGCCGGCGGGGCGAGGATGTGGATGGAGGAGGATATCGGCGAGCGGATCAACAACATGCGGACCGACCAGGCCATCGCCGCGGGGGCCGGCACGGTCGCCGTGGGCTGTCCCTTCTGCCTGACCATGCTCTCCGACGGGATCAAGGACCGCAAGAAGGAGGAGGCGATGGCCGCCCTCGACATCGCGGAGATCGTCTGGAGGGCGATGGATCTGGAGGAGGAGAAGCCGCGCGGCGGAGGTCTGCGCGGCGCCGCAGGACCCATGACGTCAAGTCGGCTTCTTTCGATAACCGACTCGGTGTGAATGTCTTCCTTTTGCAAGGGCGGGTCCGTTAGAACAGGACCCCTGACCGATAACCCAATAAATAAAGAAGGGAGAGTGAACGATCATGGCTGAGACAAGGTACATGGAAAAACCGTGGCTGAAGTCCTACGAAAAAGGCGTGCCGGAATTCATCAAGTACGAAGAGATCTGCATGCCCGATATCCTGGACCGGACGGCGAAGCAGTTCCCCGACAAACCGGCCCTGATCTTTCAGGGGACGACCGTCACCTTCGGGGAGCTGAAGGAGATGGTGGACCGTTTTGCCGCCTGCCTGGCCGATTTCGGGATCAAGAAGGGGGATGCCGTGGCGATCCTCCTGCCCAACATCATCCCCTGCGTCGTCGGCCTATTACGCGATCCTGAAGATCGGGGCGATCACCGTGATGAACAACCCCCTCTATTCGGATCCGGAACTGGAACACCAGTTCAACGATTCCGGCGCCAAGGTCCTGATCACGCTGGATCGTCCTCGGAAACCGGATGATCGACCTGCGGCCCAAGACGAAGATCAAGCAGATCGTCTATACCTGCATCGGCGATTATCTGCCCGCCGTCAAGCGCATCCTGGGAAGTGGCTCAAGAAGTACCCCTTCGCCGATGTGAAGGCGGCCCCGGATCTCTACAAATGGAAGGAGTGCCTGGCAAAATACGGCCCCAATCCGCCGGCGGTGAAGTGCGGCTTCGAGGATGTGGCCATGTACCAGTACACCGGCGGGACGACCGGCGTCTCCAAGGGGGTCATGCTGACCCATGCGAACCTGAGCAAGCAGGTCCAGCAGCTTGCGGCGTGGTTCCCCAAGTTCGGGAAGGGCGGGGAGATCATGCTCGGGGCGCTCCCCTATTTCCATGTCTTCGGCCTGTCCGTCGTCATGAATTACTCCATCTACAAGGGATGGGCGCAGGTCCTGGTTCCCCGGCCCCAGCCGGAGCCGCTGCTCGAGGCGATCCGGAACTTCTGCCCGACCTTTGCGCCGCTGGTGCCGACGATGTACATCGGGATGCTGAACCATCCCGATCTCAAGAAGACCGACATGAGCTGCATCAAGGGGGCCTTCTCCGGGAGCGCGCCGCTGCCGGTGGAGGTGATCCATGACTTCGAGAAGGCGACGGGGGCGGTCATCGTCGAGGGTTTCGGGATGACGGAGACCACGCCGGTGACCCATATCAACCCCTTTGCCGGCGGGGCCCGGAAGGTGGGGAGCATCGGCCTCCCGATCCCCGACACCCTGGCCCGGATCGTGGACCTCGAGGACGAGGTGACGGACGTGCCCGTGGGCGAGCGGGGCGAACTGATCGTCAAGGGGCCCCAGGTGATGCTGGGCTACAAGGACCGGCCGGACGAGACGGCCAAGACGCTCCGCGACGGCTGGTGCTACACGGGCGACATCGCCACGATGGACGAGGACGGCTACTTCTACATCGTCGACCGGAAGAAGGACATGATCATCTCCGGCGGCTTCAACGTCTATCCGCGGGACATCGATGAGGTCTTCTACCTCCATCCCAAGGTCCAGGAGGCCTGCTCCATCGGCATCCCCCATCCGGTCCGGGGCGAGAGCGTGAAGGTCTTCGTCGTCCTCAAGGAGGGCGAGACGGCCACCCAGGAGGAGCTGATCGAGTACTGCAAGACGCGGCTTGCCACCTACAAGCTCCCGACGGAGATCGAATTCCGCAAGGAACTGCCCAAGACGAACGTGGGCAAGATCCTCCGGAAACAGCTCCGCGCCGAGGAGCTGGAGAAGAGAAAGAAATAGCGGATCGAAGAGAATTCATAAGCCCCCGGATTGCATCCGATCCGGGGCTTTTTTCATGAGACAGGGCGCGAATATGAAACCTTCAGACCCGTTCGAGGACGATCGCCATCCCCTGGCCGCCGCCGATGCAGAGTGTGGCGAGGCCCAGGTTCAGGTCCTTTTTCTGCATCTGCACGGCGAGGCCGTAGGTGATCCGGGCGCCGGTGCAGCCGACGGGATGGCCGATGGAGATGCCGCTCCCGTTGAGGTTGCACTTGTCGAGGTCGATCCCCAGTTCCCGCATGCAGGCGATGGCCTGGACGGCGAAGGCCTCGTTGAGCTCGACGAGATCGATGTCCTTCATCGTCAGACCCAGTTTGCCGAGGAGCTTCCGCGTCGCCGGAATGGGTCCCAGCCCCATGTAGGCGGGATCGACGCCGCCCGCCGCATAACCCTTGATCCGGGCGAGGGGCTTGAGGCCGAGCTCCTTTGCCTTGTCCTCGGCCATGACGACGACCGCCGCCGCCCCGTCATTGATCCCGGAGGCGTTTCCGGCGGTGACCGTTCCGCCTTCTTTCTTGAAGGCCGGTGGGAGCTTGGCCATCTTTTCGAGCGAGGTGTCCATCGGCCGTTCATCCGTCTTGAAGACAAGAGGCTCCCCTTTCTTCTGGGGGATGATCACGGGGACGATCTCGTCGGCCACGGCGCCGCTTGCGATGGCGGCTCTGGCCCGCTGGTGGCTGATCAGGGCCAGTTCATCCTGCTCCCGGCGGGTGATCCCGTAGCGGGCGGCGATGTTCTCGGCCGTGAACCCCATGTGGTAGCCGTTGAAGATCTCGTAGAGGCCGTCGAAGACGACGAGGTCGGTGATCTTCCCGAAGGGCATGCTCATCCGGTATCCCCAGCGGGCGTCGGGAAGGGCGAAGGGGGCGTTCGACATGCTCTCCATTCCGCCCGCGACGACGGCCTCCGCATCCCCGGCCTGGATGGCCTGGGCGGCGAGCGCGATCGCCTTCATCCCCGAGGCGCAGACCTTGTTGACGGTGATCGCGTTGGTCTCCTCGGGCAGGCCCGCGTAGATGCTCGACCTGGCGGCCCGGATTCTGTCCCAGCCCCGCCTGGAGGACGTTTCCCATGATGCACTCATCGAAATAGACGGGTGTGAACGTCTCGGGATAATCGTAATATTTCTTCTGGATCTCCGTTTTGTCCACGTCCCTGAAGACATCGGGACGGCAGGCGCGGACGGCGGCGCTCACGTCCGGCCGGAGGCCGGCCCTCCGGATGGCCTCCCTGATGACCAGCGCGCCCAGATCGACGGCCCGGACATCCTTGAGCGATCCGCCGAAACTGCCGACGGCGGTCCTCGCCCCGCTTACGATCACAACGTCTCTCATCTGCAGAAGTCTCCTTTCTCGGGTTACACCCGGATCAGCATCGCGTCGCCCTGGGCGGCGCCGGAACAGATGCCGCAGACGCCCAGGCCCCCGCCCCGCCGCCTCAGCTCGTAGGCGAGGGTCATCAGGATCCGCGCCCCCGTCGCCCCGATCGGGTGGCCGTAGGCGATGGCGCTCCCGTTCACGTTGACTTTCGCGAACATCTCCTCCTTCGTCATCCCCAGGATCGCCCGGGCGCTGACGAGGACGACCGCGGCGAAGGCCTCGTTGATCTCGACCAGGTCGATCCGGTCGAGGGTCAGGTCGTTCTGTTCGAGGATCTTCCGGATGGCGAGTCCCGGCACCGTGGCGATGTCCTTCGGCGGCTGGGAGACCTCCGCGTAATCGAGGATCGTGCAGAGAGGCGTGATCCCCAGCTCGGCGGCCCGCTCGGCGCTCATCAGGAGGCAGACGTCGCCCCCGTCGTTCACCCCCGGGGCGTTCCCGGCGGTGACGCTCCCCGGCTCGCCGGTGACCGTGCTCTTGTGGCCGAAGACCGGCGGCAGCTTGGCCAGCCCTTCGATCGTCGTCTCCGGCCGGGGACCTTCATCCTGACTCAGGACAGAGGTCTTTTTCCCCTCCCGGATCTCGACGGGGAAGATCTCGTCGTCCAGACGGCCCGCCTTCATCGCCTCGACGGCGGCCAGCTGGGAATGGAGAGCCCACTCGTCCTGATCCGCGCGGCTGAAGCCGAACTCGTCCGCCACCTCCGAGCCGTGGAGCGCCATGTGGCGGTTGTAGAAGGCGCACCAGAGGCCGTCGTTGACCATCAGGTCCAGGACGGGGCGCGAGGGGAGGCCCATCCGGCTCCCCCAGCGCATCTCCGTCAGGCCGAAGGGGGCGTTGGTCATGCTCTCCTGGCCGCCGGCGATGCAGATCTCCGCCCGGCCGAGCTGGATCATCTGACAGGCGAGGTCGATCGTCTTGATCCCGGAGGAGCAGACCTTGTTCACGGTGATGCTGGGGACCGATTCGGGAAGCCCCGCCAGGATCGTGGCCTGGCGGCTGGGGACCTGGCCGGTCCCGGCGGCGACGACCTGTCCCATGAAGACGTAGTCCACGTCGGCCGGCTTGACCTTCCCGTTCGTCCGGCGGAGGACCTCCTTGATGGCCAGGGCGCCGAGTTCCGGGGCGGTGAATCCCTTGAGCGCCCCGCCGAAGCGGCCGTAGGGCGTCCGGCAGGCCTCGACGAGGACGACCTTCCGGAAGTCCGGGGAAGGCTTTTTCTTCCGGCCCGGCGCGGAAAAATCGGGTTTCCGCTGGCCGTATCCGGCCACGGGGGCCTTCGCGTATTTCTCCGCAAGCTTCTGTTCCAGTTTCTGGGGTATCTTTTCCATGTTTACTCTCCGATCGTTTCTGACAAATTCGATTTCCCGCGGGACCTTGTAGGAGGAGAGATAGGTCCGGCAATGCTTGAGCAGTTCCCGTTCCTCGATCTCCGCGCCGGGTTTCTTCACGACGATCGCCTTGACGATCTCCCCCCGGAGCAGATCCTCCTTGCCGACGATGCGGGCCGCCTGCACGGCGGGATGGAGGCCGAGGACGATCTCGATCTCCCGGGGATAGACGTTGAAGCCGCTGGTGATGATCATCCGCTTCTTCCGGCCGGTGAGGAAGATGTAGCCGTCCTCGTCCATCCGGCCGAGGTCGCTCGTGTAGAGCCAGCCGTCCTTGATGACCTGGGCGGTCGCCTCCTCGTCCTTGTAGTAGCCCTTCATGATGTTGTCGCCCTTGAGGATGAGCTCGCCGACGGTTCCCCGGGGGAGCTCCCGGCCCTCCTCGTCGACGATTTTCGCGGCCACGCCGGGGATGGGGATCCCGATGGAGCCCGGTTTCTGGGGCATGTCGAGACGGCTGAAGGAGGAGACGGGCGACGCCTCGGTGAGGCCATAGCCCTCCATGATCTTGACGCCGAACCTCTGTTCGAAGACGGGGATGAAATCCGGGGGCATCGCCGCGCCGCCGGTGACGCAGAACTTCAGGGAATCGGTCCGGTATTTTTCGGCGCCCTCGTGGAACAGCATGCCGAGGAAGAGCCGGGGTACGGCGGCGATATAGGTTACCTTTTCCTTTTCGATGGCGCCGAAGATCCCGTCGAGGGTGAAGCGCTCCATCAGGACGACCCCGGCGCCGATCCGGAGCGGCGCCAGCATGTTGGCGACGGCCCCGAAGGAGTGGAAGAAGGGGATGACGGCGAGTCCGATGTCCTGTCCTCGGTCCGGTGGGCGATCGTCCGGAGGAGCAGCGACTGGGTCAGGAGGTTGTGATGGGTGAGGACGGCGCCGAGCGGCTTTCCCGTCAGCCCCGCCGTGTAGATCATGACGGCGGGATCGTCGCCCTCGAGCTCCGGGATCTCCGTCGTGAAGGGACCCTTCGCGATGATCTCCCGGAAGGGGGAATCCTCCTCCGGGCCGTTGGTCGTGATGAGGTGGCGGCAGAGGGGAAGTTCCTCCCGGATCTCCTCGAACCGCTTCGCGAGCGCATCCTGCGTGATCAGGCATCGCGTATCGCTGTTCCCCAGAAGGTGCCGCAGCTCGTAGGGTGTGGACTGGACGTTCAGCGTCACGGCGACGCCGCCGATCTTCTGGATTCCGAAATAGGCGATGACGAACTCCGGGCAGTTGGGGAGCATCAGCGCCACCTTGTCCCCCTTGCCGAGGCCGAGCGACCGCAGGTGGTTCGCCAGGGCGCACGCGGCCCGCTCCAGTTCCCGATAGGTGATCCTGCGGTCGCCGTGGATGACGGCCACCCTTTCCGCATATTTCCCGGCGCTTTCCGCCAGCATCTTTCCCAGACTCATCACCGACCCCCAACCCCTGAATTTTTCGCTCTGCTTAACACAGGAGGAGAAAATATTTCAACAGAATAAAAAACGAGCTCCGGTCGTTTGAGTGCGGATTGGAGGTATGAATCGAGAAACCTCATGCATTCCAGTTTTGACTGATTTTTTCTTGATTGAACCTCGCATTTTTTTCTATAATGCGCACTTCGCAAAACCGCTCATCACGAGCACGGAACCGCCATGGTTTTCGGGGTTTTCTGACCGTTTCCTGAAAGTCGGATCAGATCCGCAGATTTGACGTTGTCTGTCTTCAAAGTGATCATTCAATAAGGAGGAAGGGTATGAAGAAAACCGTTTTTGCGTTGCTGCTCGCGCTCGTTGTGGACCGTTTCCGTCGGCCGTGGCCGCCGAACTCAAGGTCGGGGACAAGGCCCCGGACTTCAAACTGAAGGATTCGACCGGCAAGGAATACTCCCTGGATCATCCGCAGTTCAAGGGAAAGGTCCTCTACATCGCCTATGTCGATCCCGACGAGAAGGACACGAACAACCATGTGGAGGACGCCCTGAAGAAGGAGAGGGATTCCGGCGGTCTGGACAAGACCCGGTACGAAGGATTCGGAATCGCCAACCTGAAGGCGACCAATCTGCCCAATTTCCTCATCAAGTCGCTCATCAAGAGCAAGCAGGAGAAGACGGGCGCCATCGTCCTGCTGGATTACGATTACACCATCCTCAACCTCTGGGGGCTGAAGAACGACTCCTCCGACGTGGTCGTCCTCGACAAGGAGCGGATCTGCCGGTATGTCTACAACGGCAAGCTGCCGCCGGAAGAGCTCGCGAAGATGATCCAGATCATCAAGGAGTACCAGGTCAAGTAACCGTATGTCGAGAGACGGAAGATTTACCGAAGGCGGGTGGGCTTCTGAGCCCTCCGCCTTTTTTATCTTGACTTTCATACGAGATTTCATTAGGTTCTATCGAATGTTCATGGATTGAACGCTGGGGAGCAACAAGAGGATGGCGGTTCAACACTCCGATCAGCTTGAAAATGAGGTGGTTCTCCGCATCCTGAGGGAGCTGAAAAAATCACCGGAGATGACCCAGCGTGAACTCTCCTCCCGGTTAGGCATCAGCCTGGGTAAGGTCAATTTCCTGATCAATGCGATGATCCAGCGGGATTTTGTCAAGATAGAGAGCTTTAAAACTTCCACGAATAAAAATGCGTACCTGTATTACCTGACGCCCCGGGGCATCGAGGAGAAGGCGAGGACCACCTGCTTTTTTCTCAAGAGAAAGATGAAGGAGTACGAGTTGCTGGAAGAAGAGATCAGGCAGTTGCGAGAAGAAGTGCGGGAGATCGACATGTCATCCGATGAACAGGACAAAGGCACCAACAGGTTGTAACGGTTTAACAAGTTGAAACAGCCGACAGAGCGGAGAAACGGTGTTCGGGATTCAAATGGAATCCAGAGAGCGGAGCTGTGTCCGTCCCATGATCCCGTCAGCAATACGATTCAAAGGAAAGTCTTATCCAAATGCCTGAACAACCGGATCGCCTGAAGGGAGTTCGCATGGTTCATCCTCTCCTGTTTCCGGTGCATTCCCCTTCGCTGGCGAATCAATCTATTTGTCAGCCTGTTCCTTGCTTTTTACCATTTGTCCCCGAGGCGGCGCTTGATAGCGTTACATAATCTGAAGAACGCCTTCCCGGAGAAGTCGATGACCGATATCATCCTGATCGCCAAGGGTGTCTACCGGAACATGGCGGTTGTTGCCGCCGAATTTTTTGACATACCCTGGCTGACAGAAGAACGTATCCGAGAAATAGTCGAAGTGGAGGGCCTCGAACATTGCGTGGAAGCCCTTAAAAAAAAGCGAGGGCTTTTGATGGTTGGCGCTCATTTTGGGAATTGGGAGTTGCAAGCAATTGCATTTTCGCTACTTTTTCAGTCCAGCTGTTGTTTTTATACCGTCCCTTGGACAACCTGTTCCTTGATCGGCTGGTGACCTCGGTCAGATCGTCAACCGGCAACAGACCCCTGGCAAAGAAAAAGGCCATGAGACAAGATGCTCCGCACTCTCAAGGCCAACGGGATCGTCGGTCTCCTGATTGATCAGAACTGGTCTCGGCAGGAGGGGGTTTTTGTAGATTTTTTCGGCCGACCCGCCTGCACAAGCGATGGATTAGCCCGTCTGGCACTTCATACGGAGGCGCCGGTCATCCCGGCCTTTATGGTCAGGCAGGAAAACGGAAAGTACAGGTTGGTCATCGGAGAGGCGGTCGAGTTAATCAACACGGGTCAACGGATAAAGGATGTTTTGATCAATACCCAGAATTTTACCAGGATCATCGAAGATATGATCAGAAAATACCCCGATCAGTGGTTCTGGGTGCATCAACGATGGAAGACGCAGCCATGCGTCGGTCAGAAAAGGCATCATTCCCATGCATCCGAATGCCATGTATGACATGAGGTGATTTTTTAAATGATCATAACGGTCGGTCGGAAGGCCGATGAACTGGCGAAATGGACAGCAGTATTGCTCGGATTTTCCCTTCCTCTTTCAACGGCGCTGGATGGCCTTCTCCTGGCGCTGATGGTCCTGCTCTGGCTCCTTGGCAACAATTTTCGAGTAAAATACGCCATGATCAGGAAAAACCCAGTCGCCGTAGCGGCGCTCGTGATGTGCGGGATCTATGTCCTGGGTTTGCTTTACGGGCATGTGGACAAAGGGGCGCTTTCCGATGCCAAAACCTTCCTTCTGGTTCCTCTGATGATCACCCTGTTTCAGGAGGAAAGAATCCGGCGTTATGCCTGGTGGGGATTTTTGGTCGTCCATGCTCCTGACTCTCGCACTCTCCTATCTTATTTTCTTCCATTTTTTACCCAACTATCTGGGTATGAAGATAGGGCCGATCCGTCCTGGGACGGTGCAAATCACCAGCATTGCGCAGAATTTGTTCATGGCTTTCACGGCTTTTCTCCTGGCCACCAAAGCCCGCTTTGCCGATAAGCTATTTCTCAGGGTAGTGTTTGGAGCCCTCAGCCTGCTGGCGGCAATCAATGTGCTGTTCGTGGTCCCCAGCAAGACAGGGCAACTTGTTCTGGTGCTGCTCATGGGTTACTATCTGTTCGACTGGTTGCACTGGAAGGGCGTGATTGTGGCCGGCCTGATGATCGTCCTTATTGCCGGACTCATCTATCGGATGCCGGCCAGTGCTGTTCATGTCCGCCTGTCTGAACTGATTCAAGAGTATGGGCAATGGCAACCGGATCGTGCGGCTAGTATAGCATCGGCAACGGGGCTGCGAATGGAATTTTATTATAATAGTCTAAAAATCATTGGTGAAAATCCCCTCTTTGGTGTGGGGACCGGGGGATTTCGTGACGCGTACCAGAGACAGGTCGGAAATTCTCAGATGGTTGTGACAGACAATCCTCACAATCAATACCTCCTGACTGGAGTTGAGCTTGGACTGGTAGGTCTTGTGGGGTTGGCGATCCTGTTTATTATCCAATGGCGCATGGCGGCCAGATTGCCTCGCGGGCAAGAAAGAATGCTGGCCTACGCCATGCTTCTGGCGATCACCACCGGCTGCCTGTTCAACTCTTTTCTTGCGGACCATTCTGAAGGATTGTTCTATGTATGGACGACTGCAATCCTGTTTGCCGGTTTTTCCTCTCCTCATAGTGCGGATGCCCGGTCATGACCACTCTGTCTGTCACTGTCATTACCAAGAACGAATCGAAACAGATACGAAATTGTCTTGAATCGGTGAACTGGGTTGACGAAATCATTGTCCTCGATTCAGGCAGTACCGACGACACGGTGGCGATCTGTCGGGAATATACGGATAAGGTTTTTGTGACCGATTGGCCGGGTTTCGGCGTGCAGAAAAACCGAGCGATAGAGAAGGCCACCTGTGACTGGATTCTGTCTATCGATGCTGATGAATCCGTCTCGGAGGAGTTGCGGCAGGAGATTGAAGAGGCGATCGGTCAACCAAGTAAAACAGTAGCCTACCAGATTCCTCGCCGTTCGAGCTATTGCGGGCGTTTTATGAGCCATAGCGGTTGGTGGCCGGATTATATTACACGGCTCTTCCGGCGTGGGTATGCCCGATTCAGTGATGACCTTGTTCATGAACGGCTGGTTGTTCAGGGAGTCATGGGCAGATTGACCCACCCTCTGGCACACAGGGCTTTCAGCGATCTGGAGGAGGTTCTGGAAACGGCTAACGCCTATTCATCTGCCGGAGCGAGAATGCTGCATCAGCGGAATAAAAAGGCATCACTGATGGATGCGGTGTTGCACGGTCTGTGGAGTTTTTTCCACACCTATATCGTACGGGCCGGATTTCTCGATGGGAAGGAAGGCTTTATGCTTGCCGTGTCCAACGGGGAAGGGACTTATTATAAATATCTCAAACTCATGCTTTCGGTTGAAAGGAAATGAAATCCCTGGCCGTTATCATCACCACTTACAACCGTCCCGATGCCCTGTGGGCCGTACTGAAGGGTTATCTTGCGCAAAAGGACAGAAACTTTGAAATGATCGTGGCTGATGACGGATCCACATCCGAAACCGCTCGGGTCATCGCTGATATAAGGACGAATGCGGATTTCAAGATCACCCATGTCTGGCAGGAGGATCAAGGATTTCGGGCCGCAGCGGTACGCAATCGAGCGCTTGCCGGTGACATCTGCCGATTACATCATCTTCAGCGATGGTGATTGCATCCCTCTGCCCCATTTTGTCGCACAGCACAGGCGCCTTGCAGAAGCGGGATGGTTTCTTGCCGGTAACCGCATTTTGATGAGTGAGGCGTTGACCCGGTCCGTCTTGGCTGATCGAGTTCCCGTATTGACATGGACTGCTCTTCGATGGCTCTCGGCAGCCATGACGAAACAGGTCAACCGCTTCATCCCGTTGGTGCCTTTGCCTGTTGCATCACCGCTGCGTAAGATACCGGCCAAGCGATGGGAAGGGGTTATGACCTGCAATCTTTCCGCCTGGCGCAGTGACCTGATGAAAATCAATGGTTTCGATGAAGCCTATTCAGGCTGGGGATTGGAGGATTCCGACCTGGTTATCCGACTGTTGCACGCTGGTGTTTGCCACAAAAGCGCCCGTTTTGCCGCGCCGGTCCTCCACTTGTGGCACAGGGAAAATGACCGCGGCGGTCTGGTTGAAAACCGACGGCGGTTGGAGGAGTTACTTAATTCCGAGCGAATATCTATCGACCACGGTGTAGCGCAATATCTATAAAGCATTTAGGAACTGCGCATGAAACTTACATGAAAATTAGCTGGTGCAGCTTCCGGCTTCTCAAGATATCATGCCTTTGCAGACGGGTTGAATGACGAGAGTGACCGGCATTCCTGAGGAGAAGCATCCCTATCTCGATTTGTGCCCTATCGGGTGTTTGTCTCACCTTGTCCCCACGGATATCGTGCTTCCGGAAGGACCACTCCGACGCTGTTCCGACTGCGGGCAACTGGTCAGCCGATGCGGCGAAGAGCGCTACCGGCAGTCCCTAACCGAATTTGATAATCCGCAGGGAACCCTTCCCGGCTCCGATTCTCTGGCGAGGTATCACCGGCGCGCCGAAAGGTGCCTTGTCAAGATAGTGCGGGCGCTGAAAAAAAATCCGCAGGAAATCCGTCTGCTGGATATAGGCTGTTCGACGGGCGCCTTTATTGCAATCGCCAATCGGATGGGATTCTCCGCCCATGGGGTGGAACCGGCGCCGCAGGCCGCGCGATCCGCGCAGGACGCCGGCCTCCGGGTTCATCAGGGATTGTTGGAAGAAATCGCCTATGCTCATATTAGAAAGGGATCTGGCAGAGTGATGGTATCACAAGGCTTCACTCTTTCTACCGCTATGAATTTTATAAGGCATAAGAAATGGAAATCCTGCGATTGGCCTCGAGAGAAGCACCTCTTGATTGCATTGCATCGGTCATCCTGTATAAGAATCCTCCGGAGATGATTGAAAATGTCATATCGAGCTTTCTCGATACCACCCTGAATGTTAAACTCTACATTATTGATAATTCGCCGACACCCCTATCGCTTTCGCTTGAAAACAGACCGGCTTTCTACCATTATGCCGGACAGAATCTGGGTTACGGCAAGGCCCACAACTGGAGTATCCAACGGTGTGAACCGAGCAAATATTTCCTCATCCTCAATCCGGATGTGATCATATCCAAAGGTGTTATAGAAGAATTAAGCCAATATTTGGATAGGAATCCCGAGGTCGGCATGGTTTGCCCAAGGGTTTTAAATAAGGATCAATACGCTCCAATATTTGAATAAACGGCAGCCAAACCTCACGGACCTCTTTTTGAGACGTTTTTACGTCTATAACAGGATGTTTGACGTCATTGAAAAGACGCCTGGACCATTACGAAATGAGGGATGTCGGCTATAAAGAGATCCATGAGGTGCCGTTCATGACGGGGGCCTTCATGTTTTGTCGGACGCATGTCCTCAAAAAGGTTGGCGGTTTCGACCCAAGGTTCTTCATGTATTTTGAAGACGCCGACCTGTCCAGAAAATTTCAGAATGAAGGCTATAAAACGGTTTACTATCCCTATGTGAATATTACCCATCTCTGGCAGCGTGAATCCCAGAAAAGGTTGACAATGGCGCTTGTCTTTATGATCAGCGGCATGAAGTACTTTCATAAATGGGGGTGGAAACTGTATTAGATGAAGATATCCATTATCACCGCAACATGGAATAGTGCCGCCACGATTGAAAACGCCATTCTTTCCGTGGCGTCGCAAGGGTTATCCCGATCTGGAGCACATCATTGTCGACGGCAATTCATCCGATGCAACGCTGCCGATTATTTTTCGCCATGCCGACCGGATCGACAAGCTTATTTCCGAACCGGATCACGGGATCTACGACGCGATGAACAAAGGGATCTCCCTTGCGACCGGCGACGTCATCGGTATTCTCAACTCGGATGATTTCTATGCGCATTCTCATGTCCTGGAGAAGGTGGCCCGTGTTTTTGAAGATGAAAGCATCGATACCTGTTACGGCGATCTGATTTATGTCGATCCGGCGAACGTCAAACGGATCACCCGCTACTGGCGATCGGGCAGCCACACATCCGCGAAGCTTTTACCAGGGTTGGATGCCGCCGCACCCGACATTTTTTGTGCGCCGTTCCGTTTATGAAAAATATGGCAACTTCAATCTCTCCTTGGGTACGGCCGCCGATTATGAACTGACATTGAGATTACTGTTGAAACATGGGGTATCGACGATCTATATTCCGGAGGTCTTGGTCCATATGCGTGCGGGCGGCGCCAGTAACGCCTCGCTCAAAAGCCGGTTGGCAACGATACGGATGGCCAATCTATCCTGGCAGGTGAATAATTTGAAACCGCTGCCATGGACGCTGACATTCCGCCTTCTCTCCAAGCTCATCCAGTACACCCGGATGCAGGATGCACTGATGCCGACATGAAAAAGTGCTGCCCGTTTTTCAGCAGTTCGGGCGGTCTGAGGAGTCGTTGAGTTGACGAATCATCCGCCGCGCATTCTGGTGACGGGAGCGACGGGCGCCGTGGGGCCGCGGGTGGTGGCGTCGCTTGTCGAAGCCGGCTACGGGATCAGAACCCTTTCTCTTGATCCCCCCCCGCGGGACTGTGGCCGGAGGGTATCGAAACGCAAATCGGTGATATAACCGATCCTCGCGTCGTTCAGTGCGGCGATGCAGGGAATCGATGCGGTCATCCATCTGGCCGCGCTGTTGCATATCGTCAACCCGCCTCCTTCCCTGCAACCGGAGTACGAGCGGATCAATGTCGGCGGCACTGCCACCGTCGTTGAGGCGGCCCGGCAGGCCGGCGTCGGGCGCATGGTATTTTTCAGCACGATTGCCGTCTATGGCGATTCCGCGGGAGGCATCCTGACGGAAGATTCACCGCCCCGTCCCGATTCGTTTTACGCGCAAACCAAACTGGCCGCGGAGCGGATCGTCCTGGCGGCGAAACGGGCCGACGGCCGGCCGCTGGGGACCGTGCTGCGCCTCGGCGCCGTCTATGGAAGCCGGATCAAGGGGAATTACCGGCGCCTCCTGCATTGCCCTTGCCCGGGGCCGTTTCGTGCCCATCGGTCCGGGGACCAACCGGCGCACCCTCGTGTATGACAAGGATGTAGGCCGGGCGGCCGTGCTGGCCGCCGTCCATCCGGATGCGGCCGGCCGGATTTTCAACGTGACCGACGGACAGATCCACACCATGAACGGCGATCATCGGGACCCTCTGCGACGCCCTCGGCCGCAGGCCGCCGCGTCTGACGCTGCCGGTCGGATACCGATCCGCGGTTTGGCCGGTATCCTGGAGGATGGTGCCCGGCTCTGCGGTTTCCATCGCCCATGGTACGGGCGACGATCGATAAGTATACGGAGGATGTGGCCGTGGACGGTCAGCGTTTTTGCGAGCTCAGCTTGGTTTTGTCCCCCGGTACGATCTCGCGTCGGGCTGGCGGGAGACGGTGGCCGAGATGCGGCAGGCCGGCGATTTATGAAGGTCTTATTGTTCGTATGATGAATGATCTGACGTCACTGTTTATTCGAATGGTCGAGCTGGTTGCCGAATACCGGATCACCGCTGCTTTTCTTCGCCTGTGCGGGTTTGGGGGCCGCGGGCGCATGGCTCATCGCCGGCATGGCGTTCCGGCGAGCATCTGCTGGACACCCCGAATGAGCGCAGTTCCCATACCATTCCCACGCCCCGCGGCGGCGGGTGTAGGGATCCTGGCGGCCTTTATCATGGCGGGCCTGACGCTCCGGATTCCGACGACCTTTCTGTTTGCCGCGATCCTCATCTCCGCGGTGAGTTTTTACGGGGATTATATCCGGATCTCGGTAAAATTCCGTCTCGTCTTCCAAGTCATCTCCACCGTGATTCTCCTTTTTCCCCTGCTGCCCCGCCTGAGCGCCCATTATGCCCTGTCCACTTTGGGTTTTCCCCGTTCATCTTCTTTCTGATCCTGCCGCTGATATTCATTTTCCTGATCGGGACGGCGAACTTCTACAATTTCATGGATGGCATCAACGGCATCGCCGGTCTCAGCGGGGTGATCGGCTTCGGTCTGCTGGGCGTCTACACCCTGTATCGTCCGATCCCGGATGCCTTCCTTCCAGACGCCCTGTCGCTGCTTTCGATATGCATTGCCCTGGCCTGTCTGGGCTATCTTCCGTTCAACATGCCCCGGGCGAGCGTCTTCATGGGGGATGTAGGCAGCATCCTCCTGGGGTTTGTCTTCGCCGGCCTGGTGGTGACGCTTTCCCGGAATTATCTGGAGATGGTCTGTTTCGCTGCGCTGCTTTTCCCCTTTTATGCGGATGAATTGACGACCATGGTCGTCCGCCTCCAGGACCGCGAAAATCTTACCCGGTCCCATCGCCGTCATCTGTACCAGTTGCTGGTCAATGAGTTCGGCATCGTCCATTGGAAGATCTCCGCAGCCTATGGGGCCGCGCAACTGGCCGTCGGCGCCGGCGTCCTGATCGCCTATCCCTACGGGGTGAGGACCGTTCTGATTTTCCTGACGGTATGTTTCATCGGTTTCATGCTTCTGACGGGTCATATCCGTAAAATCGCAAATAAACACCCTCACCGAGGGATTTCTTAATCGGCAATTTACGGCACCTCTACCGGGGCACATCCCTGGAAGAAAAAAATAGAGCAGTCCCCATCTATTCATCCTGGGCGTTGTCTTTCAGGCGGAAACTTTCGCCATCATAGGAGAGGACCATTTTTTCGTCCTCCGCATCTTTCCTCACAGCCGACTCCAGGCTGAAATTCTCTCCAAAATAGATCTTCCGGGCAATTTCGGATCGTGAGATCGTATCGGGATCGCCCTCTACCAGGATGGAACCCTCATTGACAATATAGGCCCGGTCACAGACGGAGAGTGTTTCGCGCACATTGTGGTCGGAAATGATCACACCGATTCCCTTGGCCTTCAGCTTGCCGATGATATTCTGAATGTCCGCAACAGCCAGAGGGTCAATCCCGGCAAAAGGCTCGTCGAGAAGGATATACTTGGGAGACGTCACCAGCGCCCGGGTAATCTCCACCCGCCGTCTCTCGCCTCCGGAAAGGGAGTAGGCCCGGTTCTTCGCCAGCGGGGTCAGATCCAGCTCCCTGAGCAGTTCCTTCAGACGTTCCCGGCGCTCCTGCCGGTTCAGATCCAGTGTCTCCAGGATCGCCAGGATATTCTCCTCTACGGTCAGCTTTCTGAAGATCGAAGGCTCCTGGGGCAGGTAATTCAATCCCTTTCTTGCCCGGATATACATGGGGCAGCGGCTCACATCCTCGCCGTCGATGAGGATCTGGCCGCCATCGGGCTTGATCAATCCGACGATCATATAAAATGTCGTCGTCTTCCCGGCGCCGTTGGGACCCAAAAGACCCACCACCTCGCCGGGGTGGATCTCCAGATTTACCCCATTGACGACCCGCATGCCCCCGTAGATTTTCACCAGGCCCGTAGCCACCAATTTTCCCTTTAACGATCCTGGCTTCGCGGTCTTGTCGAGCGTCCAGGGCTGCGTTTTTTCGACCCTCATGACGGTACAGCCGCTGAGAAGGTCATGCAGGGTGAGCCCGTCTTTCCGGATCGCGCAAAGGAGAAAGCCGATGCCGGCAGTGAGCAATGTGAGCAGCTTTGCCAGGTTGCGCAGAATGACTGAGACCGGGCCGGCGGGATTCCCCTTGCGGTCATATACCCCGGTGCGGAAGATGCGCTTGCCGATGGTTGTCCGCATGGGCAGGATTTCCAGGAACAGGCCGTAAATGAAGAGAAAAATGAAAAAGCCCGGGATCACCTGCCAGTAGAGATCAAACAGCAAATCGATTTTCAGATAGTTGAGATACTCCGCCGTTCCCACGCATAGGAGTGCGTAGAGACCGAGACAGAGCATGAAATCTGACATGCCGGCGGCGAGGCGCCGCCAGAAGCCGGCTGGTGTTTTTATGATCTCATCATCTGGAGAGGCATTTAACATGCGGATACGCTATCCTCAATCTTGAACGACGGTTGAATTCCCCGTAGCTGGTCGAAGCACTTGCGGTTCAGGGAGGGATGAATGACATATAACTCACTGAGGGAATTCAAAGTCACAACCACTCTCGGCACATTCCATGCGTTGGTATATGCAACGCCTCATAAGCAATACTTTTTTTGCCGCACACTTATAGAATAACGAGACGGGTATGTCAAGGTGGATATATATGACGGAAACATTGATTCGTTAGTGTAAAAGATGATATAGAAAGCAATACGCGATCATTTCTTTCCCAGGAGAAGGATAATGCGAAAAATCTCAGAGTATTTTGCATATTTTTTTATTCTCATCGTCATGGGTTGCGGAGACACCAGCGGCGATCCTACCGCGCGAATCACATTAGCGGCTGATTCGGAATTGGCAGAGGTGACACCGGGGGGAAGCGCAGTTATTACGGCGACTGTGGAGAAGGCTGTCGTACCAACGACTACGACAACGACAACGACGACAGGAACGACGACGACAACAACGACAACTTCCAGCGGCTGGGGGGAGAACGTCACCTTCACGCTCCTGACGGCAAACGGCGCAAAGTTGAGTGCGCTGACGCAAAAAACCGATGGTAACGGTACGGCGAGGACGGTCTACACGGCGGGGAACAATTACAATCAGGATGTCATTCAGGCCACTCTGGACAACGGGATGTCCGCATCCATCGTCATCAAGAAAACCGGAAATGTCTCAGGAGCATCAATCACGGTCAAGGCTACCAACCCTGCCTCTGTTAAGGCTTTCGGTTACAGTCAGCATTCAAGCCACGGTCACCGACGGCAATGATACGGCCAAACCCGTAAGTGGTGAAACCGTCGAATTTAAACTGGTCGAGAACAACAGCGGCGCGACCTTGATCACCCAAAATGCTGTGACGGATGCGGCGGGTCAGGCCATTGCAACTTATCGTGCCGGCGGCAATGAACCTGCCCAGGATGTTGTCCAGGCAAAGCTCCTTTCCAACGGATCAGTCAGCTCTATCGTTATTGACGTCACTGCCGGGCGTGACTGGCTCCGGCCATCCCTTCGATGACGTCCTTACCGACCTCCGTTAAAGCCGGACAGCAAAGCATTGTGACCGTCAAGGTAACGGACGGACAGCGTCTGCTATTACCTGTTACGAGGGGTACTTTGTCCGGTTCTGTCGGCCCGAACAACAGCGGCGCGTACCTCATCATCCAGAACGACTATACGGACCCCTTGGACAGGTGGTGGCAACGATCATGCCGGATCGGGCAGGTCACGGATACGGTCCAGGCGCGGGTGGCGTCGAGCGGTTCGGCTGTTCCGTTATTATTACGGTATACCCATAGCGATGTGGTGGATGGGCAGATTATGCACCGATGAATCGATGAATAAGGAAAGGGAGCGGCCTTGGATAGACAAATTGAACATCTGAGCGCGGATGAACTGCCCAAGGTTCCCTTTGTCCTTGACGGCATATCGGCGCGTTTTATCCGGGAAAATCGAATCGTTCCCCTGGAATTCCGAGATGACGTCCTGAGTGTTCTCATGGCCGATCCCAACAACCGGGCCGCTATCGATGCCCTCAAAGTGGCCGTTGCTTCCCAGGTGCAGGTCTATACCAGCGACGAGGCCATGATCGAGGAGTACATCAATCGCTTCTACGGCAAGGAAGCCCAGGATTTTAACAAAATCATCGAAACGATCGGCGAATCCGGGCTGGAATATATCCATGAGGACGAAGAGAATGCCGAACGTCTGAAGGATATCGCGTCGGAAGCGCCGATCATCCGTCTCGTTAATCTCTTCATCACGCGGGCCGTGGAAGGTCGGGCCAGCGACATTCATATAGAACCCTATGAGCGCGAACTGAAGATCCGTTACCGGATCGACGGCATCCTGTACGATATCGAAACGGCGCCGAAGCGATTTCAGGCGGCCATCATCTCGCGGATCAAGATCATGGCGAAACTGAACATCGCCGAACGACGCCTCCCTCAGGATGGGCGGATCCGCCTGCGCGTCAATGAGAGGGAGATCGATCTCCGGGTCTCGACCGTCCCCGTGATGCACGGCGAGAGTGTGGTCATGCGGATTCTCGACAGGGAGCACATCGTCATCGATCTTACCCAGCTTGGTTTTCTCTCCGATACCCTGTCCACCTTTCATCAGCTCATCGGCAGGCCCCACGGAATCATCCTGGTGACGGGTCCGACGGGGAGCGGGAAAACCACAACCCTTTACGGGGCCCTCGATAAGATCAACTCCCCCGATAAAAAAATCATTACCGTGGAAGATCCGGTGGAATACCAGATCCAGGGGATCAACCAGATCCAGGTGAAGCCCCAGATCGGGCTTAATTTCAACAATACGTTGCGTCATATCGTCCGACAGGACCCCGATGTCATCATGATCGGCGAGATTCGTGATCTTGAAGCGGCGGACATTGCCATCCAGGCCGCGCTTGACGGGGCATCTTGTCTTTTCCACCCTGCATACGAACGATGCGCCGAGCGCCATTACCCGGCTTCTCGACATCGGCGTGGAAAATTTCCTTCTGTCATCGACGATACGCGGCATTCTGGCGCAAAGACTCGTGCGCGTCATATGTCCCGCCTGCAAGGAAGTCGACGCCCAGGCGATGAATACGGAAGAGTTTCAAGCCCTGGGAATCGATAGCCAGTGCGGTTCTCTATCGCGGACAGGGCTGTGAAAAATGTTCCCAGACCGGGTATTACGGCAGAACCGGAATATTCGAACTTCTCCTGGTAACCGACGAAATCCGGAAAATGATCGTCAAGAAAGTGGATGCGAATCAGATTCGCAATCTGGCAAGAGAACAGGGGATGAGGACTTTGCTGGAAGACGGGATCCAGAAGGTCATGGCGGGGAGGACCACCCTGGGCGAAGTCCTCCGTGTCACCCAGGAGATATGAGTGGCGATCTTTGCGTATCGGACAACGACGCTGGATGGAACGATCCACGAAGGAACCATCGAGGCCGAAGACCAAAAGGCGGCGGGCGAGAAACTGAGGGACAAAGGTCTCATTCCGCTCACCCTCAAACCTCAAACGGAAGGGATAAGGGATAGAGGGAAAATCTCCTTCAGATTCGTAAAGATTGATCTCATCACCCTCACGACGGAATTGTCAGCCCTCCTGAACGCCGGTTTGCCCCTGGATCGTGGGCTTCATATCATCTCGGATATTTCCGAAAGTGAATCGACGCGGAAGATTGTGCAGGCCATCCTGAAGTCCATCAGGGAGGGAAGCTCTTTTTCCGATGCCCTGCAAAAGTATCCGAAGATTTTTCCCAAGCTTTATATCAACATGGTCCGGGCGGGAGAATCCAGTGGAATCCTGCAGCACGTGCTGGAGCGACTGGTTGAATTCCTGGAATCGTCGAAAGAGTTGCGCACCAATGTCGTGTCGGCCATGATCTATCCGGCGATTCTGATGCTGACGGGCATCGTATCGATCATCCTGTTGTTCACCTTTGTTCTGCCGAGATTTTCCTCGATCTTTACGGAACTGGGCGGATCCCTTCCCTTGCCGACAAAAATCCTATTGACGACAACCGCGGCGCTGCGGTCCGTATCCTGGTTCCTGCTCGTGGTGATCATCGCAGGCGTCTTTGCTGTCCGAAAATATATACAGTCGGATGCCGGACGTTACCAGTGGGATCGCCTGAAGTTGAAACTCATGGGAGATGTGCTTGTAAAATTGGAAACGGCGAGATTTTGTCGGACCTTGGGGACGCTGCTTACGAGCGGAGTTCCTTTACTGCAGGCGCTGAGAAACGCCCGGGATGTGATGACCAATGAAGTGATGGCCGTGGCGATAGATACGGTGATCAAGGGTGTCAAGGAAGGCAGAGGGATCGCCCAGCCCCTCACCGAAGCCCGAGTGTCTCCGGGGATAGTGAGAAGACTGAAATACCGTAAAGAGTCTGTGATCGCCCAGCCGCTTACCGAAGCCCATGTGTTTCCGGCGCTGGCCTTATCCATGATCAAGGTGGGGGAGGAAACGAGCCAGTTGGATACCATGCTCACCAAGGTGGCCGTTATTTATGAAAAAAGCCTTCGCGAATCGATCAAGCGATTCGTGAGTTTTCTTGAACCGGCTTTGATACTCCTGATGGGCCTTGTCATTGGGTTCATTGTTGTTTCCATGTTAATGGCCATTTTCAGTATCACGGATTTGCCCCTCTGATTCAGCGATGCAGAAGGTGTCGATCCTTTCAATTGAGGGATCTCGGGTCGATGACGTGAAAATACGTATACCAAACAACGCTTCAAAACTGAGTGCATCGGACGGCTTTACCCTGCTGGAACTCATGATCGTTCTTTTCCTTGCCATGTTCATGATGGGAATGGGCATCATCGCCATGATGGGCCGTCTGCCGGCGGCGAAGCTGGATGCCACGGCGCGTGAGATGTCGGCGATGATGCGGCAGGCCCGGATGCTGGCGAAGATCCAAGGGGAGAAACAGGCGATCGTCGTGGATCTGGGTGCGAGATCCTATGGCATCGAGGGGAAAAAATCCCGGAAGATACCCGAGGAGATCCATCTCACGATCGACGATTCCCTGACCGGTGTTGCGGATAACGGGATCTATCGCCTGGTCTTTTCACCTTTCGGAGGAATCGACGGCGGTACGCTGACGTTGTCGACCGGCAAGCGAAGCATTTCCATCAAACCCGATCCGATAATGGGTTTCCTGATCAGCCGTAAAAAACGGGATTAAGCATTCGTATGATGGATCGACAGAGACTGATCTGCACGGGGATTTACACTGATCGAGATCATGGTGGCCCTGACGGTGATGGGATTTGCCGTGGTTTACCTTGTGCAACTGTTTTCGTCGAATCTGCGGATGATCGGAACGTCACAGGATTATATGGCAGCCCTGACCCAGGCCGAAGCCGTTATGCGGGAGATTGTGGAAAGCGACAAGATCGAAGAGAAGTCCTGGAAAGAAGAAACGGATCAGGGGTTTCAGGTGGAGGTATCCGTGTCGGAGGCCCTGAAGGAAAGAACGGAGAATTTGCCGATCAAGCTTCTCCAGATCGAGATGATCTTTTCCTGGGAAAAGGCGCTGCGAAAAAAATCCCTGACCCTGAAGACCCTGAAGGTGGTGAATAAGATCGATAATCGGAGTAATGTTGAACAGAAATCATGATCATCAGATTTTGTTCAGCCGTCAGATTGGTACAGCTCGAGGGAGTCCGAAGACGGAGAAGGGTTTCACCCTGCTGGAATTATTGATTTCGATGACACTTTTCCTTTTGGTCGTCGTCATCCTGGGAGGCGCCCTCAGGCTCGGTTTTCGTTCGATCAGCGCCGGTGAAAAAAGAATAGATGTCCTCGAGCGGTTCAGGTCATCCTTCGGGATCGTCACGAACCAGCTTCAATCTGCGGTACCCCTGACGTATGACGAGGATGGGGCAAAGAAATATTATCTCAAGGGAGACGCAACAAACCTGCAGTTCGCTACAAGTCAATCGATCTGGGGAAGAGAAATGGGGTGTGTCATCGTATCCTACCGATTGGAACCGGGCGACGAAGGCAAGTTGATCCTCTATGCCTCA
Organism: uncultured delta proteobacterium; assembly: GCA_963842685.1. GTDB lineage: Bacteria > Desulfobacterota > Syntrophia > Syntrophales > UBA5619 > JAKAFS01. Next base: position 2,213 of record CAWJHT010000106.1, on the reverse strand, counting down.
GAACGATCCGTCGGCATGGAAGAAGCTCAGGAAGTCAAGCTTTTTGATGACCTCAAAGCCCTTTCTTTTTCCTACTTCGGCAGAGAAGCGATGGAAGAGGACGGAAAATGGACGGAGGAATGGTCTGATAATACCAAGTATCCGGAGCAATTAAAGGTGAATCTGTCAAGGGATCACGGGGAGGCAAAACTCCTCGATTCCCCTCTATGCCAGGATAAAAAAATAGGCTGCCATGAGCCATCAAGTATGCTGTAGAAAACAAGAAGATAAGTCAAAGCGGACCGTGCGGCCTTCGGGGCGGGGCATCGCCCTCATACTCGTGCTTTGGATCGTCGTCATACTGTCCATGGCGGCGCTTTCCCTGTCGCTGCTCACCAGGACGGAAGCGCTCGCGACTCTTTCCTTCAAGGAGGAGTTGGAAAACAAATTCCTTGCCGAGGCGGGAATCCGACGGGGAATAATGGAACTTTTCTATCGGCATGCCAATCGCAACCAGCAGGTCCTCCTCGAGGGATTCGAGGTCTTCCAATGTGACGGCCGCAGTTACACAGCGGAAATGGCGGATGGTCATTACCGCCTCAGGATCACGGACGAGTCGGGAAAGATCAATCTGAATACCCTTAGAGACAGTAACGGCATCATTCTGAAGAATCTGCTCATGAACAACGGTGTGGCGGAAGACACGGCGGGTATTATCGTTGATTCCATCCTGGACTGGAAGGACAAAGACAACCTCCATCGGCTCAACGGCGCCGAAGATGATTACTACCAATCCCTGCCGAAGCCCTACAAGGCCAAAAATGCCGACTTCGACAGCCTTGAAGAGTTGATATTTGTGCGGGGAATGACCAGGCCGATTTTGCAGGGAAGTCGCCGATACGAAAAGGGATTCTTCCCTTTTGCACAATTAACTCGAAAACCGATAAAATCAATCTGAATGCGGCGCCGCTCGAGGTCCTCAAGGCCATTCCGGGCATGACGGATGAGATGATCCAGCGCATTTTGGCATATCGAGATTTGAGCCCGGCCGAGAAGGATTCAGTCCATCGCCGGATGGCTCGGAGGCGACTTTAATGTCATCGCCCCTTATGTCACAACGGTGGAATCCAATGTGTACTCCATTGATGCGATGGGCTATAAGGATAACGAGAAACGCAATTATACCATCCGGGCAACTGTGGCAATCGAAGGAGCGCAGAAGTATCGGATGATCTATTTCAGAAGTCCGGCCACGATGGGATCATGATAAAAAATTATTTCGGGGATTCCGAGATGTCACGCAAAATGCAGTCCGATGCCCTCAAGGCTCGGACGAATCTTGAAAACTGTCCTCTTCTTTCAGTCCCGCAAATGAGGTTTTCATCCCGCGAAAACAACTCTCCATTGTCCATCGGAATGGACCGTCTGTCCATTGCCCACGGTCCCGTTCTTTCAATCGCATCAGGATCATGGGTTACCAGACCTACCGGTTCCAGGAGGGCAGGTACCCCTCGCCGGAGACGGTTGCCGCGATGACTTCTCTGTATTGCAGCAATGCGAAATTGACCAATCCGCAAGTGATGCTTGTGTGTCCCCAAGGCATGGTCCGTCATTCAATCGACAGAATTACCCTCAGCCGCCAAGGAAAATCTTCCGGACGTGGTTGCCTATGAACTGGATCGGATCACCCCGTTCGGTCCCGATGATGCCTTCTATGACTACAGGATATTGAAAGAAGAGGGCGGGAAGCTGCACATCGCGATCACTGCCCTGAGAAGGAATGCTATAGAGCCTTATATCAGCGCCTTGGCGGATAAAGCGCTTGCCTGTCACGCAAATCGATACGAACCTCGCCGCCGTCTCGACATACCTGACTATGTATGGCAAGAACAAGATCTCATCTATCTCGATATAGGTTCCGAGACTTACGAAGGCGGACTCTTTCAAGACGGGGTCGTTGTTGCCGGGTGCGCCGATTCTTTCAAGGGCGATGGAACCGATCAATACCTCCTCGCCGATGTGGCGGATAATGTCGCTCCATGGATCGATCGGATGGAAAGGCGGAATACTTCGCCGCAACTGGTCGTTCACTCACATAAAGTGTAAAGTATTCCCCTTTGGAGAGGCAACTCCGGATACCCATGCAAATATTGCGAGATGAAGATCTGATCATTCCGGGATTCAAGGAAGAAACGACCAGAGATGACGTTCCGCCTGAAGCCATCGGCGGTGTG
>CAWJHT010000105.1:0-28307 GCA_963842685.1 uncultured delta proteobacterium | reverse complement strand
CGTGACAAAGCGCTTGAGCGTGCGGATCGAGATCGGCTCGTCGATCTGTTCACGGCGGCACTTGGATTCGCAGGGGTGCGTGCAGACGCGGCCGCAGATGCCGGGCAGCGGGTTCTTTTCCATGATGAGCTCGTACGCCTCGTCGAAACGGTTTTTCGCGACGAGCGTGACGTAGCCGGGCACGTCGAGGCCGACCGGGCAGGTGTGGGTGCAGGGGGCCTTGAACAACTGGCCGCAGACCGCCGCCGGGCAGCGTTTCTCCTTGATGTGCGCCTCGTACTCATGGCGGAAGTGGCGGATGGTGCTGAGCACGGGATTCGGCGCCGTCTGGCCGAGGCCGCACAGGGCGTTCCGCTTGATGACGTTACCGAGGCGTTCGAGCTCCTCGATGTCGCCTTCCTTGCCTTGGCCGGCGGTGATCCGCTCGAGGATTTCCAGCATGCGCTTGGTGCCGATCCGGCAGGGAGGACACTTGCCGCAGCTTTCCTCCTGGGTGAATTCGAGGAAGAAGCGGGCGGTGTCGACCATGCAGGTGTTCTCGTCCATGACGACCAGGCCGCCGGAGCCCATGATGGCGCCCAGTTCGGTGAGGGCTTCGTAGTCGATCGGGACGTTGAGGTGCGCCTTCGGGATGCAGCCGCCGGAGGGACCGCCGCACTGCACGGACTTGAAGTCTCTGCCGCCCGGGATGCCGCCGCCGATGTCGTAGATGATCTTGCCCATCGGGGTGCCCATGTCGACTTCCACGAGGCCGTTGTTGACGATCGTGCCGGTGAGCGAGAAGATCTTCGTGCCCTTGCTCTTCTCGGTGCCCATGGAGGCGTACCAGGCGCCGCCCTTGCGGATGATGATCGGGATGGTGGCGAGGGTCTCCACGTTGTTGAGGACGGTGGGTTTTTCCCAGAGGCCGGCGATCGCCGGGAACGGCGGGCGGGGACGGGGCTCGCCGCGCTTGCCTTCCACGGAGCGCATGAGGGCGGTTTCCTCGCCGCACACGAATGCGCCGGCGCCCATCATGATTTCGATGTCGAAGTTGAAGCCGGTGCCGAGGATGTCTTCTGCCGAGCAGGCCGTATTCGTTGGCCTGGTCGATGGCCTGGCTGACGCGCTCGATGGCGAGCGGGTATTCGGCGCGGCAGTAGATGATGCCTTTGTCCGCGCCGATGGCGCGGGCGCCGATGGCCATGCCTTCGATGACGCTCTGCGGATCGCCTTCAAGCTGGGAGCGGTCCATGAATGCGCCCGGGTCGCCTTCGTCGGCGTTGCACATGATGTACTTCTGGTCGCCGGGGGCCTGCTTGCAGAACTGCCACTTGAGGCCGGTGGGGAAGCCGGCGCCGCCGCGGCCGCGGATGCCCGGATTTCTTGACCTCCTCGATGATCTGGTCGGGGGTCATCTCGGTGAGCGCCTTGGCGAGGGCGGTCCATCCGTCCATGGCGATGTATTCGTCGATGCTTTCGGGATTGATGATGCCGCAGTTTGCGCGGGTGACCTTGTGCTGATGGCGGAAGAAGTCGATTTCGCTGAAGACCGGCACCTGGCCTTCCACTGCCGGACGCTCGTACAGGTATTCCTTCGCGATGCGGCCCTTGAGCAGATGTTCCTCCGTAATGCGTGCGACGGCGCTTTGTTCGAGTCTGTGGTAGAAAACGCCGCCGGGATAGACGACGATGACCGGACCCTGGTCGCAGATACCGTTGCAACCGGTCAGAACGACGTTGACCTCGTCCTGGAGTTTATGCTTGCGGATTTCCTCGAGGAACAGGTCGTGGATTTTCAGGGAGCCGGCTGCAACGCACCCGGTTCCGCCGCAGATGAGAACCGTTGATCTGTAAAGCTTCATTTACTGAACCTCCTGAGTAGAGTCTGATTATGCCTTGGGTGCATCGGCCAGCATGTATTTTTCGACCACATGGCCGCCGATAACATGAGAATCTATGATCTCATTCATGATTTCCGCCGTCACTTTACCGTAGCGCACCTGAGGTTCGCCCTTGCGGATGACGGTGACGATCGGTTCGCGGTCGCAGATGCCGATGCAGCCGCTCTGACCGATTTCGATGTCGAGGTTCTTTTCCTCGGCTGCCTTCATCAGGGCCGCCATGGCGTTGCGGGCGCCCGAAGCGATGCCGCAGGTGCCCATGTGCACGATGACTTTGATGTCCTTGTCGATATCGGCGCGCATCGCCGTGGTGACCTTGACCTGCTCCTTGATCTTTTTGAGGTCTTCGATTTTGAGCTTGCCCATTATTTATCACCTCCGGCAAATTTGTTAGAGTATTTACCCAGCAATTCCTTTACCTTCTTGGGTGTCACCTGACGATGGACGTCTTCGTCCACACGGACGACCGGGGCAAGGGCGCAAGCGCCCATGCAGCGAATAGAACCCAGAGAGAATTCCCTGTCCGCAGTCGTTCCTCCGACTTCGATGTTCAGTGTCCTTCTTCAAATCGTCCAGGACCTGCTGCCCTCCGCGAACGTAGCAGGCGGTGCCCATGCAGGCGCATACGGAGTGCTTTCCTTTCGGCACGAGGTTGAAGAAGGAGTAGAATGTGACGATGCCGTACACTTCGCTCAAGGGCCGTCCGATACCCTTTGCCACCCTGTCCTGAACTTCACGGGGCAGATAGCCGAAGATTTCCTGGGCTTTGTTGAGCGCACGGATGACCGAACCGGTTTTCCCCTTGTACTGGGCGATCCATTTGTCGAGTTCGGCGAACTGCTCGGGGGTGAACTCGTCCGCCTCACCCACTGTTGCATTCTGTACGTTTTCCATTACTTCGTTTCCTCCCTATCTTCTATGAATATGACGGTGAATTTTCCCTTTTTCAGTTGGTCCTCTATCCTCCTTCCCTGATACCCGCGGTGTAAAGCCTGCCGCATATCTCGAAGGTGGTCATCCCCGTGCCGAGCACGCATACACCCTTCTGCTTTGCCATTTCTATCGTCTCATCGGCGGGCTTGTGATTGGAAACGATCACGATGGCCGCAACATCCTTCAACGCGGCCACGGCAATGATGTTCACATGCATCTGCATGGTCACCCAGATGTCGTCCTTACCGGCGTTCGCAATCACGTCGCTGAGCAGATCCGAGGCGTAACCGTGCTCCACCTTCACCTGCCCGTCGGCGGGCGGTGCGTACACGGTAAAGCCGAACGTGCCGATGATTTCGCTAAGTGTCATCAGTTTCCTCCCTTATCCTGCATGACATGGGGCAATTTTTTTGCGAGAGAGAAGATTTCCCCGGCGAGGCATCGCACGCGCTCGCGCAGGTCGAACAGGCAGTCCATCCGCATCATGAGACCCGCGACAACGTCTTCGGCGAATGCGCGGCAGGTCGGACAACCGCAGGAACCGCAGTCTATTCCGGGAAGCTCCTTGCATATCCGCTCTATTTCCTGGAGCGTTTTCATTGCTTCCCGCACATCGGTCCCGAGCGAGATGGCCGGTCGGGATTGTATCTTGTTCGGGCAGGAAGTAGCTAGTCCTTGGGTATGGCGCTCCGCGCTTTTTCGAATTCCTCGCGGTTTCCTTCCCCGCTCTCCTTGGAAACGATGTCCAGCTTGAGTTTTGCGATGAACGGATTTTCAGCGGTGAGCACTCCGCCCACGCAGCCGCAGACGCAGGCCTGGGCTTCCAGGAAATGGATGTTCTGGAAGCCTCCGTTTTCGATCTTCTCCAGGACGCGCGACACCTGGTGTATGCCGTCGACCGCGAGCCGGTTCGGAATCTCCAGGCCGTCGATTTCTCCCTCGCGCCGGCCCCATCCGAGCCCGAGGCTTGACGCCGACTGAATCGCGGTGTTTCCCGGCTGTATCCTGTCGAAATTCATTTTGATATGGTTCACCATGTCGCGGATGGCGATGACGCCGTTGACGTGCGATACCGAAGTGCCGATGGGCTGCTTCACGACGGTTGCCTTTGCCGGGCACGGGGTGATGAAAAAGACCCCGATGTCGGACATCGGGAGTCCGAGTTCGCGCATCGCGGCCTCCTTGACATATCGGGCGGTGATCTCCATCGGAGACTGTATCGGGATGATGTTGCCGACGAGACCGGGGTAGCGCACCTGGATGAGACGGATCACCGCGGGGCATGCCGAGGATATGACGGGGCGGGGCAGCAGTGCGCCGGCGGAGTTGAGATATTCGGTGATGGCGCTCGAGACGAGATCCGCGCCGAAACCGACTTCGAGGACTCGGTCGAATCCAAGGAACAGGAATCCGGCGAGGACTTTTTCAATGGAATAGCGGCGCGAGAACTGGCTCACGAACGACGGGGCGGGGATGGCAATTTTGTATTTGAATTTATGTATTTCCTCGAGCGGGTCGGTGACGGCTATTTTTGCGTTGTTGGGGCAGGTGCGTATGCATTCGCCGCAGTCGATGCACCGGTCGGTGATGATCGTGGCTTTGCCGTTGCGGACTCTGTATCGCTTCGGTTGGGCAGGTCCGAATGCAGTGGGTGCATCCCTTGCATTCGCTGTCGAGCAGCTTGACCGAGTGGAAGTAGCTCATGTCGTCATGAAAGCCTGAATTTCATTTTAACCGTCGTGCCTTCCCCGACGACGGATTCGATGACCATTTCATCCGCGGCCTTTTTCATGTTCGGAAGTCCCAATCCGGCGCCGAATCCCATCTCTCTGATAAGGGGAGTGGCTGTCGAGTAGCCTTCCTGGAGGGCCTTTTCGATATCCGGTATCCCGGGGCCGATATCGACGGCGGTAATGGCGATTTCCCCGGGTTCGATGTCTACCAGGAGTTTCCCCTTTGTGGCGTATGCCACGATATTCATCTCGGATTCATAGCTGGCAATCGCCACCCGTTTTATCGTGTCGTACTGAATACCGAGTTGTTTCAACACGTTTTTGATGCGGCTCGAAGCGCCTCCCGCACCGCTGAAATTCCCGCCCTGGACGGGGAACTCGAGGTGCATTTTGCTGCCGTTGGTTTCGTTCAATCGGAATCCGTCTCCAACTGGACGTCATTGAGCTTCATTTCATACAGGATACCGCAGCTCTTGTACATCGTGTACGGTGTGCTCATGATCGTAATGCCGCATTTTCTTGCCAGTTCCACCGTTTCCGGCGCCGGCTTCTTGTCGCGCAAAAAAACGATCAGGCGGATATCCACCAATTCGGATGTACGAATGACCTGCGGGTTGACCAGTCCCGTCAAGAGGATGATCCCGCGGTTGTGATGGTTGGAGTGGTTCATGATGGCAAGCAGTTCGCTCATCATGTCGCAGGCGCATACCGTGTCATAACCGGTTTCCGGTTCAATACCGCTATCGAATATCGTTTCGGCGGAAAGTGTCTTCTGTAGCTCTTTTTTGTTCATCAACAAAGATTCACATTGTTCCGGTATCGACTGATTCCATGGCAAACTCCGGACATGGTGACGTTCTCCATCACTCTTTGTCCGGGGACCGATCTGAGCACTTTTCAGGCTGATCAATGCCTGGTATAGACCATATAGTAAAGCAATGGGCAATGGTCGTGCCAACCAGGCCGATTCCCGGATTTCATTTCCTACCTGCCGTTACGATCGTCTGAGTTGTATTAAAATAAACATATAATTTCTTATAGTTGTAAATCAAAAGGAAACATGAAATAAACCGCAGCCCGATCGTATTTCTCACTCACAAAAGGGTGTCCGGGAAGTGGGACCGGACCAAATAGTGCGCTTAATGCACACCATGACCCTCGATGAATCCTGTGGAGTATAACAATCCCGCCTAGCAGAACACTAGGTGTGAAAAACGCACAGGGCGTGCTAATTAAGCACTGAACATTGTTCGATATTCGCCTTAAGATAAAAAATGAATTATTTTATTATGATAAACAATCTTACCTGACTGATTCTCCACTTCCTCCCAATTGGATCCCTGTCTTTATTGAAACCACCCGCCCACCATCCGGGAATTCCCGGTCAAAACAAGTTTTTTACACCCTTATTTCTCGCCTATTCGGCGGGATGGCGGGTTGTGCTCCCGATCAAAGTTCTGATTCCCCTTCTTATCCGGGAGCTGCTGTTGACACGGCCACGCCGATGGTGTATGAAAACCCCGGCGGTATGGCAACGCTTCTGAGTCCTCCGGGCCGCGTGGGGAAACGCCCGATAAGGAGACAGCCGCATTTCCCCCGTCTTCACCCTGACACCTTAATCAATTGCGGATTCAACCATGAAAAAAATCGCACCATCCATACTGTCGGCGGACGGAAGCAGACTCGGCGCGGAGATCGCAGCCGTCGAGGCGGCGGGGGCGGACATGATCCATATCGACGTCATGGACGGCCATTTCGTCCCCAACCTCACGATCGGACCGGGGCTTATCGCCTCCCTCCGGAAGACGACCCGCCTCCCCTTCGATGTCCACCTGATGATCGAAAATCCCGAACGGTACATCGAGGCCTTCGCGAAAGCGGGATGCGACCGGATCACCGTCCACGTGGAGGCTTCGGTCCATCTCCACCGGATCATCGCCATGATCCGTGAACATGGCGTCCGGCCCGGGGTTTCCCTCAACCCGGCGACGCCGCTCATCCTGGTGGAGCCGATCCTGCCCGACATCGACCTGCTGCTCGTCATGACCGTCAACCCCGGCTTCGGGGGCCAGAAATTCATCGGGGGGATGCTGCCCAAGGTCATGCGGGCGAAGGAGCTGATCAGCATCGTCGCCCCGGAGGTCCTCCTGGAGGTCGACGGCGGCGTCACGCTGAAAAACATCCGTTCCATCGCCGACGCCGGCGCGGACATCCTTGTCGCAGGCTCCTCCATCTTTGAAAGCAGCAATTATGCCGAAACGATAGGGGCGATGAAGACCCTCCTGGCGGCGCCCACCGTTCGTGACCTGAAAAACACGGGGATCTTTCCCCTGCCGCACTCTCATTTTCGCTCTCGTAAAAAAGGCATCAACAAGGAGGAACTGCCATGCTGCAGGACATTCTTTTGACCCCGGAAGAGATCGCCTTGAAGCCGGAGGTCCGGGAATTTGTCAAACGGGAGGTCTCTTCCGACCTGATCCGGAAGATGGACCGGGACGAGATCACCTACCCCCGGGAGTTCGTCAAGGCCCTCGGAGACCGGAACCTCCTCGGCCTGCGCTTCCCCGAAAAAGTACGGCGGCCGCGGCCTGTCCTGGAGCGCCGAAATCGCCGCCCTCGAAGAGGTGGGCGTCCTCGGAACGGCCCTCGGCTGCGCCTTCTCCATGCCCTCGATCGTCGGTCAGGCCCTCCACTCCTTCGGGACGGAAGAGCAGAAGGAGAAGTTCCTCAAGCCGCTCCTGAAGGGGGAGCTGATCTCCGCCGAGGCCCTGACCGAACCCCGGGGCGGCTCCGATTTCTTCGGCGCCACAACCCGGGCGGAACTGAAGGACGACTGGTTCACGGTGAAGGGTCAGAAGCGGTTCGTCGTCGCCGCCGACGGGGCGGACTTCTTCATCGTCTACTGCAACACCGATCCCGCGGGGAAGCCCCATGAGCGGATCAGCCTGATCCTCATCGAGAAGGACCGGCCGGGCGTCGAGGTCAAGTACCTCTACAAGCTCCTCGGGACGCGGGGCGGCGGGACGGGGCGGCTGATCTTCAAGGACGTGAAGGTCCCGGCGGAGAACCTCATCGGCGGCCTCAACGAGGGGGCGCTGATCTTCGACACGATGATGGTCCCGGAGCGCCTCACCTCGGCCGGCGGCTCGCTCGGGATGGCCCGCGCCGCGCTCGAGGTCGCCGCCCGCTACTCCGACCGGCGGAAGGCCTTCGGCCAGAAGATCCGGAACTTCGAGGGGGTGAGCTTCAAGGTGGCCGACGCGATCACCGCCCTCGACGCCGCCCGGGCGCTGACCATCGCCGCGGGAAAGAGCGTCGATGCGGGCCTGCCCACCGCGCGGCGGCTCGTCAGCGAGGCCAAGAAATTCGCCACGGACACGGCCTGGAACGTCTGCAACCTCGCCATGCAGGTCGTCGGCGGCATCGGCTACACGAACGTCTTCCCGATCGAGAAGATGATCCGCGACACCCGCCTGATCCAGATCTGGACGGGCACCAACGAGATCATGAACCTCCTCATCCAGCACGAGTACTACCGCGAGCTCCTCAAGGACCCGAACCCCGGCCGGATGATCGAGGCGGACGCCGAAGAGGCCGCCCAGAACGACGAGAAGGTCTACGAGGACGACGAGATGTGGACCAAGGGGTGGTAGGTCAGGCGAGCTGACCGGCCAGCCTGTCTCTGGACCGCCTTTGCCTCGGCGACGATCCGCTCGACGACTTCCTTCACCGTCGGCTCGTCGCGGATGAGGCCCATCACCTGTCCCACGGGAAGGATGCCCCGCTCCATGTCGCCCTCCTCGGTGGCGAGGCGGATGGCCTTGAAGCCGTTCGCCATGAAGGCGAGCTGCCGGGCGTTCTTCCAGCCGGAGGCCAGGACGCCGATGAAGAGCTTCAGGTAAGGGATGTGGAGCTGCGCGGCGATCTCCCGGGAATTGAAGAAGGCCGCCAGCAGATCCAGCCCGCGCCGGATCGGCCCGCTCCGCCGCGTCGGTCTTCATGACCCGGCAGGGGAGCCCGTCAAAGCGGGGCGAGTAGAGGGTGTCCGTCGACCCCCTTTTCGATGGAAAGTTTCTTGAAATGGTGCGTGGAGGGGGCTCTCCTTCGTCGTCATGAAACGGGTCCCCATCGCGACCCCTTCCGCGCCGAGGGCCAGCGCCGCCGCCAGCCCCCGCCCGTCGGCGATGCCGCCGGCGGCGATCACCGGGATCTCAAGGACATCCGCCAGGCTGGGGATGAGGACAAAGGAGGTCACCGCCTCGCCGTGGGCGGCCGCCTCGTGGCCGGTCGCGATCACCCCGTCCGCCCCGTAATCCTGGGCGCGTTTCGCATGGCGGGCGTTGACCACGGTGGCGATCACCTTCCCGCCGTACTCGTGGGCCGCCTTCACGATCCAGTCGCCCTTCCCGAGGGCGAAGTTGATCACCGGCACCTTCTCCTCCAGCAGGACCTTCGCGTTTTCCGCGGCGCCCGGAAACAGCAGGGTGGCATTGGCCCCGAAGGGCTTGTCGGTCAGGCTGCGGATCTCCCGGATCGCCTGCCGCGTCTGTTCCGCGTCCAGCGGGCCGGTCGCCAGGATGCCGAGGCCGCCCGCATTGGAGACGGCCGCCACCATCTTGGGAACGCTGATCCAGCTCATGCCGGACAGGAGGATGGGATACTCGATGCCGAAAAGTTCGGTGATTCGTGTCTTCACAAATGGCCTCCTTTTTCTTAGATTCATCAGACATTGCATCGCTCAGAAGCGCATGGAGATTCGGACCCGCTTCCGGAAGCGCGCATTGGCAGATTTTCCGAAGGCGCATTTTGCCTTCGCAGCGTAGCGAGGAGGTGCAGGGTCGAAAAATGTCCGCGCGCGGAGGAATCGATTCCGCGCGCGACTCCGGCCGATTCGCTACCTCGCCTGGAGATACCGGCCGATCGTCATGATCTCCGCTTCCTTCGTCCCCTCGTAGAGTTCGAGGATCTTGGCGTCGCGGTACCACTTCTGGACGGGGTACTCCTCGATGTAGCCGTAGCCCCCGTGGAGCTCCACGGCGTAGTTGGCGCAGAAGACGGCGGTCTGGCCGCCGAAGAACTTCGCCATCGCCGCGAGCGTGTAGTCGGGCCGTCCCTCGTCGATCAGCCAGGCCGCCTTGTAGACCAGACCCCGGAGCGCCTCGATCCGGATCGCCATCTCGGTCAGCTTCATCTGGGTGAGCTGGTAGGCGCCGAGCGGCGCCCCGAAGGCGGTCCGCTCCTTGACGTACTTGACGCTCGTCTCGAGGCAGGCCTCCGAGAGGCCGAGGGCCTGGGCGGCGACCATGACGCGGGTCGTGTCGAAGAAGTGCATCAGCTCGCGGAAGCCGTGCCCTTCCTTCCCGACGAGGTTCGCCTGGGGAACCCGGACATCCTCGAGGGCGATCTCCGCCGTGTCGCTCGCGCGGATCCCCAGCTTCCCGTGGATCTTGTTCCGGGTGATCCCCTTCGCATCCGCCGGGACGATGATCAGGCTGAAGCTGTTGTGCTTCTTCTCCTCGGGATTCGTGATGCACTGGGTCACCATGAAGTCGCAGACCGTCCCGTTGGTGATGAACATCTTGCTGCCGTTGATCACGTAGTCGCTCCCGTCCTTGACGGCCCGCGTCTTGTAGCCGGCGACGTCGGTCCCGGCGTTGGGTTCCGTGAAGGCCCCGGCGCTGACCTGCTCGCCGGCGCAGACGGGCGGGAGCCAGGTCTTCTTCTGCTCCTCGGAGCCGTACTGGAAGATCGCCTCGCAGCCGAAGGTCGCCGCCGTGACGTTGAGGCCGATCCCCATGTCCACCTTGGAGAGCTCCTCGGTGATGATGGCGTTCCCCAGGCAGCCCGCCCCGGCGCCGCCGTACTCCTCGGGAACCCAGGCCCCGACGAGGCCCTGGGCCGCCGCCTTCTTCCGGATCTCCGCCGTGTATTTCTCCTCCTCGTCGCACTCCTGCGACACGGAGGTGAAATTGGCCTTGGCAAAGCGGTAGGCCATGTCCTGCAGCATCTTCTGTTCTTCGGTCAATTCAAAATCCATCGTCCTTTCCTCCCTTCTCGTAAAGTGACCCATGAAAAATGAAGCTCTCCGCCCTGGCGGTACCTGCCGGCAGGAAAGGGTTCAGTCGAGGCGGGATTTGCGGGCGCGCTCCCGGTCAACCGAACTGTTTCCGCAGGTGGATCTTGTTGATCTTCCCGACAGAGGTCTTGGGTATCTCCTCCACGAAGAGAGTTTTGTCCGGAACGGCGTATTTGGGAAGCTTTCCCTCCTCGACGCACTTCGTCATGAAGAGATGGATATCCTCCTCCTTGACCCGCCCCCGGAAATCCGGCTTCAGGACGATGATCAGCAGGGGGCGCTCGCCCCATTTGCCGTCGGGTACGCCGATGGCCGCCGCCTCGGAGACGGCCGGGTGCTGGCTGATCAGATTCTCCAGGTCGAGGGAAGAGACCCACTCGCCGCCGGTCTTGATCACATCCTTGAGCCGGTCGGTGATCTGGATGTACCCTTCCGGATCGATGTAGGCCACATCGCCCGTATGGAGCCACCCGTCCCGCCAGAGCTCCTTCGTTCTCTCCGGATCTTTGTAATAGCTCTCCGTGAGCCAGGGCGCCCGGATGACCAGCTCGCCCGTCGCCACGCCGTCATGGGGCAGAGGTTTCCCGTTCGCATCGACGATCCTCGCATAGACAAGCGGCACGGGAAGGCCGGTCATGATGAGACGGTCGATCTGTTTTTCCTTCTCCCAGCCGAGCATCGAGGGTTTGAGATTCGCGACCGAGATCACCGGGCAGGCCTCCGACATCCCGTAGCCGGCGTAGATCTCGATCCCGCGGTTCATCGCCTCCCGGGCCAGCCCCTTGGGGAGGCGCGCCCCGCCGACGACCACCCGCCACCGGGAAAGATCCGCCGTCCCGGCAGCCGGGCTCGACAGGAGCATGTGAACGATCGTCGGCACGCAATGGGAAAAGGTCACCTTCTCCGTCACGATCAGCTTGAGCAGCATCGGCGGCTCGTATTTTCCGGGATAGACCTGCTTGACGCCCATCATCGTCGCCACATAGGGAAATCCCCAGGCATGGACGTGGAACATCGGGGTGAGCGGCATATAGACGTCATTGGAGCGGAATCGGCCGACGGATTCATAGACGCCGGCGCCGGTCATCTGGGCCTGGGCATGGAGGACGAGCTGGCGGTGGGAAAAATGGACGCCCTTGGGAAGGCCGGTCGTTCCCGTCGTATAGAAGAGTGGTGGCCCGCGTGTTCTCGTCGAGATCGGGGAAGTCGCAGCAGCCGGGAACCCCCTGGAGGAGCTCCTCGTACTCCGCGGCGATGGGGAGCCGGGTTTCGGCTTGCCGGCCGCCGTCGGAGATCAGGACGATCTTCTCGACGGTGGCAAGTTGAGGGTAAATGGCCTCCAGGAGGGGCAGAAAATCCTCGTGGACAAGGACGACCTTGTCCTCCGCATGGTTCATCGTATAGAGGATCTGTTCCGGCGACAGACGCCAGTTCTGGGTGTGAAGGACCGCCCCCATCATGGGGACGGCGAAGAAGCACTCCAGATAGCGATGGCTGTCGTAATCGAAGACGCAGACCGTATCGCCCGGCTTGACGCCCAGCTTCGCCAGACCGTTGGCCAGCCGGTGGATCCGCTCGTTGAGCTTTCCGGTAGGTGAGACGGACCCTGTCCCGGTAGACGATCTCCTGGTCGGGGGCAAAAAAGAGCGGTGTTTCGAGCAGGTGTTTGATGATCAGTTGGTACCGGTAACATTCTCCCGGCGCGTAGACTTTCTCTGCCATCGGGTTCTCTCCTTTATGGTCGCTTGCCTTCTTCAAGAGAACTTCGGCCTGCACACTTGCCTTTTGGATGTTCAAATGAAACCCGGTTTGGTATAGTGTTTTTTGAAAAAGAGGGAATCCGGTCGGACGTCCGGCCGGATGGGCTTATAGCATATTCATTCCGCAGTGACAACGAATTCCTGCGGCGGCGGAAAAGGAATTCCATGCACCTCATCGTGGACGGCTATAACCTGATCCGTCAATCCGATACCCTCCGGGGATACGAGCGGATCAGCCTCGAAGCGGGGCGGCAGGCCCTCATCCGGAGCCTTGCCGGCTACCGGAAGCTCCGCGGACACCGGATCACGGTCGTCTTCGACGGATGGGTGGGAGGATCGCCCCGGGAGGAGCGGGACCGGGCGGGAGGGCTGGACATCATCTATTCCCGCCTGGGAGAGAAGGCCGACGAGGTGATCAAACGGCTCCTTGCGAAGGGAAGCGAGGAGATCATGGTCGTCACCTCCGACAGGGAGATCGTGAATTTTGCCGCCCGACGGGGGAAGACCTCCATCGCCTCCGCCGCCTTTGCCTCTCTGCTCGACGGCATCGCCGCGGGGCCTGTATCCGGCGGTCCGCCGGAAAGGGAAGAGGAAGAGGAGGACGAGGATCGCCACGCCGCCGCGAAAAAGAAGGGACCCGCCCGCCGCCTTTCCAAACAGAAACGGGCCGCCCTGGCCCGGATCAGAAAGCTTTAACGGCCGCGTAAAAACAGTAGAAAAGGACACTTTGACGGGAACGTCGGACCTGATAGCATAGTTGACGGGGGCGGAGGAACATAGTAATGAAGAAGCAGAGGTTATACATGCATGCGGGTCAGGGAATACTAATCCGGCAGGGGGGACGGCATGGCCGATCGACTCATCATCCAAGACAAACCTGAACTCATCGCTCCGTACATCATGGTCGGCCTCAAGGGCTGGCTCAATGCGGGCGAGGTATCCACGGGCAGCATCGACTATCTGCGGCGCAAGCTCGGCGCCCGTCCATTCGCGTCTATAGAGCCAACGGGTTTCTACATCTATCAGATTCCGAGCTCCCCTGCGGAGCAAACGACACGGCCCCTTGTAAAAATCAAGGAAGGACTCGTGAAAAAGCTCGATTTGCCGCGCAACGAGTTCTTCTTCTGGAAGAGCGGCGCCGCCCACGACCTCATACTCTTCCTGGGTGTCGAGCCGAATCTGGACTGGCCGGCATACGCTCAGGCTATCGTCGATGTGGCCCGGCAATTCCAGGCCCCGAGGATCTATTCCCTGGGCGGTATTTTCGATCAGGTGCCTCACACCAGGCAAACGAGGATCATGGCCACGGTCAGCCATCCACGACTGAAAGACGAGCTCAAGACCTTCGCACGGTTTACCGATTATGAGGGCCCCAGCAGTTTCAACACGATGCTGCTCACCATCGCCCGAGAGCAAGGGATAGAGATGGCAGGCATCTCCGCCAGAACGCCGCTCTATATCCAGGACCTGAACACAAAAGCCTGCTATGACCTGATGAAGAACGTCATCACTCTGGCCGGCCTTGACATCGATCTGAGTGACCTCAGAGTGACCGGCGAGGCATTGGTGGAGATGATGGATAAGGCTTTCAGCCAAAACGCGACAGCCCTGGAGCAGCTCAAGAAGCTGGAAGAGCAATTCGACGCCACCATCGGAGAGGAGCCTATTCAGGCTCAGGGCGAGGACTATGACAAGCTGCTGGCGGAGATGCGCAAACTGCAGAAAGAGGGACGCAAACCTCACTGATCTTCTGCGGTTGAGCAAGAGCGTTCACCGATCGTACCGGTGAGTAACCCCCGGCATCAGTACCCAGGACAGCTCAGTAAGAAACAAACCGATAGTCATTACTCTTTGAATATCATTCAGTTTCGTAGCAAGCCAGTATTTCACCAAAATACAGGGTATGGTAATCCTTTTTGGGATAAAGGGACACATCATACCCCTTGTCAAGATGCGCCGGGTCCATGGCAGACTTGTAGATGATTTTACACTCGTAATGGCGCCCTGGGGTCTTAATGATCGGAGAAGCAACTTGCAGGCTATCGGCTGTTTCCAAATTGCACTCCTTAAACTTGTTTACGTCCCTGCCGGATTTCGAGCCGCAATAGGCGATTTCTTTATCCATGCTTCCCGCAGGGACCGTGACAGTAAAATCCTTGACAGCCTCTATGATCCCAAAGGTGTGACGGCTAGATCTCACCGCTACCATCATGATCGGTTTGCTCCAGACAACTCCGAAGGTGGCCCAACCGATGGTCATGGTGTTGAGCGCATTCCCTGATTTTACAGTCAAGAAAGCTCCCGCTTTGATCTTTTTGATGCTATCCTCGGCAACGCTCATGTAAGCAACATCTTTCATATCAAACTCCTTTCGTTATTCGAAAAATACTTCCCGACCTCTTTCATCACCCTCACTCAAGGGTCATTATATCCCAAGTCCGTCGTAAGCGTAATGAAAAATAGATCAGATGTATATTTTAACGAGCACACTACGCAGAATTGCCATCATTTTGTTTCAGGAAGCAAGGCTGTCCCATGCATGACCAGATGATCAGCAGCTAAGAGCATCCACTTTTCAATTCAAATTCAATACATACCGCCCGACAAGTGACACCAAGGCTTTGATATTATTTGCATACATTCACCAGATGAGCCACGTCAATATTACGGTTCTTTTTGCTGTCAATTCATTCATGATTTCAATCATCAAGACAAAAATATTGACAAATCAAAAGAACCGGTGCAGATTTTTAGATAGTTCTGAATAGACCCTGTCCGTCAAAGCTCAATTAAACCCGATGAGACGATGCGAGGTGTCTAATGAGCGCGCAGGAGAAATATCCTTATTACCCCGCCGAACAACCCGTCCCCGAGACGCCGGATCCCGGCTCGCCGCCCAAGCCATGGGGCAAGACAACCGTGGTCGGGAAACGCCAGCCCCGCGTGGACGGCTATGAGCTCGTCAGCGGGCGGGCCGTTTACCCATCCGACATTTCACTGCCGGGGATGCTCTACGGCGCCGTCCTTCGCTCCCCCCACCCCAATGCCGTCGTCAAAGGCATCGATACGCGCGCGGCCGAACAGATGCCGGGCGTGCGCGCCATCCTGACGGGATCGAGCCCCGAGGCGAACCTCTGGTGGACCTATGGCAACGACGTCAAAAGCAAGCTTTTCGAGTCCCGCTGCCGTTTTGAGGGCGAGGCCGTTGCCGCGGTGGCCGCCGAGACATCCTACCAGGCATGGGACGCCCTGCAAGGCGATCAAGGTTGAGTACGACGTCCTGCCGGCGCTGGTGGACGAGCTGAAATCGCTCCAGGCGGGGGCACCGCTCGTCCATGACGGCGGAAACCGGGTCGCGCCGCCGGTCAGGTATAAGCGGGGCGACGTGGACAAGGGATTCGCCGAAGCGGATGTCGTCCTGGAGCAGTCCTACCGGACGGAATGCGAGATCCACACGCCGCTGGAACGCCACGGATGCGTTGCCGAGTGGAGCCGCGACCGGCTGACCGTATGGCAGTCGACCCAGGGGGTTTACCGCATTCAGTCGCAATTGTCCGCGATCCTGGGGCTGCCCCTGTCGAAGGTGCGCGTCATCGGCCGCTACATGGGGGGAGGATTCGGGAGCAAACTCGCGGCGGATAAGGAAACCGTCATCGCGGCGCTCCTGGCGAAGAAAACGGGGCGGCCGGTGAAACTCTTCATGACCAGGGAAGAGACCTATATCGCCGCGGGAAACCGCCCGCCGGCGAACATGCGCCTGAAGGCCGGGGTGAAAAAGGACGGGACATTGACCGCGCTCGATTTCTCCTGCATTGCCACGGGCGGGGCGTACCCGGCCGGGGGAACGGGCGGAATCGACTGGCAGATCAAGGACCTCTATCTCTGTCCCAATGTCCGGACGGAACTCACCGATGTCTATATCAACGCCTGCCCTTCCCGCGCCTTTCGTGCGCCGGGCCATCCGCAGGGGGCATGGGCTCTGGAGCAGATGATGGATGCCCTGGCGGAGGCGATCCGGATGGATCCGGTGGAGCTTCGCCTCAAGAACATCCCCTCGTTCAGCCAGGCACGGGAGGGCAATCCCCCCTACACGTCGACGGGACTCCGGCAGTGCCTGGCGGAGGGCGCCCGGTCGTTCGGATGGCGGGAAGCCAAAAACAGGACCGACGCATCCGGAAAGGATCGGAATTGGCGAAGGGGGGTCGGCATGGCGAGCGGCATGTGGGTCGTCGGGGGCGGCGGACCGCCGGCGACCATCATCGTCAAGCTCTTCTCCGACGGCAGCGTCAGCCTGAACATGGGGGCCAGCGACATCGGCACCGGCACGCGGACGGTCATGGCCATGGTGGTCTCCGAGGAGCTGGGGGTGAGGCCCGAGGTCATCGAGATCGAGAATGCCGATACGGGAACGACGCAGTACGCGACGCCGAGCGGGGGGAGCAAGACGGTCCCCACCGAATCGCCGGCCGTCCGGGCGGCCGCAATCAATCTGAAGCAGCAGCTCCTGCAGATGGCCGCCGAAGATCTCAAGGAAAAGCCCGCATCCCTCGTCATGCAGGGGGGAACGATTCAGTCGCTCAACGATCCTGCAAAGAAGATCAAGATCACGGATGTCGCGGGGTTGAAGCGGCACGGGGTCATCGTCGGCATCGGGTATCGCGATCCGAATCCGGCGAATCGGGCGATAAACCCCTTCGCCGCCCAGTTCTGCGAGGTCGAGGTGAACATCAAGACCGGCGAGGTCCGCATCCTCCGCTTTCTCAGCGCCAATGACAGCGGCCGGGTGATGAGCGGCCTGACCTACGAGAGCCAGGTGATCGGCGGCATCACCATGGGGATCGGCCTGGCGATGACGGAAGCCCGGATTCTCGACGGAAACCAGACCGGCAAGATCTTGAGCGGGAACTGGCATGATTACAAGATTCCGACGGCATCCGACGTCCCCGCGGACATTGCGTCCGTTCCGATCGATCTCCCCGACAACGAGGCGAACAGCACCGGCGCCAAAGGGTTGGGCGAACCGGTGACGATCCCCACGGCCGCTGCCGTCGCCAATGCCGTTTACAACGCCACCGGCCTGCGGATCACATCGACGCCGATCAGCCCGACCGTGCTCCGCCGGGCCCTGGCGGCAAAAGAGATAAGAAGGGCGATCAGGAGAGCAGATCATGGAAAAGAAGAGGGCAGACAATACCGGGAAGGCGCGAAAAGGGATATCGCGGCGCGGATTCATCAAGCTGGTGGGCGCCGGGGCTCTGGCAACGACCGTGGGCGATGCGGTGAAGCCCGGGCGGGCTGCGGCCGCGGCGGCGATGCGGAAGTGACCGAACCGGGCGAAACGGTCAGGATCACCCTTCGCGTCAACGGCCGGCGCCACCGGCTCAAGGTCGAGCCTCGCTGGTCCCTGCTGGACGTCCTCCGGGAAAAACTGGGGCTGACCGGTTCGAAGCTCGGCTGCGGCCGCGGTGAATGCGGCGCCTGCACGGTACTCATCGACGGGCAGCCGCGCTACGCCTGTTTGACGCTGGCCCCGGAGGCGGAAGGGAAAGAGATCACCACCGTCGAGGGGCTGATGAAGGGCGAAGAGCTGGGGCCGGTGCAGCAGGCGTTCCTGGCGAATGACGCCATGCAATGCGGGTATTGCACGCCGGGCCAGATCATGGCGGCGGAAGGGCTGTTGCGGATCAACCCGAACCCGTCCCTCGACGAAATCCGCCGGCAGATGAGCGGCAATCTCTGCCGCTGCGGGTCCTACGCGCATATCTTCAAAGCGGTCGAGGATGCGGCGAAAATGAAGCGAACCGTTTAACGACTGCCCCGCTCGAAGGAGGGATGAACATGACCATGCCACCGTTTACCTACGTGCGTCCCAAGTCGCTCGAGGAAACCTTCCGCCATCTTTCGACGGGCAATGCCCGGATCCACGCCGGGGGGACCGACCTGCTCGGCTGTCTCCACGACGGCGTCTTTGCCGCGGAAAAGGTGGTCAGCATCAGCCGG
The DNA here is from genome assembly GCA_963842685.1 of uncultured delta proteobacterium. Classification (GTDB taxonomy): domain Bacteria; phylum Desulfobacterota; class Syntrophia; order Syntrophales; family UBA5619; genus JAKAFS01. The sequence goes on along the minus strand of CAWJHT010000105.1, from coordinate 9,922 downwards.
CTCGACGAGCTTCAGGGTATCGGGCAGACTGAATAACGGATCCCTCCGGATCGGGGCGCTCGTCACCGTCAGCGATGTGGCGAACCATCCCCTCCTCAAGGAACGCTATCCCGCCCTTGTCCAGGCCGCCCGGGAGGTTGCCAGCCCGCAACTGCGCAATCAGGGGACGATCGGGGGAAACCTCTGCCAGAAACCGCGGTGCTGGTACTACCGGGGAGATTTTCACTGCACCCGGAAAGGGGGAGACCAGTGTTTTGCCGTTGCCGGAGAAAATCAGTACCACTGCATCCTGGGGGGCAAAGGATGCTTCATCGTGCACCCTTCCGACATAGCGCCGGCGCTGATGGCCTATGAGGCCCGGATCGAGATAGCGGGCGCCAGGGGAACCAAAACGGTTCCCGTCGAAAAATTCTACGTCCTTCCCGAGCAGGAGATCACCCGGGAGACGATCCTGGAAGCGGGCGAGGTCGTCACCGCCGTTCTGTTGCCGCGGCCGCCACAGGGGCTTCGCAGCTCCTATCGAAAGGTGCGGGCGCGCGGTTCCTGGGATTTTGCCCTGGCCGGGGTCGCGCTCGCGCTCCGCTTCAGCGAGGGCAAGGTGGCCGGTGCGAGGATCGTTCTGAGCGGCGCCGCGCCGATTCCATGGCGCTGTCCGATGCGGAGGATGTCATCCTGGGGCGGCCGCTGGATGAATCAATCGTTGCCCGGGCGGCAGCCGCCGCGATGAAGGCGGCGCGGCCGTTGGATCATAACGAATACAAAATCGACCTCTTCAAAGGTCTCCTGGCGGAGGAACTGGCCGCATACGCCTGAGAGGGATGAAAGGGATTATCCCCCTAAAAAATGGAAGAGAGGAGTTGTATCCCATGAAGGACCGTAAGGAATTGGAGGCACTGTTTCATAAACACGGCTACACGGATTTTAAGTGGGTGGAGCCCGGAGAGGTGGTCGTCTCCCAATGGGTGCGAACGAAGTGCATGTTCGGCTGCGGCAATTACGGCCATAATGCAACCTGTCCCCCGAATGTCCCTTCTGTTGCAGAGGTTCGGCAGCTCTTTGCCGAATACCGTGCAGTGGTGATCTTCCATTTTGCGCATGCGGTGGATAAGCCTGAAGACCGGCATGCCTGGACAAGAGGGGTTAACCAGGAACTTCTGAAATTGGAGAGGGCGCTCTTCCTGGCGGGCCATTACAAAGCATTTCTCCTGTGTTGCGACAGCTGCTATCTCTGTGCCGACTGCTCGGAAACCAGGGGAACGTGCAAAAATCCGCGGTCGGCCCGGCCCTCCCCCGAATCCATGGCGATCGATGTTTTTGCAACCGTCCGCAAGGTCGGTTTTCCCATTGAGGTTCTTACGGAATACTCGCAAGCGATGAACCGTTACGCGTTCCTGCTCATTGAATAGCGATAGTTTCTCTATGATCGAAAGGGCGGCAGGATTGAAATCAGGGGATTCGGGAGCTTTACCGTTTGGCATTATCGCACCCAAACAGGAAGGAATCCCAAGACAGGGAAGTTGATGCTGATCAATATTCAGTGAAAGTATATCCGACCATCCTTTTCTTTCAAAACGATGTCGTTTCAAAAATATTGGATGGAGTATTGGGAGTCGGTTTGGACGAAAAACAACTGGTGGAATTCGTTAGCTTGTTTCCGACGTCATAATGTTGAGCTGAAAGAGGGTGAGCGAAGCATCACTGGAAGGTGAAATGTTTATCAGTCTGATATCTCATAGATCGAAATTTAAGACGATCGCTTGCCTCACCATGGTTGCCTTCACTGTGCTGACCATAACCTCCTGCGTTTCCTTCAAGGTAAATCAGATCGCCATCGAATCCAATGACGAGCAACCGTCCATCGCGATGAAGATCTACCTGAAAGCACCCGAGGAGGGGCAGGAGGACGCGGTTTACGGCGGAGTCGGCACGACGCTCTTTTTTCAGCAGGAAAACGGCACGTTCGCCCCGGTGGCTTCTTCCCGGCAGGGACGCTGGGTTCTGAGGAACGCTCCCGCGGGTAATTACAAGATCGAGATTGACCGGACTGCAGAGATCAATGGGAAGACGGAAACTTTCGAGGGTTCACTGACGAAGACCTTTACTCTGAAGCCCGGAGAGCGTGCAGAAATCATAATCGTTCTGAAAAAGGTTCCGGTCGGTGTGATCGTGTTGATCTCCGTTCTCATTGTCGGATTGATCATACTGATGATCGTAGCCACAAAGGACAGGCCGCCGAAACTGAGCAACCTCCTGCTCCCCCCGATTCCGCACTTGCCCGGCCTGCCTCCCCCCAGAGCTTTAGCTAATACCGCTCCTGATCTTTGCTCCGCACGGGCGACCATTCCCGGGACCTCCGCCGATTTTCTTCGACGGCGGCTTTTACTATCATGGCTCATCTTCTATCGATACGGCCCCCTATTATGAACCGCCGCCAGTGGTTGTCCAAGAACAGCCTCCGGAGTAACCTGTGTCATCCGTACCGTCGTCGCCGGCTGAAAGATTATTTGTCTATCCCCGCAAAGGTCAGAGCGAAGAGCAGCAGGCTAAAGATCGCCACGAGTGTCACCTCTGGGCTGTCGGCCAGATAGGCTGGGACCCGACTCAGCCGACAGATGTTGTGCCCGAAGCTCAGATGAACCAGAAGCGTGCGGACTATAAACGAGCGATAGGCGCCTGCCTCGATGCCCGCGAGTATACCGTGAAGTAGCCACCGTTATCCATCCAAAGCGAAAGCCAACGAAGAATGAGTCACCTTTCATGGGCGTTGATGTCGCCGACCATCATCTGCGCGTGAACACCTTGTTCCCGAGCATCGATTCGAATGACTGCTACTGTTCAAGCTCCGTGATCTTCACAACCTTGTTCCAGCCGGATCTACCGGTGCTGACATTTCTGCATGACAGGTTATATTGGAGTTTGAAAACGATCTTTCCCTGGTATTCTCCCTCTTGATTAACCCTGTATCCGAGGATCGTCCCTCCATAAAAAGAGGGTTCCTGTCGCTTTTTATGAAAATAAATTTCGCCCCCAACCAATTTCTTGGCCTGACCCTCGTCCAGTTGCCACGAACCGCTTTCCCAAACGTTATCCTGCAGCTTCACAAAATGATTCAAAGGTTCAACCAGGTGTATATTCATATTTTCATCCTCTTTCTCAGGAAGCCTCATGACAGATCAAGGCCCTTGTTTTCCTGTCATCCGGAAACAAAAAACCCTGTCACATCATCATAGACAGGGCAGGGAGATTTTTTTTCACTTCCCTATATGGGAAGGACAACTATTCAATTTTCTAAGTCAATCAGTATGTTGGTTTCAGGTTACTCCCATTCTCGGCAAAGTCAAGATCTATTATTACTCCGGCAAGAATAAATACCCGCACCCTGCTTTTCATTTACTGAAGACCAAGGATAAGGCCGTCGTCAGCTTGATCGTGTCTTCATCCGCCTTGCGCAGGCGCGAGCAGAGAAGCTGGGTGATATTCCGGGTGATCTCATACCCGATTCGCGGATATTCCTCTCCCAGTCTGTGGAAATCATCACGGGTGATCTCAAGAAGAGTGCAGTCGGTCTGCGCCACTACCGTGGCCGTTCGTTTTCCCTGCTCGAAGAGGGCCACTTCGCCGAATACCGCGTGATCCTCGGCGGACAACTTCGTCAGAATTTTGTCCCGATCCTGAAATTCTTCCCGGCCTATTTTCATCACCAGGTTTTTCGAGATTTCCACAGTCCCTTCGGCGACGATATACATGGTGTCTCCGGGCTCCCCTTCCTTGATGATGATTTTCCCCCGGGGAAACCGGACGCGGCGGGTAATCGTCATAAATGTTGCCAGTTCCCCTTCATCAAGATCGCGCAGGATCGGAAGGGATTTCAGAATGCCTTCTTCCATTAAAGCCGTTTCCTTTCAAGGACGTTTACGGGCCAGGACCACAGCGCGTATCCTCTTCTCCGATAACCACGTCATTTGCGGGATTCAGAACGACCTGAACACGTTCCTTTTTGCCGAAAAAATCCCTATCCGCCTCCTCGAACTTTCTTTTGATGAACTGGTCAATGGCGGAGTAGTCGTCGGTGAGAATTTTATCCAGGGCCAAACCCTTCCGCTCACTCAGAAGCGCGAGAAGAAGAGCCTGGTGGTTGTCCCGAAAATAGGCGGCCAGTTCCCCCGCTGTCTTACCGATATAGGAAGAGGGGATTTCGACTTTCCACATTTTGTTCTCCTCCTCCGGAGACAGAAGGAGGGAAAAAACGCGGGGCAAGCCGGGAGAGACAGTGGCGCTGGCCAGTAAATTCCCGAGGTGTTCTCCCCGCACGACGATTTCATCCACGTTTGCCCTTTTCAGATGTTGGCGGTTTTCCGGGTTCAGAAGCTCGGCGCAGGTTTTGACCTCCGGCGCCAGCGATTTAACGGCCAGGGTACCCAGAATCGTGTGCTCATCGGCCTTTTCCAAGGAAAGCTGTCCGGAGGTGTCGGCCAGGATGATGGCCGAGCGGGCCTTGGTGATGTTGACCCTCTCCAGGACCTCTTCGTGCGCGAAGTCGCCGCGAAGGAATTTGAACCCATGCTCGCGGTATTTGTATTTCAAGGCTTCCATTTTGTCTTCGGGGAGTTCGTTGACCAGGACCAGCCGGATCTTCTTCTCCGGCAGGGAGCGGAGGAGCCCCGCAATCACATCCTCGGCGTTGCTGTTCCAGCCACAAAGAACGATATGGTCCTCAAGTTTTACAGGTTCCAATCCTTTACCCTCCCGAATTTTTTTCTCCACGAACACGGAGGCAACCGTTGCCGTGACGAGTGAAAGAAGGAGAAGACCCGAGATCACCACGATGACGGCAACCACCCGCCCTCCCGCGGTGGAGGGGGAAATATCTCCATAACCGGTGGTGGTCATGGAGATGACAGCCCAGTAAACAGCCGAACCGAGGCCCTCGACGGTCTTGTTCGACCCTCGCTCCAGGAAATAAAAGGATACCGCCCCTCCCAGAAGAACGACGAAAGTGACCCCCAGGATATAAAAAAAATTCTCCCGCTTCAGGATGAAAAGAACGGCTTTTAACGATTGCAGACCACCGGGACGTTTCATGGATTATGAGAGTTTTTCGGAAAAATTCTGCTACGCCGCAGGTTAATTCTATCAAAGGGGAACGATCATTCACGCCGGCAATTGCGTTGACATTTGCTTCTTTGTGGAGGGAGTATACGGAGAACCATTTTGTGTGTCAACGGAATTTTGGCCACGCCATATGCAGGAAATTTAAAATGTTGAATTCGATTATTCATGCTTGCCGGATCCATTCGAGCCGAAGACATGGACCCGTTGAATCCGGTTTCCATAAGCTGCGATCTCTGATACAATCCGGACCCGACGGTACTCAGTAAGGCGCTGGTCACTGCTGCATTCATCGAGTCGACGGTCATGAAGCTGAACCAGAAGGAATTCGACAAGGCGGTCCGGCGAGCGTACAACCGCATCCCGGCGGAGATCCGGGATCGGATGGAGAACGTCGTCCTCACCGTGAAGAAACGTCCCGCCCGGGAGATGCTGGAGGAGATGGGCTATCCCCCGGACGAGCCGCTCCTCGGCCTCTACGAGGGCGCCTCTCTTCCGGAACACTCGTTCTTCTCCCCGCCCCCGCTCCATCCGGACACGATCTTCATCTTCCAGGAGCCCCTGGAGGAGATGTGCGAGAGCCTCGCGGAACTGGAGCGGGAGATCGAGATCACCGTCGTCCACGAGGTCGCCCATTTCCTCGGGATCAGCGAGGAGCGTCTGGAGGAGCTGGGGTATGGGTGAAAGGAGAAAAGCTTAGATGGGGATTGAGACGTTGGGTTGGTTGATTCTCGGGCTGGCGGCAGGCGGCGCCGTGGCGTTTTTTGTGATCCGGCCTCGGATCCGTGAGACGGAGGAACGCACCCGTCAGACGGCGGAGGCTGAACTCGCCACACTATCCGAGCGGCTCCAGGGTCGCGAGGAGCAGCTCCGCCAGGCAAAGGAAGACCTGACGGCCGCCCAGGCGGAACTCACCGCCCTGCGCTGCGAGCTGACCCGGCAAACCGAACGGCGCTCGGCCGCAGAGGAGAAGAACACCCGGATCCCGGAACTGGAGCGGGCCGTCGAGACAAAGGACGACCTCATCCGGGAACTCCGGAACGAAAGCGGAGACTTCCGGACGCGCCTGTCGGAGGCGGAGGTCAAACGGGAGGAGGAGCGCCGCGCCGCGGAAGAGAAGCTTGCCCTTCTGGAGGACGCCCGCCGTCAGCTATCCGACGCCTTCCAGGCCCTCTCCGCCGAGGCCCTCCGGTGCAACAACCAGTCCTTCCTCGACTTGGCAAAGACGACGCTGGAGAAGTACCAGGAAGGCGCCCAAAATGACTTGACGTCCCGCCAGCGGGCGATCGACGATCTTGTCAAGCCCTTGAAGGAATCCCTGGAAAAGGTCGACGGCCGGATCCGCGAGATCGAGCAGGTCCGCACGACCGCCTATGCCACGCTCACCGAACAGCTCAAGTCGCTGGCCCTCACGCAGGGCCGACTGGAGGGAGAGACGGCGAACCTCGTCCGGGCCCTCCGCATGCCCTCCGTCCGCGGCCGCTGGGGCGAGATCCAGCTTCAGAGGGTCGTCGAAATGGCCGGGATGGTCGAGTACTGCGACTTCGTCCAGCAGGAGTCGGTAACCACTGAAAACGGCCGTCTCCGGCCCGACATGATCATCCGGCTCCCCAACGAGAAGAACATCGTCATCGACGCCAAGGCGCCGCTCCAGGCCTATCTGGATTCACTGGAGGCGCCCGACGAGGCGACTCGGACGGCAAGGCTCAAGGACCACGCCCGACAGATCCGCGTCCATCTGCAGACCCTCGGGGCGAAGGCCTACTGGGAGCAGTTCACGCCGGCGCCGGAGTTCGCCGTCCTCTTCCTCCCCGGCGAGACCTTCTTCAGCGCCGCCCTGGAACAGGACCCCGCCCTGATCGAGTACGGCGTCGATCAGCGGGTGATCCTGGCGACCCCGACCACGCTCATCGCCCTGCTCAGGGCGGTCGCCTACGGCTGGCGTCAGGAGAAGATCGCCGAGAACGCCGAGGAGATCAGCCGCCTGGGGCGGATGCTCTACGAGCGTATCGCGACCATGACCGGCCACCTCTCCGCCCTCGGAAAGAACCTGGACAACGCTGTGGAGGCCTACAACAGGGCCGTCGGCTCCTTCGAAAACCGCGTCCTGGTGACGGCCCGCAAGTTCCGGGAACTCGGCGCCTCGACGAACGGCGAGATCGAATCCCTGCAGGGGGTGGAGAAGACCGCCCGACCGCTCCTTGGCGAAATGACCGGCGATCCTGCGGTGGATTGAGGAAAGAAGGAAAGAAAAAGAAACGTCCGCCACGGAGAAAACCTCTTATGTGACGGACGTTATTCTATACGAGTATCCGATTCTGTTAGTACCTGCCGCGACCGCCGCCGCCACCGGCACCACCGCCGCGTCCGCCTCTGAAGCCTCCGCCGCCGCCTGGACCTCGACCTCCGCCGTCCCGACGCGGACCACTCGACTCCGTCTTCGGCCGGGCTTCATTCACGGTAATCGTCTTGCCGTCAAGGTCGCCTCCGTTGAACTTCTTGATCGCCTCCTGGGCGCCCTCTTCCGTCTCCATCTCGACGAAGCCGAAACCCCGCGATACTCCGGAAAATTTGTCCTTGATGACCGACACCGAAGCGACCGCTCCCGCCTCGGAGAAATTGTTCCGCAGGTCGTCTTCCGTAACCTTCTGCGACAGGTTTCCCACATACAGATTTTTGTTCATCATTCGCCTCCTTTATTGTTTGCGAAATGCCCTCCCATTCTTTTTTGGCGAGAAAAAGAGATGGTTCAAGGTAATATTCATGCCGACACGAGCGCCCTGCCGGAACATGAAGGTTTGCCAAAGAAAAAACCGCCGAGACTCTGAAGAGTCTGGCGGTTCACCCACGCTTCAAAACGTCTTATGTCACGCTTTTGCCGGCCGACCCCTGGACGTCCGCCTCGCATCCCCCGGCTTTCGTATACGTTTACGCTGAACCGTAAGGGAAGTCAAGGCATTTCTCCCGCTTTTTATGCGCGTTGACTTTCCCGCCGGGCCGGTTTATAGGGACCCATGCATTTCCAACCCGCTCAAGAGGCTTTGCCGCCAGAGAGTGAACAGCCCTGGCAACTGACCCTCTACATCATGTTTGTAGCCCAACTCCTGTCCATCGTCGGCTTTGCCTTTACCCTGCCCTTTCTCCCCTTTTATATCCGGGAGCTGGGCGTAACGGACGAGCGCCTCGTCCCGGTGTGGGCCGGCATCCTGGTCGCCTCCGCCGGCCTGGTCATGGCCTTCTTCTCCCCCCTCTGGGGATGGCTCTCGGACCGGTACGGTCGCAAGATCATGGTGGAGCGAGCCATGTTCGGCGGCGCGGTGATCACCTTCGCCATGGGGCTTATCGAAAACATCTGGCAAATGCTTTTCCTCCGGCTCCTCTCCGGAGCAGCAACCGGAACCATCTCGGCTTCGATTGCCATGATCTCCACGATCGTCCCCCGACATAAATTAGGTTACAGCCTCGGCCTCATGCAGGTGGCGGTATTTTTAGGCATGACGCTGGGACCCTGGATCGGAGGGACCCTGGCCGATGCGATTGGTTACCGTTACACCTTTATGGCCGGCGGCGTGATCCTTCTCATGGGCGGAATGCTTGTCCTGATCGGGACGAGGGAACGGTTCATCCGGCCCTCGAAGGAGGCGCTCCGGGAGAGCGGTCGATTGCTCTCGCTCTTGGCCTACGGAGGTTTTCCCGCGATGCTCGCCCTCTTTTTTTTCTTCCATTTTATCGTCGATTTCGTTTCTCCCATCCTGCCCTTGTTTATCGAGTCGCTTTTCCCTCCCAGGCAAGGGCGGCGTAGCGTCGACAACGGGTGCGCTTTACGCGATCAGCGGCGGGGCGGCTGCACTGACCGCCGGGGGGACCGGCTATCTCAGCGACCGCGTGGGTTATAAACCGATCCTCATGGTGTACCTCATACTGACAGCCGCCTGCATGCTCCTGCACGGCATGGCGCAGAGCATCACGCATCTTGCCCTGCTGCGAGTGCTTTACGGAATCGCGGCGGGAGGGATTCTCCCGGCGATGAATGCCCTGGTGGGGCGACTGGTCCCGCCGATACAGCTACGGCAAGGCCTATGGTCTGACCTCGTCGATGACCTGCCTGGGTATGGCCGCCGGTCCTTTCCTTGGGGGAATCATTGCATCCTGGTGGGGATATCGCCTGCCCTTTGTTCTGGTCGGCGCCATGACGGTCCTGATCGCCCTTCCCATCGTCTTCGGCATCCGCTCACGTCCCCGCTGACGGCAAACATAAATTGATCAAAAATTAATCCTTGACTTTCAATAAAAGGAAGAGTAAAATACAGAACACAATAAGTTTGGATGAAGACATTATGATGTATGAGGGCGGCCGCCAAGCTTTTTGCGATTTTTGGCGGCCTGTTTGCTTTCTGTCATTATGCGAATCCGACTTAAGGGATTTTTTAAGAAAGGAGGATGCAAGCGATGCCAGAAGGTAAAGTAAAGTGGTTCAATGAGCAAAAAGGTTTCGGGTTCATCGAGAAGGATGAAGGCGGAGACGTGTTCGTTCATCACAGCGCGATTCAAGCGGTTGGCTTCAAGACGTTGGCCGAGGGTCAACGTGTAAGCTTCGAAGTCAAGCAGGGTCCGAAAGGACCGGCGGCGGAAAACGTAAAGCCCCTATAAACGGTTCTATTAAACACCAAAAGAGGCATCCCCGTTGATGGAAACATTAAGGGATGCCTCTTTTTTCAGGTTTCAACCCAGTTTCGGGAGCGCTCCAGCGCCCGCTTCCATCCCCGGATCTGCCGCTCGACGCATTCCCTGCTCATATTCGGCAGAAATCGAC
>CAWJHT010000104.1:0-8713 GCA_963842685.1 uncultured delta proteobacterium | reverse complement strand
CGATGAAATACACGCCCTTGATTCTGTCTTGTGCAGGCAAGGTATTATTCAAGAGGGATCTCTCTTGTTTTTTAGTCCGCCCGATATAGCGTCCGGCTGCCGGAAAAGGGTTCCGGTACCGAGATTCGGGTCTGCCGTCCGTCTTATGTCCGGGCGGAATCACATCATTCGAGCGCGGATATGTCGTATCCCCGATATTAACCGGTTCGCCCGGGGACAGGGATCTTTGCCTCGCAAGGAACACCGGTCTGGCAGAGGCCGCAGGGAGAGGTTTTGAATCCGTATCGAGACTCAATGTATTTTTCCGTAACGTTGTGGAGGTAGTTGAAGCATTTCTCCTTGTCATGGCCTCCCTCCCGGCTGATGGCGTCCGCCGGGCACCGCTTGATGCATTTGCCGCAGCTGCCGTCGAAATAATAGAGGCAGTATGCGTGGTGATCGTCGTAGGGCCGCTCCGACGGGGGGACGGAGATTCTCGCCACCACCGACCCGCAGCGCATCGCCTTCCCCCTGGGGGTGATCAGGCCGTCGCACAGCCCGAACGTGCCCAGACCGGAGACGTACGCCGCATGCCGCTCCGACCAGGAGGAGGCGAAACCGTAGCGTTCGGATTTTTCCCACTTCCAGCGGGGCGAGTTCATCGGCGCAACCGCTTCGTATCCGGCCTCCCTGAGAGCCCCAACCACATGGTCGCGCAGCTTGACGTTGAATTCTTCCCCATATTTGCGCGAAAAGGCCCATCGTTCCGCGGGCAAGGTCTTTTCCCTGCTGTTGTCGAGCCTGGTCCGTTCGGTCTGGGGAAGGACCCAGCTGATCACGGTCAATGCGTCCGCTTCAACTTTCACATCGGGAAACGTCATCGCAAAGATCTCCGGCGGTGTCCAGAAGAAAGGGCCGATGTCTTCCTTGAACCTTTGATACAGAGGGTCGTCGCCGCGGGAGAACCCGACGAGCGGTTCCTCCCATGCCGGTTCATGACCGCTTTCGAGAGGCAGGCTGTTCTCCTCGGACGCCGTATAGTTACGGACACAATCCCGGATCCATACCGCCGTGTCGTGCTTCGCCTTCGGTATTTCAACCATAGTTACCCTCCTGACCGTGTTTTCGGCAATCATACCCCGGAACGACACCCTTTGTCACTGAAAAAACAGGGTTCATCCGGGTGATTCGTCTTTCTCGGTTTGGAAAGAGATTATACTGATAACATGACACTCGCTTACTACTATCGATGATTTTCTAGGTGAAGAGGAAGCGGCGCAGGCGATCATCGTCCAAGGAGGCGGCTGCCCCGGCTGCTGAGCAATCCGACGACCCTTCGCGGAATCAGGAAAGCAGGTTCGCCGCGACAATCTTGTGGTCAAGGGGAATTGTCCGACATATTGTGTCTACTTAAGGATCGATTCCTGCCTGATATTCTTCTCAATTGCCGGCGGTTTTTTTCTGGTAACTGGTGGGGCCATTTTCATAGCCCACTTGTTTGAGCCACCAGGCCGGATAGAACACGGGTTGGGCTATGGCCTCCTTGGTGTTTAAGTAGCCGTCGTTGTACTTGAGATAGAGGTTTTTCGATAGTTTCCACCACTCGTCAAGCACGGCGTTGGCATTTTTGTCGCTGTAACGGGTCAGCATCTTGCGGGCGCCCTTCTGATCCCCCTTGTTCCAGAGCGCCAGGGCATTCGCCTCCAGCCCTTGCTGTCTGCCGAAGGCGCTGCTTTCGAAGCGGTCGCGCACCGCCTGGATATCCTTGATCATATACGAATACTTGAGCATGGAATAGTTGGCCACGTAGTTGAAGGCCGTCCACATGCTGTTGCGGTCGAACTTGAGGATATCGGCATTCTGGATGGAGCTCGGCAAATCCAGGGCTCCGGCATAGAAGGGCATCAGGACTGCGGTAGCCGGGCGGTCGGGTCCGAACCACATCACTCCGCCGATGGCGTCAGGCAGCCATTTGCGTGACTGATTGACGTAAGCATAGACGCAACGGTAAATGTTCAGGGGGCGTTCGAACTCCCCCACCACCGCGGTCAGCTTCCCTTCTTTGTCGGCCACTGATTCGGCCTGGCCTTCGAACCGGTTGGGATCGCCGAAAGGTCCGGCGGCCAGGCCCTTGGTCAGGTCGAACTCCGTGCCTTCGTAATTGTCGCGATGAATGGCGAAGAGATCGTTCACGGACAGCTTCTGGTCGGGTTTAACGGCAAAGGGATAAGCCCGGGTGAACGGTCCTTCCACCCAGGGCGAAAGATTGAGGGAGGGTGCAACCAGCGACTGGGCGCGCCAGACGCGGCGCAGCGAATAGTAGGGGTGGTGGAACTCGCCGTCGCCGTACACAGCTGGCGAAGTCCAGCGGACCGCTCTCGGGTTTCCACCAGCCCTTTTGTCGGGCAATCTCGAAGATGTTTGCAGAATACATCATGTCGTCGGCATTGGTGCGCACGTCGCGGATGCGGAACTGGTTGGCGGCGACGAAGAACTGGTCGTCGGGCACGCGTTGGGCGACCCAGACGCCGCCCGTGCCGTTCATGTCATAGCCGCCATCTCCATGACCCAGCCCTCGTTCGGGTCGGCCACCAGCAGGGTTTCTCCCGTGCCGTAGTAGCCGTATTTTTCGATGAGCTCGCCCATGAGCTTTACGGCCTCGCGGGCGGTCTTCGTACGTTCCAGAGCCACGCGGGAGAGCTCGGCCGAGTAGAAAATGCGCTTGCCCGGTTCAGGCTCCGGGTGCACCTTGGCCTTGTCGGTGCACTCGCCGATGGAAAGCTGGTGCTCGTTCATGATGCCGTAATTGGCGTCGAAATAGGCATAGGTGTGGGCCACCTGGGGGATGAAGCCCAAAGGCACGCTGGGCGGCACACCCGTTATGTTGTAGCCGGGGCCGCGATCCTTGGTCACGATGCGCTGCGTTTCGCTGGCCCCCCACTGGGGCTTGAAATCCAGGGCGCATGAGAATAGAACACCGGCCGGAGAGAACCGGGCTTGTGGTCCATGGCCGGAACATAAACGAGACGCGCGTCGTTCAAACCGTCATCGGAGTGGGAGACCATCACCGACCCGTCGATCGAGGCTGTCTTGCCCACAATAGTCGTAGTGCAGGCGAAACCTGGCAGAGCTGTGCCCAGATACAGTACCAGCGTGAGTAACGATAGAATCTTTTTCATGTGCATCATCGTCATTATCCTTTCGCTCTATTGTGAATATTGATCCCATATTCGCGTAAGTTGTGAACTTGAAAGCTATTTGTTATCCACCGCACCCGGCTCCGTGGGTGCCAAAAAAGACTCAACGTTGCCATGGGGAACAGGGAGTATCTTAGCTGGGTCCTATACTCTCGTTGATCTGGATGGCACAGTTATATCGACATATGCCCGGGATAACTTTAACACGGATTGATGGCGAGTTCGGACTTCAGGCTGGAACCGCAGACAAACCGCACGGAGGGTTCATTTGCGTTGCTACGCAATGATCATCAGTGATCAGGCGAGGCGGGCAGGTTTTTCGGGGAACTTGAGGTAGATCATCCGGACGACCGGATTACCGATGTTTTATAATCCGTTTTTTACGATCCGCTGCTCTTTTTATTGGCCCTTCTGGTTTTCTTTTTATTCTTTTTTTTCTGATCCGCTGTCTCCGCCAATAACCGCTTTTTTAAGCCGTTGACATAGTCATTATTTTTCTCGTCTTTATTCCTACGTTTTTTTATCCACTGGCCAATCACGAACCCGATAACGCAAGCGATCAGTATGATGAGCCATGAATCCGACATATGAGGAAACATATCCTACTCCGCATGATGAACTTGAGTCAGTGGACTATCCACAACAGGCCGTGGACTTCTTGCCGGAAGGCGAACATCCGGTCTCGCCGCAGCAGGGCTGATCGGTCCGGCCCAGCAGGGTGTTGATCACGGCCGCCGCGCACCCGACGCCCGTCTGCACGGCAATGGCGTCGAACGGACAATTCCGGCTGCAGGCGCCGCACTCCATGCAGGCATCGCGATTCTGGATCTCGACATGCCGGGTGTTCATCTTAAACACGGCGTGCGGGCAGACCTCCAGGCACATTCCGCAGCCGGTGCATTTCTCCTGATCGAGTTTCAGGGTTACCACATCCTTGAGATAAGTCGGATGATCCATCTTCAACCTCCTAAGCAATCAAACGTGAGGCAATCCATATGAGAAGGCCGCCGCCCCCCATTCCGATCTCCGTGGGGAGCGCCCAGCGCATCTCCCTGTTCACCCCGGAAAGGGAGGTATACGTGGATGCCCCGGTAAAATTCATCGCCAGATAGGCCGTGACGGCCGGGATGATCAAGAGCCACGCCAGAGAGCCGAGCCGCCCCGCCCACATCGTCAGATCGACCCCTTGCAGGGAGAGCATGATGACCGCCACGACCGCGCCGAGCCAAAGCCCTTTCGTCGAGAAGGCCCGTCCGGGAAGATAGGGCAGGAGAAGGGGATTGATCACGGCTCCCCCCACAACGGCGCTCAAAAACGCCAATGCGGCAAAAGAGCCGTCATGAAGGGCGTTCGCCCAGAAACCGGCGGGACCGCCGATGCCGCCGAGGAGGAACAGGACAGGCGCGATGATCAATGTCGGTTTTATGGTTTCGACCAGCTCGATCGGGATCAGGACGGCCCTCTCCTTGAGCGGGAAGGTCTTGAGGCGCATTTCGCTTGTGGCCTTGAAACCGGCATCGATATAGGCCGGAAGGTCCTCGGCCTTGATCGGACCGTAGCGGACACCGAAGCCGGAGAGTTTTTTCACCGTGTGGGCGGCCACACCCGGCGCCCCCAACTGGGGAAGGATCACCGACCGGTGGCTGACGATCTCCTTCAGGCCGCTCGATTCGATCCTTTTGACCAGTTCCTCCGTCCCGAAGGTCCCCTTTCCGGCGGCGCACCAGACGTTGATCCCCTTCGTATCGAGGACCAGGATCCAGAGCATCCCTGCCGGGCAGGGAGCTCCGCAGCTCGTCGAAGCTCATCTTGTAATTGGCGCTCACCAGGACGGGCGATTCCCGATCCGGGTTGCCCAGGGCGTACAGGCCCGGATCGATGGCGTAATCCATCCGTCCGACCCCCCAGCGTGCCTTGATGGCGCCCCAGTGGTCCTGCCGGCGCAGCTCCGAGGATACCTGCGGCACGCTCCCGACCGGTGTCGAAACGGTCCCGGTCACGAAACCCTGATCCGGCCTCGGGGGGTGTGACGGTTCTTCGACCGGGGTGGTGCCGCAACAGGCCGAATCGGAATAGATGGGCAGCATGGACAATGTTTTCTTCTGATGCGATGGATCGATCTGTCTGATTCATAACGTTTCCTCACAATGATTATTCACAGCACCTGCATTCAACCGCGGCCTTTCTCATGGCTTCTGTAAACACCTTGACCGCTTCCAGTACTTCTTCCTGCCGATCTTCAGGGATGTTCCGGGTGATGTTTTCGAAAAATCCCCCCAGGCACATCCAGACTCTCCGGTGGGTCTCCATCCCCTCTTCCGTCAGGGTGAGTGTTGCCGCCCGGGAATCATGTTCTGCCTTGTCCCGCTTTAAAAGCCCCTTTTGGAGCAGCGGATTCACCAGACGGGTCGTCGTGCTCTTCTCCACGGAAAGAATTTTGTGAAGGTCCGCCAGATCAAGCCCCTTCTTTTTCGCCACGGCGTCGAGGATGACAAACTGGTGAAAAGTGACACCCCGGCAGATCGCCTCGTCCCGGCTGCAGCACCGGATCTCCCGTGCGAGGGCTCATGAGGATTTCGAATATTTCACTGACAGTTTTTATCGAGGTTCGTGCTGACATGGTTGTATAATACAACAAAAAACCCATTTGTCAACAAAAAATGATGTAGAAACAAAAAAATTTTTATCGACGGGTTCGCTGTCCTGGTTGGGGGGTTGAGAGGCAACAGACCGGCATCGTCAATTCTTTCAGATTCCCATGGCGCATGATGTGTTTATTCGCACGAGGGAGTCTTCCGATCGCAGGCAAACTCGTTCCGCTCATCGCGATAGAACCCACAGGCCGGCGCAGGAGCCGCTGGCGCCCTCAACGACAAGTGAAAAACTTCGCACTGATTTCATGTAACCGAGGCAGTACGTAAGCTAAAAATCCCAGAACTGATTCTTCCGGCCGGGCTTTCCCGTATCCCATGAGGTCGTCACCCAGGAGGATCAGGCGATTCATGAGAGGGGTCGTGGCAATCAGGGATTTGACCATCCAGTGGCCCATCCCGTCGGGTTTGTTGTAGGGGCAGGTCTGGAGGCAGATCCCGCAGTTGGTTCCGATTTTTGCCTGAATCTTCTTGCAGCGGTCGTGATCGACCTGCCACTGCAGAACCCCGTAGTTGCTGAATTCTCCCACCGGGTCGAAGGAGCGGTCTCCCGTCGGGATGGCACTCGCCGGGGCAGGTGCGGGCGCATTTCTTACAGGTGTCGCAGAAGGCGGTCACCCCGAAGGCGATGGGGATGTCCACCTCCAGGGGCAGATCGGTGATGACCTTGGAGATTCTGCATCGCGGACCGAAGCGGGGATGGATCAGCTTGGCGTTGCGACCCAGCTCCCCCAGGCCGGCGTCGATGGCCAGGGGGATGTTCAAGGCCGTGCAATTGGCGCTGGGGATAGCACGATACCCCAGGCCCCTGATGAACTCGGCCAGGGAGATGGCTGTCAGGGAAATCTGGGAATAGGTCCTCAGCGTCGTCGCCATCTGGGTCAGGGTCGGCGCCTCGGCGATCCCCTGATAGTCCATTTCATGAATGAAGACGATCGGCATATTTCATTCCTGCGGGGATGATCTGGGAACGGTCCTCCAGCATGCCCGGTTCCGTATGATGCTCGAAACCCGGCTCATCGCTGAAATGGATCGGATAGGATTCCCGGGTCTGCGGGTCGTAGTAATGGGAATAGACCCAGCGGCGGTCCAACCGGCAGATCCCCACGTCATCGGCCCCGAACAGGGCGGCCATTTTTTTGATCACCCGGGCATTGATCCCCGGCTTCCCCTGGTATTCCGGCAATCCTTCGATGGCCTCGCTGCCGATGGCCGCCTTGGCGATCCCCTCGCCAGGAGGTGCCTCCCGAGTTGGGGACGTTGATCACGAATCCCGCGGCGTCGGAATTGGCCGTCGCCGCCATCTGGTAGGCCCAATCCAGCCGCGTGAATCCGGGGAGGCTCCGTTTCAGCTTTTCCTCCCGGGCGCGCCTCAGATCGGTACGGGAGAGGCCGGCGAAGGCGGGGTTCCATTCCCCTTGGTAGATCAGGTTTCGCTTCTGGTCGAAACGCCGGTAATCCTCCCGAACCGCATAACGAACTGCGGCTCCCGGTTGTTCTTCTGTCCCCAGAGGTTTCATCGTACATCCCTTTCGCATCTATTGGAACGATACCGCACAACCCATATAAAGCCTGTCTCATCAGTTTCTGCTATTGAGCATAGGAAGAATGTCCCTGCGTGTCAATGAAATAAGAGGCAACATAAACTAAGGGGTACCGATGGGTAACCTACCCATAAATCCGACGGTGCACCAGGTATTGGTCCCTTTCGCATCGTTTTCCGGTTGTCTTTTTTAGAAATCGGTTGTACAAATATCTGAGTTCCCGCCTATGACAACTAAAACGCTATTAACAGGATTTTTTCTGAAAAAAGGATCACATGGCAGATAGGAATTAAGGAATCTTCCGATATTCAAATAATGATGATATCAAAGACCAACCATACTGGTTACATAAACTCGCGACGTTACGAATTGACCGTGCACGCGGAAATCCAGCGCCCCACAAGCCGCTTCTCTTGTTGGTCATTCTGGAAATGGCGGAAAAGGGCGAGATCACAAGCTGCGAAGTTTCACTTTCCCTGATCTGGCGTTCAGATTCAGCGTGTTTTGGTCTGTTGTCGCACAGCGGCGTAATCAACCTCCAGAAGTCCGCTTACCATTTCACCACCTTGGATCATCCGGAATATGGCAACCGTTGACGGCGGACGGCAAACCTTCGCCCGACAAGAAACTGACTTCAATGATCAGATTGGACCAGAACTTCTTCGACTGTCTCGACGATTATAAATTTCGTGATCGGGCACGAAGGATACTGATTGAAACGGAACCGTATTTCCAACCGGAAGAAAAAGTTGCGCTATACAGCATGCTTCAGATGAAACCGGCCGCATCTGAAATCCGGGAAGACAAAGAACTTTACAAAGTAAGCGTTCAAACAGGCCGTGATGCCCGCTTTCGTATCGAGGTGGTCGTTCTTGCTTACAAACACACCTGTGCGCTTACGGGTTACCGGATGACAACCCTTGAAATGGAAAGTATCGTGGATGCGGCGCATATTCATCAATTCCATGACTCCCGAAACAATGATCCCTGCAACGGAATGGCCCTAACGAAGAACGCCCACTGGCAGTTTGATCGTGGTCTCTGGTCGTTGAACAATGATTATCGTGTACTCGTGAACAGAGAAAAATTCACTGAAGACGGGATACCGGGGCAGCGACTCTCGGATTTTGAGGGACGAAGAATTTTTCTGCCCGACGATCCACAGTATTGGCCAGAACAACACTATCTGGAGTGGCATCGCAAGCGGCACGACTTCCCGAATTAACCGATCTGAGCCGATCATCTCTTTGCATTAATCTATAGTCAGCTTCTAATCCGCAGTCGTAAGCTTTGATATACGCAAAACCGATTTATGCTATTGTTCATCATAGAGCATCTAATC
>CAWJHT010000103.1:0-48604 GCA_963842685.1 uncultured delta proteobacterium | reverse complement strand
ATGGGTCACACCGTCGATCTCCGGGGCCTGGCGTCGGCACCTCCCCACATGGGGATAACCGGCAAGATCGCCTTTCCCCTCGACGAGGACCTCCTGCCGTGTGCCGATCAGAGTGCTGTTGATATCGCCGGAGATCCCGGCCTGCACCTCCATCAGGATGTCCCGGCGCCGCTGCTTTTCCCTTTCCGAAATGCGTGACGGAAGGGCGGCGGCCTCCGTTCCCTCTTCCCGGGAATAGGTAAAGACCCCCAGATGGTCAAAGCGGATTTCCCGGACGAAGGAGAGAAGATTTTCGAATCTCCTGGGGGTCTCTCCCGGAAAACCGGTGATGAGAGAGGTCCTGAGGGCGATATCGGGGACGATCTCTCTCGCTTTTTTGATGACGTTCCGGATCAGTGTGCTGTCTCCCCGTCTGTGCATCGCTCTGAGGATGGCGTCATCGCTGTGCTGGATGGGAATGTCCAGGTAATGGCAGATTTTCTCTTCCTCGGCCATGGTCCGGAGCAGCTCTTCCGTCAGATGGGCCGGATAGGTATAGAGGACGCGGATCCAGGAAATGCCGCTGACTCTGGCCAACGCGCGCAGAAGGCGGCTCAGCGTCGGCTGTCCTTTCCGGTCCAGTCCGTAGGCCGTCGTATCCTGGGCGGTGACGATCAGTTCGCGCACGCCCTGTGCGGCGAGGAGTTCCGCCTCTGCCACGATATCGTCGATCGTCCTGCTTCGGGCCTTTCCGCGGATGGCGGGAATCGCGCAGTAGGAACAGCGGTTGGAGCAACCGTCGGCGATCTTCAGGTAGGCGCTATGCGTCGGCGCGGAGATCAGGCGCCGGTGTCCGGCGTTCATCAGGAATGTCGGCTTGCCGATGACGGAGTGTGGCCGGCGTGGTCACGGCCTGAAACAGACCGTCCAGATGACGTCCGATATGGGGGATCTCGGCGATGCCGAGAAAGAGATCCACCTCCGGCAATGCCTTCTCCAGATCCTTTCCGTAACGCTGGGGGAGACATCCGGTCACGACCAGATGGGTGCAGGGTCCCTTTCCGCCCTGCTTCCAGGCCGCCATGCGGAGGATTTCCTCGATCGATTCCTCCTTGGCCGGGAGGATGAAGGCGCAGGTATTGATCAGGATGACGGAGGCCTCCTCCGGCCTGTCTGTGAGGAGATAACCGCCCGCGGCAAGAGTGCCGGCCATGACTTCAGAATCGACCAGATTTTTGGGACAGCCGAGGCTGACGATATGGACCTTTTTGGCAGGCATGTTCAATGTTCCTGATTGCGGAATGGGTGTATCCTTAATGTGCAGGGTGTTTAGCGCCTCAGCGCGGCAGTTTTCGCGCGAGGACCTTCCTGGGTTTGACGCCGTCCGACGGTCCGACGATTCCCTCCGCCTCCATCCGTTCGATGATCCGGGCGGCCCGGTTGTAACCGATCTTCATGTACCTTTGCACCAGCGAAATCGAGGCCTGGCCCAGATCCGTCACCAGTTCGACGGCCTGATCGTACTTCTCGTCGGAATCCTCCTCCGGTTTCTCCTCGGTCGTATCGGGTTCAAACTCCGTGATCGATTCGTCGTAGGTCGGCTGTCCCTGTTTTTTTACGAAATCGACGATCCGTTCGATCTCGGTGTCCGAGACATAGGCGCCGTGGATCCGGACCAGTCTGGAGGAGCCTGGGGGGACAAACAGCATATCCCCGGCCCCGAGGAGTTTTTCTGCGCCCATCTGATCGAGGATCGTCCGCGAGTCCACCTTGGAGGAAACCTGGAATGAAATCCGGGTGGGAAAATTGGCCTTGATGATTCCCGTGATGACATCCACGGAAGGACGCTGGGTTGCCAGAATCAGATGGATCCCCGCGGCTCTGGCCATCTGGGCGAGGCGGGTCAGCGATTCTTCGACATTCCTCTGGGCGACCATCATCAGATCGGCGAGCTCGTCGATGATGATGACAATATAGGGAAGCCTGTCCGGAAGCGGTTCGGTTTTCACCTGAGTGCCGGCCGCCGCTTTCGTCTGGCCGCCGGCCGCCGGAATGAACTCTTCTTCTGCGATACTCCCATGGTTCTTCCGGATCTCTTTACCGTCTGCAGGCGGCGCAGTCTCCGGTCCGGGCGGATGCCCGCTGCGGAGCTGATTGTAGGCCTCAATGCTCTTCACCCCGACTTCGCCGATGATCCGGTAGCGGCGCTCCATCTCCTCCACCGCCCAGCGGAGAACGAGGGAGGCCTTCTTCGGATTGACGACGACCGGATGGAGGAGATGGGGGATCCCTTCGTAGCCGGACAGTTCGAGCCGCTTGGGGTCGATCATGAGGAATTTGACCTCATCCGGAGGCGCCTTGAAAAGGATGCTGCAGATCATGGCGTTGAGCGAGACGCTTTTCCCGGAGCCGGTCGTTCCGGCGATCAGAAGATGGGGCATGCGGATCAGATCGGCGATCACGGGTGCGCCCACGATGTCTTCCCCGAGAGCGATGGGGAGCCGGCAGGGCGAATCCTTAAATGCCGCATGATCGAGGACATCCCGCAGTCGGACCGGATCACGCTCCTGGTTGGGGATCTCGATGCCGATCGCCCCCTTGCCCGGGATTGGGGCGATGATTCGGATGCTCGGGGCGCGGAGGGCCAGCGCCAGGTCATCGGAGAGATTGGTGATTTTGTTGATCTTGACGCCGGGGGCGGGTTCCAGCTCGTACATGGTGATGACGGGGCCGGGCTTCACCTCCATCACCTTTCCCTCGACGCCGAAATCGGAGAGCTTCTTCTCCAGGGTACGGGAATTGGCGATCAGGTTTTCCCGCTTGATCCGAGTGTCTTTCCTCTCCAGTCGATCGAGCAGGGTCAGGGGCGGCAGCTTGAATTTTACGCTCAAGCGGCTGCTGAACTCAAAATGGGTCTGCTCCGCCTTCTGCAGCTTTTCCTTGAGTGTCTCCTGTCTCGTCTCCACGATGAGCGGTGCGGTGGCAGGCGCTTTATCCGGTTCGGTTACGGCTGAGGCTTCCGGCTTCTTTCTGAATCGCTCCCGGCAGCGATCGATAAGCGCCCCTCCCATTTTCAGAATCGCTCCCGTGATCGCCGTCGATCTTCCGGCGAAGGTCATGACCGAGAAATCGAACAGGATCATGAGCGCGATGATCATGATCAGGAAAAGGACGATCAGCGATCCGGCCAGACGCAGGTAGGCGTTGAGCAGGTTCGCGGTGACCTTTCCCAGCAGGCCGCCTGCATGTAGAGAAACACCGTAGATCTCGATATTTCCGATGAGCAAGGCAAAGATGCCGGAGGTGGCGAAGACAAGACCGATCAGTCCGGCGATGGTGGTTGATCCGATCCTGAACTGCGGCTCGCGGAGGTAACCGAGAGCGGCGACCAGGAGCATCACCGGCAGCCAGAAGATGCCGATACCCATCAGTTTGATCAGCGTATCGGCGGTATACGATCCGACGGAACCGGTCAGGTTGTGGAGCTGGGCGTCCGGATCATAATGGGTAAACGAGGGGTCGAGGGGGTGATAGGAAAACAGCGCCAGCAGCAGAAAAATGGCGAAGGCCAGGCAGCATACCCCGGCAATTTCCGCTGCCCTTCTCTGAAAAGAATTTTTTTCGCTCATCTTCTCCGTACAACCGGTTTTCCCGGATGGTTCGGTCAGCTGTCACAAGGCACCCTTTCCTGGAGCTTCTGCGGAAGCATCCCTGTGGGGTCCGGTCGGATTCTCTAAATTTCTGACGATGATATGACGAATCTTCTCGATCAGTTCACCTCTGGTTTCAAGGGTGTACCCGCTCACATCCACCGGCCGGTCGATGACCATCGTGATCCTGCCCGGTTTGACCTTCAGGGTCCGCTTCGGCATGATCTCGTGGGCGCCGATGATCGAGATGGGCACGATGGGGACGCCCGCCCGGATGGCCAGATGGAACATCCCCTGTTTGAACGGCCTGATCTTTCCGTCTCTGCTGCGTGTCCCCTCGGGGAAGGTGACGACCGACTTCCCCTCCCGGATCTTCTGCGCCGCCTCGTCCAGGCTCTTCAGGGCCTTTTCGTGATTCTGCCGGTCGATTTCGATATACCCCGCGTTTCTCATCGCCTTGCCGAAGATGGGGATCTTGAAGAGCTCCTTCTTGGCGATCCAGCGGAACTGGCCGGGGATGTGGGCCAGGACGATCAGGATGTCGAAATCGCTCTGGTGGTTGGCCATGAAGATCTGCGGCTTGTTCCATCAGGACATTTTCCCTGCCGATCACATCCACCCGGGTGCTGGTGAGCCAGAGCAGCATTCGCGCCCACAGATTGGCGATCTTGTGCACCTTGTTTTCGCCCGGCGAAATGAGCGGAAACAGAAAGGCGCAGCTCGACATGAAGGCGGTAACGACGACGGCGATCACGACCAGAAGTGCGGAACGAATCATTATCGTGTCCTGAGTCGAACCTATTGATAGGGTTGTTGAACCTAAACCTGATACCGGCAATGTACTACTTGATTATCCCCCTGAAGTCAATGAGGAATGTTTCCGCTGTCGGTAGGGTGTTCCGAGAAAAGGGTTGACAAATCCCATCGATGCGAATAGCATAAGAGATTATGAAATATGACCTTTTCTCCCTGGGCGCTTTGGTGGGATGTCTATGCAGCGGATCATGAGTAAAAAAAAGGCGTTTACGATCATTGATAACTTTTCCCGGTCCGGTGTTCTGGTCGTCGGGGATATCATGGCGGACCATTTCATATGGGGCCGGGTTTCCCGGATCTCTCCCGAAGCGCCGGTTCCGGTGGTGGAGGTGACCAAGGATAACTTCATGCTGGGCGGTTGCGCCAATGTGCTGAACAATATCTTTGCCATGGGCGGACGGGTTTATCTCGCCGGTGTGGTTGGGTCCGATGAAACCGGTGCGAGGCTGATCTCCGAATTCCGAAACCGGGGTGTGGATACGGACGGTATCGTCGTGGAGGAAGGGCGTCCCACGACTCTCAAGACGCGGATTGTGGCGCATGGTCAGCAGATGGTCCGGTTCGACCGGGAGGATCGCCAGCCCGTGCAGGCGAAAAGCATCCGGAAAATGTTGTCCCATATCCGATCGATACGGGATGACCTGGGCGCCCTTGTGGTCTCCGATTACTCCAAAGGGGTAGTGACCCGGCCCCTTCTCGACGGAATCCGCAGGGAGATCGCCGACCGTCCGATCTTCACCTGTGTGGATCCAAAACAGAAAGATTTTGCCCTGTATGAGGGGTTCGACATCATCACCCCCAATCATCATGAGGCAGGTCAGGCCGCTGGGGAAGAGATTCTTAACGGACAGGATCATGTCCGGATCGGCATGAAATTACTTCAGAAATTTGCTTTTCGGGCCATTCTGATCACGCGGGGGGAAGCGGGGATGAGTCTTTTCGAAAAGGACGGCCGGGTGAAACACACGGCATTCCCGACCGAGGCACGGGAGGTCTTTGATGTGACCGGCGCCGGTGATACAGTGATCGGCGTCCTGGCCCTCTGCATGGCGTCAGGGGCCACATTTCGAGAGGCGGCCTATCTTGCCAACCATGCCGCAGGAATCGTGGTGGGTAAAGTGGGCACCGCAACCGTGACCCGGGAAGAACTGAAAAGGGCTCTATGAGCGATCCGCAGACGGCAGAGGCTGTCAAGCTGATTGCCAGTCTCTTTTCCGGGGAAGGCCGCACACTCGGGGATGCGGTGCAAGCCCTGTCGGAAAAGTATGGTAAAGTCGACTTCATCAGCGCCCCGGTGCCCTTTGCCTATACCGATTATTATACGAAGGAATTCGGAGGCTCACTGATCCGCCGTCTTGTCGCTTTTCATCGGCTGATCCGACCCGACTCCCTGCCGGATATTAAATTATGGACGAACTCTCTGGAGTGCAGACTTTCGGAGGAAGGGCGGCGGAAGGTGAACATCGATCCCGGCTATCTCGCCAAGGCCCACTTGATTCTGGCTACGGGCAAGGGTTACAGTCATCGTCCTTATCTCCGGGACGGGATTTACGCCGATCTGACCCTGGTATACCGGAATAAAGCATTTCAAACACTGCCGTGGACCTATCCGGATTATGCCGGTGGGGAAATGATCGGGATGCTGACCAGGATCCGTGAGAAGTACATTCTTCAGTTGAAGGTGACAGAGGAGGAAGACTCTCCGGCCGTCGGGGATCTCCTGGTCCCGGGAGAGAACACTTTGGATGAGGAAACGATTCAATGATCAGAAGCATGACCGGATATGGCAGAGCCGAGGCTGTCCTTGCGGGCAGAAAATTTGCAGTCGAGATGAAATCGGTCAACCATCGCTATCTCGAGATTTCTCTGCGCCTACCGGGGATGCTGTCGTCTCTCGATACTGAGATCAAAAAAAAGATCGGGGAGCAATTCTCCCGCGGGAGGATCGAGGCGACCGTCCGGGTCGACAGCGATGGGATCGCGGAGAACAGCGGTCGCTTGACCCTGAATCTCCCGCTCGCCAGAAATTATCACGCCCTCCTTTGCCAGTTGAAGGAGGAATTCCAGCTTGAAGATGAGATTTCCCTGGCGATGATGACCGGTTTCAGGGATGTCTTTGTTCCGACGGAATCGTTTCAGGATCCGGCTGTCCTCTGGGAGGGTCTGTCCAATCTCCTTGATGAAGCGATGCGGACGTTGACGGAGATGAGGGCGAGGGAAGGGGAAAGCCTGCAGAGGGATCTGACGGCGCGTCTCTCTCTGATTGCTTGCGTTCTGGAAGCGATAGCCGGAAGGGCGCCGCAGGTGGTTTGCGAATATCAGAAACGACTCGGGGACAGGATCAGGGAATTGACGGGTGCCATGGCGATCGATGAGTCTCGCCTGCTTCAGGAAGTGGCGATCATGGCGGAAAAAAGCGATATAACGGAGGAGATCGTTCGTTTCCGCAGCCATATCGAACAGTTTACCGATCTGCTGACGATTGGAGATGGCGCCGGGAGAAAAATCGATTTCCTGATCCAGGAGATGGGCCGCGAGGTCAATACGATCGGTTCCAAGAGCGGTGATGCCGGGATATCGCGGAATGTCATCGAGATCAAGAGCGAACTGGCAAAATTGCGGGAGCAGGTGCAGAATATTGAGTGAGATCCCTGTCAACAGATCCCCGGGGGTATTGTTGATCATGTCCGCTCCCTCCGGGGCGGGAAAGACATCAATCAGCAGGGAGATCCTCCGGATGTTTCCCGACGTCCGTTTTTCGGTCTCCTACACCACGCGGCCTCCCCGTCCCGGTGAAGTGAACGGCAAGGATTATCACTTCATCTCAGAGGAGGCCTTCCGGGAACGGATCTCCCGGGGAGAGTTTGTCGAATGGGTGGAGAATTATGGTCAGCTTTACGGGACATCGAAAAAGACGATGGACGCTCTTTCTGGAGCAGGGAGACGATCTGATCCTGGATATTGAACCCCGCGGAGCCAAGGCAATCCGGGAACACTATCCTCGCGGGGTCTTCGTCTTCATCCTGCCCCCTTCGCTTTCCGAACTGAAGATCCGGCTGATGAAAAGGGGAGAAAGCGCTGCCGTCATGGAACGCCGGCTAAAGACGTCTCTGGATGAAATTCGTGAAGCGCGCTGGTATGATTACATTATTTTCAACGAAAAATTGGACGAGGCGGTAGAACAGTTCCGGGCTATCTATATTGCTGAGAAATCCCGCAGGGATCGCTGCCTGGAGAAAATAGAGGCATTTTTTTCAAACAAAGTTTGATAAAATCCCCTCTCCGGTATCGGAAGGGGGAGCCGGCCGGGCAGGTTTTCCGACCCTTTCCGGTGGACGAAGTCTTTTTAATTACAGGAGGTTTATACCATATGGCCAGAATTACCATAGAAGATTCTTTGAAGCAGGCCAAGAATCGGTTTGCCCTTGTTCTGCTGACCACTCAGCGGACCCGGCAGCTCCTCAAAGGCGCCCAGCCCTTGACGGATACGAGAAACAACCGGGAGATCGTGATTGCCTTGAGGGAGATCGCGGCGGGGAAGGTCGCCTATGCGCATCCCGAAGCGTTGAAAAGAGTCAAGGCAGAATTCAAATCGATACCGGATGAGTCCGAGTTTATCGGCGATGATGAGTACATTGAATAACCCTGCGCGGGAAAGACTGATTTTTGCCCTTGACGTCGGTGAGGGATTGGAAGAGGCCCTCACCTGGGTCGATCGCCTGGGGGATCACGTCGGTCTGTTCAAGGTCGGTAAGGAGTCGTTTGTCCGGTATGGGACGGAGATTGTCCGGCAGATCCATGCCCGGGGCAGGAAAGTTTTTCTCGATCTGAAATTTCATGACATACCCAACACCGCGGCCCGGGCGGCGGAAGCCGCCTTCGCGCTGGGGGTGGCGATGTTCAACGTGCATGCCCTCGGCGGAAAGCAGATGATGTCGGAGACGGTCAAGGGGGTGCATCGGTTGGCCGACGAGCGTGGTAACCCCAGGATGATTGTTCTTGCGGTCACCGTACTGACCAGCCTCAATGACAGTGATCTGAAAATGATGGGATTCAGCCGGGGGACGCGCGAAACGGCGCTCAATCTGGCGCGCCTGGCCCAGGATGCCGGGGTTACGGGGGTTGTGGCTTCGGCTGATGATGCCGCCGCCATCCGTAAAGCCTGCGGTGAGTGAATTCCTGATCGTCACTCCCGGTATCCGAGGGGCGAGAGAGGTGGCGGGCGATGATCAGAAGCGGATTGTGGCACCCTGCGAAGCTATAAAATACGGCGCCGACTTCCTCGTTGTGGGAAGACCGATCCGGCAGGCGGCGGATCCTGCGGGCGAGGCGGATGAGATTGCCGGGGAAATTGACCGGGGGCTCTCGCAACGCAACCCGGTCTGATGGAGTAAGGTCATGCAGGTGATCTATGGGATCAACCCTCTGCTGGAGATCTTCCATTCCCATCCGGCAATGCTTGAAAAGATCGTCATCGCAGAGGGACGGGAGAGGGGAAGCGGTACAGAAGATCCTAAAACTCGCCGCGGAAAACGGGATTCCCGTGGAATCAACCGGGCGTGACAAGGTGGAAAAATTGGCGCCCGGCCGGGTCCACCAGGGGATTGTAGGCCTCTGCCGGGAGCATGCCTACGCCACTGTTGACGAGGTGCTCGCGAACCGCCATCAAGGGTTCGCGATACAGCCTGGTGATCCTCCTGGACAGCATCACCGATCCTCAGAATCTCGGTTCCATCATCCGGACCGCCCATTGCTGCGGGGCGAATGGGGTCATCATTCCGGAAAATCGGTCCGCCTCCGTGACCGCTTCCGTTGCCAAGGCATCCGCAGGGGCGGTGTACTGCCTGCCGACGGCGATGGTGGTCAATATGGTCCGGACTATCGAATATCTCAAGGAGAAAGGTTTCTGGATCTATGGTGCTGCTGCAGAGTCTGAAGTGAGTATTCATGCCCCGGACTACGAAGGAGACATCGGTCTCGTTTTGGGCAGCGAGGGCAAAGGCATCAGGCCTCTGATCCGGAGAAAGTGCGATTTTCTGATATCGATTCCCATGCGGGGACAGGTGGCTTCTCTGAATGTTTCGGTCGCGGCGGGGATTATCATTCATGAGATTTTCAGGAAGCGGGGAGATGGGTCTTAGTTATGCCGATATTCGTCTGGAAAGCGGAAACGAAAAAGGGCGAAACTAAGAAGGGCGAGCTCGATGCTGCCGACGAAGCTGTCGTCAGGGGGCAGCTGCGCCGGCAGGGATATAAATCCATCACTGTGAGCAAGAAGCCCAAAGATCTTCTGGAGTATATTCCCTTTCTACGGAAAAAGGTTTCGGAGAAGGATGTGGTCGTCTTTGCCCGGATCTTCGCGACGATGATCAATGCAGGCCTTCCCCTGATCCAATGCCTTGATCTCCTTGCAAAACAGGAACAGAACAAAATGTTTGCCAGGGTGATCCACTCCATCAAAGAGGATATAGAAGGAGGCTCCACACTGACCGATGCCCTGAAGAAATATCCGACCATATTCGATGATCTCTTCATCAATCTCGTGGCGGCTGGAGAGAGCGGAGGCAGTCCTGGACGTGATTCTCAATCGCCTGTCAGGATACATGGAGAAGGCGATGAAGTTGAAAAGGAAGGTCAAAGGGGCGATGACCTATCCGATCACCGTTCTGGCCGTTTCGATCGGCGTCATGGCGATCCTGCTCTTGAAAGTCATCCCGGTCTTCCAGTCGATGTTCGAGGGGATGGGTTCGGCCCTGCCCGCACCGACGCAGTTTATCGTGGATGCCAGTCTGTTCGCACGGAATTATTTCTCCTACATGGGGATTGGTCTGATTATCCTCTTCTATGGGTTCAAACGGTATTATGCGACCGAAAAAGGCAAGTTGGTCATCGACGCTCTCGTTCTTAAAGTCGCCGCTTTTCGGACCACTGTTGAAAAAAGTGGCCGTGGCCAAATTCACAAGGACCCTTGCCACGATGATGCAGAGCGGTGTACCGATTATGGAAGGTATGGGCATCGTCAGCCGGACCTCAGGGAACAAGATCATTGAAATCGCCCTCATGAAGACCAGACAGAGCATCAGTGAAGGAAAGACGATCGCCGAACCCCTGATGGAAACGGACATCTTCCCCCCCATGGTGGTGCAGATGATTGCCGTAGGCGAGGCGACGGGCGCCCTGGATACCATGCTTTCCAAAATCGCTGATTTTTATGATGATGAGGTGGACGCAGCGGTCGTTGCGATGACTGCCCTGCTGGAACCCTTCATGATGATTTTTCTGGGCGGTGTGGTTGGCGGGATGATCATTGCCATGTACCTGCCCATCTTTCAGATGGCATCAGTAGCGGGATAGCGCTTAATGATATTAGTGCGTTACGGACAAATATCCCGGATGCTATTCAAGTACGGATGCAATAATAAAAAAATGGTCGGGATGGCGCGATTTGAACGCGCGACTCCTGCGTCCCGAACGCAGTGCCCTACCAAGCTGGGCCACATCCCGACATCTGCATATATTAAACAATTCGACGTGAAATGTCCATCATTATTTTCAAAGCCGGGTTGTTTTTTATCGGCAGGCATGGTAGATGCCAAGCGATATCGACAACTAGGAGAAAAGTTGTGATTATTTACGATCTGAGATGCGGGGACGGCCACAAATTCGAGGGTTGGTTCCAGGATAGGGGGGCTTTTGAAGAGCAGAAGTCAAGGGCACTCATTGCCTGTCCCGTCTGCGGTAAGACCGATGCCTCATTGATTCCTTCTTCCGTGGCTGTCATGGGAAGGGAAGGCCATTCGTCGCGAGAAAAAACGGAGGTTGAAGTGTCTCCTCAGAAGATCTTGAGGGAATTTCAGGAGTATATCCATAAAAACTTTGACGATGTGGGTGACAAATTTGCGGAGGTTGCCCTTCGGATACACCATGGTGAAGAAGACAAGAGAAATATCAAGGGGATCACCACCCAAAGTGAAGAAGAAACTCTGCGGGATGAGGGTGTCCGGTTCATCAAGCTTCCCCTGCTAAAGTTTGATGCCTAGCGGGTGATGAATACACTTCGATTTTCCTTTACATCTCTCATTTTAAGTGATAATAAATAACTGATTTGTGAAACCTCTCAGGGACAATTTCATAATAAGTACCAATAACGTTGTGATGTTTCGATAAAACCGTCGCAGCAGGCTCCGCGCCTGTCGAAAATCCTCGGGGAGGAAGGCGAAGTGCAGAGTGAGATCGGGATTTTTCGCGAAGTTGGTTTCTTTATCGCTAGGATATGCAGTGAAAGAGGCTGCGGTTCATTAGCCGGGAAGAATAAGGAAAAAATATAAAAATTTTCTTGACAAATCATTGCATAAAAATTAGTGTCTGCGTTTCGCATAGCCTGCGATCAGCCCATGCGAGACTGTGCGACGGCTCTTTTTCGATGAATGGTGCTTTATATTAGATGGTTAGGATCGCTGGCGTAGCTCAATCGGTAGAGCAGCTGATTTGTAATCAGCAGGTTGCGGGTTCAAGTCCCATCGCCAGCTCCAGCAAGATTTCCCAGTGCATGGAGGGGTTCCCGAGCGGTCAAAGGGAGCAGACTGTAAATCTGCCGGCGAAGCCTACGGAGGTTCGAACCCTCCCCCCTCCACCATCGCTCTGTAGCGGTGGGAGGTTGCTGTCCGGGATAGAGGATGGCAAGTCTTTTATTATATAAGCGGGAGTAGCTCAGTGGCTAGAGCGTCAGCCTTCCAAGCTGAGGGTCGCGGGTTCGAATCCCGTTTCCCGCTCCAATTTGTTTGGCAAGAGGCGTTGCCGTTTCTCCACGGGAGCGCAACCGGTTCGGCAAAGACTGAGGATCGGTCGTGGTGCGGGTTGTGGTTGCGGAGAGAAGGCGGTTTCTTTAGAGAGGATAACCGGCCCACGTAGCTCAGTCGGTAGAGCACATCCTTGGTAAGGATGAGGTCACCAGTTCGATCCTGGTCGTGGGCTCCATTGATGTAAGGTGGTTATATCATGCGAAATATCATTACCTTGGCCTGTACGGAATGTAAACAGCGGAATTACACGACGACAAAAAACAAAAGGACCATGCAGAATCGGCTGGAAATGAAAAAATACTGCAAGTTCTGCAGGTCTCATAAGCTGCACCGGGAGACAAAGTAAGCTATCAAGGGGCGTGGTGCGGCCATGATCGATCGGACAGGCCAGTAGCTCTAATGGATAGAGCGCCGGACTCCAAATCCGGATGCTGGGGGTTCAAGTCCCTCCTGGCCTGCCAATTTTTAGTCGGAACCGGAGAGAGAAATCAAGAGGATGCCGGATGGATAAGGTAAAGGCTATTATAGAGAGGTTTAAGCTGTTTCTGGCAGGCTCGAAGGTTGAGCTTAAAAAGGTCACATGGCCGACTCCCAAGCAGACCCTTGCCTCCACATCGGTAGTCATCATCGTGGTGCTCATTGTGTCTACTTTTTTAGGGATAGTCGATTTTGGCCTGACAAAGATCGTCAGGCTCGTGCTGGGATAATCCAATGGCTTTTAGGTGGTACGTTGTACATACATATTCCGGTTTTGAAAACCGGGTGAAGCTTTCCCTCCAGGAGCGGATCGAAACGGCCGGGAAGCAGGCCTTTTTCTCCGATATCCTGATTCCGGAGGAGGACATCGTCGAGTTGGTGTCGGGTGAGAAAAAAACATCAAAGCGGAAATTCTTCCCCGGTTATATCCTCGTACGGATGGAACTCAACGATGATACCTGGCACATCGTGAAGGACACACCCAAGGTGACAGGTTTTATCGGCAGCAAGGACAAGCCTTCTCCCATTTCCGACAAGGATGTCGAGAACCTCAGAACGAGGATAGACGAAGGGACGTTGAAACCCAAACCGAAATTCAAATTCGATGTGGGTGATCATGTAAAGATCATCGATGGTCCCTTTACCAATTTTGACGGGATGATCGATGAGGTGAAGCCGGAGAAGGGCAAGTTGCGCGTGATTGTCAGTATCTTCGGTCGGTCGACGCCGGTGGAACTGGATTTCATCCAGGTGATGCAGAATTAGAAATAAGAGGCGAATGGCAAAGGTGTCTGCAGCTATCCCTTTCCGTGGCCGTAATCTTCAATATCAGACAGGGTGAACAGAATGGCAAAAAAGGTTATCGCGAATATTAAACTTCAGATCAAGGCAGGCAAGGCAACACCTTCGCCGCCGATCGGTCCGGCGCTCGGTCAGCACGGTGTGAACATCATGGAGTTCTGCAAGGCTTACAATGCCCTGACGCAGAATCAGGAAGGGATGGTCATCCCGGTCGTCATAACCGTCTATGCAGATAGATCCTTTACGTTCGTGACCAAGACGCCTCCGGCTTCCGTGCTGTTGAAGCAGGCGGCTAAAATCGCCAAGGGTTCGGGTGATCCCAAACGCGATAAGGTGGGGGCGGTTACAGGGAAACAGGTCCGGGAAATTGCAGAACTGAAGTACAATGATCTCAATGCCGTCAATATCGAGGGCGCAATGAGGATCGTTGAGGGAACGGCGAGATCCATGGGGATTGAAATCACGGGATGATGGCCCGGAGTGCTTCCGGCAGAATGTCGGAAGGATTGGTTTTCCGGGTGTCTTAAAGGGACCATTGCGGGGAATCTCTATCCCCGGAGGATGGTTTCGGTTTGAGGATGTGTCATGGCGAAGAGAGGGAAAAAATATTTAGAGGCAGCAAAGAAAATTGAAGCGGGAAAGCGCTATCCCTTCAATGAGGCAATAGATCTGGTCGTCGCTGTGAAAAGAGCGAAATTTGATGAGACCGTTGCGGCTGCCGTCCGCCTCGGAGTGAATCCGGCGCATGCCGACCAGATGGTTCGTGGCTCCGTGGTCCTGCCCAACGGATTGGGAAAATCGGTCCGGGTGCTGGTTTTCGCCAAGGGAGAGAAGGAAAAGGAGGCCCTGGAGGCAGGCGCCGACGTGGTCGGGTCAGAAGAGGTGGTGGAAAAGATCAAGGGCGGCTGGCTCGAATTTGATCGGGTCATTGCGACACCGGATATGATGGGGAGTGTGGGTAAGTTGGGGAAAATACTCGGTCCCCGAGGCCTGATGCCGAATCCGAAAGTGGGGACGGTGACCTTTGATGTGGCCAGGACTGTTCAGGAACTGAAGGCCGGAAAAGTCGAATTCCGAGTGGAAAAGGCGGGCATTGTTCATTGTCCCATCGGTAAGGCGTCGTTCGGGGCTGAGAAATTGAAGGAAAATTTTCTTGCCTTGATCGAAATGATCATCAAATTGAAACCCGCATCGAGCAAAGGGATTTATATCAGAAGTATCTCTCTTTCGACCGTCATGGGTCCCGGAGTGAAGGTAGATCCTCTCTCCATCAGGAATGTGTAGTACCATGATCCCGTTTGGGACATGGGAGTATTTGATAAAAAAGGGTCTGAGACAGCAGGTACGGGAAGTTTAAACGCCATCGGTCGGCCTGCCGAGACTGTGATGAAAAGGTGACCGTTTGGTCATGAGACTCATCCTGTATGCTGCTCGGTTCTCTGACGTTAAAAGGGGCTTTCTTTCGGAAGGCACGGGAAACATCTCAGAAGGAAAGGAGGTTTAGGATTGGATCGGAGAACGAAGGAGCAGGTTGCTGCTGAACTTCATGAGAAACTGAAAGATTTCAACTTGGCCGTTCTGACCGGATACAGCGGTATGGACGTGGCGAAAATGACGGCTTTGAGGGTTGTCCTGCGCAAATCAAACGCGGAGCTCAGGGTCGTAAAAAACTCGCTGCTTTCCATCGCATCCCGTGAAACCGGTTTCAGCGCGTTGGAGGGGCATTTCAAGGGCCCCTTGGCTGTGGCGATCACGTATGGCGATGTGATTGAGACCACGAAGGCGCTTGTTGATTTTGCCAAGAAAAATGCCAATCTTGAAATCAAGGCAGCCATGATGAATGGCAAAATTCTAAGCAGGGAACAGCTCACGATTCTCGCCGAGCTGCCGAGTCGCGAGGTGCTGATCGGGAAACTGCTTTCGCTGATGGTCGGGGTACAGACCTCTCTCGTGAATGTGCTGAGCGGGGTTCCGAGGAATTTTGTGCAGGTTCTGGATGCCTATCGAGCGAAGAAGGCTTCAGAAAACTAATCATTACATACAGGAAGGAATAGAAAAATGGCAAATGAGATTACCAAAGAGGATGTCGTAAAATTTATCGAAGGAATGACGGTTCTTGAACTTTCGGAATTGGTGAAGGAACTGGAGACGAAGTTTGGCGTGACCGCCGCGGCGCCGGTCGCCATGATGGCAGCGGCCGGTCCGGCCCAGGCGGCGGCCGTTGAGGAAAAGACTGAATTTGATGCAATTCTCACCGGATTTGGCGAGCAGAAAATCCAGGTGATCAAGGTAGTCAGGGCGATAACGGGTCTCGGCCTCAAGGAAGCCAAGGATATGGTGGACGGTGTTCCCAAGCCGATTAAAGAGGCAGTCTCCAAGGATGAGGCAGCCGCATATCAAGAAGAAGATAGAAGAAGTCGGCGGAACAGTAGAGATTAAATAAATAGTCGGATCATATAACGAACGGCAAGGATCTGAACCCCGTTAAGCAACAGGTTGTCTGTGAAAGATCGCAGCAGGACAGGTTGATAGGGGTTCTTTTCCCTGATTTGTATTGGTAAAAACATAGGAGCGCTGACGGCTTAGAGCCGAAAGGAAGTTATGGGCGAATTGAGAAAGAATTTTGGCCGTATCAGGAGAATATTGGATATTCCCAACCTGATCGATATCCAGACCGATTCCTACAAGAAATTTCTTCAGGAGGGGATCGAGTCCGGACAAAAGGGGGAACTATGGTCTGCAGGGCGCCTTTCACAGCGTCTTTCCCATTTCTGATTTCAGCGGAAAATGTTCCCTTGAGTTCGTCAGTTACAAAATTGGTGGTGTCCGGTATGATCAGCAGGAGTGCGTCCAGAAGGGAATGACTTATGCGGCGCCGCTGAAGATCGTGGTCCGTCTGGTGGTTTTCGATACGGAGCGGAATATCGAGCCAAAGCCCATCCGGGATATCAAGGAGCAGGAGATCTACTTTGGTGAAATCCCCCTGATGACCGAGAACGGCACCTTCATCGTCAACGGGACGGAGAGGGTGATTGTCAGCCAGTTGCACCGTTCACCGGGGATCTTTTTCGATCACGACAAGGGGAAAACCCTGGCCAGTGGAAAGCTCATCTACTCGGCCCGGGTGATACCGATTCGCGGGTCATGGCTTGATCTCGAGTTCGACTCCAAGGACCTTCTCTATGTCAGGATCGATCGGAGGCGAAAGATGCCCGTGACGATCCTGCTGAAGGCGATGGGAAGTTCCACACAGTTTATCCTGAATTATTTCTATAATGTTGAAAGCGTATTGCTTGAAAAGGGCCGGCTGAGCATAGCCGTCAACGATTCCCTCATCGGGGAGAAGGCGCCGGAAGATGTCTTGACGAAGGGTGGCGAGGTCATCGCCAAGAAGGGGAGGAAGATCTCCAAGCCCCTTCTCAAGAAGATGATCGACTCCGGGATTACCCGGATACCCGTCAATGATGAGGATATCCTCGGCAGGATCACTTCTTCCGATGTTCTGGATCCGCAGACGGGCGAGATACTGATGAAGTGTAATGAAGAACTGACTGCCGAGGCGCTGCAGCTCTTCCGGGAAAAGGGGATCGCTTCGTTCCAGTTTATCCATATCGATGATGATCGCGAGAATGCTTCCATCCGTGACACCCTGCTCATGGATCGGATTGATACGGCAGAAGATGCCATTATCGAGATCTATCGGAGGCTTCGTCCGAGCAACCCGCCGACACCTGAGACGGCTCACAAATTTTTCGCCAGTCTCTTTTTTGAGCCGGAGAGTTACGATCTTTCCGACGTCGGGCGGGCAAAAATGAATTACAAGCTCCATCTCGATGTCCCTACGAACGTGACCGTTTTACGCAATGAGGACATCCTGGCGGCAGTCAAGTATCTGATCGATCTGAAAAATGGTGTCGCCCGATTGCAGTGTGGATGACATCGACCATTTAGGCAACCGCCGTGTACGTTCCGTGGGAGAATTGATCGAAAATCAGTACCGGATCGGCCTGGTCAGGATGGAGCGTGCCATCAAGGAGAAGATGAGCCTTCAGGACATTGAAACCATGATGCCGCACGATCTGATCAACGCCAAGCCGGTATCCGCCGTCGTGAACGAGTTTTTCGGAAGCAGTCAGCTCTCCCAGTTCATGGACCAGACCAATCCTTTGTCGGAGATTACCCATAAACGGAGACTGTCGGCGCTCGGACCGGGAGGACTGACGCGAGAAAGGGCGGGATTTGAGGTTCGGGATGTCCATCCCACTCATTATGGGCGTATCTGTCCGGTCGAAACCCCGGAAGGTCCCAATATCGGTCTGATCGTATCACTGAGCACCTTTGCCAGAGTCAACGCCTTCGGGTTCATCGAAACGCCTTACCGCGTGGTCGATCAAGGTAGAGTGCTCGATGAGGTCCGTTATCTGACCGCCATCGAGGAAGAAAACCAGATCATTGCCCAGGCCGACAGACCTCTCGACAAGGACGGCAGATTCATTGGGGCACTGATTTCCGCCAGAAAAGGAGGAGATTTTCTTTCCGTCATACCGACCGACGTCAACAAGATGGATGTCTCCCCCAATCAGCTGGTCAGTGTCGCTGCGACGCTGATCCCCTTTCTCGAACATGACGACGCCAACCGCGCGCTGATGGGGTCCAATATGCAGCGGCAGGCGGTGCCTCTGATGAGACCGGAGGTGCCTCTCGTGGGAACGGGGATGGAATCCGTCGTGGCCAGAGACTCCGGGGCCGTCATGGTGGCCAGGAGATCCGGCGTTGTGGAAAGTGTGGATGCCGCGCGGATCGTCGTCAAATGCGATGCCTCCGAAAAGGAAGGGCTGGACACCGGTGTGGATATCTATAACCTCATCAAGTATCAGCGATCGAATCAGGATACCTGTTTCAATCAGAAACCCATTGTTGCCAAAGGACAGAGGGTCAATAAAGGGGAGATCATCGCCGATGGTCCTGCCACGGACAATGGGGAACTCGCACTGGGACGGAACGTGATGGTTGCCTTCATGTCCTGGGGTGGGTACAATTACGAGGACTCCATTCTTATCAGCGAGAGAATCGTCAAGGATGACATCTATACTTCGATCCATATCGAGGAATTCGAAACCATGGCCCGGGATACCAAGCTCGGCAAGGAAGAGATTACCCGGGATATTCCCAACCTGGGCGAAGAAGCGCTCCGGAACCTTGACGACAGCGGGATCGTCCGGATGGGTGTGGCGGTGAAACCCGGTGACATCCTGGTTGGAAAGATCACCCCCAAGGGTGAAACGCAGCTCTCGTCGGAAGAGAAGCTTCTAAGGGCGATCTTTGGGGAAAAGGCAAGCGATGTCCGTGATACGTCCTTGCGTGTCCCTCCCGGTGTGGAAGGGACGGTGATCGACGCCAAGATCTTTTCCAGGAAAGGAACGGAGCGCGACAGCCGTTCCCAGTTCATTGAAGATGAGGCCGCCGAGTGCCTCGGCAAGGACAGGGATGATGAAATCCGGATTATCACCAACGGCGTTCGGAAACAGATTGCCGATTTGCTGATCGGGAAAGTTTCGGCAGGAAAAGTGACCGATCCGAAAAAGAAGAGGATCGTTCTGAAAAAGGGTGAACTCATCACTGCTGAAGTCCTTGAAAAGATTCCCTTTGAACTCCAGCGGGAGATATCTCTGGAAGACGAGGAAGAGACGGAGACCCGAATCGGTGTCCTGTATGAGAGTCTCTCACGTAAAAAGGAATTCGTTGAGGCCTACTTTGCAGAAAAGATTGAAAAACTTAAAGCCGGCGATGAACTTCCCCCAGGGGTGATCAAGCTGGTCAAGGTCTATGTGGCCATTAAGCGGAAACTCTCAGTCGGCGATAAGATGGCAGGTCGTCACGGAAACAAGGGTGTTCTTTCCCGGATCCTGCCCGAGGAGGACATGCCTTATTTCAAGGACGGTACACCGGTGGATATCGTCCTGAACCCCCTCGGTGTTCCATCACGTATGAATGTGGGACAGATCCTGGAGACCCATTTAGGCTGGGCGGCGAAAGGCATGGGGGAGAAAGTCAATGACCTCTTGGAGAAGCATTACGGATTGGACGCCCTGAAGAAGGAACTTAAGGGGATCTACTCCTCTCCTGAATCTGATCGGTTTATCAAAGGAGCCTCCGAAGAGGACATCCGTCAATTTGTGAAAAAACTAAAAAAAGGAATTCTTGTTTCAACGCCCGTTTTTGATGGCGCCGATGAAAAAGAGATAAAAAACATGCTCAAAGCAAGCGGTCTTCCGGAGACCGGTCAGACGATCCTGTATGATGGAAGGACCGGTGAGCCTTTTGATCATGAAATCACCGTGGGCATGATCTATATGCTGAAGCTCCATCACCTTGTCGACAACAAGATCCATGCCCGATCCATCGGTCCCTATTCCTTGGTGACCCAACAGCCGCTCGGCGGTAAGGCCCAGTTTGGCGGACAGAGACTGGGCGAGATGGAAGTCTGGGCCATGGAGGCCTATGGCGCTGCTTACTCGCTCCAGGAGTTCCTGACCGTCAAGTCTGATGATGTGGCCGGCAGAACGAGGATCTATGAAGCCATCGTCAAGGGTGAGCATACTTCCGAACCGGGTCTGCCGGAGTCTTTCAATGTACTGGTGAAGGAGCTGCAGAGTCTTTGCTTGGACGTGGAATTGATTGAAGAGGAGTAGGATCCCGGGGTTGGGGAGATGTTCCCCGAGGCCTCGTTTCTGTTTGAAAATTAGGAGATATCATCCGTGGAAGACGTTTTCAGTTATTTTGAAAAACCAAAAGATCCCATCCGGTTTAATGCGATCAAGATGTCCATTGCTTCTCCGGACCGGATCCTTTCGTGGTCGCATGGGGAGGTTAAGAAACCCGAAACGATCAACTACAGGACCTTCAAGCCGGAGCGTGATGGACTTTTCTGTGCGAAGATCTTCGGCCCTGTAAAGGACTATGAATGCCTGTGCGGTCGCTACAAGCGGATGAAGCACCGAGGTGTCGTCTGCGAGAAATGCGGCGTGGAGGTCATCCAGTCCAAGGTCCGCAGGGAGAGGATGGGACACATCACGCTTGCGACGCCGGTTGCCCATATCTGGTTTCTCAAGAGCCTGCCCAGCCGGATCGGGAATGTCCTCGATCTGACCCTGAAGGAGCTGGAGAAGGTCCTCTATTTCGAGTCGTGGATTGTCCTCGATCCCAAGAAAACTCCCTTGAAGAAAAAGGATCTCCTGACGGATGAGGAATACCTCGACCTGAAGGATCAATACGGGTCCGACGCCTTTGAAGCGGGCATCGGTGCGGAGGCGGTCCGGATCCTCCTCGAGGAGGTGGACCTCAATAAACTGGATGAGGAACTCCGCTCCGAGCTGAAACTGTCCGTTTCGGAAACAAAACGGAAAAAATATGTCAAGAGATTGAAGGTGGTTGAAGCCCTGAAGAAGTCGGGTAACAAACCGGAGTGGATGGTTTTGACCGTCCTGCCGGTGATACCGCCTGACCTGCGTCCCCTCGTTCCTCTGGACGGAGGGCGGTTTGCTACGTCCGACCTTAATGATCTCTATCGGCGGGTCATCAACCGGAACAACCGCTTGAAGCGGTTGCAGGAGCTGAACGCACCGGAAATCATCATCCGCAACGAGAAAAGGATGCTCCAGGAAGCGGTGGATGTCCTCTTCGATAATGGCCGGCGGGGAAGGGCCATCACCGGTACGAATAAGCGCCCGTTGCGATCCCTTTCCGACATGCTCAAGGGGAAGCAGGGCCGGTTCCGGCAAAATCTTCTCGGCAAGCGGGTCGATTATTCCGGGCGGTCCGTCATCACGGTCGGTCCCGATTTGCGTCTCCATCAGTGCGGTCTTCCCAAGAAGATGGCCTTGGAACTTTTCAAACCCTTCATCTATCGACGGCTTCAGGAAAAGGGATATGTGACGACGGTTAAAAGCGCCAAGAAAATGGTGGAGAAGGAGACGGCTGAGGTATGGGATGCCCTCGATGAGGTCGTTCGCGAATACCCTGTGATGCTGAACCGGGCGCCGACCCTGCACCGACTGGGCTTACAGGCCTTTGAACCCATTCTGATCGAAGGAAAAGCCATCCAGCTCCATCCTCTGGTCTGTACCGCCTTCAATGCCGATTTCGATGGCGATCAGATGGCCGTGCATGTGCCTCTGTCCATTGAGGCGCAGACGGAAGCCAGGGTTCTGATGATGTCGACCAACAATATCCTGTCGCCCGCAAACGGAATGCCGATCATCATTCCCAGCCAGGATATCGTCCTTGGGATCTATTACCTGACCCGGTCGAAAAGCGGAGTCAAAGGAGAGGGGATGATCTTTTCCGATCCCTCGGAGGTACGATCCGCTCTGGATGCCCAGGCAGTCGATCTGCAAGCGAAGATCAAGGTCCGTATCGATGGGGAATTGAGAGAAACGACCGTGGGTCGGATCGTTCTTTTCGAAGTGATTCCGGAGCCCATCTCATTCGATGCGATCAACAAGGTCATGAACAAGAAAGAATTGGCCAACCTGATCAACGATTGTTACCGCTCATGCGGAGATAAAACGACGGTCTTGCTCGCCGACCGCCTGAAGGACATCGGGTTCAAATACGCGACCCGTGCCGGTATTTCCATCGCGATTCACAATATGGTGATTCCTGAAAACAAAAAAGAGATCGTGGCCAAGGCCGACAAGGACGTGCTCGGTATCCAGAAACAGTACATGGAGGGACTGATCACTTACGGCGAGCGCTATAACAAGGTCATCGATATCTGGGCTCAGGCGACGGAGAAGATCGCCGCAGCCATGCTGGGTGGGATCGGCATGGAAGACCAGATCGGGCCCGACGGGATCATGAAAAAGGGTGAAAGCTTCAATCCCATCTATATGATGGCCGATTCCGGTGCAAGGGGCAGCGCGGTTCAGATCAGACAGCTCGCCGGGATGAGAGGACTTATGGCGAAACCTTCCGGTGAAATCATCGAGACCCCGATCAGGGCGAACTTCCGGGAGGGACTGACGGTGCTCGAGTACTTCATCTCCACCCACGGGGCGCGAAAAGGCCTTGCCGATACGGCTTTGAAGACGGCGAACTCCGGATATCTTACCCGCCGTCTCGTCGATGTGGCTCAGGATTGCATCATTACCGAAGATGACTGCGGTACGATCGATGGAATCTTTGTCTCGGCCTTGATGGAGGGAGGCGAAATCATCGAAACGGCGGGTGAACGCGTTCTGGGCAGGGTTGCCTTGGAAGAGATCCGGGATACCTTCACCGGGGAGTTGCTGGTCGAAGACAACCAGTTGATCGATGAGGCGCTTGCGAAAAAAATCGATGATGCCGGGATTGAAAAAGTCAATATCCGGTCGGTTCTCACCTGCCGTTCCAAGCACGGCGTCTGCGCGATGTGTTACGGTCGTGACCTCTCCCGGGGCATTCTGGTGAACATCGGCGAATCCGTCGGGATCATTGCGGCCCAGTCCATCGGAGAGCCTGGGACCCAGCTGACGATGAGAACCTTCCATATCGGTGGAACGGCAAAGTTCGAAGAGCATTCCACACTGGAGGCGAGGCATGACGGGACCATCCGGTTCGTAAATCTCCATACGGTGAAGAGCCGGAGTGGCGGGCTTGTCGTCATGAATCGAAATGGCGAGGTGCATGTCCTCGATGAGCAAGGGCGCAATCGGGGGAAATATCCCATTCCTTATGGGGCGCATATCAAAGTCGAGCCCGACAGCCGTGTGCAGGGACCGAAGGACCAGAAAAGGGGAGATCTCATCGCAGAGTGGGATCCCTTCTCCATCCCGATACTTGCCGAGATGGACGGAACGGTCAAATTTGGGGATATTATCGAGGGGAAGACCATGCAGGAGCAGGTGGACGAAGTGACCGGCCTCTCGCGCAAGGTCATCATCGAGTTCAGGGGAACCGATATGCGTCCGCGTGTATCCATAAAGGACAAGAAGGGCAAGACGGCCAAAGTCCCAGGATCCAATGCAGTGGCCAGGCACCTTCTGTCCGTCGGCGCCAATATCGTCGTGTCGGAAGGGGATACGGTTTATGCAGGCGATATTCTGGCAAAGATTCCCCGGGAGACGACCAAGACGAAGGATATTACCGGAGGTCTGCCCCGAGTTGCGGAATTGTTCGAAGCGCGTAAGCCAAAGGATTTTGCCGTGATCAGCGAGATCGACGGTGTGGTGTCTTACGGCAAGGATTCCAAAGGGAAGAGAAAGGTCATCATCACCCCGGATGCCGAGGATGAGAAGGAATACCTGATTCCCAAGGGCAAGCATGTCAGTGTCCAGGAAGGAGACAGGGTGACTGCCGGTGAACCTCTCATGGATGGTGTGAACAATCCGCATGACCTCCTGATGATCAAAGGGGAAAAGGTGCTGGCCCGTTATCTGGTGGATGAGGTACAGGATGTCTATCGACTGCAGGGCGTCAAGATCAATGACAAGCACATGGAGGTGATCGTCCGACAGATGCTCAGAAGGGTCGTGATCAAGAACCCGGGCGATACCGCCTTCATTGCCGATGAACAGGTGGAACGGTTCCGTTTTCAGGAGGAGAACGACAGGGTAGTGGCCAAGGGGGGAAGTCCCGCCCTGGGTGAACCCATCCTGATGGGCATCACGAAGGCTTCATTGTCGACGCAGAGTTTCATTTCCGCGGCTTCCTTCCAGGAAACGACGCGGGTGCTTACCGAGGCGTCACTGGCCGGGAAAACGGACTATCTGAGAGGTCTCAAGGAGAATGTCATTATGGGCAGGCTGATCCCGGCGGGTACGGGACTTCCGATGTATAAGAAACTGGGTATCAAAACAGTTACAGAGGAAACTTCCCTGCCTGGGGACGAACAGGGGGAGATTCTTCCGGATGAAAAAAATAACGAGAAATTACTTGACATAGAAACGGCGAATTGATAGTTAACCAAGCTTTTGTTGCACTGGTAGAACCAACAACTGAAAAAGGGGCCTGGAGGGGTAATGCCTACAATAAATCAATTAGTTCGGAAGGGAAGAGCCAAGATCAGCAGGAAAGCGGCAACGCCCGCACTGGCGAGTTCACCTCAAAGGCGGGGGGTGTGCGTCAGGGTTTATACCTCAACACCCAAAAAACCGAATTCCGCTTTGAGAAAGGTAGCCAGAGTTCGGCTGACCAGCGGTTATGAAGTGACTTCCTATATACCGGGGGTGGGACACAATCTTCAGGAGCATTCCGTCGTTCTGGTGCGGGGCGGTCGAGTCAAGGATCTTCCCGGTGTGCGTTATCACATCATCAGAGGGACGCTTGATGCCGTAGGTGTGCAGGACAGAAAACAGGGAAGGTCAAAATACGGAGCTAAAAGACCGAGTTAAACGGGGATAGAGTTATGCCGAGGAGAAGAGAAGTTACCAAAAGGGAGATCTTGCCGGATCCGAAATACAGCAACAGGCTGGTGGCAAGATTCATCAACAATCTCCTGAAGAGGGGAAAAAAGAGTATTGCGGAATCTATCCTGTATGGGGCATTCGATATCATTCAGGATCGCATCAAGGAACCGCCCGTCGAGGTTTTTGAAAAGGCCATAACCAACGTGAAACCGGTTATCGAGGTCAAGTCGAGGCGCGTCGGCGGATCGACATACCAGGTGCCGACGGAAGTGATCCCCTCCCGAAGGATCGCTCTGGGGATCCGCTGGTTGATCACACACGCGCGGGAGCGCTCCGAGAAGACCATGAGGGAAAAATTGGCGGCGGAACTGATCGATGCGGCGAACAACCGTGGTGGCGCTGTCAAGAAAAGGGAAGCCGTTCACAAGATGGCGGAGGCAAACAAGGCTTTTGCCCATTACCGTTTTTAACAACCCATTCAAAGTTTAAGGAGGTTAGAGATGGCTAAGAAAAAATTTGAGAGGACTAAGCCGCATCTAAATATCGGCACGATCGGTCACGTTGATCATGGGAAGACCACATTGACTGCCGCGATAACAAAACACTTGGCCACGAAGGGATTCGCCCAATTCAGACCTTTTGATTCCATCGATAACGCCCCGGAAGAAAAAGAGAGAGGCGTTACCATCAACATCGCGCAT
This sequence comes from uncultured delta proteobacterium, assembly GCA_963842685.1. GTDB lineage: Bacteria > Desulfobacterota > Syntrophia > Syntrophales > UBA5619 > JAKAFS01. The sequence goes on along the minus strand of CAWJHT010000103.1, from coordinate 22,991 downwards.
GTCGAGTACGAAACGGAGAAACGTCACTATGCGCATGTCGACTGCCCGGGACATGCCGATTACATCAAGAACATGATTTCCGGAGCCGCGCATATGGACGGCACCATCCTCGTCGTGGCGGCGTCCGATGGTCCCATGCCTCAGACCAGAGAACATATCCTCCTTGCACGGCAGGTGCAGGTTCCCTATATCGTCGTCTACATGAACAAAGTGGATCTCGTGGATGACCCTGAACTTCTGGATCTCGTTGAGCTTGAACTCAGGGAGCTCTTGACGACTTATGAATTTCCGGGTGATGACCTTCCCATCATCAGAGGATCGGCGTTGAAGGCACTCGAGGCCGATGATCCGAAATCTCCCGATGCAAAATCCATCTGGGAGCTCATGGAAGCCGTCGATACCTACATTCCGATGCCGGTTCGCGATCTGGATAAGCCGTTTTTGATGCCGGTCGGCGATGTCTTTACCATTTCCGGTCGTGGTACGGTGGTCACGGGCCGTGTCGATCGCGGGATCGTCAGGACCGGTGATGAAGTCGAGATCGTCGGTATTCGTCCGACCTTCAAGACCGTGTGCACCGGCGTCGAGATGTTCCGCAAGACCCTCGACGAGGGCCGGGCAGGGGACGATGTCGGGGTTCTCCTCCGCGGCACGAAACGGGAAGATGTGGAAAGAGGGCAGGTCGTTGCGAAGCCGGGTTCCATCACACCGCATACCAAATTCAAGGCCCAGGTCTATGTCCTGACGAAGGAAGAAGGCGGCAGGCATACCCCTTTCTTCAACGGCTATCGCCCGCAGTTCTACTTCCGGACCACGGATGTGACGGGAGTGGCCAACCTGCCGGAAGGCGTCGAAATGGTCATGCCCGGTGACAATGTGGAACTGGAAGTCAACTTGATTACCCCGATCGCCATGGAAGAAAAGCTCCGATTTGCTATCCGCGAGGGGGGCAGGACGGTTGGCGCCGGCGTAGTCAGCAAGATTATTGAATAGAATGCAATAGAAACAGGTTGAATGACACCATGAAAGATCAGAAAATAAGGATTCGTCTGAAAGCGTATGACTATAAGCTGCTGGACCGTTCAGTGGAGGATATCGTAGAGACGGCAAAGCGGACCGGCGCCCGCGTCGCCGGTCCGATTCCGCTGCCGACCGAGATCAACAAGTACTGTGTGAATCGGTCGCCGCATGTGGACAAGAAGTCGAGGGAGCAGTTCGAGATCAGAACGCATAAAAGGCTGATCGACATTGTTGAGCCGACCCAAGCGACAGTGGATGCCCTTATGAAACTCGATCTTTCAGCGGGTGTGGATGTAGAGATAAAGCTTTAAGAGAGAGCCTCCCTGCAGACAAAAATAGGGCTGTTTCGCCATCCATTGCGACTGGTTATATTTTTTTGGTAAAAGAGAAAGATGATGACAAAAGGATTGATCGGTAAAAAATTAGGGATGACCCAGGTCTTTTCTGACGAAGGGATTTCCGTTCCCGTGACGGTCATAGAGGTGGAGCCTTCCGTGGTCATTCAAAAGAAGACCAAAGAAACGGACGGTTATGAAGCCCTGCAGCTCGGTTATGGGCGCATCAAGCAGAAAAGCGTGACCAAGGCCCTTCAGGGGCACTTCCGGAAAGCGGATAAGGGACTGTTTCGTATTCTCAGAGAATTCAAGATGGATCTCGAAGACTGCGAGCCGGGTCAAGAACTCAAGGCGGAAGTTTTTGAGCCCGGGGATTATGTGGACATTGTAGGGACCACCAAAGGCAAGGGATTTGCCGGCGTTGTGAAACGTCACGGATTCCGTGGCGGTAGGGCGACCCACGGATCGATGTTTCACAGAGCGCCCGGTTCTATCGGTGCGAGTGCCGATCCCTCCAGGGTTTTCAAGGGGACGAAGCTCCCCGGTCGTATGGGGAACGAGAGAAAGACCGTGCAGAACCTGCAGGTATGGGCTGTCAGACCGGAACTCAATGTCATCCTGGTCAAGGGTGCTGTTCCGGGCAGCAAGAACGGATTTCTGCTGATCAAGCAGGCGATAAAAAAGAGTTAACGAGAGCAAGATTTTAAGGTGAAAAAATGCCAGTAGCAGGTGTGTACGATATTGAAAATAACCGTATCTCTGAGATAGAACTGAACGATGCCGTATTTGGCGCCGCGGTGAATGAGGACGCCATATACGAAGTGGTCAGAATGCAGATGGCTTCGCGGCGCAGTGGAACCGCCTCTACCAAAGGCAGGAGCGATGTCAGAGGCGGCGGGAAAAAACCATGGCGCCAGAAGGGAACGGGCCGCGCCAGAGCGGGTCATTCACGATCTCCGATCTGGAGAGGCGGGGGAATCATATTTGGACCTACCCCGCACAGCTATTCCTACAAACTGCCGAAAAAAGTGAGACGGGTGGCGCTGATATCCGCTTTGAGCATGAAGCTCAAGGAAGAGAAGATGATCATCCTGAGGGATTTTCCGATGGAAGAAATCAAGACGAAAAGATTCCGGGAGGTGATCGAACGCTTTGGATTGAGTAAAGTCCTTTTCGTCATCGACGGATCGCAGCCGATTCTTGGAGAAATCATCGCGCAATATCAAAGAAGTTAAAATGGTCAGGTCCGAGGGGATCAATGTCTACGACCTGCTGAAATACGACCATGTTGTCCTTTTGGAACCCTCTATTAAGAAAATTGAAGGGGCGCTGATATCATAATGGAACTGCATCAGATCATAAAAAAGGCGTTGATTACGGAAAAGAGCACGATTGCGAGGGACGCTCAAAATCAGTACAACTTTGAGGTTCATCTCCGAGCCAACAAGATAGAGGTGAGTCGCGCGATAGAGAAGCTCTTCAAGGTCAAGGTTCTGAATGTGCGGGTCATGAATGTCCCCGGGAAGAAGAAACGAACGGGTAAAATCGTGGGCGAAAGACGCTCTTGGAAGAAGGCGATAGTGACCCTCGCTCCGGGCAACCGTATCGAGGCAATGGACGGCGTATAACCTGTCTTTTTTTCAGGATGAGGACAGGAAGAAGAATGAGGAATAAAGGGGATGGGAATTAGAAAGTACAAACCGACGTCACCAGGAAGAAGATTTCAAACCTGTTCGGATTTTAAAGAGCTGACCGGCGCGGCGCCTGAGAAGAGCCTTCTTGGTCCTGTCAAAAGATCGGGGGGCCGCAACTGCTATGGAAGGATGACGAGCCGCCACATCGGCGGGGGACACAAGCGTCGCTATCGGTTGATCGATTTCAGGCGGGATAAAGACGATATCCAGGCGAAGGTCGCCTCGATCGAATACGATCCCAACCGTTCGTCGCGGATCGCTCTTCTGAACTATGTTGACGGCGAAAAGAGATATATCATTGCTCCCGCCAAGATCGGGGTGGGTGACGCCGTAATCAGCGGGGAAAAGGCCGATATTAAACCCGGCAATACCGTTCCCCTTGAAGAATATCCCCCTGGGAACACTGATCCATAATCTGGAACTCAAGGTCGGCAAGGGGGGACAGCTGATCAGGTCCGCCGGCGCCTATGGTCAGTTGATGGCTAAGGAGGAGGGATATGCCCAGGTTCGCCTTCCCTCCGGCGAGGTCCGGAAGGTGTTCATGGAATGCAAGGCCACCATCGGACAGGTCGGCAATATTGACCATGAAAACATCAGCATCGGCAAGGCGGGAAGGACGCGTTGGCTTGGTAAGAGGCCCAAGGTCAGAGGGGTGGTCATGAACCCGATTGATCATCCCATGGGGGGCGGGGAAGGAAAATCATCCGGCGGACGTCATCCCTGTACTCCCTGGGGCGTGCCGACGAAAGGTCACAAGACGAGAACAAATAAAAGTACAGATAAATATATCGTGAAAAGAAGAGGTTAAAAGGTGGCACGTTCAATCAAGAAGGGTGCGTATATTGAAGAGAGGCTGCTGGAGAAGGTCAGAAGGCAGGATGCTACGGGGAGCAAGACGGTCATCAAAACCTGGTCGCGCCGTTCCACGGTAACGCCCGAGTTGATCGGACAGACCTTTGCGGTGCATAACGGAAAAAAATTCATTCCGGTGTTTGTGACCGAGAACATGGTGGGTCATAAATTAGGTGAATTTTCCCCAACCAGGACGTTTTACAGCCATGCCGGAGACCGCAAGACGAAGTTGCGCAAATAAATGCGCTTCAAAGGGATGAGGCAAGTCATCTCCCATCGGCAGTTTGGAGTCAGTTATGGAAGCAAGAGCAGTTGCCAAGTATATCCGGATGTCACCGCAGAAGGTAAGGCTTGTGGTGGATCTGGTCAGAGGGAAAAAAGTCGAGGAAGCGAAACAGGTTCTGCTGTTTACCCGAAAATATGCGGCCGGTCACATAAGCAAGGTCCTGAATTCTGCACTGGCCAATGCGAAGCAAAATCCAAACATCGATGAAAATATCCTTTACGTCAAGGAGATCTTCGTCGATCAGGGACCTTCCCTGAAGCGCTGGCGGGCAAGGGCTCAGGGAAGAGCGGCGTCGATAAAAAAACGGATGAGTCATATTACTGTGGTCCTGGGTGAAGAGTAATTCTTGAGGAGGTGTCAGGTTGGGGCAGAAGGTGAACCCGATCGGGTTGAGGTTGGGTGGTATCAAAACGTGGTCTTCGCAATGGTTTTCGGAAAGGAATTACTCTGAGCTGGTTCATGAGGATCATCAAGATCAGGAAATACCTCAAGGAGAAGCTTTACCACGCCGGTATCTCCAGAATAGAGATCGAAAGGGCGGCCAATAAGGCCAAGGTGAATATCCACGCAGCGCGCCCCGGGATCATTATCGGGAAAAAAGGTTCTGAGATTGAAAAACTCAAGAAAGATCTCGAGGGCATCACGAAGAGCGAGGTGATCATTAATATCCTTGAAGTCCGAAAACCGGAGATTGATGCTCAACTTGTTGCGGAAAATGTCGCTCAGCAGTTGGAGAGACGTGTCGCCTTCCGACGGGCCATGAAGAAATGTGTGACGGCGGCAATGAAGTTCGGCGCCAAAGGCATCCGGGTGAACTGCGGTGGACGCTTGGGCGGCGCCGAGATGGCGAGATCGGAGTGGTATCGTGAAGGAAGAGTGCCGCTGCATACGCTGAGAGCCGATATCGATTGCGGATTTACTGAAGCCCACACCGCCTATGGCCTGATTGGCGTCAAGGTACTGATCTTCCATGGCGAAGTGTTGCCCGGTAAAAAGGAAATTGCCAAGTAGGTTTTGACGAAATGGGTTTTCCCTCCGGGAGGCTCATGATGATGAGCAAGCAGAACAGGGGTTTTGAACGATGTTGATGCCTAAAAGGGTTAAATTTAGGAAGTTGCAGAGGGGCCGCATGAGCGGAAAAGCCACGCGGGGAGTGACCGTGGCTTTTGGAGAGTATGCCCTGCAGGCAACCGAATGCGGATGGATCACTGCAAGACAGATCGAAGCGGCCCGTGTCGCCATGACGCGTCACGTCAAGCGTGGCGGAAAAATATGGATCAGGATTTTCCCGCACAAGTCCGTGACGAAGAAACCCGCGGAAACCCGTATGGGTAAGGGAAAAGGGGCTCCGGAAGAATGGGTGGCGGTGATAAAACCCGGTGTCGTCCTCTATGAGATCGAAGGGGTATCCAAGGAGATCGCTAAAGAAGCCTTCTTGCTGGCGGCTCATAAGCTGCCTATCGCAACAAAGTTTCTTTCAAGGGAGATATCTGATGAAAATTAAAGAGATCAGAGATCTTGGCATCGACGAATTACAGCAGAAGAACCGAGAGCTCGTGGAGGAGTTATTCAAACTCCGGCTGCGGCAGGCCTCAGGGCAACTGGATTCGACTGCCATGCTGGGCCACGTTCGCAGGGATATCGCGCGTATCAAGACGGTCCTGGCCGAAAAGGAGGTAGGTGAGTGGAACAGCGCGGTAACAAGATCGCCATCAAGGGCGTTGTGGTCAGCAGCAAAATGGATAAAACGATCGTCGTCCGGGTGCAGAGACTCGTGAAGCATACCGTATTTAGTAAATACATCCGGCGTTATGTGAAATATAAGGCCCATGATGAGCAGAACAGCTGTAAGGTAGGCGATAAGGTTCTCATTATTGAATCACGTCCGTTGAGCAGGGAAAAGCGCTGGCGGATGGTTGAGATACTGGATAAAGCGAAGTAGATTGCATAACGGAGCGCGGGGTTGAGGGCGGCTGTAAAGATGCAGGTGCTTCTCCGGTTGCCGGTGACAAGCCGTCAGAGCGATGGGGTGTTATTATGATTCAGATGCAGACCGTATTGAATGTAGCGGACAATTCAGGCGCCAAGAAGGTCGCCTGCATCAAGGTATTGGGAGGGTCGAAAAGACGCTTTGCCAGCCTTGGAGATGTGATTGTCATTGCTGTAAAGGAAGCCATACCCAATTCTAAAGTGAAGAAGGGTGATGTGATGAAGGCCGTTGTCGTCAGAACGGTGAAAGAGGTGAGGAGGGCGGACGGTTCTTACCTGAAATTCGATGATAATTCGGCTGTCCTCATCTCAAACCAGATGGAACCGATAGGTACGAGAATTTTTGGGCCGGTGGCACGCGAACTCCGTGCGAAACAGTTCATGAAGATCATATCGCTGGCGCCCGAGGTTTTATAGGACATTCAGAGCAGGAAACGACTGAGGAAGAGGCAATGCTGGAAAAGCGATTAAAAAAAGGGGATACCGTAAAGGTCATCGCCGGTAAAGAGAAGGGGAAGACGGGTAAAATACTGAGTACGATTCCCGCCAGGGAGCGGGTCGTCGTAGAGAAAATTAACCTGATCAAGAGACACAAGAAGGCGGATGCCAAGGGTAAGGGCGGGATCGTTGAGAAGGAAGGTTCGATACACATATCCAATGTGATGTATCTCTGCAGTAAATGTGGTACCGGTGTCCGGGTAGGATACAAGATCACGGACGATGCAAAAAAGACGCGTGTCTGCACGAAGTGTCATGAAATGTTGGATGCATAGGCTGGGGAAAGATGGCAAGACTAAAAGAGTATTATAAGAAGGAAGTCATTCCGGCGTTAATCAAGGCGTTTGATTACAAGAATCCGATGGAAGTCCCCCGGCTTGTCAAGATCGTGGTGAATATGGGTCTCGGGGAGGCGGTTCAGAATGTCAAGATTCTTGATAGCGCGGTGGAAGAGATGACCAAGATTGTGGGTCAGAAACCGGTGATCACCAAGGCCCGGAAGTCCATAGCGACCTTTAAGCTTCGGCAGGGCATGTCCATCGGCTGCTGTGTCACCCTGAGACGGGAGCGGATGTATGAATTCTTCGACAGACTGGTCAATGTGGCTCTTCCGCGTGTCCGCGATTTTCGGGGGATTCCTTCGAAATCCTTTGACGGCAGAGGGAATTTTGCCCTTGGATTGAAGGAACAGATCATCTTTCCGGAGATCGATTATGACAAGGTTGAAAAGGTCAGAGGCATGAACATCGCCATCGTCACCACGGCCAAAACGGATGATGAAGCGCGGCAGCTGCTTAAGCTGATGGGTATGCCGTTCAAAAGCTGATGAATAACATGACAAAGGAACTATCTCTGGAGGGTTGAGAGTGGCAAAGACATCTTTGATTGTGAAGTCCAACAGAAAACCGAAATTTTCGGTGCGGACGTACAACCGGTGCCCGCTTTGCGGAAGACCGAGAGCTTATTATCGAAAATTTGATATGTGCAGGATATGCCTGAGGAATCTTTCATTGAAGGGAGAAATTCCCGGGGTGATTAAATCAAGCTGGTAGATGGAATTGATTGAAGGAGTTGTAATATGGGGATGACCGATCCGATTGCCGATATGCTGACCAGAATCAGAAACGGAAGCCGTGTCCATTTTAAGAGTGTGGAGGTATTGAACTCGAGAATAAATCTGAACATGGCGAAAGTTTTGAAGAAATCCGGTTACATCAGCGGTTATGACATCAAGAGGGATCAGCAAGGGCATGAGGTTTTGAAGCTCTATATGAAGTATTCGGATGCAAAGCGACCCGTGATTACCGATATTCAGCGAGTGAGCAAACCGGGCAGAAGGGTGTATGTGAAAAGTGAGAAGATCCCCAGGGTGCTCGATGGTTATGGCATCTCCATCCTTTCCACCTCTAAAGGGATCATGACCGATAAGGAAGCCAGAGAATTGAGTCTGGGCGGAGAATTGCTCTGTAATGTATGGTAAACAAGTTCATAAGCCTATAACCCACACCCTGATGTGATAATAGGTCAGGTAAGTATTGGGAATCGGGAGAGTGCTTCATGTCAAGAATTGGTAAAATACCCGTGGAAATTCCGGCTGGCGTCAAGATCAGCCGGGATCATGCCATCGTGAGGGTAGAAGGTCCTAAGGGGAAGCTTTCGATGGAAGTACCCAAGGGGGTCGATGTGATTCTGGGCGAAAGGGCCGTTGAGGTAAAACGACCGTCCGACGGTAGAAAAGAGAGATCCTACCACGGACTGGTCCGAACCCTGATTGCCAATATGGTCAAGGGGGTCAGCAGCGGGTTTGAAAAGAGCCTGGAAATAGCGGGTGTTGGATACCGAGCGGAAGTCGACAGGCAAGAATTTGAAGTTGATCATTGGTTTTTCCGCGCCGGTCGAATATGCGATACCGGACGGAATACAGATCAAGGTCGATAAGCAGGTCAATATCTTGGTATCAGGTATTGATAAGCAGTTGGTCGGTCGAGTGGCGGCGGAGATCCGAAGCCTGAAGAAACCGGAGCCTTACAAGGGCAAAGGCATCAAGTATGCGGGTGAACAGATCCGGCGTAAGGTCGGAAAGTCAGTAGGGGCCTAAGTTTTTGGTGTATCTGGTTTTTAACCAGGCGCACCCTGTGAAGAGGTAGGACATTGGCAACGAAAAAGATAGAAAAGATCAGACTGAAAAGGAAGAAGAGGGTCAGGGGGAAGGTGCTCGGGACCGAGAAGAAACCACGCCTTAGCGTATTCAGATCTGCGGCGCATATCTACGTCCAGGCCATTGCCGATGACGCGGGGAGGACCCTCGCCGAGGCATCGACGCTCAGCAAGGAACTGGTGAGTTCCACTGGAGGTCTGAAAAAGATCGAGGCCGCCAAAGCGGTGGGCATGCTGCTGGCGAAGCGACTCCAGGAGGTCGGTATTCAGGATGTGGTCTTTGACCGCGGCAGGTTTCTCTATCATGGAAGGGTTAAGGCTTTGGCAGACGGCGCCAGGGAAGCAGGACTGATTTTTTAAGCCTGCAATTCGACAGTCACTAAAGAACGGCATGAGCGTAGGAAATTAAAGAATATGGAAGAATTGGAACTTCTCGACAGGGTAATTGCGATCAACAGGACGGCCAAGGTCGTAAAGGGCGGACGCCGTTTCAGGTTCAGTGCGGTGATAGTGGTCGGCGATGGTAAGGGATCCGTCGGCGCCGGACTGGGAAAGGCACATGAAGTCCCGGAAGCGATCCGCAAAGGCATGGAACAGGCCAAGAAGGCCATGATCAAAGTCGCGGTCGAAAACAGAACGATCCCCTACAGCGTCATCGGGCATTTTGGCGCAGGGAAAGTCCTACTGAAGCCCGCGTCCGAAGGGACCGGACTGATTGCCGGAGGGGCGGTCAGAGCGGTTCTGGAGGTGGCCGGTGTTCACAATATCCTGACAAAATGTCTCGGCTCGCATAATCCTCACAACTTGGTCAAGGCGACCATCGAGGGCTTGAGTCAATTGAGGGCGCCGGCGGAAATCGCTGCGACCCGGGGTAAGGGCGTTAGGGAAAATTAGCGCTAAAAAAGGGGTAGGTTGTGGGAAAACAGCTGAAAATTACGCTTGTTAAAAGTTATATCGGCAGACCCGAGGCTCAGCGCAAGGTCCTCCGCGGTATGGGATTGGGTAAGGTCAACAGGACCGTTTTACTGAATGACACACCTGAAATACGCGGTATGATCCGGAAGGTCGTTCACCTGGTGGCTGCGGTAGAAGTTGAGGAGAGCGGGAAATGAATCTGGCAACATTGAAACCGCCGGCAGGTTCGCGGAAGAAGAAAAAGAGGGTCGGTCGAGGCGACGGCTCGGGACACGGCGGCACAGCGGGAAAGGGATCGAAGGGACAGAATGCCCGTTCGGGGCACAGCGTACGCCCCGGTTTTGAAGGAGGGCAGATGCCCCTTTCCAGAAGATTACCCAAAATAGGATTTAAAAATCCTATGCGCCGGATCATTGCGACCGTCAATATCGACCAGTTGAAAAGGTTTCCGGAGGGATCGGTCGTTGATCGGGAAACCCTGCTGGCCGTCGGTCTTGTGAAGCGAAAGGCGGACGGGATCAAGGTTCTGGGCAATGGACAGATCGACTATCCTCTTTCCCTGAAGGTGGATCTGGTCAGCCGTGGGGCACGGCAGAAGATTGAAGCCGCAGGCGGCACAATTTTAGAGGTCAGCTGATTTGTTAGAAGGCTTAAAAAATATCTCCAAAATACCGGAACTCCAGAAGAGAATTCTCTTTACGTTTCTTCTGCTGGCGGTTTACCGGATAGGCGCCCATGTTCCGACACCTGGGATCGATACAGCGGCGCTGGCGGCCTTTTTCGAACAGGCCAAAGGGTCGCTTCTGGGTCTCTTTGATATGTTTGCCGGAGGCGCGCTGAGCAATCTCTCGGTCTTTGCCCTGGGGATCATGCCTTATATCAGCGCCTCGATCATTCTTCAGCTCCTGACAGTGGCCGTTCCCTTACCTCGAAAAGCTTTCCAAGGAAGGGGACGCGGGCCGGAGAAAGATCACCCAGTACACCCGATACGGAACCGTGGTCCTGAGCCTCATTCAGGGTTTCGGTATTGCCATCGGACTGGAAAACATGGCGGGACCTACGGGGACCTCCATCGTCATCACGACAGGCTGGGCATTTAGGCTGATGACGGTGATCACCCTGACCGCGGGGACTGCGTTCATCATGTGGCTGGGGGAGCAGATCACCGAAAAGGGGATCGGCAACGGAATCTCTCTGATCATTTTCGCCGGTATTGTGGTTCGCGGGCCTGAGGCGATCATCAACACCTTCCGCCTCCTCTTCTCGGGGGAAATGGGGATTTTCTTCGTGATCATCCTTATCGTGCTGATGGTCCTGGTCGTCGGCGTGATCGTCTTTGTAGAGACGGGGCAGAGAAGGATCCCCGTGCAGTATGCGAAACGGGTCGTCGGGAGGAAGATGTACGGCGGTCAGTCGACCCATCTTCCCCTGAAGGTGAATTCGGCAGGGGTGATTCCGCCGATATTCGCCTCTTCGATCATCATGTTTCCGGCGACGATCGCGAATTTTATCCCCCATCCCTGGATGAAGACGGTTGCGGGACAACTGATTCCGGGACGGGTAGGCTATGAGCTGCTCTATGTGGCATTTATCGTCTTCTTCTGTTTTTTCTACACTGCGGTGACCTTCAATCCCGTGGATGTCGCCGATAATATGAGAAAGTACGGGGGGTATGTTCCCGGGATCAGGCCGGGCAAGAAGACGGCGGAGTATATTGATGACGTCCTGACGAAGCTGACGTTCGGGGGCGCTATTTATGTCTCGGTGGTTTGTGTGCTCCCCAGTGTACTGATCAGTTCTTTCAATGTGCCCTTCTATTTTGGAGGGACCGCTCTGCTGATTGTCGTGGGTGTCGCCCTGGATACGGCGGGGCAGATTGAAACCCATCTGCTGACAAGACAGTATGAGGGTTTCATGAAGAAGGGACGTATCGCCAGAAGACGTTGAAGAGTGCGTGACTTCCCCGGCGCAGGATCATTGACATGGTTATCCTGAAACTGCCCGATGAGATTGAGAAGCTGCGGACAAGCAATCTGATCGTTGCGGAAATCTTGAGTGAGCTTCGGGAAAGAGTCAGGCCGGGTGTGACCACGAATGAGCTTGACGGTTACTGTGAGGAGCTCTCCCGCAAGAAGCGGGTGAAACCGGCGTTCAAGGGATATCGAGGTTATCCCTTTGCCCTCTGCACATCGGTGAATGGAGAAGTGGTTCACGGAATGCCGTCGGATCGGCCGCTCGTTTCAGGAGATATCCTGAGCCTCGACTTTGGCGTGAATTACAAGGGGTATTATGGCGATGCGGCGATCACTGTTCCGGTGGGGGCGTTTCCGCTGAAGCGATGAGACTTTTGAAAGTCACCGAAGCGGGTCTATACGACGCCATACGGCAGGCCAGGCCGGCAACCGCCTGGGAGATGTTTCCGCTGCCGTTCAGGAACGGGTCGAGTCGGCGGGATTTTCGGTTGTCAGGGATTTTGTCGGACATGGAATAGGCAGGAGCCTCCATGAAGATCCGCAGATACCCAATTACGGCGTCCGCGGGAGAGGGATAGAGCTTAAACCGGGCATGGTGCTGGCCATAGAGCCGATGGTCAATGAGGGAAGTTACGAAGTGCGAGTCCTGCCCGATGGCTGGACGGTGGTCACCAAGGATGGAAAACTTTCCGCCCATTTTGAACATTCCGTAGCGATTACGGAAAACGGACCGGACATCCTCAGCCGGCTTCAGTGAATTTCCCTGAAATGAGACGGCAGAGGAGGGGTATCCTGTCACAGATCGGAAATTATGGCAAAAGAGGAAGCAATAGAGGTTGAAGGCAAGGTGATTGAGCCCTTGCCGAATGCCATGTTTCGTGTGGAACTGGAAAACGGTCACCGCGTTCTGGCCCATATCTCCGGTAAGATGAGGATGCATTTTATCAAGATCCTCCCGGGTGACAGGGTGACGGTTGAGCTGTCTCCCTATGATCTGACACGGGGAAGAATCGTATACAGGACAAAATAGCGAAGGCGGGCGACCGGCAGGCGGTATAGGCTTCGCCCTTGGCGGATTCAAGGAGTGATCATCGTGAAAGTACGTTCTTCGGTCAAGAAGATTTGCGAAAAGTGCAAGATTGTCAAAAGACGCGGTGTGTTGCGCGTCATTTGTGAGAATCCGAAACATAAGCAGCGTCAGGGATAAGGATTCATTTTTCAGGAGGTTATCAGGTGGCAAGAATTGCAGGAGTGGATTTACCTAAAAACAAGAGGATGGAGATCGCTTTAACCTATATCTACGGTATAGGGAAGACAAAATCGAAAGAGATCCTTCTGGAAGCCGGCGTCGATCCCGACATCAAGACAGATCAACTTGCCGACGCGGAAATAACCTCCATCAGGAACATTATCGACAAGGAGCACAAGGTTGAGGGGGATTTAAGACGGGAAGTGTCCATGTCCGTGAAGAGGTTGATGGATGTGGGGACATACCGCGGCCTGAGACACAGAAAGGGGCTTCCTGTCCGGGGACAGCGGACGAGCACCAACGCCAGGACAAGAAAAGGACCGAGAAGGTCGATTGCCGGCAAGAAGAAATAATCGGTAAAAGGATCCGGAGGACCAATGGCAAAGCCAGTCAGGAAAACAGGGAAGAAGAAAGAAAAGAAAAATATCTCCGAGGGGATAGCTCACATTCAATCGACATTTAACAACACGATCGTGACCATCACCGATCTGAGCGGTAATGTCATTGCCTGGGCATCGGCCGGGATGCAGGGATTTAAGGGTTCGAGGAAAAGCACCCCTTTTGCGGCGCAGATGGCGGCGGAGGATGCGGTGAAGAAGGCCAGAGAACATGGCTTGCGGGCGGTTCAGGTCTATGTCAAAGGTCCGGGTTCCGGTCGGGAATCGGCGCTCCGGTCTCTGCAGGTGGCGGGTCTGAAGATCAGCCTCATTCGGGATGTGACGCCAATTCCCCATAATGGATGTCGTCCGCCCAAGCGTAGAAGGGTTTAAACGATGTCAACGCTCAATGAGCGACGGAGAGTCGCCGTTGATCATCGATGTGTTGTAAATTGATAATTGTTAATGGATCATTGATCACCGATCAGGGAGGCTTTTTTGGCAAGGTATAGAGAATCCGTATGCAGGTTGTGCCGGAGAGAAGGTCTGAAGCTGTTTCTCAAGGGAGACAGGTGTTACAGCGAGAAGTGCGCCTTTGAAAGACGGGGTTATGCCCCGGGAGATCACGGCCAGCTCCGGAAGAAATTCTCCGATTATGGCGTTCAGTTGCGAGAGAAGCAGAAGCTCAAAAGGATGTACGGTCTGCTGGAGAAGCAATTTCGGGGATATTTCGAAAAGGCGGATCGGCAGAAGGGAATTACCGGAAGCAATCTCCTCATCTTTTTAGAGAGAAGACTGGACAATATGGTCTTCCGGATGGGCTTTGCCAATTCGCGTACGGAAGCAAGGCAGCTGGTCAGGCATAACCATTTCCTGGTCAGTGGAAAACCAGTCAATATCCCTTCCTATTTGATCAAACTCGGGGACGAGGTGCAGGTCAGAGAGGGAAGCAGAAAGGTTGAGCGGATACTCGAAGCCATGGGAACCGTTGCCCGGCGGGGTGTGCCTCAATGGCTGGAAATTGACAAGGCAAATTTCAGGGGCGTCTTGAAGACGCTTCCGACGCGTGAAGAATTGACAATGCCGGTACGGGAACAGCTGGTCGTTGAACTTTATTCCAAGTAGAACAATAACCAGAACTCCGAAGGGCAGGGAAAGGAATTATGCAGAGAAACTGGCGTAGTTTGATTCAACCAAAAGGAATCGATATTGATGAGGCGACCCACACCCGTATGTATGGGGAGTTCACCTGCCAGCCGCTGGAACGCGGCTTCGGCACCACCCTGGGAAACGCTCTCCGAAGGATACTTCTCTCTTCCATTCAGGGGGCAGCCATTGTTTCCGTTAAATTTGACGGGGTGCTGCATGAGTTTTCCACGATCCCCGGGATCAAGGAAGACGTCACCGATATCATTCTCAATCTCAAGGGGGTGCGCCTGAAACTTCATCAGGACGGCCCGCGAACCATCCATATCGATACCTCGCGGGAGGGGGTAATCACCGCAGCAGACATCGTGACCGACGGGACAGTCGAGATCCTCAATCCGGAGCACTACATCGCGACGCTGGTCGGGGAGGCTTCCCTCAAAGCGGAGATGGTGGTCAAAATGGGTAAAGGCTATATACCCGCACAGAAGGAAAAGGATCCCGAGCAACCCGAGGGAACGATCAATATCGATGCCATCTTTTCGCCGATCAAAAAAGTCAATTATACCGTCACCTATTCCCGTGTTGGGCAGGTGGCGGACTATGACAAACTGATTCTGGAGATATGGACGGACGGGAGTGTTCTCCCTGATGATGCCCTGGCTTATGCCGCCAAGATCCTCAAGGAGCAGCTGGATGTCTTCATCAATTTTCCCGAGGTGGGAGTGGGAGAGCAACCGCCGGAGGCCGCACCCCTTCCGGAAGATCCGAATGATATCCTTTTGCGGCATGTCGACGATCTGGAACTCTCCGTCCGTTCGGCGAATTGTCTGAAAAACGCCGGTATCAACCTGATCGGGGAACTCGTTGGGAAGACTGAGGCGGAGATGCTCAAGACCAAGAACTTCGGCAGGAAATCACTAAATGAAATCAAAGAGATTCTGTCTGAATCGGGACTGAGCTTCGGCATGAAGCTGGACTTCCCGCCGTGGAACAAGGCGGAAAAAACGGGAACGGCATCTCAGGCAGAGGAAGAATAGAATTGAAAGGATGATGTTCGATGGGCCAGGGAAAATTTGGAAGCAAGCTGGGGAGAACGACGAGCCATCGGAAGGCCATGCTCAGGACGATGGTGACTTCTCTTTTGAAACACGAGAAGATTAAGACCACCGATACGAAGGCCAAGGAGCTCAGGAAAGTGGCGGAGAAGATGATCGGCCTCGGAAAGCAGGGGGATCTCCATGCCAGGAGACAGGCTGCGGCAGTTGTCCGGGAGCGGGATGTCGTGGGAAAGCTGTTCGGGGAATTGTCGGTGCGGTATCGGGACAGGTCCGGTGGTTATACGAGAATCGTCAAGACGGGCTACCGTGTGGGTGACAATGCACCCATGTCCATCATTGAATTCGTCCGTGATGCCGAGGCGGAAAGCGTGAAGAAGAAGGCTCCGGCCTCCAAAAAATAAATGCCTACAGAGGGCGGGTCTGCAACCCGCCCTCATTCATTTCCACCCATTTCC
This sequence comes from uncultured delta proteobacterium, assembly GCA_963842685.1. Lineage (GTDB taxonomy): Bacteria > Desulfobacterota > Syntrophia > Syntrophales > UBA5619 > JAKAFS01. The sequence goes on along the minus strand of CAWJHT010000103.1, from coordinate 6,984 downwards.
CTCCTTGTGTTTTTCATAAAAAGCGATATAGTTTCCCGCAAAGTATTCATGGTGGGGGATTTATATCATCGTCGTGCGGAAGGAGGAGCGGTTATGGCTGAACAGAGAATCGGGGAAGTCATGAAGTTTTTTTCCAAACCGAGCGTCGCAGCGGTCAAGATCACGGACGGAGAGATCAGTGTCGGGGATACGATTAAATTCACGGGTCACACCACGGATCTGACCATGGCGCTTGATTCCATGGAGGTCAATAATCAGAAAGTGCCTCGGGCGGTTGCCGGCGACTATGTCGGCATCAAGGTGGCGGACCGGGTCCGGCCCGGCGATGAGGTATTCAAAGTGACGGCATCCTAAAAAGTCATCCATGACGTATCGAGACACGCTTGCATATCTCTCCGGCCTGAACAAAATGGGTATTCGTTTCGGGCTTGATCCGATCCGTTCACTGCTGGAGCGACTCCACAATCCCCAGAACGGTTATCCCACCATCCTGATCGCGGGGACGAACGGCAAGGGTTCGGTGGCGGCGATGACGGCCGCGATCCTCTCCGCGGGCGGATACAGGACCGGCCTTTATACCTCTCCTGACCTGATCGATTTCCGGGAAAGGATCCGGATCGACGACCGGATGATCAGCCGCGAGGAAGCGGCAGACTGCGTCGAACAGGTGAAAGAGAAGGTGACCGAGGATGTCAGCTATTTCGAATTCCTGACGGCCATGGCTTTTCTCCATTTTCACCGGCAGCGGGTGGATATCGCCGTTCTGGAGATCGGGATGGGGGGAAGGCTCGACGCCACGAATGTGGTCATTCCCCTTCTCTCGGTGATTACCAACATTTCCCTCGAACACCGTGAGTATCTCGGCAACACCCTGGAGAAGATCGCCCGGGAAAAGGGGGGAATCATCAAGGAAGGGGGGATCTGCCTCACCGCGGCCGTGCAGAAGCCGGTCATCGAGACCCTGAAGACCCTCTGTCGGGAAAGAGGGGCGACGCTCTACCGGTTGGGGAAGGAGATCCGTACCAGGATTCACCGGGATGGGACGTTTTCATACCGCGGCATCGGACGCCGCTATGAACGGCTTGTCTGCCCTCTTGCGGGGAGGCACCAATATGCCAATGCGGCTCTGGCGCTGGGTGCCGTGGAACTGATCGGAGATGCCGGTTTCAGGATCGATGAACGTGCCGTTGTCGAAGGCCTGAGAAAAACCCGCTGGGAGGGGCGGCTGGAGCTCCTCCAGCGCGCACCGATGCTGCTCGTGGATGGCGCCCATAATCCGGCCGGCGCGGCGACCCTCTGCCGGGCGCTGAAAAATGATTTTTCCTACCGGCGGCTATGGTTGATCTTCGGCGTCCTCGGGGATAAGGATTACCGGGCGATGGTCAAGAGGCTCTTCCCTCTGGCCGACGGGGTCATTCTCACCCGCCCGGACAGCGATAGGGCGCTGCCTTTGGATGTCCTGCTGCCGGTGGCCAGGGAGTTCAATAAAAAAATTCGAAGTCGTCGAAAATCCGGGCGATGCCCTGAAGCAGGCCCTCTCCCTGGCCGGAGAGAGAGGATCTCGTCTGTGTCGCCGGCTCCCTCTATCTTGTCGGGGAGATTAAAAGAATCCATCAGGCCGGCGCCGGTGCGCGGTTTTGATGCAGTCAGGGAGGAACGCGTGACATGAGGGGGTGCTGGGTCATGCTGAGGTGGAAAGGGTTTTACTGGTTCGTTCTTGTCCTGTTTCTCGCTTCTGGCGGCGTCTCCCGCCCTACCGGCTTCGAGGGGAGATATCGCCGAGGGACCGGTCACCATCGAGGCGGACAGCATCGCCTACGACGAGGATGAAGACGCCGTTCATGCGGCGGGGAAAGTCGTGATCACCTTTACCCGGGGATTCCTGAAGGCCGACACCGTGACCCTCTACCGCGAAACGAATCTGGCCCTCGCCGAGGGACATGTGCTGATCCATAGCGATCAGGATGTGATCGAGGGCGAGAAGGTCTTGTTCAACATCGTCATCCAAGACCGGAACGGTGGATGACGGGAAGATGTTCATCGCCCAGAACCATCTGTACGTCAAGGGAGAAAAGATCGAGAAGAAGGGGGAGTCGACCTATCGGCTGGAAAACGCCACGGTGACCACCTGCGACGGAGATGACGCCCGACTGGCGCCTGGCGGCAAGCGAAATCGATGTGACCATCGACGGTTACGGGTCGATGAAGCACGGCCGATTCCTCGCCCGGGATATTCCGCTCTTCTATGTTCCCTACTTATTTTTCCCCGCCAAGACGACACGGCAGTCCGGTTTTCTCTTCCCTTTTTTCAGTTACTCCAGCGACAAGAACGGTCTGGATGTGGAACTGCCCTTCTTCTGGGCCATCTCGGAGAGCGCCGATGCAACCTTCTATCAGCGCTATATGGAGAAACGCGGCTTCAAGGAGGGGGTGGAGTTCCGTTACTTCCTCAGTCCCGCATCCTTCGGAACCTTCTACGCCGATTTTATCAACGACCGCAAACAGGTCACGGAAACCGTCGGATCGATGAGCCGCGACTGGCAGGAGGATCAGAAACGCTGGTCCTTTTATCTGAACCATGAAACGACCTTCGCCTCCGGTTTCAACCTCCGGAGCGATATCCGCAGGGTATCCGACCCCTGGTATTTCCGTGACTTTTCATCTTACAACTATTACCTCAATAACTATTCCCAAACCGGCGAGAAACCGTTTCAACGCATCTCCTTCCTGGGAGATGAATCCCTCGGGTCGCTCGAATTCCACGGTCCGTCTGACCAAGGACTGGTCCGTGTACAACCTGTCCGCCCTGGCCAGCTACACAGATGATTTTTCCTCTCCCGACCAATGACGGCACGCTGCAGACTGTATCCGGAGGTGAGCCTGACGGGATTTCGGCAGCCTCTCTTCGGAAGTCCCCTGCAGCTCGAATTCGGCGCCGCCTATGTATAATTTCTACCGTCAGGAGGGTCAAAAGGGTCAATCTCTGGGACTTGAATCCGACGCTGTATCTGCCGGTGAAACTCGGCCCCTATCTTCAGGTGACCCCCTGGGTCGGATTCCGGGGGAGCATCTGGGATCGGACCGATTCCGAGGCGGATACCGAAGACAAATACGGCACCCGGGAAATCTTTCCGGTCGGCGGAACCTTCTCTACGGAAATCAGCAGGGTTTTCACCGTGGGGAGCGGGATCGGCGGTGTGGAAAAGATCAGGCATTCGATCAGACCGGAGATCTACTTACACCTACATTCCCGAAGTCCTTCAGGAAAACCTTCCGAACTTCGTAGGCGGGAATTGGGGCTCAGAACATCCTGACCTAGGGCTCTTACCAACACGATCGTCTCCCGAACGACGGGGAACGGATGGAAAGGCCAATTACCACCAGATGATGCGCCTCATGCTGGCTCAGACCTACAACATCCGCGAGAGCAGAAGGGACGTTAACGGATCCGGAAACGGACAAGCGTCGGCCCTTCGGCGACGTGATTCTGGAGCTGGATCTGTCGCCGATTCAGTATTTCTCCTTCGCGGCGCGCAACCTCTATAACGTCAATACCTAGTAAATGGACTCAGACCAATTATGACCTGACCCTCCTCGACAACCGGGGAGACTTCGTCTCCGTGGGATATCGTTATACCCAGGACTCCCTGCGAGGAGATCAATCTCTACCTGAAGGCGTCGCTGACGTCCTCGATAGATGCCGATCTATATCCTGAGACGAAACCTGCTGGACAACAAGACGATCGAATCCACCTACGGCATCAAATACCGGAGGCAGTGCTGGCTTTTTGAAGTCAATGTGACCTCCGGTGAGTATGACCAAACGGTGATGGGTTATATTTCGCTTACGGGATTGGGCGGCGGAGGGGGGAACATGGCTTTAAAAGAGGGGCAGCGGGACAGGGGGGCGCTGCCTTTTAAGGGGCAGGTTTTTCTTTTTCATTTTTTTACAGGTTTTTCCTTGACAAATTTGGTAAATTTGCATATCTCTCCAGTTTCAAATTTATGATCACTTGGTGAAATGATGAAGACGACTCATGCAAAGCAGGAAGAGGTCATCCGCGACTGGTATCTCGTGGATGCCGAGAACAAGATCTTAGGCAGGCTGGCATGCGAGATTGCCCACCGGCTGCGCGGCAAGCACAAAGCCATATTCGCGCCCTACATGGATACCGGTGATTTTGTGATTGTGGTCAATGCCGAAAAGATCAGCCTCACCGGCAAGAAGCTGACCGACAAGATCTATTACCACCATTCGGGCTATCCGGGCGGGATCAAGGCCATCACGGCGGGGAAGCTGCTCAAGGAGAAACCGGAAGAGGTGCTGCGGACGGCCGTAAAGGGGATGCTCCCCAAAAATACGCTGGGAAGGGCCATGCTGAAAAAGCTCAAGATCTACGCCGGCGGCGACCATCCGCACGAAGCCCAGTGTCCTCGTATTCTGGATTTATAATTTCATGATTCACGGGAGAGAAGATCGGGCCTGTGAACACGATGTGGAGAGAAATATGACGGAAAAACGTTTTTATGCGACGGGGAAGAGAAAAAGCGCCATTGCCAGGATCTACATGAAGGAAGGCACCGGCGTCCTGCAGGTGAACAAGAGGAACTTCGACGACTACTTCACCCGGGAAAGCCTGAAGATGCTCATCCAGCAGCCACTTGAGATGACGGGGAAAAGCGGCCGGTTCGATTTCTACTATCAACGTGGATGGCGGCGGCATCGCCGGTCAGGCGGGCGCCATCAAACACGGCATCTCCAAGGTCCTTGTGGAATATGACGTGGAACTGAGATCGGCCCTGAAAAAGGCCGGTTTTCTGACGCGTGATTCACGGATCAAGGAAAGAAAGAAATACGGACAGCCGGGGGCCAGAAAACGGTTCCAGTTCTCAAAGAGATAAATTCCCGGGGAGGCTGAGGCCTCCCTTTTTTTTGAGCCGAAGGAGGCGTAGAGGTGATCAAGGTCGGCATTTACGGGGGGAGCGGATACACCGGGGAGGAGCTGCTGAGGCTGCTCGTCGGCCATCCCGGTGCGAAGGTCGTGGCGGCGACCTCCCGGCGGTTTGCCGGGGTTCCGGTCGCCGAAGTCTATCCCGTTTTTTCCGGACTGACCGATCTCGTCTACACGGACGCCTCTCCCGAAGCGGTCGCCGATCTTGCCGATATCGTCTTTCTGGCCCTTCCCCATGGGGTTTCCATGGAATTTGCGCCGATTTTTTTAAAGGCCGGCCGGAAGGTCATCGATCTGAGCGCGGATTTCCGCATCCAGCGATGCGGCGACCTATGAGGCGTGGTATGGCCGGCATAAGGCCCCCGGGACGCTCCGAGAGGCGGTTTACGGTCTGCCCGAGCTTCATCGGGAGAGCATCCGCAACACGCGGCTGGTTGCCAATCCCGGCTGTTATCCCACCAGCATCATTCTAGGGCTGGCGCCGGTTCTCAAGTCGCGCTGGATCGATACCGACTCCGTCATCGCCGACTCGAAATCGGGCGTCAGCGGGGCCGGTCGGGATCCCCAGATCGCCTCGCTCTTCTGCGAAGTGGCGGAGGGATTCAAGGCCTACAAGGTCGGCGGGCATCGGCATACCCCGGAGATCGAACAGGAACTGAGCGCCCTTGCGGGGCGGGAGATGAAGATCTCTTTTACGCCCCACCTGCTGCCGGTGAAACGGGGGATCCTGAGCACGATCTATGCGAAGCTGAGCAAGGATGTGACCGCGGAAGAGGCGACGGCCCTGTATCAGGCATTTTACCGGGAGGAACCCTTTGTCCGGATCTGCCGGTCCGGCCAGTTTCCCAATCTCTCCTCCGTTGTCGGCTCGAACTTCTGCGATATCGGAGTCACCGTAGACAAGAGAACCGGGAGGATCATCATCGTCTCGGTGATCGACAACCTGATCAAGGGGGCTTCCGGTCAGGCCATCCAGAACATGAATCTGATGTGCGGTCTCAAGGAAGAAACCGGTTTGCCTGCCATAGCCCTTTTCCCCTGACCTGCCGGAGGAGCGATGTCTCTGAGAATATTCAACACCCAGACGAAGAAAAAAGAGGAATTCCATCCCCTTCACGAGGGGAAGGTCGGCATCTATGTGTGCGGCATCACCGCGTATGATGTCTGCCATGTGGGGCATGCCCGTTCGGCCGTCGTCTTTGACGTCATCACCCGTTATCTCCGTTACCGGGGCTACGACGTGACCTATGTGAAGAACTTCACCGATGTCGACGACAAGATCATCGAGAAGGCGCAGCAGGGAGAAGAAAGGGATCGCCGAGATCTCCGAGCGGTATATCCGGGAACACGACGAGGACATGGAGGCGCTCGGCGTCGCCCGGCCGACGGTGACCCCCCGGGCGACGGAGCACATCGACGGGATGATCCGCCTGGTGGCCGACGCTGATCGAGAAGGGGCTGGCCTATGCGGTGGATGGGGATGTCTATTATGCGGTGGAACAATTTCCCGGGTACGGAAAGCTCTCCGGCCGGAATCTCGAGGACATGCTGGCCGGCGCCCGCGTCGATGTGAACGACAAGAAGCGCAATCCCCTCGATTTTGCCCTCTGGAAGGCGAGCAAGGAAGGAGAGCCCTGGTGGGAGAGCCCCTGGGGGCGCGGCCGGCCCGGCTGGCATCTCGAGTGTTCCGTGATGAGCCAGCGGTACCTGGGGGACACCTTCGACATCCATGGGGGCGGCGAGGACCTGGTCTTTCCCCACCACGAGAACGAGATCGCCCAGTCGGAGGGGGCGACCGGCAAAACCCTGGCCCGCTACTGGGTCCACAACGGCTTCGTCCGGGTCAACAGCGAGAAGATGTCGAAATCCCTCGGCAACTTCTTCACCATCCGGGACATCCTGAAGCAGTATCATCCCGAGGTCCTGCAGGCTCTTCCTGCTGCAGAGCCATTACCGGAGCCCCGTCGATTTTTCCGATGCGGCCCTGAACGAGGCGCAGGCAGGGGATGGACCGGTTCTATTCGACGCTGGA
>CAWJHT010000102.1:0-36109 GCA_963842685.1 uncultured delta proteobacterium | reverse complement strand
GTTGCCCATCCCAATCCCCTCGACCGCGCCCGATGTCAGGAGCGCGACATGGGTCGCAATGGGGAGCAAACGGTTGACTTGGTAAGGAACCTCTTTTCCTTCCGAATCCAATTGAATCGCCCGATTCTCGGCTGCCATGACGATGCCGTTGCTGTCCTGCGCGACAATGATTTGCGACATCCATTTCTCCCCTTCAGCACAAGTCAAACCATATTTGCGTTGACGAAATCCCAGTCGATCAGCTTGTCGATGACGGCAGCCAGGTAGTCGGGCCGACGGTTCTGATAATCAAGATAATAGGCGTGTTCCCAGACATCGATCGTAAGAAGCGGTGTCTGGCCATGGGCGATCGGGGTGTCGGCATTCAAGGTCTTTACGATTTTCAGTTCTCCTCCGTCCAGAACGAGCCATACCCATCCGCTTCCAAACTGCGATACCCCTGTATTTTTGAATTCTTCCGCAAATTTACCATAATTCCCAAAAACAGCGGTAATCTTCGCGCTTACGGCGCCTGTAGGCATTCCACCTCCGTTACCCTTCAGAGATTTCCAATAAAAGGAGTGGTTCCAGACCTGAGCGGCGTTATTGAAGATTCCTGCTTTTGCGGAATCGCCGGAAGCCTTTTTTATGATTGTTTCCAGCTCTGCATTGGCCAGGTCGGTCCCTGCAATCAATTTGTTCAGATTGTCTACATAAGCCTTGTGGTGCTTACCATGGTGGAATTCCAGGGTACGGGCGCTGATGATGGGCTCCAAAGATGTTTTGACATAGGGCAGTTCGGGTAGGGTAATCATTTTCGTACCTCCGTTCTTTGTGAAAGATAAATATCGTTTTTATAAGAAGAAATACTACACTCCCGGAGTCAGGACAATGAGAGTTAAATGGAAGCCTTATGGCAGCGAATATCTATCCCTCGTTATTTTTTAGAAGTGAATCGCATGGCCGAACCAGAAAAAAATATCACGGCCACAATGTGCAGTATCCACCAAGCCTCCCGGTCCTGGTCCAAACAAGGTTATCCGGTCGTACGGCAATCACTCAATCCTTCAATTACTCCCTCGTCTTTGTCGTTTCTTGGAGGATTGCCGTCTTACCGGTTGCGACTCATCAATGCACCCGCATTCACATTCACAACTGGTTGCACAGGGCTCACAGCAGAAGTTGACACTTTCCTTTTCAAATGCATTATCACCAATGCTGCAACCGCACTCAGGACATACTTGATCTGCCATTTCCATTTCCTCCTTATTGATATGATTTGCCAGGTTTTACTGCGAATGCTCCTGGCAGCATTTTGTTGAATTGTGAATCCGCATCCCAAAGCGGGAAGCCTTTCAAAACAAATTCCTTTAATTCTTCGATCATAATCTTTTTAACTGTTTCATGATGCTCCATTGGAGATCAATCGAATAAATGTTCAATCAGCCCTTTTAATTGAAGTGTATTGGTCTATTTGCGGGAAAACAATAAGGGATAAGTGGAAGATAAATGGTAGGTTAAAGCAACAAATGGAAGGTGATTGCATCTACTAACGCTATGGTTGTTTAATATGCATTTTACCGGGAGACAGTTACTGTTTACCTCATACTTCAACAGAGACTAACTTAAATAGGCATCATCACTGATCATTGAGGCAGAAGTGGAGCTGTTCGGGACATTATACAATATGGCCTGCTATTCCACTGTAGTTGTTGCCTACCAATAGTCTTCTGTTTTTCTCACATTGATTCTCAGAATTTATGCCATTATGATGATTTTATTGTTGTTGATTGTGCTTGCTATACTCTGGGCGAGATTCGGACCGCGATGAGAACCACCTTACGCTTCATCGACACTGAATGAAAAAAGGTAGAAATTTCTTGCGAGTATAAGTCGAAACAGTCGTTTATATATTGGATAAGATTGGCTATCCAAAGGAGGGCAAGATGACGAAAGTATCGGTTGATGATACCTGTATTGCATGCGGAACCTGTGTGGAAATCTGTCCAGAGGTATTTGAACTCGAAGGTGATATTGCCTCGGTCATAAAGGGAGCAAATCTGTCCTTGAATGAAAAAATAATGAAGGCAGCGGAAACCTGTCCCGTTGAGGCAATTCATTATGATAAATGACCGGTTTTAGAAATAAGAAGGGGGAGTATGCCATCTTATTTCCTCTTTTCCGCGGGTTAAATAGAGAGTCATCTTCTGTCGGTATGTGAGGGCGGAAGGACCTTAAAAAGAGCATTCAACCGATCCTGCGATATTATGAAAAAAATGAAGGATAACGTCAGTGGAATATTATCTCACGGACTCTACCGAACATCTGCGATCTTCTTTCATCAAACACGGCTGTACCGTCGGGCAATATGAGGTTTCTGCATTTGCCGACGGGGAACGGAGATACCATCTAAAAGGCGAGGTGGCGGGACAATCAGTTGCCATCGTCGCCTCCGTTCTCCCCGCTCCGGAGTCGCTTTTCGATCTATTGGCCTTACACCGGCTGCTCCGCGAGAACGGGGCCACTCACATCGTCCTGATCGTGCCCTACCTTGGCTATGCACGGCAGGACCGGCTCACCCACGGGGGAGATGCGAGTATCGGTATCATGGTCGTTGAGCTTCTCCGGTCGATAAAACCCTCACAACTCGTTGTCTTAGATGTCCACAGCGGATGGATCCGCAAGGCCCTCGGCCGCTCCGTCATTGAATTATCCGCCCTGCCGCACTTTGCCGTGGAACTGGCAAAACGGCCTCCGGCTGTGATCGTTGCCCCTGATACAGGGTCCATCCCGCGAGCGCGGCGGCTCATGGGACTCCTAAAACCCTCACCAGAGATTGCCATGATTGATAAGGTCCGCCCACGGGCGAACGTCGCCTACGCAAGGCATCTCCATGGGGATGTTCGAGGGAAGGATGTTCTCATTGTCGATGATATGATCGACACTGGTAGAACGATCGCCGAAGCAGTAAAACTCCTTAAAGAACAGGGTGCCGAAAGAGTCAGCATCGCCGCAACGCATGGCATTTTTTCCGCTGGAGCTCTCGAACGCCTCAAGAACCTGCGCATCAGCGAGATCCTGATCACAAACACCCTGCCGCAGGTCCGCCGAGCGAAACTTCGTTGCTTTGACATCGTTCCCCTCCTGATCAATCAGGATCGTTTGTCCCTATCTATGTCCTGACCTTTGTTCTGTTTTATTCCGATCAAAAAAATATAGGTCAGTTTTTTCTTACTATTTACCTCCTGTTTTTTCCTTATTGTATTCAATGATACATAATTGAGAAAATACCACAACTCACCGGCATCTTTTGCTGTCGGTGTGCGGTGCATGTCGAGCCATAGGTCGCTAGGATTTATCTTGAAGGAGGAGGGTATGAAATGCAACGACGTCGATAAAATTAAGCCACTGGACAAACTTCTGGACGAGAAAGTCAAGGAGTTTGAGAGCGGAGAAGATAAAAGAGGGCTTGTCATGGCATTCATATCGATCGATACTCAAAGTAGTGGTTCCGCTGCAAGAGTGTTGAGCATCCTTGTCCTAACGCATCAGACCATCCCAGTCTACTTGGACAATAGTTTCAAACGTCAGATGTTACCCCATTCGAACTTCGTTTTTTCTGAGGGCAACGGTATAATGTAGACTGGTTTTCGAGTCCGTTCTAAAACCGATGCAGAAACGCTCCCCAGAAAAGTATGCCGCAAAAACCCTTTTCCATGAGTTCCAAGAATGATCGCATCGCATCCTTCATCATCCGCTGCCTTTAAAATTTCTTCCACCGGATAGCCTAAAGGAGTGATAATTTTGGATACGCGGTCCATACAGGATAAGCCGGAATTGTCCTCCATTCGCTGGCAATATTCCTGAACCCCTTTTTTAATGTCCTCAAGATCAGAAGCCTGTTGCTGTTTTTCAATGCTCCTTAGCACGCCAACCCCCACTTCCGTATAGACATGAGGAATGGGCTCAACAACATGAAGGATCACAATGCTTGCATTATACTTTTTGGCCATATCTACTGCATAAAAGAAGGCATATGCAGCATTTTTACTCAGGTCTGTGGCATAAAGTATTTTCTTGATTTGAGGGATCATGTTATCCTCCTTTTCTATATTATATTCAACTGTTAGCGAAACCATTTTCCCATCTCTTACATCTTACAGATTGGAACCTTCCATAATTTCATCATGATCACATGTTCATGATGCTTCTTCCCTCGGATTCATTGCTATTTTTCCAACATATGCCGTATAGGGGTTTACTCGCGGCAGGCTTCTGGTCTGATTAATAGAACAGGTGCATTCGCCTCATGCAGCACCTTTGATGCGATGCTGCCTAATAACATTTTTTTCATGCCGGTATACCCATGGGTCGATATGATAATCAGGTCTATTCCGTTCTTCTGCGATAATCTGTGATGGTTTGGGCAGGCGGCCCGTCTCCGGCGCGATCTGCAGGACAACCGTCTTTTTTCTAGCAGGACGAATGATTCCAGTGCCCATTATGAGGTCCCTCCAAGCCGATCATTTTTCTATACCTTCTAATCAAGGCATTCATCGAATGCAATAAGGAGAAAATGGGTGATATCTGTCAGGGAAAATCTACTGCTACTCGTTCAGGCTGAGTCACCAGAAGGACATTGTCTGCGTATATTTTCTCCATACATTCAACATCGGGTGGATTAGGCCTGCCATTTTTCTCTCATTAAGCCCTTATTGTCACCTTCAAATGGATTGATTAGATTTCTTATCAAAGGCCCATTCGATCCATATCGATGAGGTGCCTTTGGCGTCAGGGACTGCCATAAGCAGATCCCGACAGCTTGGGAGCTGTACTGCTTGGCGTCCCTCTCATTACCGGCCCTGCCGTGCTGACCATATGCATTCTACTGGCGGAAATTCATGGTAGATCAGTCACATCAATAGCGGCTACTGTTAATATCACACTCGCCGGATTCATTTTCATGTTTGCACATCCCATTACGCAAGTCATCGGACGGACGGGAACCGAAACTGCATCAAAAGTTGCCAACCTGCTTCTTGCTGCGATTGCTGTGATGTTGATTCGAAAGGGAATCACTGGAGTGCTGGCTTTACCAAGGGGATAGGATATTCCATCATTAGTTATGACCTACCAATAGCCCTCTGTTTAACTCGTATTGATTTTCTACATTCATTCCACTATTTTTTTTCATAACCAGGGGAATGAGACATCTTATGAGTGAAGCCGGCTAAGTGATCTGAAATGTTTTTTTTATGAGGTTCGAGAAGGAGGTAAAGTGGATAAATCACCTTATTCAAGATGTTCCCGCTGCGGCGGTAAAATGGTGTATGAAAGTTTTTTTGGTCCCTATGAGCAGTTTTCAGGATTAAAATGTGTAATCTGTGGAGAGGTGATTGATCCAATCATTTTACAGAACAGACAGTTGATGAAAGATGGCGGCATGTTGATTCCGAAAGAACAGGGAATGAGGCCAAAATTTATCACTGTATAAGAACTTACTCGCCAAACGGGGAGGATAAGAAATGTCTAGAAATATCGCTGTATTTATAGGAAGTCTACGTAAAGAATCATTTAATCGGAAGATGGCAAAGGTGCTCATCACACTGGCGCCTGAATCATTGCTGCTTGAAATCATCGAGATCGGTGGGCTTCCACTCTACAACCAAGATTATGATGATGAGGGAAAGCCACCTTCAGAATGGATCACATTCAGGAAGCATGTGCGGTCGTTTGACGGATACCTTTTCGTGACGCCTGAATACAACCGCTCAGTTCCGGGTGTGCTGAAGAATGCTCTCGATGTGGGATCGCGGCCATATGGTCAGAGTGTCTGGGGAGGAAAGCCTGGCGCAGTGGTAAGCGTTTCGCCGGGCACCATTGGTGGCTTCGGTGCAAATCATCATCTTCGGCAATCGCTTGTATTCTTGGACGTGCCTGCAATGCAGCAGCCTGAAGCGTATATCGGCGGTGCTGCGCATTTGTTTGATGCGAGCGGAAAAATTGAGAATGAGCCCACTCTCGAGCTTCTTGTGAAGTTCATGGATGCGTTTGCGGCCTGGGTTGAAAAGAACTCATCTAAGAATCCATGAATCATGTGCAAGGATGACTGTTCCGGGATAATCCAACATCAAAGGTATGAGGGTTGCGGGTTGAGACGGACAACTCATTGTCTTACACTGATAATCATACAATATCTGATTCGAAAGGAGATTACTGCATATGTATCAAAAAATACTGATTCCTCTTGATGGTTCAGAACTTGCCGAATGCAGCCTTTTGCACGCAAAGGCTATTGCGAAGGGATGTAATGCATCTGAGTTGATTGTGTTCCGAGCGATACCGGTCTTGATGATTTCTCCATCAGGTTGCAGAGTTTTCCAGCGTGAGCAACTGTAAATACTCATAGCTTCTTCGTATGAGAAGAGTTGTCATGTCAGATTAGAGAGGTATGAACAGAAAGGAGGCAGCGCTGTGACAACATTCGTAATGACAGGGAAATATTCGTCAGATGCAGTGAAGCAAATCAGTGCGGAGCGAACCATGAAGGCAAGGCAGATCGTAAAGCAGTTCGGGGGTACCATCGTGGGAGCTTATGCTACATTGGGCGGGACAGATTTACTGGTGATTGCGGAGTTTCCCGGTATCAGCGAAGCGATGAATGCTTCTGTCGGCCTGAATAAGGCGTTGGGGATTTCCTTCTCTACCATTCCTGCACTGCGCATTGAAGATTTCGACAAACTGATCGTTGGCAAGCCGTAGCATGGTGTTGAAGCGAGTAAAAACAATCGTATTGACAATGTTCTTCACGGTCTGTATCACTGTGATGACTGTTAGTTGCAGCCGTGACCAGACCGCCCTTCGGTTGCGGCTCAAGCAACCGTGCCAGGCAACGATATGCGGTTGATCCGCACGGTTATGTTATCCGGGCTAAGTAATCCCTGGGATCTAGCAGTTACATCCGACGGTGCAATGTTCCTTACCGAAAAGTGCTTGGGGCTCTCGGTACGCAGCCTGAAAGGGACTATCCGGCGCTTGTTCGCCCCTGGTAGCCAGCGGCAATGGCGGATGGGATCCGAAACCGGCAGAAACCGTGCCACCATCACGTCTGCTTGAAGGCCTCTGCGCCGGCATCGATCGCTTTCCTCACCTTCTCCTTTTTCTCTGTGAACAGCTCCTTCTTCCGGTTTGCCAGTTGTTCGATCTTTTGGGAGGTCTGTTCGTACTGCTCTTTGGCTTTTTTTAAGCAATTCCTCGGAAGAATGCCGAATCTCTTTCCGTAGGTCCTTTCCGCTCTTGGGGGCACACAGAATTCCCAATATTGTCCCAATGACCCCGCCGATAATGAATCCTTTAATGCCATCATTCGCCGCCATCTTTTTTCTCCTTTCCGGTTATCATTGATTTTTCGCGATTATTTCTTATTTTACTGGACCAGATATTTTCGAAACCATAGGGACGACAATTGACTTACGGATTCCAACGCGCCCGGCTCTTCAAACAGGTGCGTCGCCCCGGGGACGATCACCAGCTCTTTCGTGGAAGTCAGCGATTCCATGGCCTGCTTGTTGAGGGAAATCACCTGAGGGTCGTTCCCTCCGACAATGAGCAGTGTCGGAGACCGAACCCGCCCCAGTGCCTGGCCCGCAAGATCAGGCCTACCGCCACGGGAAACGATGGCCTGCACGACTCCGGGATTTTGGGTTTCGGCGATCAGAGCGGCGGCGGCACCGGTGCTGGCGCCAAAATAACCGATGGTGAAGTCTCGCATTTCTTGCTGGGAGACGACCCACTGCGTGATCCCCGAAAGGCGGCCGGCAAGCAGATCGATGTCGAAGCGAAAGGTCCCGCTAGAGGTGTCAACTTCTTCTTCCTTACGCGTCAGCAGATCGCACAGCAATGTAGCCAGGCCTTCAGACAGCAAAAAATCCGACACGGATAGATTTCGCGGACTGAAACGGCTGCTGCCGCTGCCATGGGCGAAGATCACAATACTTTGCGCTTTAGGAGGGATTGCCAGATGGCCCTCCAAGGTAATTTTACCCAAAGAGATATGGATCTCCCTTTCTTCCATTTGCTGATTCAAGTGGTTCACCTCGGTTCTCTGCTATCAATGCAAACCGGTCATGCCGCTTTAATCAATTGCCGCACTTCTTCATCCGTGGTCTGAGAAAAATCCTCGTACCAAACGCCGACGGCGTGAAACGGCATGGGTGTTATGCCGCATATGATATCATCCACCTCTGCCCTAAATTCATCGCAGACCTCTGGAGACGCCGTCGGAACGGCGATGATGATCCGTTTAGGATCTTGCCTTTTAAGCGACATCACCGCGGCATGCATGGTCGAGCCGGTAGCGAGACCGTCGTCCACCAGAATCACCGTAAGACCCTCAACATGAAGCGGCGGGCGATTTCCACGATAGGCGGCTTCGCGCCTCTTGAGCTCCTGCTCTTCGCGCCTGGTGACCGCCTCGACGGCGCTGGCCGGAATTCTGATCTGACTCAGCACCTCTTCATTCATAATCCGTATTCCCCCCGAAGCGATGGCGCCCATGGCCAGCTCACTGTAACCAGGAACACCCAGTTTCCTGACTATGATTACATCGAGGGGTAGGCCGAGTTTTACGGCAATCTCATGGGCCACAATGACCCCTCCACGGGGAAGCCCGAGAACGATGGCATCTGGTGCGTTGACGTACTTTGTCAGTTTATCGGCAAGATATTGACCTGCTTGTATGCGGTTTTTGAAACGGAACATACGTCATCCCTTCCTTCGATCGCGCTTTTTTAATACCGGAATCCATTGCACCACAACGAGGAATGCTAGGGAATCACTACAATGTTATTTTCAACCTCACATACCCCCGGCGCTGCGCAGGCCACCCGCTCAGCCTCCTTTTTTTCTGCATAAGAGTGGACAATACCGCTGAGAATGACTTTGTCATCGCGAGTGGCTACGCTGATTCGTCGTGCTTCGACTACTGCATTGCGTTGAAAAGCACTTTCGATCTTGGTTTTTATGTCCTCAGGTTTAAGTAACGGCTTCACAGTGATCAGATTAGTAACACCTTTTACTCCCATCAAGCAGAGTACTGCATCCTCTGCCGCGATTTTTTGGTAAAGCCAGTCAACCTTGCCGCTTAAGGTGAGCCAGCCATCCTGCACCTTCACTTTTATACGATCCTGAGGCACAGAGGTCGTCCATCCCAGGGCATTGATCGCTGCCTTGGCGATATCCTCATCAGAGCGGCTATCAGAACCGGGCAGCTTGACCTTGATTTCCTGCACGATGGCATTAACACCAAAAACCCCTTGGGCTGAGCGTTCGGCAGCCAGTTTCTCGGTATAGCTGTCCACATAGCCGCTGAGTGTTACTATGCCGTCCTTGACTGCAACCCCGATGGCGTCGGCATTGATATTCGGCGCCCATTTAAGCTCATCTGTGACATCCTTTTTTAGTTCCGCATCTGTCTTCATGGTCAATTCCTCCTTTGATTATTATGATGTTCCATTGACCGATCTAAACTAATATTCCATTGAAATTGTCACTTTTTTTTAAAGTGTAGTGCTCAATCTACTTGAAAACAATGAGGGATAAGTGGAAGGTAAATGGTAGGTCAAAACGACAGTATCCCAATATCCTGATATGAAATTCGGACCGTGTTTCCGGGGCAGGTCGGTTCACCAAAGGATCAATTCTGCAGGAACTCTCTTAATGCAGAGACTATATTGTGAATAGCATCCTCGGTGTTGATGCGAAGAATCCGATAACAGGGAAGTTCTTCCGGTTGTTCCAGATGTTTGAGCTGGTGTTCGAGGATGTTGAGGTCCGCATCAGACACATCCGTGCCTGACTCCATTCTCTTCCTGATCCTGTCCTTCAAGACGTCCTCGCTTGCAAAACAGTTGATAAAGAACGGGTTTAGGCCCTTCGCGATACAGGTTTCATAAAAATATTTTCTCTGATTCGCCTTGACGTAAGTAGCCTCAACGACCACCTTTTTACCCTGTCTTGTGTATTCGAGCGCTTTATCGAGCATTAGACAATAAATCTGGTGGGTAAGTTCTGGAGTGTAGATCCCTGCTCCATATGAGCTGTAAGCGTGCTTTCCCTTTTTGAGGCCCGCTATCTCTTTCCTGAGCTCGTCAGACCGGAGAATCACCGCGTTGGGTGAAAAATTCCTTGCGATCGTTGATTTTCCTGATCCCGAGAGGCCCATGAAGACCACGGGATTGAATGGTTTCTGAAAGTAATTGATATAGTAGTCGGCAAGACCGAAATAATCCCGGGCTCTGGCGACTGCCTTTTCCCTTTTAGATCTGTCCCCGATGTTTCGGGCGACAAAACTCTCCACCTTGCCTCGCACTACTGCCCGATAAATCTTGTAGAACCGCAGCAATCCCTCATCCAGGGCTTTCGGCTGGCGGGTAAAGTAGGCCTGGTGGAGTCTCGACGAAAGATCGAATCTCCCTTGATATTCGAGGTCCATGAACAAAAAAGCAATGTCCTCGAGCATATCGATGATCCTGAACTCCTCATTAAATTCGATGCAGTCAAATATGATTGGGGGATGCTCGAGACAAATGTGCTGGCAATGGAGATCGCCATGGCCATCCCGAATATATCCGTTCCTCTTTCTTTCGGCGAATTTATTTTTGCGGTCAGCTATAAATTCACTGGTGTACGTCATAAGCAACCTAAACATCTTCTCGTCAACGGTAACAGTGGTGAAGGGCTTGATTTGTTCAAAATTCTCTTCTATGGCAGCACATATGGATTCGATACCTCCGTATTTTCTTCCTCTGTAAGGCGCCACATTCTCATGAAACAGAGCCAGTGTTCTGCCCACGTCCTCCATTGCACCATAAAGGGGCTTTCCCTCACCGATCAGTTTGAAGAGGAGACAGTCGAGGGGGATACGTTTCATTTTTACCGAGTACTCTGCGGGCCGACTTCCCTCTTGTCGATCAAATCTGTATCCAAGATCACTTTTGTATATGGGCTGAACACCGAGGTAAATGTCTTTTGCGAGACGGGAATTGAGAAAGACCTCTTTCTCACAGAAAAAGTGCCGTTTCTTCAACGTGGAAAAATCAAGAAAACCGAAATTTACAGGTTTCTTGACCTTGTAAACGAAGTCATCCCCGATGAAGACGTGGGATATATGTGTCTCCAGGTGAGAAATTGCCGAAGGCCTTTCCGGATAGTTGAGGGGATTGAGGAGAAAGTCGATTAGGCTGTGCTCTGTTTCTACCATGTGAGATACTCTGAGATCTTATGCTACTCCTTCTCTCGGCACAAATCAAAATATCGGAAATCACTGTTTATTATAGAGGAAACCCAATACGGCAAATTCAGTATAATCTATTCCGCGGCGCATTCCGCTATATATTTATCCCAATAGTCTTCAGAAATGTGTTGTGAATATTATCTAATTCTTTAATGATGTCATTATTTAGCTTTTCTTTTATAACGTTGACGACTTCTCTGTAGTTCCAAAGGATTTCTTCTTTTGGTGCATTAAATTTATCCCAGATCATTTCCTTTTCCCGGTAATAAGCATCAGTCAGAGCCATGAGGTTGTGAATTTTATCAGCACAAGAAACCATCAAGGCCTCCCTGCTGGCATCTTTAATATGTGTAATATATTTCTCCTTTCTTGACTTCCAAGTGGCTTTTTCATCCTCCTGAATATTAGGGTTTTTATCTTCAGAAACCTCCTGAACAATTTTAGCTACGTTATCGCCAAAATCCTTGATTAAATCTTGGAAAGAGTATCCCTTTACATCCTCTAAAACATCATGAAGTAGTCCGGCAATAATAATCTCCTCGCTGCTTGTATAGTTCAAAAGGATTATGCTTACTGAAAAAGGATGCACAATAAATGGTAATCCATCTATTTTCCGTACTTGTCCGAAGTGGAGTGAAGAAGCTGCATTTATTGCTTTTTGGATCTTTGGAGATAATTTCATTAGGAATAAACCTCGATCAATGCCCCGGATTTTTCGCTGCCCGCGGCCGCCGCAAAGATCCTGCGGGCCAGATATGCCGGCTTCAACAGGTCGGAAGGGGCAATATCGAGGCCGCTGTCTGCGATAAGGGTCGTGTCGACGGCGCCGGGCAGCACCGCATATACCCGAACCCCGGACCCGGCCAGTTCATCGGCTGCAACTTGTGTGAGGCCTACGACGCCGAATTTTGAGGCGCAGTATGCCGAAAATCCGGCCATCCCCTCCACGCCGAGACCGGAAGAGACGTTGATGATGATCCCGGTTTTTTGCCGCTTCATTACGGGAAGGATGTGGCGCAGGAACAGAAATGTCCCCTTGAGATTGGTATCGATGATCCTGTCCCACTCTTCATCGGTCGTCGCTTCAATCGGCTTATAGGCGGCGACCCCGGCATTGTTGACCAAGATGTCTATCCGGCCGAAACGCTTCAGGCATTCGTCCATGATGCGTTCCACGTCCTTCCGCCTCCGAACGTCGCCGATCAGACCCAGAACCTGCGCGTTTTTCTTCCCGAGGGACGAAAGGGCCTCCACGGCCTCGTTGACATGCTCCCCGTGGCGGCAGAAGATGACGACCCGGTCGCCGTGTTTAAGGAACTCGGCAGCTGTGGCATAGCCGATGCCCCGGGTTGATCCGGTTATGATCACGATTCGGTCCATTATAAGGCTGTTCTTTCTCTTCGTGAATCCCCATTCGTTGATAAAGGATCGGGCGGTTCGTGACGATCAGTAGCGAAACAGGGCGATGATGCGGGCGTTGTCCGGCAAGGACTCCGGTTCAACGGTATAGACCAGCCCCCCGTTCTGCAGGGCCTGGATGGCGGCCAGATCCAGGAGGTCTACGCTGCCGGCAGCAGGCTCCCCGTGCAACTCGACGGTTCCCCGGTCGGGGGAAAAACTCCCCCAGGCCTGAACCCCCAGCGCGACTACCAGTTTTTCGACCCGTCCCTGAGCGGCCGCCGGAACGATTTCTGCAATCTCCCGTGAGGTTCTGCCCGTCCCGGCCATTTGCTTATACTGGGAGATCACATCCTCCCATGCCTTCTGGAAGCGGGGTTGAATCAGCTTCCATGCCCGGGTATGGAGCTCTTCCGGGCTCAACAGTTCGGGATTTCCAATGATCCCTTCACCCAGGAGGTTGGAGTAGGAGTTGATTTCCCGATAGATCGACGCGAGATAATCGACCCCCGCCAGCATCAGCGGAACTCGGTTCTGCCGGAGCACCTCCTTGATCCCCTTGTCGATTTGCTGAAGATACCGGCGGATATCGTCTTTCGAGTCGTCCAGCCCCACGCCGTGGGCAAAAAAAACGGCGTGCCGTCTTCCCCCCGCTCCGGCGGAAGTTTTACTGTGGAACTGGAACTGCCGTTCCGGTTCATCATACCTGAGGGCTTCCGTAAGGCTGGCGGGGACATCCTTCAATTCCACTTCCCAGGCGGAGTAGCGGTTTCCCTGGATGAGACGGATTTCGTTCTGGCTGAGAGCCAAAATGTAAAAATCCGCGTCTTCTGTAAATAGAGGGACCAGCGGTTTCAGGTGAAAGCGGTTTGCCACCACCGCCAGTTCTTCAAACCGCATCGGGAGGCGGAAATGGCGAAGCTTGTCCCCTGAATAAAAGAGAGCCAGTCCGTCGCCCCGATACTGCCAGAAACCGAGGTCGTCGGTGAGCTTCAAGAGAGGCACAAGGTACTCCTTCACTTCCGGAAGCCTGAGTCCTCCCCGGATCAACCGCTCTTCAACTTCCCGCACCAGATTCTTGAACCGGATCAGGTCTTGACGGCCTTCGACCGGCGCCCGATTAGTGGGCATGTACAGGGAAACGCAATGCTCCCCGCAGGGAGACGACAGCTCTTTGAGTTCTTCTTTAGAAAGGCGATCCATCTGTTTCTCCTTTGGTAAATTGGTCGGGTGACGGTCCCAGAACGTATCCGCTGAAACACAACAAACGACGGTGCACGCTGTTCATCGCGGTTGCGCCAAACATAGCGCTTCCTTGGTCTTCGTTCAATGAGGTTTAAATGGAAGCATACTGATAGGGCAAACCTACAGGTGTCGCCCTTTCATGGCGCGGTTTTCCGGAGGGGAGAATATCAGGAGGGGAGAATGTATGTCTTCAATAGGTTTTGGACATATTGGGTCAAAAGCTAAGAGAAGGTTTCGATACTGTATAAACCATTCCTATCTTTTCAACAAGCTTCAAGGTGCGATTCTGCTTCCTTCGTGCCTATCGAGTTTATCCCAACCGCACCAGATGTGAGCATCGTGGACGGGATACGAACATCATGACCTTTCGTCACAAACACTTACATGCGACAGTGCAACCGCAGTGAAGCGATACGCTCTTTCAAATCCTAATCATTGTTTTTCAATAGTTCCGCCTATCGCACAGCAGTAGGTGAAGCCAATGATATGACTAGTTTTCTCTCGAATGCCCGATCAGTTGTATTCTCCATAACACTCGTCGGCAGACGGGACGACTTTTCCTATCCCCTACGGGCACAATATAGAATAGTGGAATGATGGTGACGATATCGCGGGGCGCGACCAAGAACGGCGGCGACGTGAAGGATAATGGGAGAAGTTAAATAAGTTTGAATGCATTCGGCGCCCGATCGGGCGGCGTCGTTTCACACTCTTCCGCTGGAGAAAAGACCCCTGGCCAGAAGACTCAGCATGCCTTGCCTTTCTTTATACGCCTGACCATTCAATATCAGCTGTTCCACATTCAGGTTGAGAAGCTCAGGCGGTTTCATTTCCAGGGGATTCCTGTTCAGGATGACCATGTCGGCCAGCTTGCCCGCCTCCAGAGAGCCCCGCTCCTTCTCGTCAAAGGTCGTCCAGGCCGCATTGTAGGTGAACATTTTCAGGGCCTCCGGAATGGTGACGGACTGATCGGGGATATAATGATTACATGCGGCATAGATGCCGAAGATCGGATCCGGCAGCGTGCAAGGGGCGTCGGAACCGCCGCTCAGCACGATCCCCATATCGGTCATCTTTCTCAGCGGAGAGATGCTCTCCGTGCGTTCCCCAAGGATACGCTTCAGATACTCGAGAGGTTCCAGGTCCCACATGAGAAAAGCGGGCTGCAGAGGAATCTGGATGCCGAGTTCGGCGCACTTATGCAGCCCTTCGTCGGAGGGGAGACAGGCGTGGATGATCCCGTGACGATGATCCTTGCGGGGACAATCCTTCAGGGCGGCCTCGATGGCCATGACCGCCTGATCAAAGGCCGCATCACCGATGGCATGCATCTCGATCTGCAAGCCTTCGCGATTGGCCTGTTTCGCAAACTTGACGACTTCTTCATCTTTGTGGAAGAGGATGCCGCGATTTTGGGGATTGTTGGCATACGGCTGCCTCAATGCCGCATCCTCGCTGCCGAAGCAGCCATCCAGGGCGGTTGCGAAGCATCCTCCCACCCGGGGAAGCCTTCGCTTCTTTACCTTGCCCACATCCATGGTCTGGAAAAAGACCCTGGTCTGAAAACCGGTATCGAGCCCCTTTCCGAGAACCGTCTCCATGGTCACATCCATATCCAGGGGGAAACCCACCCCGGATACCGTATGCATCATGCCGATCCCCTTTTCCGCCAGCGCATCGACTGCCCGCAGCATGTTCCTGACGGTCCGCAGGGGAGAAACCTTTTTTGTCACAAAATCGGTGACGGCAAAAAAGGCCTCCTGGTTCATCTCTCCCGTATCTTCATGATACCCCCGCAGGGCCTTCACCGGCTTCGGCAGCAGGGAGATCATTTTACTGTTCAAAATACAGGCGTGACCGTCATACTTGACGATGAACATGGCCCTATCCGGGCAAACCTTGTCGAGCTCATTCTTCGAGATCAACCTCTTTTCCTCAACCGAGTGGGTTGAAGCCCCGAATCCCATGATCAGCTTGTCGTTGTTGTCCAGTACGAATTTTCTGATGTGCTCGCACATCTCCGGCAGGCTGCGCGCCGACCTTACATCGAGACCGGCGTTGAAGAGTGCATAAGAGGCGAAATGGAGGTGGGTATCACCAAAGCAGGGGAGCAGGGCTCGCCCGCCGAGGACCTCCCGCGGCGAGCCCTCATACTCCGCGGGGAGGACGTCTCCCACATGAAGAATCCGCCCCCGATCCTCCACAAGGTATCTGTATACATGATTTTCTTTGTCACACGAAATGAGGGTCCCTTCGTACGTTTTCATCGGTACGGCTTTCTTCGAAACGGATTTGCCATCTCCCCGCTTTTTTCAGCAACCCAGCCGTTTCTTCATCTCCGAGAGCCTTTTAAAATGTCCCTTCTCCTCGGTGATGATCTGTTCGATCGCCGTCCGCTGGTCTGCCGGCAGCAGTTCCCGCATCTCCCGGTAATAGTGGATCGAGTCGAGTTCCCGCTGGATGGCGAAATCGAGAGCGGAGGCCTCGTCCCGGATCTTCGCCAGCTCGCCGGCGAACGCCTCCGTGGTGAAGACAAGACGGTTGTCCACGTAATTGTGGAGGTAGGCGGCATACTCCCCGTCGTAACCCTCCGGAGGAACATTCCGGTCCATCCCGGCCAGGATCTCCGTAAAGGTCCGCTGATGCCTCACCTCCTCGTCGGCCAGGCGCTGGAAGAGGGCCTTCGTTTCTTCCTTTCCGGCGAGCTGTACGGCGTAACGGTAGAAGTTCGCACCGTTCTCCTCGATCCGGACCGCCACCTCGACAATGTCGCTTGCTTCAAAGACAGCCATGTTCAACCTCCTGTTTCATAAAATCCGTCGTAGAATAAAATCCTGTCGTGGAATACCCCTCCGGAGAGGGGTATCGATTGTTGCTACAGCCATTTTTTTCGTCTGAAGTAATCGAGCATCAAAACGGCGATGACAATCATCACCCCCCAGAGGGCGAAGTATCCCCATCGCCACTCCAGCTCCGGCATGTATTTGAAATTCATCCCGTAGACCCCGGCAAGGAAGGTCAGCGGCATGAATATGGTCGCGATGATGGTGAGGACCTTCATGATCTCGTTCATCCGATTGCTGACGGAGGAGAGGTAGATGTCGAGCATCCCGGAGAGCATGTCCCGGTAGGTCTCTATCGTGTCGATCACCTGGACGACATGGTCGTAGACATCGCGGAAATAAATGACCGACGGTTCGCGGATGAGCGGCGAGTCGGACCGGGCGAGACCGCCGATCATCTCCCGCAGGGGCCAGACCGATTTGCGCAGGAAGATCATCTCCCGCTTGAGGGTCTGGATAGTCCGGAGGGTCTCCGGCGAGGGGCGGCCGATCAGCGTCTCTTCCAGAGTTTCGATCTTCTCTCCGAATTTATCCAGGACAGGAAAGAAGCTGTCCACAATCGCGTCCAGGAGGGCATGGGCAAGGTAGTCGGCCCCGGCCTTCCGCAGGCGGCCCTTTTCGTTACGGAGCCTCTCCCGGACAGGATCGAAGAGTTTTCCCTCCTTCTCCTGAAGGGAGATCAGCCAATTGGAGCCGAAGACGATGCTGATCTGCTCGGGGACAAAACCGTCATCGGCGTCCTCACGAAACAGCCTGAGAACGATGTAAAAATACTCGTCGTGATCCTCGCTTTTCGGCCGCTGTTCCGTGTTCAGGATGTCTTCGAGGATCATCGGATGGAGGCTGAAGAGGCTTCCCATCTGCTCGAGGAGGTGGATATCCTGGAGACCGTCGATGTGAATCCAGGCGACGCCCGCCCTGTCGGGAGGGGGCAGAACCCCGTCCAGAGTGGAAATCTCCTTTTCCCGGAGATAGGATTCATCGTACTCGCAGAGGGTGATTTTCGCATTCTCCGCATGCTTCTCCCCGATATGAATCAGAGAACCGGGCGGGAGACCGGTTTTGGCGGATCTTTTCTTTGCTGCGCCGGTCTGTGTGGATCCGGGCATGTTCTTTTCCTCCGGACAGCCTTTATCATGCTGCGATGATGGTATGATCAGCTTCGGAAACGGCGGTAATTTAGCCTATCGCCCCTCGAAATACAATGAAAAAGTCGGTGGACGCAACCGCCTGCCAACACTTTTTCTCTTGACAAGCGGAGCGGAATTGCGGACTAAATTCTCTTGTACTGCGTTATGAATATTTTAGTCCGCCGTCATGGTGAGATGTCTGACCTGCGCTTGCCGAAGAATCAAACCCTGATGACGACTTGACCACCCTTCGACAAGCTCGAGGTGGCGCCTGTCCGGAGGTGACATGAGATACATCCTTGCGGCGACCGAAGACCGGGCTGCGGCGGAGATCGTTCGCAGCGCCTTCCGCCGGTCATTCCATGTGGATGAGGCCTTCACGGTCCAGGGCGGCATCGACCTCTTCCGGAAGAGGCGGTACGAATTCATCTTCATCGATCTCGACCTGATCGACGAGCGGCGAAGCGGCAGCGGCGACGCCTTCCGGTTGCTCCGTCAGGCTTTCCCGTCCGCTGAGATCATCGTCATGACCCCGCCGGAGAGGATCCGGGAGGCGGTCGAAGCGGTGAAGGCGGGCGCCGCCAATTACGTGACCCATCCCCTGAACGCCGACGAGGTCCGGTATGTCGTCGAAAGCATCCATGAAGGCATCCGGGCGCAGTCGGAGCTCGACTACCTCCGGGACCGCTTCTGGCAGTCCGATTCCCTGGAGGTGGTCCAGACCCGGAATCCCGCCATGCGGGCCGTTTTTGAGCAGGTCCGTCTCGTCGCCCCGACAAAGAGCACCGTCCTTTTATCCGGAGAGACGGGGACCGGCAAAGGGGTCCTGGCGAAGCTGATCCACCGCCACAGCAACCGGCGGGAGGTGCAGTTCATCGGCATCCACTGCGGCGCCATTCCCGACACGCTCCTCGAAAGCGAACTCTTCGGGCACGAGAAGGGGGCCTTCACCGGCGCTGTCCGGCGGAAGCTGGGCAAGTTCGAATTGGCCCACGGAGGGACCATCTTCCTCGACGAGATCGGCACGATCACCCCCGCCGCCCAGATCAAACTCCTCCAGGTCCTCCAGGACCGGACTTTTCAGCGGGTCGGCGGAGAGGCCCTCATCGAGACCGACGTCCGGATCATCGCCGCCTCCAACTCGGATCTCGGCGAGATGGTGGAGAAGGGCCTCTTCCGGAACGATCTTTACTACCGCCTGAACGTCTTTCCCATCACGATCCCGCCGCTTCGGGAACGCCGGGAAGACATCCCCCAGCTGACGGAGATCTTCCTCAAACAGATGAACCGTTTCAACCACCGGGGAATCCACTATATCCACCCCCTGGTCATGGAGGCCTTTCAGCGCTATCCCTGGCCCGGGAACATCCGCGAACTGCAGAACCTCGTCGAGCGGGCCTGTATCCTGGAGACTTCCTCCATCCTGACGCCGGCGAGCTTCCCTGCCGAGCTCTTTGCCGACGGGCCGGCGGCCACGCCGATGCCCGTGGAAACCCGGCTCACGCTGGCCGATGTCCGCAGCCGGGCCGTCGCAGAGGCGGAGAAGCGCTACCTCCGGGAGGTCCTCGCCCGAACCGGCGGGAGGATCAACCGGACGGCGGAGGCCGCCGGCGTCACGGTCCGTCAGATCAACAAATTGATGCACAAATACGGGATGAGAAAAGAAGAGTTCCGTTAGCCCCGGCGATGAGGGCATCAGTCCTCAGCGTCGCGCGGGGGAACGATCCTGCCGCGTCTTGACGATGACCCGGACCACCGGCGTCTTCCCGCCGGTGAACTGGATATCCGGCGGATACCGGAGACTGGGTGCAAAGATCTTCTGAACGTCGAGGAGCGACAGGTCGAGCGGTTCGGTCATGATTCGGATCCGCTTGCCGCGGAGCCGACGGGGGATGAGGATCTTTACCTCGGCGGGGGTCACGGTGATCGTCTGGACGGCAAATCCCTGCGGCGGTTTGTTTTCCGTCAGGACCTCGATCGGAACGGTCAGCGGGAGGAGTCGGGACGTGACGACCTTGATCCGTTCCGGGCTGATGCCGGCGACCGTGAGGTTGGAAGGGATCTTCACCATCTCTTGCGTCAGGGTGATCTCCTGGGTGCCGGGCCGGAGCTGTTTCAGGTCGACGGAAATCTTGAGGCTGTCCGGGTGCAGGAGCTGAAAGGCCTGGGCGGTGCCCATGAGCATGACCTTTGCCTCCGTGACCTTGGGTTCTTCCAGAACCCATTCCACCGGGGCGTTCAGGTATTGGATGGGGACGGAGAAATCCCGGCGGATCGTCTCCCGCTGGTAGCCGAAGACGACCCAGAGAAGGCAGGCCAGGACGATGGCGATCACTTTCTCCCGCGGGTTTTCCTTCAGCCAGCGGAGGATCGGCCGCGTTTTGGCGAGGGGCATCCGCTTCGCGAAGAAGGCCTCCAGTTCGATGCGGAGCGCCGAGGCGTTGGCGATCTGCCGATCCGTTCCCCCTTCGCGAGCGAGATGCTGCCCCGCTCCTCGGAGACGACGATGCAGATGGCGTCCGACCGCTCCGAAAGGCCGAGGGCCGCCGTGTGGCGGAGACCGAGATTCCCGTGCTGGGCGGCGTTTGCCGAGAGGGGCAGATGGCAGCCGAAACGCATGACCCGGTTGCCGTCGACGAGGACGGCGCCGTCGTGACCGATCGAATGGGGATCGAAAATGCTCTCCAAGAGGGGCTGGCTGAGGAGGCCGTCCAGGTTGTTTCCCCCGGTGAGGTGGCGGTCGAGGGGATCTTCCCCCTGGAGGACGATCAGGGCGCCGACCTTCTTGCGGGCAAGATCGGCGGCGGTCTGGGCGATGATCTCCGCGCTTTCGTTGAAGGCGGCGACCGTGAAGAACTTTTTCCGGAACCGTCCCAGCAGGGCCAGCCGTTCGAAGAAGCGGCGGAGGTCCTCCTGGAAGATGACGACGAGGACGAACAGCAGGATCGCGAAAAAGGCCTGCAGGACGACGGTGGTCAGGTAGAGCTGGAAGAAGCGGGCGAGGAGATAGATGACCCCGAGCAGGGTGATGCCGAGAAAAACGAAGCGGGAGGCCCGGTCCTTGAACCAGATCAGCAGCGCCGAGATCATGACCGAGATGATGGCGATGTCGAGGATGTCCTGAATCCGGAAATGTTGGAGCATCGTCAGGGCGTTTTCGATCATGTCACATTCTCATCTTTCCGCCCGTCGGAGAAGAGCGGCCGGTCGGTTTGGAGGTTAGAAACAGTCGAAGAAAGGAACGCTTTGATTCAATATAAGCAAAAGGCCTGCGGCATGTCAAGAAGATATCGGATTTCCTTCGCTTTGCTGAGCTCTTCGATCGCCGTCGGAAAGGGTTTTTCATTTTGTCTTTTTCGGGTCGGCAAGGGTTGCGGCTTGACTGATTGTCGAGAGGTAAATGATCACACAGGATACGAAAGAAAAAATCGGCCGGGTCGCGGAAATGATCGCGGAGGCAAAACACATCGTCGTCTTTACGGGCGCCGGCGTCAGCACGGAATCCGGCATCCCCGATTTCCGCAGCCCGGGAGGCCTCTGGACGAAGTTCGATCCGGAGGATTTCACCATCGACAAGTTCCTTTCGAACCCGGAGACCCGCCAGAAGCAGTGGCGCTTCCTCCTTTCCGGCGATCTGCTCAAGGACGCCAGCCCCAATGCCGCCCATGAGGCCATTGCCGAACTGGAGGCGCTGGGCCGTCTGGACTGCGTCATCACCCAGAACATCGACAACCTCCATCAGAAAGCGGGAAACGATCCCGGCAAGGTCTACGAACTTCACGGCAACATGCAATGGATTCGCTGTCTGGATTGCGGGAATCGCTCCCCGCTCGAGGAGATCCTCAGGGAAAGCGGGGCGTCGGAAGAGATGCCCGTCTGCGGACGCTGCGGGGGCATCCTGAAACCGGATGTGATCTTCTTCGGCGAAGCCCTCCCCGAGGAGACCCTGCGGGAGGCGACCTGGCATGCGAACCACTGCGACCTCCTGATCGTCGTCGGTTCGTCGCTCGTCGTCTATCCGGCGGCCTACATGCCGCTCTATGCGAAGCAGTCGGGGGCAAAGCTCGTGATCGTCAATCTGACCCCCACGCCGTCGGACCGGATCGCGGATGTGGTCATCCACGCCTCCGCGGGGGAAGTCATGGGGCGGATCATCGCCGAGGTCAAGCAGAGGCTCTCCGGATGTGTCTGATCCTTTTTGCCTGGAAAGTGCAAGAGAATTTTCCGCTGATTCTGATCGCCAACCGGGACGAGTTCTATGAGCGGCCCACGGCGCCGGCCGCCTTCTGGGACGATGCCCCGGAGCTCCTGGCCGGCAGGGATCTGCAGGAAGGGGGAACGTGGCTCGGGATCACTCGCAGGGGAAAGCTGGCGGCGCTCACCAACTACCGCGATCCGGCTTCTCTGAAGATGAACGCCCCGTCGCGGGGACATCTGGTCGGCGATTATCTCCGCAATCGTCAGACCCCGGAGAGCTATCTCCGCCGGATTAAAGCGAGGGCGGCGCAGTACAACGGTTTCAACCTGCTTGTGGGGAATGATTCGGAGCTCTTCTGTTTTTCGAACCGTGACGGGCTGCAAATACCGGCGCCGGGGATTCACGGTATGAGCAATCATCTTCTCGACACCCCCTGGCCGAAAGTGGAACGGGGAAAGCAGGCGCTGGGTGAGCTGATCGGCGGGAAAAAGAACCCCTCGCCGGAGGCGCTGCTCGACCTTCTTGCCGATCGGTCGCGTCCGCCGGACGAGCGGCTTCCCATGACGGGGGTGGGGCTGGAATGGGAGCGGGTCCTCTCCCCGCTCTTTATCGAGAGCCCGGTCTACGGCACTCGCTCCTCGACCGTCCTGATCATCGACCGGAAGGGGCATGTGACCTTTGTCGAACGGGTATTCAACGGGGGCGCCGATCCCTGGATGACGTCCCGCTTCGATTTCCAGATCAGCAAGACATAGGAGTATTATGGCAAATCGTGAATATCCGGACAGTCCGCGCGTCGGTGTGGGGGCGGTCGTTCTGCGGGAGGGTCGTGTTCTCCTCGTCCGGCGGGGTGTGGCGCCCGCTCACGGGTTGTGGGCCATTCCGGGCGGCGCCCTCGAACTGGGAGAGACGCTCCAGGAAGGCGCGGAGCGGGAGATCCTGGAGGAGACGGGAATCACCATCCGCGCCGGAGATCCGGTGTTCACCTGCGATGTCTTGGTGCGGGACGACGACGGCCGCGTCCGTTTCCACTATGTGATCGTCGATCTGGCGGCGGACTACGTGAGCGGCGAGGTCATGGGGGGCGATGACGCCCTGGAGGCCCGCTGGGTTGCACCCGAGGAATTGCCGGAACTCCCCGCCACGAAAACCACCCTGAAATTGCTCCGGCAGATCGGTTTTCTTCCCCCACCGGGGCACTCCGGCGAATGACATCTCGAAATACGGAGGTCGTCAGCTATTGACGACCTTGCAAAAAGTCGCAAAAGTGCCTTGAATTTGGGACGGCTTCGTAAGTCTGATAGGGCAGGCCTTCATTAACCGCTTTTTTCTGAAGCTCAAGAAGGTCTCTTTCAGAAATCCGTATGTTCAGTCTCCTGTCCTTTCGCAGTGTATTGCGGGCATACGCAATCAACTCTTTCTTTCTTTTCGCAAGGTTTGCAACAGGGACCCATTCATCTTTCTCGAAGCTATCGAGTATTTCCTTTTCTTCTTTCGTTAATTTAGTCTTCATATTTTTCTCCAAGATATCTTTGTGTTGCCTTCCTGCTTGGAATAATGGTCTTCAGAAATAACTCTTCCTCATTCTCAACATAAGGTACAAGATAGGCGTAATTGGCAATACCGATGACCATAATTCGCTGTCCGGGGTATGCCTGCTGGTTGGGATGTAGATAATCATCTAATAAGTCACCCCTTTCAATGTAGAAAACTACATCCTCAAAACAAATGCCTCGTGACGCTTTAAGAACCATGCTCTTTTCTGTATTCCAATTTATACTCTTCATTTGTTTTTAGGAAGGCGTCGCGAAACTTCCGAGGAGCTCGAGGCGTACGTGTTGCCGATACGCCGCAATGACGAGGGATGAAGCGCAACGCAGCATCCGGACTTTTTACGAAGCCGTTAACTATCCGGGAAAAGGATCTGAGAATATGGATACAAGCGCTCCAGACGTTTCCGGATCTCGGTCTGTTCGGCTTCGCTCTCGACCGGATCGACCACGCTCACGGGGATGCCGCTTTCCGACAGCCTGTGCTTCCAGGCGACGCAATAGCCGGGGATGTTGACAAACCGGCACCCCTGTGTGCCGCAGCAGGTGCTCCCGACGTCGGCGATCCCGACGACATAAATCAGCTCCCGGCCGCCGTGGGCGATCCGCCCTTCTTCGACGATCGTGTAATGCCCGGCGATGAACCGGACCTCGGTTCCCGGCTCCTGGTGCAGGTATTCCGGCACAGCCCCCTCCCCTTCTTACCGTCTATTTGCCGACGCAGAAATTGGCGAAGATCCGGTCGAGGACCTCTTCCGACGTCGTCCGGCCGGTGATCTCTCCGAGTGCATCCAGGGCCTCGCGGACCTCCAGGGCGGCAAGTTCGGACGGGAGGCCGTCGCGCAGACCCTCCCGGGCGCGGATGAGGCATTCGGCCGCCCTCTCCAGAGCGATCTTATGACGGAGATCGGCGATCATCGCCTCCGGCGTTTCTTCCGCGGGTGTCGCGAGAATCATCTCCTGAATCGCCGCAGTGAGGCGGTCGATGCCGTCCCCGTATTTCGCGGAGATCCGGACGGCGGGCGGCGTCCCTTCGGGGAGGAGGCCCCGGAGCAATGCCTCATCCAGTCGCTGCGGGAGATCGGATTTGTTGATGACCGGAATCATCGGTTTTGCCTGCATTTGTGCCAATAACCCCTGATCTTCCGGCGTCAGCTCCATGCTGCCGTCCAGAAGGACGAGGACCGCGTCGGCGGTGGCAAGGCGCTCCCAGACGAGGTCGATTCCCTCCTTTTCGATGGCGTTTTCCGGGGGACGGATCCCGGCGGTGTCGGTCAGGCGGACCGGTATCCCGCCGATGTTGACTGTCTCTTCGATGAAGTCCCGCGTCGTCCCGGGGATCGGGGTGACGATCGCCCGTTTCTCGCCCAGGAGGCGGTTCAGAAGGCTCGATTTTCCGACATTCGGCCGGCCGGCGATCACGACGCCGATCCCCTCGCGGATGATCCGGCCGCGCCGGTAGGTCGCAGCAAGGGAGAGAAGGGCGTCGATGGCGGTCTGGAATTCAGGAAGGCCGGCTCCGGGCGCCTCGACCACGCCGTCGTCCTCGGCGAAGTCGATGGCGGCCTCGATGCCGGCCAAAAGATCGATGATGGCGTTTCGGATCGTCTCGATCCGTCCGGAGAGTTTTCCCTTCAGGCGGTCGACGGCGGCGGAAAGTCCTTCGGGTGTCTTTGCCGTGATCAGGTCGAGAACGGCCTCGGCCTGGGAGAGGTCGAGGCGGTCGTTCAGGAAGGCCCGCTTCGTGAATTCCCCCCGTTCGGCCGGGCGCGCCCCGGCCCGGACAACCTCGGCAAGGACGGTCCGGAGGATCAGCGGGCCGCCGTGGCAGCTGATCTCGAGCGTGTCCTCGCCGGTGTAGGTGTGGGGTCCCTTCAGAAAGGCGACGAGGACATCGTCGAGGACGGCCCCCGTCTCCGGGGCCACGATCTCGCCGTGGTAGAGATGATGGGAGAGGAATGCGTCAAGGGGCCGGGCCGTTCTGAACAGGCGCCGGGCAATCCCTTCCGCCGCCGGTCCGCTGACCCGGATCAGGCCGATCCCCCCGATGCCGGGCGGCGTCGCAATGGCGGCGATGGTGTCCCTGCCGGTCATGGGATCAGGGTCTCCCTCCGTATCGGTTGGCCTTCAGGCGTCGGCGTTTTCCGGTCCCCTGCGGGCCGGCAGGATCAGGATCTTCCGGTATTCCCCCTCGCCGCGGCTCTTGGTCGTCAGGGTCGCGTCGTTCTGTATGGCGAGGTGGATGATGCGGCGGTCGTGGGCGTTCATGTGACCGACCGTCACCGGTTTTTTCGTCTTCTTCACCTTTTCGCCGAGCTTCATCGCCATGGCGACAAGGGATTCCTCGCGCCTTTCGCGGTAAGCCTCCGTATCGATGATGATCATCTTGTGGCCGTTCACGGAGTGATGCACCGCCTTGTTGACGATATACTGGATGGCGTCCAGGTTCTGCCCCCGCTTTCCGATGAGGAGGCCGCTCCCGTCCCCCTTGATGTTCAGGATGATCGCTTCCTCCGTCTCCTCCACACTCACGGGTGAATCGATCTGCATCCGCGTCAGGAGACCTTCGAGAATCCTTTTCGCTTTTTCTTTCGCCGGTTCATCGTCTCCGCCGGTCACGGCCAACGCCGGTCGCACTGCAGGAGCGGGGGGGTTGATCTTTCGTTCTTCTCTCTCCACCTGTCGTTCGGCTGGACCTCCGGAACCTTTGCAGCCTTCCGTTTCGATGCCGGTTCTGACGCGTGAACCGACAATTCGTTGATTTTCGGTTTGACCGCCGGCCGGTCAAAGGGGTGTCAAGCATCCTGTCGATGGTCAGAAGGCTCGCCCTGATCTGGGCCTTCTTTGCCCCGATACCGAGAAATCCGGAAGATCCTTCGGAGATGATCTCGATATTGAGTTTCTCCCGGGGAACCTGAAACGCGCTGCATGCATTTTCTATGGCTTCATCGATAGTTTTTCCTTCGATTTCCATTACTTCCATTTCTACAGTCCCTCTGTCTTTATCCATGACTTATGTCGGTTGCCTGTTGATGTACACCTGCTGGCCGATGCTGATCACGTTGTTGAACAGCCAGTAGATCACCAGCCCCGACGGGAAATTGAGGAACATGAAGGTGAAGATGATCGGCATGAAGAGCATGATCTTTGCCTGCATGGGATCGGCGCCCGTGGGGGTCATCTTCTGCTGGATGAACATGGTCGCTCCCATGATGATCGGCGTGATGTAATAGGGATCCTTCGCGGAGAGGTCCTGAATCCACCAGAAGAGGGGGGAGTGACGCAGTTCGATCGCGTAGAGCAGGGACTTGTAGAGGCCGAAGAAGACGGGAATCTGGACGACCATCGGCAGACAGCCGCCCAGAGGATTCACTTTGTGGGTCTTGTAAAGGGCCATCGATTCCTGGCTGAGTTTTGTCTTGTCGTCCTTGTATTTCTCCCGCAGGGCAGCCATCTTCGGCTGGAGCTTCTGCATCTCCTTCATCGACTTGTAGCTTTTGTTGCCCAGGGGCCAGAAGATCAGCTTGATCAGGATCGTCAGGATGATGATCGCAATCCCGTAGTTGTGGACGTAGCCGTAGAGGAACTTCAGGGCG
Source organism: uncultured delta proteobacterium (assembly GCA_963842685.1). Lineage (GTDB taxonomy): Bacteria > Desulfobacterota > Syntrophia > Syntrophales > UBA5619 > JAKAFS01. The sequence continues at coordinate 8,877 of CAWJHT010000102.1, read as the reverse complement.
ATGAGCAGAGGCATGGCGAGCCACTTGAGCCAGTCGCCGAAATCGATCGCATTCTCCAGGCCGATGTTCTGGGCCTTCAGGATGGTGTAGTCCTTGGGACCCAGATAGAGGGAATAGCTGAACACGCCGGGCTGCCCCGGGGGGATCACGTTCTTCGGCCCTTTGAGACCGACCGCGACGAGATTGCTGCTGTCCTTGGACATTCTGAAACTCGTCAATGACGGGTTCTGCGGGATCAGAGCGGCGATGAAGTACTTGCTCTCGAATCCTCCCCAGGAGACGTCGGGGCCGAGGAGTTTCTCCGCTTCCAGCTTGGCGACCTCGGGGCGGTCGATGCTCTTGGCGATATAGGAGACGGGGCCGTCGTGACCATAACTGTCCACCGGAGCGGCAGGATCGACGTACTGATACCAGGTGAGGCTTCCGTTTTGATTCAGGGGAACGCTTGCGAGGTTATGGACCCGGACCTCCAGCGTGAAGCTGAATTTGTCGGGCTGGAAGGTGAAGACCTTGTCGATCCGAAGCTCACCCGGATAGGTCTGGGTAAAGGTCAGTTTTCTGGGTTCATTGCCCTGCGTCATGTCGAGCGTGCTGCCGTCCGCCTCATAGAATCCGTCTTCGGGCATATTCACCGTCGAATCGGGGAAGGAGATGGAAAGCGGCCGCGGCATCCCCTGCGAGACATGGACGAGTTCGACAAGTTTGGATTGACCCTCGGTTTTCGGCTTTCCCTGGCCGATCAGGCGATAGAAGATGTCGACCAGGTCGTCGGTGTTCTCGAGGGCCGTCTTATACTGTTTGAGCTGAAAGGATTTCAGGGCGGCGCCCCGTGTGGTGAATACGGCCCGATAAAGGGGGGTTTCCACGACAACGTCCCGCTCCGTCCCTGCGGCGGCAGATGCGGCCACCAGTCGGCCGGTCAAGCCGGGCTGAATCGCAGCGGCCGGCAGAGCCGTCTTTTCCGCTGTCGCTGCTGCCGGTTTGGCCGCAGTTTGCGAGGCGACCGTCTGCTCCTGCTGGGTCGGCGCCGGCTGCGTCTTGACGGGCGGTTTGACGAAAAAAGTCTGATAACCGAATAACACGGCCAGCGAGAGGACAACGGCGAGAAGGGTTCTCTTGTCCATTTACTACCTCCAGAATGATCTAAATTTTACTTCACCGGGTCGTATCCGCCGGGGTGCCAGGGGTGACAGCGCAGAAGACGCAGCAGGGCCAGGCCGGACCCCTTTAAGGGGCCATGGCGCCTTATTGCGTCTATCGCGAATTCGGAACAGCTCGGATAGAAACGGCAGCAGGGTAACAAAAAAGGGGAAAGGCATATCTGGTAGGCACGGACCAGTACGACAAAAAATCTTCCCAGAATTTGCATGAAAAGGGTTTCAGACATCGGTTCTATTGATCAGGCGGCTCTCCAGCTCGGCGCGCACTTCATTGTAAGTAAGCGGCAATATCCCTTTTTTTGCGATGATCACGATGTCCTGAGCGGCTGGAAGCCGGGATTTGTTCAATCTGAAAAACTCACGTAAAAGACGTTTGATCCTGTTTCTCTGTACCGCATTCCCCGCCTTTTTGCTGACCGTCGTGCCCAGTCTTGTGATGCCCGATGGATTCCGGCACGTGATGATGGTGAAACGATGCGAATAACGGCGAGCCCCCTGATCGTAGATCCTCAAATAATCTTGTCTTTTCCTGATGCGCTCGTCTTTGCTAAAGGTTTGGGTCTCCACGGTGTGCCGCCCCTTTCCCGGGGCCTGAACGACCTCCCTTTGGCCCTCCCCCGTGATTATACCGTCAGTTTCTTTCTTCCTTTCGCCCGCCTCCTGCTGAGGACGGCCCTGCCGCCTTTGGTGGCCATCCGGACGAGGAAACCATGGGTTCGCTTCATCTTGGTGTTGCTGAAATTCGTCAATGTCTTTTTCATAGTCTGGTCCCCGGTTAAAATTAATAAGTTTGTCTATAGACCATAACAGGACTTGTTTGTCAAGGCAAATATGGCCGGATACAGGCATCCTCTGCTCGCAGCCGGGTATAAGGTTGCGGCGCCGTCGAGCCCACGGGCTGCATCATGGACCATAGAGTCTTCAGGCGACGGGAAAGAGCCATCCCTTAAACCGGCTGTCGCGTCCGGCGGTGATTTCCTCAATCCGTGCGGAGAGCCTCCGTGTCACGGGACCGGGCACGCCGCTCAAGATCCTGTTCTCCACCTGGCTGACCGGAAGGAGTTTGGTCGACGTGCCGGAGAAAAAGATCTCCTCCGCCTCATCGAGACTCCCCTGGCTCAGGCGTCCGCTAAAGGTTTTGATCCCCATCGTCTCCGCGACCTCCAGGAGGGATTTACGGGTGATGCTATGGAGAATAGTCCCCAGGGTGGGCGTGAGGAGGCCGCCCTCCCGGACGAGAAAGAGCGATTCCGTCCCCCCCTCGGCGATGAATCCCTGCGTGTCGAGCATGATCGCATAATCGAATCCCCTCGCGCGCGAATCCTGCCTGGCCACCATGCCGTTGACATAATTGGCCGCCACCTTGGCTTCGATGGGAACGGTATCGGGATCGAGCCTACGCCATCGCGAAACGCAAGCGGTCACGGTTTGGTTTGCAGATTCCCGCTTGTTCCCGAGCGTCTCTTCCTTGGTGAAGACAAAGACAGCCACCTGAATTTTTTTCTGGGGGGGAAGAATCGCAAAGGAGATCTCGGGGTAGAAGCCGAACAGCTTGATCAGACCGCTGCCGAGCCCGCTGCGCTTCACCGTCTGCAGGATCGCGTCCTGTAACTCCGCCTTCGTCAGGGGCAGCTCCATCTCGAGCAGGGATGCCGATTTCGCAGAAACGTGAGACATATTCGTCCAGACGGAAAACGGCCGGTCCGGCCTGGGTCTCGTGAAATCCGATCACCTCGAAGATCGCCGACCCCCTCCCGAAACTGTGGGACATGATGTGGACATTCGCCTCGTCCCAGGGGCGAAACTCTCCGCCCAGATACACAACCCGTTTATTCAACATGAATGAACCTCCTTAAAGTGTCCGCCCCGTCAGCAGACGGAGGCAGTTTATACTATTTTCCCTTGGGAAAGGCCCGCTTTAGAGAAGCCGGAGATGTGGAAAAAGATGCTCCAGGAAAAGAGTGGCATTTTTCCCGTTTTCTGCTATCCATAGGCGGCGCCTTAACGGAACTTTCGAGACGGCGCGCACTCTATCAGAAGATCGGGAGGAATACAACCATTTGAGCGAGGGTAACCACAAACATAAATGCCTTATCACGCTGGAGGACGTCACGCTCCGCATCGGAGGGAAAATGCTCCTCCCCGGCACCTCATGGGAGATAAGGGCAGGGGAAAACTGGGCGATCCTGGGGTCCAACGGATCGGGTAAATCGGCCCTGGCCAGGGCGATCAAAGGGGATGTCCCGCATGTCCGGGGAAAACTGATCCGTCATGACCCGGAGGCCGCAGGGACGCGGATCGGCTATGTCGCCTTCGAGCTTCAGGAGGAGATCCTCCTTCGCGAGGACCGCCAGGAGGAGGCCCGTTTCTTCAGCGGCAACAAGGGACACGCACTCACGGCGGGGGAGATGCTGCTCAGGGATGACGGAGACCCGGCCGTCCTTGACCGTCTTGTGAAACTCCTGGGACTTCGCCCCCTTCTCGAACACGGGCTCAGGACGCTCTCCAACGGCGAGTTCCGGAAGATCCTCATCGCCCGCGCCCTGCTCCGCTCTCCGAAGCTCCTGATCCTCGACGATCCGTTCGCCGGTCTGGACGTCGGCAGCCGGGAGCTCCTTGCAAGAACGGTCACCGATCTGATGAGCCACGGGACGCAGATCATCCTCGTCACCCAGCGCATAGAGGAGGTCATCCCGGGGATTTCCCATGTGCTTCTCATCCAGGACGGCCGTGTCGCCCAGGCGGGGCGCCGGAGCGACGTCATGACGCCGGAGCGGATGACATCGTTCCTGAACGAGGGGAAACCTCCTCTGGAAAAGCGTCTTGCCGGCTCTGCCTCTACCGGCGGAGCGGACGGCAACGGAGAGCGACCGCCGATTCCCTGGTGGAGTTGAAGCACGTCACCGTGGCCTACGGCGACCTCGTCGTCTTTAAGGACCTCAACTGGACCGTCCGGCGGGGCGAGAACTGGGCGGTCGTCGGACCGAACGGCTCGGGGAAAACCACCCTCCTGGGCCTGATCACGGGAGACAACCTGCAGGCCTACGCCAACGAGGTCTACCTCTTCGGGAAAAAGAGAGGCGAAGGGGAAAGCATCTGGGACATCCGGCGGAGGCTCGGCGTGGTCTCTCCCGAATTGCAGCTCCAGTACCGCCATCCCGTCCCCGCCCGGGAGGTCATCCTCTCCGGTTTCTTCGATTCGATCGGCCTCTACCGGAAGGCCACAGAAGAGCAGGTCGCCCTCGCCGATCAATGGCTGGAATTCCTCGGCATGACGGACAGGGCGGACAGACCGTTCAATCGCCTCTCCTACGGGGAGAAGCGGTTGATGCTCATCGTCCGGGCGATGGTCAAGTCGCCGGAGCTCCTCATTCTCGACGAACCCTGCCAGGGGCTGGACCGGTCAAACCGGGAAATGGTCCTTGCGCTGATGCAGAGCATCGGAAGCGGGGGATCGACCGGCCTGATCTACATCACGCACCATCAGGAGGAACTGATCCCCTGCATCAACCATGTCCTGAAGCTGGAGAAGGTCGGTCAGGAGGTCATAAGCTGTGTGACAGGCCCTGACAGTCCCGAGAAGAACTCCCTGCAGAAAGCAGCCCGCTGAGGTCGCCGGGGGAAAAGGGAAGACCGGCGAAAAGCCGTTTCTCGAGTTTCTCCGTCTTCTCCCAGAGGAGGAGGATGTTCCTCTTCCGCTCCGGGCTGCTGCCGTATTTCTCCAGGATATACCCCATGCGCTCGCTCAAGGGGACGATCTTGTCGTGGAGAACCCGTTTGTCCGAATAGTTGACGATCTCCGCATCCGTCGGGGTTGAAGAGTTCAGGGCATAGCGGTCCAGGCGGACGTGCTGGCCGACGATGCGGGCCACCTCCGGGTAGCCGAGATCCGCGAGCAGACGCGCCCCCGTTTCGGCATGATCCTCGTCGGTCTGGAAACTCCGTGTCTTGGTGATGTCGTGGAGGAGCGCCGCGGCCCGGATCAGCTCCCGGTTGAGCCCGGGAAGGCCGAGATGGTCGGTCAGAAGCAGGGAGACCCGGCAGACCTGCAGGGAATGGGCCACGATGTTTTCCAGCATGCCCATCTCGGAAATGATCCGCCTGCACGTGCTCTTCGGAGGGAATATGGATCGGTTCGGATTGCATTTATGCGATCGTCCAGGTCGTGGCGGTCGGCGTGTCCTTGAGGATCACCCCTCGAGCGGCCAGGTCTTTCCGGATCTCATCGGCCCTCTGCCACTCCTTTGCCTCTCTTGCGGACCGCCGCTCGGCAATCAAGGCCTCGATCTCCGCAACCGCCAGACCGCGCTTCACCGCCTCCCGCTCCCGGTCGAGACGCAGATAGTGATCGGGTTCCTCGATGAAAAGCCCCAGGACGGCGCCGATCTCACGGAGGGTTTTCTCCGTCTGTTCGAGCACGCCGGCTGACACTTCCACCTTCTTCCCCGCAAGCGAGGTGTTGAGGAGACGGATCGTATCGAACAGGCAACCGATCGCCCGGGCCGTGTTGAAATCGTCGTCCATCGCCTCGGTGAACCGCTCCCGCAAGCTCTGGAGTTGGCCTATGAGCTCCCGGTCTTTCCCGGTGGGTTCCCCCGCTGAATCCGCTCTCTCCGTTCCTGCGGCCAGGAGATCCCGGATCGTCTTCAGCGTCGAATAGAACCGATCCATCCCCTGCCTGGCCTCGTTCAGGGCCGCATCGGAAAAATCGACGGGGCTCCGGTAATGGCTCTGCAGCAGGAAGAGCCTGAGGACCTCGGGATGATACTGCTTCAGGATATCCCGGATGGTGAAGAAGTTGCCGAGGGATTTGGACATCTTCTCGCTGTTGACCCGGACAAAGCCGTTATGGACCCAGTACCGGGCCAAGGGTTTTGCCGGTCGCGCCCTCCGACTGGGCGATTTCGTTCTCGTGGTGGGGAAAGACCAGGTCCTCTCCGCCCCCATGGATATCGAAGGTGTCCCCCAGGTACCGCTGGCTCATCACGGAACACTCCAGATGCCAGCCGGGTCTGCCGTGCCCCCAGGGGCTCTCCCACCAGGGTTCTCCTTCCTTGCTCGCCTTCCAGAGGGAAAAGTCGAAGGGATTGCGTTTCTTGTCGTTCACATCGACGCGGGCGCCGGCCAGCATGTCGGAAAGATCCCGTCCGGAGAGCTTGCCGTACCCGGGGAATTTTTCCACGGCATAGTAGACATCGCCATCCACCACATAGGCCAGCCCCTTCTCGATCAGCGTGGCCACCAGGCGGATCATCCCGTCGATATGCTCCGTCGCCCGGGGGGTCACCGTCGGCCGGGCGACGCCGAGCGCCTCCATATCCTCATCGTGCTCCCGGATATACCGCTCGGAGATCTCGGCGATCCCTTTCTTCTCCCTCTGGGCCTTTTCGATGATCTTGTCGTCGACATCGGTGAAGTTCTTCACGTAGGTCACGTCGTAGCCGCGGTATCGGAGGTACCGGGTGATGACGTCAAACACCACGGCCGAACGGGCATGCCCCACATGGCAGACATCGTAGGCGGTGATGCCGCACACGTAGATACCGACCTTCCCCTCGTGAAGGGGAATGAATTCCTCTTTTTTCTTCGTCTGGGTGTTGAATATTCTCAAAGACATCGCTCCTCCGGCAGATCAGGGGAAAAGGGCTATGGCGGGCAAACCGGTTTCTTCCTTGAGACCGCACATCAGATTCATGTTCTGGATGGCCTGACCGGAAGCCCCCTTGATCAGGTTGTCGATCACCGAGACGATGATGATCCTCCCGGTTCTCTTGTCTACGGTGACTCCGATATCGCAGTAGTTGGAACCGACAACGGAGGAGAGATTGGGAAACTGGCCGGACCGGCAGATCCGGACAAAGGGTTCCTCCCGGTAAAACGCCTGATACAGCGCCGTCGCCTCTTCCGCGGTCACATCCTTGCTCAGCTTCGCATAGATCGTGCTCAGGATCCCCCGCTTCACCGGCAGCAGGTGGGGCGTAAAAGAGATCTTCATGTCCCGCTCCGCAAGGGCACTCAGTTCCTGTTCGATCTCCGGGGTATGCCGATGCCCGCCGACCTTGTAGGCCTTGAATCCCTCCGCCACTTCGCAGAAGAGCGAGGCGATCTGGGGATCCCGGCCGGCCCCGCTGACACCCGATTTCGAGTCGGCGATGACGGAGTCGGTATCGATCCAGCGCGACTTGAGAACCGGAGCCAGCCCTAAAATGATGCTGGTGGGATAACAGCCGGGATTGGCGACCAGCCGCGTGTTGCGGATGCTCTCCCGATGAAGCTCGGGCAGACCGTAAACCGCCTCCTGGAGCGTCCCGGGGGCCTTATGCCGGCCATACCATGCCTCATAGGTCGCCGCCGCGTGGATACGGAAATCCGCGCTCAGATCGATGACCTTCCGGCCGGCCTTCAAAAAAATCGGCGCAAATTCCATGGAAACCCCATGGGGAAGGGCCAGAAAGACGATATCGGCAAGATCGGCGACCGCTTCGGGAGAGGCGTCCGTGTAAACCAGATCGGTCAGTCCGGAAAAAACGGGATAGACTTCGGCGACCGGAACCCCGGCAAACCGCCGGGAGGTCGCAGCCACGACCTTCGCACCGGGATGGCCGACGAGCAACCTCAGCAGCTCCTCCCCGGTGTATCCGCTTCCCCCGTAAATGCCGACCTTGATCACCTCTACGCCTCCTTCGGCTCAAAAAAAAGGGAGGCCTCAGCCTCCCCGGGAATTTATCTCTTTGAGAACTGGAACCGTTTTCTGGCCCCCGGCTGTCCGTATTTCTTTCTTTCCTTGATCCGTGAATCACGCGTCAGAAAACCGGCCTTTTTCAGGGCCGATCTCAATTCCACGTCATATTCCACAAGGACCTTGGAGATGCCGTGTTTGATGGCGCCCGCCTGACCGGCGATGCCGCCGCCCTCCACGTTGATAGTGAAATCGAACCGGCCGCTTTTCCCCGTTATCTCAAGCGGCTGCTGGATAAGCATCTTCAGGCTTTCCCGGGTGAAGTAGTCGTCGAAGTTCCTCTTGTTCACCTGCAGGACGCCGGTGCCTTCCTTCATGTAGATCCTGGCAATGGCGTTTTTTCTCTTCCCCGTCGCATAAAAACGTTTTTCCGTCATCTCTCTCTCCACATCGTGTTCACAGGCCCTATCTTCCCTCCCGTGAATCATGAAATTATAAATCCAGAATACGAGGACACTGGGCTTCGTGCGGATGGTCGCCGCCGGCGTAAATCTTGAGCTTTTTCAGCATGGCCCTTCCCAGTGTATTTTTGGGGAGCATCCCCTTTACGGCCGTCCGCAGCACCTCTTCCGGTTTCTCCTTGAGCAGCTTCCCCGCCGTGATGGCCTTGATCCCGCCCGGATAGCCCGTATGGTGGTAATAGACCTTGTCGGTCAGCTTCTTGCCGGTGAGGCTGATCTTTTCGGCATTGACCACAATCACAAAATCGCCGGTATCCATGTAGGGTGCGAATATGGCCTTGTGCTTGCCGCGCAGCCGGTGGGCAATCTCGCATGCCAGCCTGCCTAAAATCTTGTTCTCGGCATCCACGAGATACCAATCGCGGATCACCTCTTCCTGCTTTGCATGAGTCGTCTTCATCATTTCACCAAGTGATCATAAATTTGAAACTGGAGAGATATGCAAATTTACCAAATTTGTCAAGGAAAAACCTGTAAAAAAATGAAAAAGAAAAACCTGTTCCTTAAAAGGCAGCGC
>CAWJHT010000101.1:0-51307 GCA_963842685.1 uncultured delta proteobacterium | reverse complement strand
GGGATGCCTTCATCGAGTCTCCTGCGTTCTATTGGCAGAGAAACAACAGCCGATGCTTCGAGCGTAAGCGCCGGAAGTGTACTGTTCAACTCCCCTATCACATCGGGTCTTGGAATCGTACTGGACGGAAACAATCCTTTTTCGACCGGTCGGTAACCAAAAAGCTGTGCGGTCTTCTCAAAGGCCCCAACAGCGGCCTCCTCACCGTGGGTGATCTTCGTCGCCTCAAAGGCCAGAACGGCCTTGGCCATGTTGAGACGGGCATCGGTCAGTGTCCTGACCGCTTCAATCTCCTCCATCGGCAGAAAGGTGAACAGGGCCAGGAAACGTTCCAGATCCGCATCCTCCGCATTAATCCAGTACTGGTAATACTCATAGGGAGACGTCAGCTTGGCATCGAGCCAGACCGTTCCTTTTTCAGTCTTTCCCATCTTTTGACCCTGCGACGTGGTGATCAGGGGAAAGGTCATGCTGAAAGCCGTTTTCCCCTCCACTCGCCTGATCAGATCAATGCCCGCCACCATGTTGCCCCACTGGTCATTCCCCCCCATCTGCATGAGACAACCGTAATTCTGAAAGAGATGGAGAAAATCATAGGCCTGCAGAAGCATATAATTGAACTCGATGAAATTGAGACCCTTTTCCAGGCGGATCCGATAGCTCTCGGCGGTGAGCATCTTGTTTACACTGAAATGTCGTCCGATATCACGGAGAAATTCGATATAATTGAGCTGGGTGAGCCAGTCGGCGTTGTTGAGCAGAAAGGCCTTCCCTTCGTCGAAATCGAGATACCGCGAGAGTTGCTGCTGCAAGCCGCGGGCGTTGTGATCGATCTCATCACGGGTGAGAATCTGCCGCATCTCCGTCTTCCCGGAGGGATCTCCGATCAGAGCGGTGCCGCCCCCGACGAGGGCGATCGTCCTGTGGCCGTGCCGCTGCATATGGGCCAGCGACATGATCGGAACCAGAGAACCGATATGCAGACTTGCCGCTGTCGGATCAAACCCGATATAGCAGGTGACGTGTTCACGATCGAGGAGCTCTCTGATCAGCGACTCATCGGTGATCTGTTCGATAAATCCCCTCTCCCGAAATATGTCGTAAACGCTCTTCAACGCCTCGCCTCCACCTTCACAGAAACGGCTTCAGTAGCCCTAACCCTTGTACACTCCTTTGAGGATTCGTGATCAGCACCCCTGTTCTTCCTTCAAGGACACATTGACTCTTTCGATGCCCTTAGCCCGACCGTCCGGATCGATTTCCACCGTCACCCCCTGGAGACGAACATCACCTTTGGCCACATCGAACTTGTTGGGAATTTGCAGGAGAAATCGCTGCAGGATGACCTCTTTTTTGATCCCGATGACGGAGTCAAAGGGACCCGTCATCCCGACATCGGTGATGTAGGCGGTTCCGCCGGGCAGGATTCTGTCGTCCGCCGTCTGGACATGGGTATGGGTTCCCAGAACAGCGGTGACCCGGCCGCTCAGATACCAGCCCATCGCGATCTTTTCCGAAGTCGCCTCTGCATGCATATCCACGATGATCACGTGGGCCTTGTTCTTCATTTTCGCGATCTCCCGATCGGCCGTGCGAAAAGGACAATCGAGAGGATTCATGAAGACCCTGCCGGCCAGATTGATCACCCCGACACGGATCCCACCGGGGGTAGCCACAACCACACTCCCGCGCCCGGGGGCTCCCGCAGGATAATTGGCCGGCCGGAGCAGCGTTTCGTAACCCTCCACGAAATCCATGATCTCTTTCTTATCCCAAATGTGATTTCCGGAGGTGAGGACATCGATGTGGCATCCATACAGCTCTTCGACGACCTCGCTCGTCACACCGAATCCGGCCGCCGCATTTTCGCAATTGGCGATCACGAAATCGATCCGTCTTTCCTCGACGATCCACGGGAGAAGCTCGCGGACAGCCCGCCTTCCCGGCTTGCCCACGATGTCACCGATAAAGAGTATCTTCATGGCCGTTCTATCGCGCAAAATCGGAGACCCTCGTCTCCCGTATGACGGTCACCTTGATCTGTCCCGGATAGGCCAGTTCCGCCTCGATTTTCTTGATGATATCCTTGCAGAGCATCACCGTATCGTTATCGGAGATCTTCTCATTCTCCACCATGATCCGGATTTCCCTGCCGGCCTGGATCGCAAAGCACTTGTCAACACCGCTGAATGAATTCGCTATATTTTCAAGCTCTTCCAGACGCTTGACATAACTCTCCAGCATCTCCCGCCGCGCCCCCGGCCGTGCGGCCGACAGGGTGTCCGCCGCCTGGACCAGAACGCCAAGCAGGGTGTTGGTCCTGCCGTCGTCATGGTGGGTGGCAATCGCCTGGACGATCCGCGGCGATTCGCCGAACCGTTTGGCATAATCGGCGCCGATCGCCGCATGGGTCCCTTCCACCTTGTGATCGACGGCCTTGCCGATATCGTGGAGGAGCCCTGCCCGCTTCGCCTCCTTGATGTTCATCTTCAACTCGGCCGCCATCATCCCCGTCAGATGGGCCACGTCGATGGAATGCTGGAGGACGTTCTGGGAATAGCTCGTTCTGAACTTGAGGCTGCCGAGCATGGTGATCAGCTCGGGATGCAGGTCATGAACGCCTGACATCGAAGGAGATCCGCTCCCCTGTTTCCTTGATGATGGTCTCCACCTCCGACCGCACCTTCTTGACGATTTCCTCGATCCTTCCCGGGTGGATCCGGCCATCGGTGATCAGTCTCTCCAGGGAGAGTCGGGCCACCTCGCGCCGCACAGGATCGAAACTGGAGAGGACGACCGCCTCCGGGGTATCATCGACGATCAGATCGATCCCCGTCGCCGCCTCGATGGCCCGGATATTCCTTCCCTCCCGGCCGATGATCCTCCCTTTCATCTCATCATTGGGCAGGTTGACCACCGATACGGTATTTTCGGCCACATAATCGCCCGCATATCTCTGTATCGCATAGGCGATGATCTCCCGCGACGTCTTGTCCGCCGTTCTTCTTGCATCCTCCTCGATCTTCCGAATCATCAGGGCGGCATCCCGTTTCGCTGCCGCTTCCATCGACTGGATGAGGAAGTTCTTTGCCTCCTCCGACGTGATGCCGGCGATCTGTTCCAGTTTCAGCTGCTGCTCTTCCAGCATCCGGTTGACCCGTTCATGCTTTTCATTGAGCTGGGATTCCTTTTGCAGGATCGCCTTTTCCCGATTTTCGATAGCGGATTCCTTCTGGGAGAGGAGATCGGATCCTCCGTTCGATATTCTCCTCCTTCGACCGGAGTCTTCGCTCCAGGGCATCGAGTTCGACCTTCCTGTCCCGGGTATCCTTCTCGAACTCGGTCTTGACTTTGAGCAGGTTCTCCTTGGCCTGAAGGATGGCCTCCTTCTTGATGGTCTCCGCCTCCTTCTTGGCCTCATCGATAATTCTGACCGAAAGATTCTCGCAGGACTCGAGCTTTTTCCGGGAAAGCCGCTGTTTGACAACGTACCCCACCGCCACGCCGACGGCGAGCGCCACCAATATGGCCAGTATCAACATACCGTTATATAGCAAAGTTTTCACCTCCTTGAATTTTCTCTAATGAAAATCGATTGTCTGACGGATCGATCCGGGAAGATCGAGGGGGGGCGATGCGGTGGGACCGGCAATTGGGAATAAATAAAAAAACCCCGCCTATGCCGTGTTAACCACCTTTTTGAACCATTTGAAAAGTGGGTGCCTAGTATTGTCGCTTCAGGCTTTCCATCGCCCGCTTGCGCGGAATACCGACGGACATGCACACCGCAAACAAGGAAAGGCTCCCGGTTCCAAGGTGTTGGCTCAAAAAACGAATGTTAATCACGCACATCGCAGGGGATACTCTATTTACCTTATATCGTTGATCAAATGAATCATTTGTTCCGATCTGCTCTCCAATTGGCTATATATGTTTTCTTTTGCTCCCATCATGCGCAAATACTCATCCGCAATGTTCAAGGCGGCCAGGATGGCAATGTTCAAGGTATTCTTACTTCCGGCGGCCTTTCCCGCCTCTTCGACCTTGTCACTGACAAACCTGATGACATCTGCTACATGCTCATCCCCTGAATCGCTTACGACTGAGAGCTCCTGTCCCAGTATCCTGACTTCAAAGCGCTTTTTCAATGGACGACCTCAAGGTTTGTTCTAAGGCGTCTTTATCTCCTGGAGCAAATCAAGAAGCGAGTCCACCTTTGTGCGTACAGCATCCCGTTCTTCCCTCAACCCCCCAATTTTTTTGTTTAGCCTCTTCCAACTCCATCGATTTATTTTGCAACAGCCCTTCCAGCTCCAGATTCCTCTTCTTCAGCAAGGCATGGTCCGCGATCAGGCCGTTGATTTTCTTTTCCAGCTCATCAAACTTCAGAAATTCCACAATTCCTCCCGTCTTTCCCGTCAGATTCAGCCTGCATCGCCGGACATCACAAATCCCGGCGCCATGTCAAATTTGGGTTTAATTATGACGACATGACCCATGAAAGTCAAGACCTTATTTTAAGTCCCACCGGCTGTCTCTCCCAGGGCCTGGAAATAGTCCTGGAGGGCCTTCCAGGCCGAAGCCCGATCGGTGATCTGTCCCGCCGCCTGGCGGAACTGGGCGCCTCCGCGCAGACCCTTCGTATACCAGAGGAGATGTTTTCGGAAGTCTCTGGTTCCGACCTTCTCTCCATAATAATCGACCGCCATCGCCAGATGACGTCGGATGATTTCCATCCTGTCCGCAAGGGAGGGCGCGGAAACATCCCCTCCGGACAACACGACAGAGGATATTCCCGATGAGCCACGGATTCCCCAGGACTCCCCTTCCCACCATGACTCCGTCGCAACCGGTCTCCCGAAACATCCTGGACTGCATCCTCGGGACGGCGAACATCGCCACTCCCGATCACGGGGATCCGCAATTGCGCCTTCAAAGCGGCGATAAGCCCCCAGTCCGCATCGCCGCTGAAGCCCTGATCGACGGTACGCGGGATGGAGGATGACGGCGTCCACACCACATTCCTCGGCGATACGGCCGATAGCAAGGGCGTTCACTTCGTCGATGGCGCCATCCGGCGCGGATCTTGACGGTAAAGGGAAGATCGGTCGCCTTTCGCATGGCTTGAAGAATAGCGGCCACCCGCTGCGGGTCGCGCATCAGCGCCGCCCCCGAACCGGTCTTGACGACCTTTTTCACCGGGCAACCCATATTCATGTCGATAAGATCGGCCCCTCTCTGAACCGTCATCCTTACCGCTTCCGCCAGCGTCTCCGGATCGGAACCGAAAAGCTGAACCCCAAGCGGCCGGTCGGCGGGCGAGGAATCGAGGTAACGGCAGGTCTTGCCCATCCCCCGGACAAGACCGCTGGCACTGACCATCTCGGTAAAGGCGAGGCCGCAGCCGAACTCACGCACAATCGTCCGGAAAGGCAGATCCGTGATCCCCGCCATCGGGGCGAGACAGATTGCGTTCTTCAAACGTAACCGACCGATATTCATCTCACCGCCGGCCCCATTCTTCCATGCGATGACAGGCTTTTTCCAGTTCCTCGCAGGTATTGATCCCCATGACCTCCACCGGATCGCCGGCCAGGGACGACATGACGCGCAAGCCGTTCTTGCATGCCATCTCGACGATATCGGTAAGGTAATATTCCCCCTGGGCATTCCGGTTGCCGAGACGGCTCACCGCATCGAAAAGGAACCGGCTCTCCACGCAGTAGATCCCCGTATTGATCTCGCGGATCAGCTTCTCCTCCGGTGTGGCATCCTTGTCTTCGACGATCTTCAGGACACTGCCGTCCTTTGCCTTGACCACTCGGCCGTAGCCGGCAGGTTCCGCCGGAATCGTCGTCAGAACCGTAACCACGGCCCCTTCCGACCGGTGACGGTCATAGAGCGCCCGCACCGTCTCCGGCAGGATCAGCGGGACATCGCCGCAGAGGATGACGACGGTCCCGGTATAGTCCTTGAATACCTCCCGGGCCTGCAAAACCGCGTGACCCGTACCCAGCAGATCACGCTGCTCCGCGAAGATCAGCCCCTCCTTGTCAAATAACTCGCGGATCCGCCCCGCCTGATGGCCGATCACGACGACGATCTTCTCCGCACCCGCCGCACGGGCTGCGGCAACCGAATGGCTCAACATCGGGACACCGCAGACGGGGTGGAGCACCTTCGCCAGATCCGATCTCATCCTTTTCCCCTTGCCCGCCGCCAGGATGATCGTCCAGAACCCCTCTTGCGCCCCTGCTCCCGTATGACTTTGAACGTTTATACTCCCCATCCATCCCTCCTCCGCGGTTCGTCTGTCCCTCATCACATCGTTCACTCCTATACAGCCTGGAACGAGGGAACAGAGGGGCAACTTATCAGATCCCGTCGTGAAAAGACAAACAATTTGTCTTTTCACGCCATTCATCGGATTTGTTTGACTCCGGACCTTTTTTTCGATATGTGTGGGCCTCACTTCGATATCAGCAGCGGAAGGAGACCACAATGACCCCTGTCCTTCTCATCGGCAACGGCGCCCGTGAGCATGCTATCGCCGAGGCTCTCATGCGCTCGGGCCGGAATCCCCGCCTCTTTGCCTACATGAAAACCAATAACCCCGGCATCGCCTCCCTTGCGACAGAGGTCAGAATCGGCGGCTACAATGAACCGGAAGCCGATCATCGCCTTCGCCAAAGAGGCGCAGATCGAGTTTGCCGTCATCGGACCCGAAGATCCCCTGAGCCACGGCATCGTGGATGAGCTCACGGCGGCGGGAATCCGGGCCGTGGGACCGACCAGGGTCCTGGCCCGCCTGGAAACATCAAAGTCGTTCACAAGAAATCTCCTCGAAAAATACGGCATCCCTGGAAATCCACGCTTCAGAAACTTTACGTCCCTTGAGGGCGTCGAGGCTTTCTGTCAATGAACTCGCCGGCATCGTCCTCAAACCGGACGGTCTGACGGGCGGCAAAGGGGTCCTTGTCCAGGGGGACCATTTCCAGACGCGGGCCGAGGCCCTCGAACACTGCCGCAACATCTTGAAGACGCACCCCAGCGTGACCATAGAGGAGAAGCTGGAGGGCGAGGAGTTCTCCCTGCAGTGCCTCTGCGACGGACGGACGGTTGTGGCCACTCCGCCGGTTCAGGATCACAAGCGGCGATTCATTGACGACCGCGGCCCGAACACGGGCGGGATGGGTTCCTACTCCTGTGCCGATCATCTCCTCCCCTTCCTCGACTCCGCTGCCGTGGCCGATGGACTGGAGATCACGCGAAAAGTCGCCGAGGCGATCCGCCTGGAGACCGGTGTTCCCTATAAGGGGATCATGTACGGCGGTTTCATGGTCACCGCCTCGGGGGTAAAACTGATCGAATACAACGCCCGCTTCGGAGATCCCGAGGCGATGAACATCCTCCCTCTTCTGCGCACCGACTTCATCGATGTCTGCCGGGCGATTATCGACGGCACACTCGATCGTCTCGATATCGTATTTGAAAAAAAGGCGACCGTGTGCAAGTATGTCGTCCCGATCGGTTACGGCCTCCCCCAGGACCACCCCGAGGCCGCATTCCGCGTCTTCCCGGATCGAGATAGACGCTGTGCGAGGGGCTCGGCTTTACTACTCGTCCATCGACCAGAGACCGGATGGGCTTTACATGACCTCATCGCGGGCGATCGGCGTGGTCGGCATCGCCGAAAGCCTGGAAGAGGCGGAAAGGATCGCCGAAGAGCGCCGTCTCCGCCATCCATGGTCGTGTGGACCACCGGCCCGACATCGGCACCGAACCCCTCATACGGAAGAGGATTCAACATATGGAGAGGATCAAAAAAGAACCCGTTCAATAGGAGAAGAACATGCATCTGAATGAGATAAAGAGAGTACTGATCAGTGTGACGGACAAGACAAGGGATCGTCGAATTCGCCCAGGGATTGAAGACCTTCGGCGTGGAGATCCTCTCCACCGGCGGGACGGCATCACAGCTCAGAAAAAGCGGAGTCCCCGTCACCGACGTCTCGGACTATACGGGATTTCCGGAGATGATGGACGGAAGGCTCAAAACCCTGCATCCGAAGATCCACGGCGGTCTTCTCGCGCTTCGGGACAACGAGTCGCATATGCAGTCCCTCCGGGAGCACCAGATCGACCTGATCGACATGGTCGTCATCAACCTCTACCGTTTCGAGGACACCGTCGCCAAAGAGGGCTGCACGCTGGAGCACGCCATCGAAAACATCGATATCGGCGGTCCGACGATGCTCCGTGCGGCCTCCAAGAATTACCGCTTCGTTTCCGTCGTCACCGATCCGGAGGATTACCCGAAGATCATCGCCGAGATGACGCAGACCGGGGGCAGGATTTCGGAAGCGACCAACTTCGAACTGGCGAAAAAGACCTTCCAACTCACCGCCCGTTACGACGGCGCCATTTCCAACTACCTCGGTCTGCTCGGCGGCAAAAGCGCCGAAAAACGGGTATTCCCCGACACCTTCTCCTTCCAGTTCGCCAAGGCGCAGGACCTCCGTTACGGGGAGAACCCCCATCAGAAGGCCGCCTTCTACCGGGAGAGAGACCCCCGGCTTTCGGCCCTCTCCAACGCACGGCAGCTCCAGGGAAAGGAGCTCTCCTACAATAACATCATGGACAGCGACGCTGCCTGGCAGATCGTCTCCGACTTCCCCCTTCCCGGGGTCGTCATCATCAAGCACGCCAATCCCTGCGGTGCGGCCACATCCGACGGCGATATGGCCGAGGCCTTCCGAAAGGCGATGGCCGGCGACCCCGTTTCGGCCTTCGGCGGCATTGTGGCCCTGAACCGTCCCGTGGACAAAAAAGCGGCGGAGGAACTGATCAAGACTTTCTTCGAAGTCATCATCGCCCCGGGGTTTGCCGCCGATGCCGCGGAACTCCTGGGAACGAAGAAGAATGTCCGGGTCCTTCAGATCCCGGAGACTTGCAACATACGCTCGGCCGGCTATGATTTCCGGAGGGTCATGGGCGGCCTTCTCGTCCAGGACCGGGACAGGGAGGATTTCGATATCCGGAAGGCAAAGGTCGTCACCAAACGGTCTCCGACGGAGGCCGAATACCAGGCCCTTGATTTCGCCTGGCGCGTGGTCAAGCATGTCAAATCGAACGCCATCGTCTACACGACGAAGGATCAGCTGGTCGGTGTGGGGGCCGGCCAGATGAGCCGCGTCGATTCGGTCAAGATCGCCAAGATGAAGGCCATCCTCCCGACCGCAGGATGCGTCCTGGGATCGGATGCCTTCTTTCCCTTCCGGGACGGGCTGGACATGGCCGCCCAGGCGGGAATCACTGCGGTGATCGAGCCGGGCGGGTCGGTCAAGGACGACGAGGTGATACAAGCCGCAGACGAACACGGCATGGCCATGATCTTTACAGGGATCAGGCATTTCAAACATTAGACAAGAGGGTTCAGAGGATTCTCAAGGCTTTCTAAAGGAGTTGAGTGTATGCAGGAAAAGGCAGGAGTGGTCGTCAGCGTGGTCATGGGGAGCGATTCCGATCTCCCGGTCATGGAGGAGGCCGTCAAGGTCCTGGCGGAATTTGCCATTCCCCATGAGCTCTTTCTGACCTCCGCCCATCGGACTCCGGAACGGACGACGGTGTTCGCCCGCGGTGCAGCCAAACGGGGGGTCAGAATCATCATTGTCGGCGCCGGGGCCGCGGCGCACCTGGCCGGGGTCATTGCGTCGCAAACCCTGCTCCCCGTCATCGGCGTCCCCATCGACGCCACATCGCTCCAGGGGCTGGACGCCCTCCTGGCCACGGTACAGATGCCGGGAGGGATCCCCGTGGCGACGATGGCCATCGGCAAGGCGGGAGCGAAGAATGCGGCGCTGTTCGCCGTCCGGATCCTCGCCCTGGAGGATGCGGTTCTCCAGAAGAAACTCCAATCTTACATTCGCAAGATGGCCAGCGACGTGGAGCGGAAGCACGAAAACCTGAAATGACCGTCCATCTGAAAATCGATCCCCGAAAACCGGATGAAGAGGCTCTCTCGGAGGCCGTAAGAATCCTCCGTGAGGGGGGCATTGTCGCCTTCCCTACGGAAACCTTCTACGGCCTCGGTGTCGATGCGCGCCAGGAAGCGGCGGTGGAAAAGATCTTTCACATCAAAGGGAGAAACTTCAGGAACCCCATCTCGGTCATCGTCGACAGCGAACGGGAGGTGATCCCCCTTGTTGCGAGCGTCCCCGAAGCGGCGCGAATCCTCATGCAAAAATTCTGGCCGGGGCCTCTGACCCTGGTCTTCAGTGCCGCCTCTTCCGTTTCATCCCATCTCACAGGCGGCAGCGGAAAGATCGGCATCCGGGTCTCCAGCCATACCGTTGCCCGGCTTCTCGCAAAGAGGATCGCCGGCCCGCTTACGGCAACAAGCGCCAACCTCTCGGGCGGACAGGAGTGCACCACCGCTGCGGAGGTGATCCATCTCTTCGGTGACCGCCTTGATGCCGTCATTGACGGAGGACCGACGCCGGGCGGGATAGGCTCGACCATTCTCGATATCACCGTCCATCCTCCCCTGGTCCTCCGTGCGGGCGTCGTTTCACTGACTGAGATCCTCGACTCCCTCGGCATTCCCGCACGCTGATCACCCGCATGATAAAAAAATGGGCAAGATCGAAGCAGGATCATGCCCATTTTATACGTTTACGGGCTACTATGTCTACGGAACGCGGTCGGCCCCTGCGGGAGTCACCACCGTCTTGATCGCCCCGGCCTGCTCCTGACTGAAGACGATCATGAAGGGGATCTCGCCGTTCGGTGCGATTCTTTCATTGGAGACGTCGCTCCCCTGAGGGGTGGAAAGCTCCCGCTGGATCTCGGCCTCCGCAAGTGTGCTCAGTTCCGCATCGGTGAGGAGATTACCGCAGTAGGCGATCTTCTCCCCGAGGACCGCATCGAAGGCATCGGAAATCACCAGGCGGACCCGGATCCTTGCCTGAGGAGTGGACGACTGGTTCACGGCAATCCCCTCAATCACCCGGAGGTTCCCCGCGAGGAGATTCGCCACGGAACGCTGACGGATCTCCTTGAGTCCAATCGGCGTCTGAACGGTCTCAGGGCTTTTCGTTTCCGTCCCGAGGAACTTCTCAATAGCGGGAACGCTGCGGAGCCAGGGAGATGCCCATTCCAGGGTCATGGTCCGGAGCTCCGGAAAGTACCAGAGGGAAAGCCCACCCGCAATCAGGACGATGAACAGGATCAGAGCAACGATCTTCAGGACCAGCCAGCCCCACCATCCGCGCGCCGGTTCATCCTCCGGAAACTCCTCTTCCTCCGCCGGCACCTCTTCCCAACCGGCCACCTGATCGCGGAGGGAATCTTTCTCCATACCCGCCTCGATACCAGCGATGGTCGGTTCTTTATCGATCTCGGGCGAAACCTCTTTATTCACCTCTGCAGTGAGGAACGGGGGGATTGCCTCCTTCTCACTCGCCGCAGGAGGCTGACGTTCTTCGCTCAGAGAAAAACCGTCCTCTGAAACACGCTCTGGCGTCGCTGATCCTCACAGACGGTATCTCCGGCTCGTCAGCGGGAGCAGGAGACAGGGATTCGCCGGCAGCGGATCTCTCCTGGAAGAAGACATGCTGGCAGCGACTGCAGCGCACCCATACGCCATCCCCTTCGATCAGCGTATCGTCAAACCGGAACCGCGTGTCACACTTCCGACACTGAATAATCATAGTCCCTCCTTCTCACGCAATGTCGCGAAGCACACAGACATCCGGAAGAAAACGGAAATTTTCGTTAAAATCAAGTCCATATCCGACAACAAAACCATCGGGAATAGTAAAGCCCACATAATCCGCCTCGAAGGGGACCTGACGCCTCTCCTTCTTGTCGAGGAAGGCGCATACCCGAAGCGAGGCCGGCCGTCTTTCCCGGAGGACCTTCACCAGACAGGAAAGGGTGAGACCGGTATCGATGATGTCCTCCACGATGAGCACATCGCGCCCCTCAATCGGTGTTTCCAGATCCTTGGTGATTCTGACCTCCCCTGAACTCCGGGAGCCGCTGCCGTAACTTGCCAGCCGGACAAAATCGACCCGGCACGGGACACTTATCCCGCGGATCAGGTCGGCCATGAAGATGAAGGCCCCCTTCAGAATGCCGACAAGGAGGAGTTCCCGCCCATCGTAATCCCGGGAGATCTGCCCGGCGAGTTCCCTGACCCTTTTGTCGATCATCTCTTTCGGAAAGAGGATTTCCGGTTTTATCTCCGCCACCCCTTCAACCTCCGGGAAAGATACTGCCTCAACTGCGGCATCGGATCAAAAGGACACGGGTCCGGGATGAAACTCTCTTATGCTACACTAAACGACGCCGGCCGCCCTGTCAACGAAAAACAGAATCGAAAATCAGAAAAGGGTAGAGGATGAAGCAGATATCCAGGAACGTCATTGCAGGTCGGGTCCAAAGATGATAGTAAGGTCAAAAGAAGGAAAGGCCGAGTCTTCCCCGTGAAGGAGAAAATGGATTCGGTCCCTCACACCCGCCGTTTCGTCTGATCGAAATCCCGGGAAATCAAGAAAGAGACTGTAGAATGACAGATATAAACCGATACGATTCCGGCGAGATTTTCCTTGCCGTCGAGAAACCCAGTCGCTACACCGGCGGCGAGGTGAATGCCGTCCAAAAGGCGGACACGGCCGGTCTCCTCCGCTTTGCCCTCGCTTTCCCCGATGCTTACGAGGTCGGGATGTCGCACCTCGGCCTCCAGGTCCTTTACTCCATCCTGAACGACCTGCCGGAGGTCGCCTGCGAACGCGTCTACGCCCCCTGGCCGGATATGGAACGGGAACTCCGGCAACGCCGCCTGCCCCTTTGCTCGCTGGAGACGCAAAGGCCGCTGGCCGCCTTCGACATCGTCGGCTTCTCCCTCCAGTATGAGCTCTCCTACACGAATGTCCTGATGATGCTGGAACTGGGCGGCATCCCCCTGCACCGCGAAGACCGGGACGAGAGACATCCTCTGGTCATCGCAGGCGGTCCTTCCGCATTCAATCCAACCCCGCTGAACTCCTTCATCGACGCTTTCGTCATCGGCGAAGGGGAGGAGGTGGTCACCGAGATCGCCTCTTCCATCCTCGCTGTCCGGAACCGCGGAGGAAAACGCCGGGAGCGCCTTGAAGCCCTGGCCGGGATCGCCGGTGTCTACGTCCCCGGCATCCATGTTCACGGCGAAAGAATCGCAAAACGGATCATCACCGATCTGGACGCCTGGCGCGTTCCTCTCTGTCCGGTCGTCCCCCTGATGAAGACGATCCATGACCGGGTGACCCTGGAAATTGCGCGGGGTTGCACGCGGGGCTGTCGTTTCTGCCAGGCGGGGATGGTCTGGCGGCCCGTCCGCGAACGGACGCCGGTGGTTCTCGAAGAGATGGCCGAGGCGATGCTCCGGGCGACAGGTCACGACGAGCTCTCCCTTCTCTCCCTGAGTTCAGGCGACTACACCCTGATCGAACCGTTGCTCAAGACGTTCATGGACCGGTATTACGCGCGGCGCGTCGCCCTGGCCCTCCCGTCACTCCGCGTCGAGACCCTTACTCCGACGCTGATCGAGGAAATCCGTCGCGTCCGGAAGACGAGCTTCACTCTGGCCCCCGAGGCGGGAACGCAACGACTCCGGGACATCATCAACAAGGGGAATACGGAAGAAGAACTCCTCGCCACAACCACACGGGTCTTCGCGGCCGGCTGGAAGGCGGTGAAACTCTACTTCATGCTCGGCCTTCCCGGCGAGCGGGAAGAGGATCTGGAGGGGATCGCCGACCTCGCCCATAAAACCCTCCGGACGGCGCAGAACAGGGGTCAGGTGACGGTCAGCCTCTCGACCTTCGTCCCCAAGCCCCACACCCCCTTCCAGTGGCAGCGACAGATCGGCATCGCGGAAACAAACGCCCGTCATGAGTTTTTTCGCCGGCGCCTGAAGAACCCGAACATCAGCGTCAAGTGGCATGACGCCAGGATGAGCCTCCTTGAAGGGATGCATCTCCCGGGGCGGGGAGGAGATCGGGACGCTGATCGAGACGGCCTTTCACCTCGGCTGTCGTTTCGACGGTTGGAGCGACCGTTTCCGTTTCGACCTCTGGGAAGAAGCGATCCGTCAGACAGGGATCGACCCGGAATCCTACCTGCGGGAGCGTCCCCTCGATGAAGTCTTTCCCTGGGAGAGGATCCAAAGCGGCCTCACCCGGGAATTCCTTCTTTCAGAGGCAATCAAGGCTGAAAAGGGGGAACCCACGCCCGACTGCAGGACCGGCGCATGCAGCCACTGCGGCGTCTGCGATCACCGGACCGTTCACAACGTCACCGCCCCTGCCGACGCTCCCGTCGGGACGTTCGTCACCCGATATGCCGGCCGGGAAAATGCGGGGGGGCTGGAAAAGGCCCTCCGAATCCGCTTCACGAAACTGGGTCCGGCGCGATACCTGTCCCACCTGGAGCTCTCCACAGCCCTCAGCCGGGCGCTGAGCCTGAGCGGGATCTCCTTTGTCTTTTCCCAGGGCTATCACCCTCATCCGAAGATCTCCTTTGCCGGCGCCACGTCGGTCGGGATGGAGAGCCGGGGCGAATTTGTAGACATCCGGATTCAAGATCCCCGTGAGGCGCTTGGGCTCCTCACGGCGCGCATCAACGCCGTCCTGCCCGCAGGCCTATCGATCACGGCGATGTGTGAGTTACCCCCGCGCACCTTCTCCCTGGCGGAACTGGTTGTCGGATTCGCGTATGAGCTTATTTTGCCGGGTGATGAAGACGATGAGGAACTGGACCGGTTCGAGGCGAAGATCCGCGCATTTCTTCAGGCGGGGAATTTCGGTGTCACCCGGGAAACGAACGGGAAATCGGTCATCAAGGAGATCCGGCCCTTCGTGACGGACCTGGCCCTGGACCGCGCCGGTCGCCGGATTCTTCTTTCGGCACGGTTCGGCCCCGAAGGGACGGTCCGGCCCGCCGAGGTGCTGACCGGCGTCCTTGGTCTTTCCCCGGAGGCTGTCCACAAAATACGGATCGTGAAAAGCGGTACGCTCCTTGCCGACTTTGCCGACAGGGCCGACCAGCAAATTTTTTTCCAGGAAAGGTCATAAATTCTATTGACAAACAGGACCCATTTTCGTTATGGTGCAAAGTCAAAATTTTTTTAAGAAGGATATGAGCCATGTATGCGGTAATAAAAACAGGCGGTAAGCAGCACAAGGTCTCCGAAGGAGACGTGATTGCCATAGAAAAGATCAACGGCGGCAAAGGCGACGCCATCGTTTTCGATCAGGTTCTGATGGTCGAGAAGGACGGCGACATTCGCGTTGGAAGGCCTGTGGTCGAAGGGGCGAAAGTGACGGGCGAGATCGTCGCCCAGACGAAGGGTGACAAGCTCATCGTTTTCAAGATGAAGAAGCGTAAGGGTTTTCACAAAAAGAACGGACACCGCCAGCAGTTGACGAGCATGCGGATCAAGGAAATATCCATTTAAGCGGAGGGCACTATGGCACACAAGAAGGGACAGGGAAGCTCCCGGAATGGAAGAGACAGCAACTCCCAGCGGCGGGGTGTAAAGGTTTTCGGCGGTCAGAAGATCAACGCCGGCTCCATCATCGTCCGTCAGGTCGGAACCGTATTCCATCCCGGCGTCAACGTCGGGTTGGGTAAGGATTATACCATTTTTTCGAAGATCGACGGCACCGTGAAGTTCGAGAGACTCGACAAGAAACGGAAGAAGGTCAGCGTCTACGCCGCGGCGTAGGCATCTTTCCTGTAGCGGAGGAATCTTAGAACCAATGGGCGAGAACGGACGCGAAACCGGGGTTGTCAAATGGTTTAACGACAAGAAGGGCTACGGCTTCATCTCCAGGGATTCGGGGGATGATGTGTTTGTTCATCACAGCTCAATCGTCGCGGAGGGATTCCGCAGTCTGGCCGAAGGCGACCGCGTTGAGTTCTCGATCACGCAGGAAAACAAGGGTCAGGCCGCCGTTGAGGTACGCAAGATTTAGCGTACCGAAACCCTCAGGGACGGAACAATCATCCTCTATCGATACCTTCACACAGATCGTCACTTCGTGATAGGACGGCAGCCGTGTCTTTGCCGCTGACGGCTGGCCGTTATTTCAGTCGAACAGGAGAATGGCGCAGTTGCGCACTCCCTCCGCGGCAACCCGATCCAGACCTCTTCCATCCGCTCCTCCGCAGATAAAGGCACAAGAAACAGCATGAAATTCATCGACGAGGCAAAGATCTATGTCAAAGCCGGCGACGGCGGCCGCGGTTGCGTCAGCTTCCGGCGGGAGAAGTTCGTGCCGCGGGGAGGACCGGACGGCGGCGACGGAGGTCACGGAGGAGATGTGGTTATCCGCGCCTCCCTGAGCCGGCGAACCCTCCTTGACTTCAAGTTTCGCCAGCATCACCTGGCCAAACACGGCGGTCACGGCGAGGGAAGCAAACGGACCGGCAAGGACTCGGACGACGTGGAGATCGTCGTTCCGGTAGGAACGGTCATCCGCGATGCAGAGACAGGGGAACTCCTCGCCGATCTCACCGCCGACGGCGCCGTCTTTGTCGTCGCAAAGGGCGGCATGGGCGGCCGGGGAAACGCGAGGTTCGCCACCGCCACGCGTCAGGTCCCCCGTTTCGCCCAGCCCGGCATCCCGGGCGAGGAAAGGTGGATCACGCTGGAGCTCAAGCTTCTGGCCGATGTGGGGATCATCGGTTTGCCGAACGTCGGCAAATCGACGTTCATCTCACGGGTGTCGGCCGCCCGTCCCAAGATCGCCGATTACCCCTTCACGACGCTCGTTCCCCATCTGGGCGTCGTCCAGTACGGGGAAAATGAATCGTTCGTGATCGCCGACATCCCGGGACTGATCGAGGGGGCGCACGAAGGGCTGGGGATGGGCATGCAGTTCCTCCGCCACGTCGAGAGGACCTCCGTCCTGCTCCACATCATCGATGTCTCTGATGAATCCTCTCAGGGCGCCTGGCACGACTTCGAAACGATCAACCGCGAACTGGAGCTCTTCAGTCCCGACATGCTGAAAAAACGGCAGGTCGTGGCGATCGGCAAGCTCGACCTCACCACCACCCGGGAGAGAGTGAAAAAAGAAATTGACACCTTTGCACGAAAAGGGATAAAAATATTCGCCTTTTCTGCAGCGACCGGGGAAGGCGTCCCGGAAGTGCTCCGGGAACTCATCACGCTGATCCCCCCGCATCTCCCCCCGGCGGCTGAAGAAAGCGGGGTGTCGCCGGAGGAATTTCCATCATGACGCGAAAAGAGACGCTGGCCCATGTCCGGAAGATCCTCGTCAAGGTCGGAAGCGCCGTCCTGACGGGTGAAGACGGTCTTGACCTCAACATTATCGAACAGCTCGTCGCCGACATCGCCACCCTCCGGGAGCGGGATTACCAGGTCGTCCTGGTCAGTTCCGGGGCCATCGCCTCCGGAAAGCACCGGCTGGGGATCCCCGGCAAGCTCAAGAGCATCCCCCAGAAGCAGGCGGCGGCGGCGGTCGGCCAGGGCCGTCTGATGAGGGTCTACTCGAACGCCTTCGGGAAGCACGGCCTCTTTGTCGGTCAGGTCCTCCTCACGATGAGCGACATCACCGACCGGAAGCGCTTCCTGAACATCCGCAACACCCTCTTCACCTTGCTGGAGTGGGGGGTGATCACGATCATCAACGAAAACGACACCGTGGCCGTCGACGAAATCAAGTTCGGCGACAACGACCATCTGGCCGCCATGGTCGCGAACCTCATCGAGGCCCATCTCGTCATCAACCTGACGAGCACCGAGGGGCTCTACGACCATAATCCGACCGAATCCAAAAAGGCAAAGCTCATCCCTCTCGTCACGGAAATCACCCCGGAGATCGAGGCCGCAGCCACCGAAGAGGGCACACCGGTCGGGATGGGCGGGATGAAGAGCAAGGTCATGGCCGCCAAGAAGGTCACCGCCTTCGGCATTCCTTACGTCATCGCCCCCGGCCGTCGCCAGGGCGTCCTTCAGGAGATCATGGACGGAAAGGAGACGGGAACCCTTTTCCTCCCGATGGCGGACCACCTGAACAGCCGTAAATACTGGATCGCCTTCACCCTGAGGGCGAGGGGACGCCTCTTCCTCGATGAAGGGGCCACAGCGGCCCTCGTCACAGACGGCAAGAGCCTCCTCCCCTCCGGAGTGACGCAGGTCGAGGGGGATTTCGCCACCGGCGATCCGGTCACCTGCGTGGACCCATCGGGGAATCCGATTGCCAAAGGGCTCGTCAATTACAGCGCCGAAGAGATCCGGAAGATCATGGGGCTCAAGACGGCGAAGATCGAACAGGTCCTGGGATACAAGGACTACGATGAGGTCATCCACCGCGACAACCTGGCCGTCATCATCCAACCGGACGGCAAGTCAAAAACCTGAAACAAGACGAATCGCGGGATTCTCGGACCTTCCCTTTGTTTCATATCAGTTCCAATTTGAAAGACTGACCGCCTTGGACTGTCGTTTCCACGCACGCCGCAAAGGCATCGCTGATCAACAGAAGTCCACAAATCCAATGGGAAGATGATTCAAAAACCCTATGCAGGATGACGTATTCTACGCCGTCTCCAAGACCCGGCTCACCACTGCTCCAGGCCTCAAGGAGATTCTTCTGTGCCGGCTCGCACCGATACTTCCTGGTTATCTTCCTGTCGCTTGCCTTGTTTGCACCGGCAGCGGGGCATGCCGCAGAGTCCGTTTCCATCGGAGAGCCGACATCGAAACCCCTTCTGTCCTGGGACAAGGACGCCGGCAAGAGTTACCTCATCCCCGCCCTTGAGATCCCGACTTTCATCCTTCTCCTCAACGGGTTGGATCGTCTCATCTATTCCGATGAGATCGAGAGAGGGGATAAAGAGTACGAATCGACACCTGTCCACCACCTGGGACCATCTCGTCCACGGCCGCTGGGGGATCGATGACGACAACTTTTACATGAACCAGTTCCTCCATCCCTATCAGGGACTTGTCTTTCATGGAATCGCCCGGTCGAACGGCCTGAACTTCTGGGAATCCTCCGCCTATGCGGTTGCAGGCAGCTTTCTCTGGGAACTGGCCGGTGAGACCATGCCTCCTTCCGTCAACGACCTGATCGCCAGCGGCATCGGCGGAAGCTTCTTCGGGGAGCCGCTCTTCAGGATGGCCAACCTGCTGCTCGAAAACAGCGAGGGCAAGCCGGGCTTCTGGCGTGAGCTGGGGCGACGCTGCTCTCGCCGCCCGTCGGTTTCAACCGTCTCGTCTTCGGCGAGCGCTATCAGCCCCTGTTTCCAAGCCACGATCCCGCCGCCTTTTTGCGCCTGAGGCTCGGCGATGAACCTGAACACCACACGGAAACAACGACCGCCGGTTCGGCGCCGTCGATTCGAGTCACGCCACCGCGGATGGCATCATGGACTACGGCCTCCCCGGCAAACCCGGCTACCGCTATACGCGCCCCTTCGACTACTTCCACGCATCATTCAGCGCCATCAACAGGGAAGAATATCCCGTCGAGAACGTCATGATCCACGGCCTTCTCTGGGGCAAGGCATACGAGGCGGGCGACTCCTACCGCGGCGTGTGGGGTCTCTACGGAGGCTACGATTACCTATCGCCGGCGTCGGATTCCTTCCGAGTCTCCAGCACCTCCGCCTCCCTCGGCACGACCTTCCAGTGGTGGCTTTCCCGGGAGGTGGCGCTGCAGGGCTCGGTCCTGGGCGGCATCGGCTACGGCGCGGCCGGCGCCATCGACAGGCCCGGGTGAGCGCGATTACCATTACGGCAGTGACGCCCCAGGGCCTCCTCACGCTCCGCCTCATCTTCGGCGACAGGGCCATGCTCGACTTGACCGGTCATGAGTTTTACGTCAGCAGCATGGGCGCCACCGAGTCGGGTACGGAAAACATCGTCCGGCTGAACGCAGGCCTCACCGTTCGCCTTTTCGACCGCCACGCCCTGGGGGTCCGTTACATCATCTCCAACCGGGATCTGAACTATTCCAATCCTGGCCGAAAAACATCAGACGATGGGAACCTTCAGCCTCTTCTACACTTTCCTTTCCGACACCAAGTTCGGCGCCGTCGAATGGCGTGACAAAAACGCAAAATGAACGGACTGAGCCGTAAAAAACTTATCGCCTTGAACGGAAGACGATTCACGATACGGCTCCGGTTTCGAATCCTATCGTTTGTTTCGAGGTGAGGAAAATTGAAGGATGTAGTCGGGAAGGACGCGTCCTTTCCTGTCGAAGGCGACCCCTTCCCTCTCCAGGAGCGCCCTTTTCATCGGAAGACCGCCGCCGAAACCGCCGAGGCTGCCGTCGCTCCGGATCACCCGGTGACAGGGGATGACAAGGGGAAAGAAATTACCGGCCATGACGTTCCCCACGGCCCTGGCGCCTCCGGGGACACCGACTATCGCCGCCACCCCTCCATAGGTCATGACACGGCCTCGCGGGATCTGATGGACCGCCAACAGGACGCGCCGTTCAAATTCGCCGCAGCCCTCAAAATCCAGATCGTCGATCGAAAAATTCACGGCATCGCCCGCCAGGTAGGCCTCGATCTGCATCCCGGTTTTATCCCTCTTCCCCGACGACGGCACAGCCGCAGGGAAGGTCTCCAGGATGCGCTCGCTCGTGGAAGCGCCCTCATGGGGAAGAAAGATCATCCGGACGGGGCGCACCCCTTTCGGAACGCCTGACGATCCCCACTTCGCCGATGGGCGAAGGGATAAGATCATACACGAAAGTAAAATCTGTTTTCATCGTTCCACCTCCTTATGATTCCATTGATGGTGCTTTTGTTCCCCGTGCGACACTTTCCGTACGATTTTGTTCCATTGGGACTTCCGGTGGTGGTTCAACCGAACGACAAGGCCGACGAGAAGGACGATGAGGAGGAGTCCCCCGGCCATCGCCGGCGGCGTCAGCAGACTCTCCGGCAGTGAATCGTAAAGGCCGATGATCCCGAAGAGAATGAAAATCGTGGCGGCAAACCATTTCACGAACCGCTCGGGGATCTTCTTCCCCAGGACCACGCCGACGATGATCCCGAAGGCGTCGGCGACCATCATGCCCGCCGTCGTCCCCATCCAGATGGGAATGATCGAATGGTACTTCGCGGCGAGGGCCACGGTCGCAAGCTGCGTCTTGTCGCCCATCTCCGCGAAGAAGAAGGCCACGGCCACCGTCCAGAAAGGGCTGAACTTATACTTCTTGTCCTCGCCTTCGAGTTTGTCGCCTCGCAGCGTCCAGAGGCCGAAGAAGATGAAGGAGGCGGAGGCGGCGATCTGGATGCCGTCGAAGGGAACGATGTTCGTCAGCCAGCTCCCCAGGACGACGGCCAGAAGGTGGTTGAGAAGCGTCGCCACCAGCACCCCGGCGAGGACCGTTTTCGCCGGGAAGCGGGTGGCGAAGGCCATCGCCAGGAGCTGGGTCTTGTCCCCCATCTCGGCGAGAACGACAAACACAAACGATGCGATGAATATGGTCATTCCCGAACCTTTTATATCATAAAAAAAGCGAGACTTCAGTATGACAACACGGTCACACCGAAAGTCTCGCTGATTGGTTCACACCAACGGCAAGGCCAGGCTTTCGCCAGTATGTTGACCTTGCCCGGACAGCTACTCCCCTTCAGGGCGGTGGAACGCTACATCAGTCCACCGGAAAGTCAAGCATTTTCTGTCAAGCTTTTCGTCTTACAGCTTTTCTTTTACATTCGCATTGTTCATTGCCGCCTTCTTTCTATTCGAGAGAAGGACGTCTGTTTTTCCAGGGTGTATGGACTTCATACACATGGCCACCTTCAGTACCATATCCTCGGAAAAAGGTTTTGATGCAATCTGAGCCCGATGGGCATTCCCGAAGATGAGAAGCCGCAGCAAACGGAGAGGCAAGGAATGCCGACCAGGTTATTTCGAGTCAGGCGCGTTAACGCCGAGGGGACCGGCTCCGTCGTTTTTCCGAAGGAGACGGTTTTTTGGCCGATGAGGGGGGCGGTGATGGGAAGTTGGGGAGTGACTATGACATCGACCTTCCGGGCCGCGAAATCCTCCTGAATCATTCTTCGGAATCGCTGTGCCTTGAGATACAGGCCGGCATTCAACCGGGCGCGGACATCGTCTCCCGGTCGAGCGGGTACCCACTTCTCCAGCGGCCGCCATCATCTCGAATGGATCCCCCGGTATCCTGCCGAGGGTAAGCAGCGCGGCGGCCAAAGCGGCGGCTGACCCGGCCGTAGTGGGGATTGACGGAAGTCGGTCCGTTTGCGAATTCATGCATGTTCAGTTTGCCCAGCAGGATGGCTCCGGCGGAGAAAAGCCTCTCGATGACGGCAGCGTCATATTTCGGGATAAAATCAGTGAGGATCTTGGAGCCGCAGGTGTTTCGAATTCCCTTCACGAAGAAGAGATCTTTGCGGCAAAGGGGATTCCATGCAGAGGGCCGATATAGCGCCCGCGAAGGATCTCTTTCTCCGCCCGGCGAGCGCTTTTCAGCGCCTGTTTGGGTAAAACGGTGATGAAGGCGTTGATCTGTTTATCGTAAGCTTCTATCCGCTCCAGGCAGGCCCGGACGACCTCCACCGGAGACAGTTCTTTCTTAGCGATGGCCTTTGCCAAGGTCGAGATCGTCCACTGGGCAGGTTCAAACGGAGTCATCGTTTCCCCTCCTCGGCAAAGAAGATTGTTGCCGGCTCAGCATCCAGAGGGTCAAGAAGACCGAGCTGTTCATTTTGTTCGTTCAAAACGTTCACCGCAGCCTGAAGCGCTTCCCTCTCTTTTGCGTTCAATCCGATCCCGGGAATCTTCCGGATGAATTCCGCTGTTTTCCATTCTTCTGTTTTTTTCATCCGCTGTTCTCCATTGCATCACTAGACATTGATATTTCGCCTACGAGATAGGTGACGGCTCGACCGCCTATTTCAATCCGTCTGGCCAAGGTCAATGCACACCAGCTCTCCGCCCCGCTTGGATATTTGTCCGGCTTGAAGATGCGGCTTTGACAATCTCCTCGACCAGTACGGTGTAAGCGTCGTATGGGCCGAACCTGTCACGGGATCTTCGGGTATCCCCGATCGGGGCGCAAAGAACCGGGAAACAAAGTCCACCTCGTGCCCCGGAGCGGTCACGATGACCCCGCGCGCCGGCACCTCCGACAACAGCGTCATATCCGGGCAGAGTGCCAGGATCGTCTCCTCACTGTCGAATACGGCCAGGTAGTCGTCCCTGCCTCTGTATGTTTCCATCGGCTTGACACCCAACCCGCCGATCAGCGGTTGCGGCGGTTCCACGGGCTGTATCGAATCGGCCGGAAAATCCAAGTACAGGGTCTCCCCATCCTTCCGGACATACAAGGGGCCGCTCTTCGAGGAAAAGGACACCCTGCCGCCCGACCAGCCGAGATGATTGAACAGGACATGCGCTGCCGCCAGCGTCGCGTGCCCGCATAAATCCACTTCGACCGTGGGCGTGAACCAGCGGATCTGATGACTTTCTCCTCCGGTCACGACAAAGGCGGTCTCCGGCACATTGTTTTCCGCCGCGATGGATTGCATCGTTTCCGGGGGAAGCCCGGCTTCGGAAAAAATCACGGCGGCAGGGTTACCTGAGAACAACTGTCCTGTAAATGCGTCGACCTGATATATTGGCAGTTTCATGACTCCTCATCTCTCGACGACCGGCTTTGTCGCAAACACATAAGCCCTTCGGCTCTCGTACTCCACCCCGGGATAGGGATCTCTCTCGATGACCTCTATCTTATCAAACCCGCAGTCCTTCAGACAACCCAATATGAAATCCGGGGCGAAAAACATGAAGTCCAGATCGACTTTCTTCCCGAGAAACTCGTCCAAGTGGATCGTCCGCTCACCGATGTGGTATGTGAAAAGGAATACTCCGCCCGGCTGCAATACGCGAAACACTTCACGGAATGCCATCCCCACCTGTTCTTCCGTGAAGTGAACGATCGCGTAGAAAGCGACGACACCGGCTATGGAGTCGTTTTCAAATTCGAGTTCAAGAATATTCCCCTTTCGGAAGCGTATCTCCGGATGAATGGTTCTTGCCTGTTCCAGCAATTTTTCCGACAGATCCAGCCCTGAGATTTCAATACCAAGATTCTTCAGGTATTTTGTCAGTCTGACCGGGGCCGCAGCCGAAATCCCAGACCGGCCTTCTATCTCCGATCTCCTGCGAGAACCTGCGAAGTATTTCCTGGTCTTTCGGTTTCTTTTCGTGTTCACCGGAGAAGGCTTCCGCATATTCCTTTGCTATCGCATCGTACTGGTTCTCTATCTTGTTTAAATCCTGCCCCATAATCATAACCTTTACGATCCGGCTCAGGCACGGCCCGTCAGGACCATCACCTGCAACGAGAGTTCAATGAGCAGCTATCTCACCTATCTCTTTCCGAAGGCTTTCCCGATCAGCGATGGAACCACCCTATCACTCCTTCATATGTTTCATCGCTGATTTGACAAAACGTCCGAACGCCTTGTCCTTCTTTCGCTTTTCGCTGTAAGAGAGGTCGTAGAATTCCGATTCCTTCCTGAGCTTGAGATAGTTCCGATACCGCTCTTCACTCAATTCCCCTCTCTCCAGGGACATCAGGATCGCACAGCCGGGTTCCCGGGTGTGGGTGCAGTCGGAGAAGCGGCATTGCCGCGCAAGGTCGCGGATCTCGGCGAAACTCTCGCCGATCCCCTCGCTCACGTCGAGAAGGCCCAGTTCGCGCATCCCCGGGGTGTCGATCAGCATGGCACCCTGATCGAGGACGAGCAGGTGGCGGCGGGCGGTCGTGTGCACCCCTTCCCCGGTGCCGCTGACCTCCCTGGTGTCGAACCTGTCCTGCCCGAGCAGACGGTTGATGAGGGTCGTCTTCCCGACCCCCGACGATCCGAGCAGGCAGAACGTCTTACCCGGAACAAGCAGCCTCCGGAAGTCATCCACCCCGACGCCCGTTCTATTGCTAATCGCGACGATCTCGGCAGAGATGCCGTCATGCCTGATCGCCGCGATCTTCTGCGCCAAGTCTTCGGGTGCGATCAAGTCGGTCTTCGTCAGGACGATGAAGGGTTGAATATGGCCTTCGCTTGCCATCACCAGGTACCGGTCGAGCCGCCGTATGTTGAAATCGAAATGACAGGACTGGACGATGAAGGCGACATCGATGTTTGCCGCGATCATCTGGAAGTCCACGGTCTTGCCGGGCGCCTTGCGACGCAGGAACGTCCTTCTCGGAAAGACCGCATGAATGATCGCCGGGCTGCCCGACGGGTTGTACTGCACGCACACCCAGTCTCCAACGCACGGCAAATCGACACCGGACTGAACAGAAAACCTGAATCTTCCGGAAAGCTCGGCGGATATTTCCCCGCGCTCATTTCGGACAAGAAATGCACCCCGGTCCACCGCAGTCACACGAGCAATGCTCTGCCCCGGCATCAACAGAGTTCCGGCATGAGCCTCAAACCAAGGATCGAAACCGAGATCGCTCAATTCCATATGTGTCCCGTCAAGTGTACCCCGCGTGATCATCCTATTCAAAGGTCTTATCCCGCTTCACAGTGCGGTAAGAACCATGAGATGCGCACCCGCCATAATGCTGCCAAGCCAATTTCTTACTCATACTGCCGGGAACAAACGCTTTCGCTTTTTAGCAAATTCAGAGTATACCGTTCAATCCCAGAGCGCGTGCCTCCTTCCTGACGAATCCGCAGAACGATCGCCGGGCCATCGCAATAGGAAGAAATACACATCCCGGTCACCCTGTTGTAGGGATCCTCGGGCATTTACACCGGCCTTCGGCAGACTTGCCGTCATTCGGGGCTGCACAGGCCGGATGCCTTGGTCCCCAGCGGTAACGTCTCGTGGGACCACGGTGTGGTGTTGGGACGCATGTTCGAACTCTCTGCCCGCATGGCACGTGAGCTCAACGTGATGCATCCGCCCATAACCGCTGACGGACACTTCCCACGCGCATGATGCTGAGGAGCGGGAAGATGAGCAGCATTCGGCATTTACGACCAATTACTGGCTGGGCACCGTATCAGATCCGTGAGAAACGTAAGCGCCTGTCCAATCCCATAGAGCTGGCTGTCTGACACGGGTCCGCTGTTGAAGAGCTGCTTCCCGATCTTCCAGAGGGTGTCTCATCCTGCCTGGAAACTCTCATACTCGATCGGCTCCATCCAATTACGCACCGGGGCACGGTTTTCCGAGTTAACCGGGTTTCCGTTCCTGCTGACTGTCGATCGGTTGCAGGTCTGCGCCTCCAGGCTGAGCACGTTAACGATCTCTGACAAGCAAGCTAAAACTTCATGACTTCCGAGGCGCAAAGTCCGGATACCGGTATTTCACGGAGAGGCCCTCTCCAGCATTTCCTGTGGGTGTTACTTCCGTAGGGTGTTCGTCGCCGTGACAGGGCATTTGTGTCAAAAAACTGAGCTTTGTGCAGCTTCGAGAGTGAACGGTCTTTCCCGATGTCTTAGCGGAGTCAGAAAGTGATCACAAGATTCCCTGCATCATCCGTAAGGGAGATGGAGTCTTGACAAGATCTCCCTCGCTGTTTCAAGCAAATCTGAATGCCGTTCTGCATCAACACCGCCATCAGCGGGGGTGCGTCTTTCGTGTCATCCAGTCTGCTATGGCACGATTAGGTGCCCGCCATCTTTACGAACTTGGTGGATCATCTATCGCCTTTTGCAGATCGATCAGAATACGCGTCGTGTTTTTCGAAGTGTCGGCATCATCACTCCCTGAGTCGGGCGCTTACGCAGAATTACCGGACGCGGTAGCGCTCCAGTGAAATGACGGGTTATCCCATAATTTCTTCTATTGGCAATATCTGTTTCACCATGTCGGATTGTGCAAGCATCGCATACCTGTTTCTTTTGCACGACATATTCAATTCGATCTTCATTTGCCCGTAGATCAGCTGCGGTCTAAATTGGTCATTTCCAATCTCAGCGACAGAGCCGGCCGCTTGTGGGTGAAGATTCCAGTTGCTATCACCTTTGAAAATACAGCGTTGATCCAAGCTTACTGCGGCTGATGGCTTGTCTATAAGGCTATACTATTCAGCGATTTCCGAAGCTCTATCAGATAGCCACGGGCGACCAAATAATCTTCATTTTTGCACTCCTTTTCAACCTGCCCTATCCGTCTTTGCCTCTTCATGCGCAATTCCTTGAGCTCCGCGTGGTGCGAGTTCTGGAGATGTCTGCTCTGTCAGGCTCATCCTGATTCTTCATATTCAGAGGCATCCATAAAACGGCAACCCCTTTTCCATGTTCTGTCATTTTCGGGTCTCTATGTATCTCGAACTTCTTGATATAGTTTGCGATACCTGTCCTTACTCAGACAACGGTTTGATACTTGATCAATCTTTAATCGTTGCAGTTGACACCTCAGAGTCACTAATTTTGTACATTATAACGTACATTATTTACCTTTGCAAGGACTTTCTTCGGGCAACCTCCGTAGGCAGTATCCGGTTCCCCTGCACCCGGAGGTGGGAAAGCTGCGTCACTGGGGAAGGACCTGACGGAAGTACCGAGCCCGCAGCCGGAGGCTTATGCCGTGACATGCAAAATGACGTTATGCACGTATCTTAATAGCGGTTCACCGTTCGACGCTCGCAGCGCTGCCCGACGCAGTCCTAGCTGGAGCCCGTAGGTGCGATCCGGCTTGATACGGTTCAAAGGGTGTCTGTAAAAGTTACCTCGCAATCATGCATTCATAGCCTTTTGGGTGTACTGAGCGGGAAGCCTCTTCGACTGAACCGCTAGTGTCCTGCTTTAGCCGTTAATAGCTGGTAGAGCCTATCTTTCAGGCACTTGGTGTCATGTAAAAGATCGTATTCGCCGAGTCCTACAATGGCAATCCTTCGACTCTTGAGTCCATGGTCCAAATAATCCTTCGACAACTGTAGTCCCACAGAAACCTCGTGCTTTTGCAATAGAGGTCCACCGATGCATCTTGCTTCTTTATTTGCCAGCGAATCTGTTGATGGTCTCCGGCAATGCGATATCCTCACGGTTTCCATGTCAGTTTGATCCAATCCGGAGTTGATAATCACCGCCACAGTGCTTTTAGTATTCGCCATGATAAGGCAAGCCCTCTTGAAATTTTTAGTGTCAAAATAATCGAGAGGAGAATGAGTTGCCCAAAACCCTCCTCTCCATATCTTCATTTTTAAAGGCTGGAATCACTTTATATTTTTTCATCATAAAATCTCCTCTCCCGTTGTTCATGTCCCTGGCAGAGATTATTCTCATTAAGTGTTGTCTCCGGTAAATATAATGACAAGGAAATCGATCCGAGTCTTTTTCCAAAAGACAGCCCGATTGTTTTTCGAGAAACAGAATGCTTTGGATCATCAAGGCAAGAGCGGCCTGTTAAAAAATACCTCTTTGCATTCCCAGTTTTCAACATGATGCTTGATGAGGTTCTCATCTATATTCCCTGTATCCCACAGGGAGCTGTAAAACTGTTCGAATATTTCATCCCATGGTCACAAGTGTATATGATTATCATATAAAGGTCAAAGTTTTTTGTTGAGAACTGTCTTATTTCCGGTTCGAGGAACTTGTGGATTCGACTTGCCATCTCCCCGCCGATTCCCTCGACCTGCTGCAGGTCGATGAACCGATGCGGCCCGGATGCGCTTGACGTCGCCGAAGAAGGTCAGCAGCGCCTTCCTGCGCGCGGCGCCGATGCCGGGGATCCGGTCCAGAAGCGATTGCAGATCCTCTTTTTCCTTGACCTTCCGGTGGTAGGAGACGGCAAAGCGGTGCGCCTCGTCCCGGATCCGCTGGAGGAGAAAGAGGGCCATGGGCCAGCGGGAGAGATAGACCGGATCCTTGCGGCCCGGCAGATAGACGCGGTCCTCCCCTTTTCCGGGCGTGTCCATCCGGCGACGGCGGCCGGCGGGAGGGAGGGGGTTGCCCTTTTCGTCTGTGGGCGGAGACAGTTTATAAACGGTCGGGCCGCCCTCCGATCCGCCTGGCAACTCTCCCTGAGAGAGGGAGTCTGAGTCCGGCGCCGAGGTGTCGGGGACATGTCGGCGGGAGGATCGTCCCGCTCCTTGGCCAGGCCGATCACGTCCACCCCTTCGATGCGCAGGTCCTTCAGGACCGCCAGGGCGACGCCGAGCTGTCCCTTTCCCCCGTCCACCATGATCAGGTCGGGGAGGTTCTCCCGCTTCTCGTAGCGCCGTTTGAGGACCTCGTAGAGCATCGCATAGTCATCGGCGCCGGGGACGGTCCGGATCCGGAACCGGCGGTATCCCTCCTTCGCAGGGAGCGCCCGCCGCGAAGGTGACCATGGAACCGACGGCATACTTCCCCCCGATGTTGGAGATGTCGAAGCATTCGATCCGCCGCGGCGTGTTGCGGAGACCGAGTTTTTCCGCGAGGAGCGGCAGCGTCTCCTCCGGCCGGTCGGCGGCGAGACGGGCGGTCCGGAAGGCGTTTTCGGCGTTCCGCCGGGCGATCTCGAGGAGCGCCAGGGTCTCGCCCCGCTTCGGCGTGACGAGGGCCACCCCCCTTCCCCGCTTCTCGGTCAGCCACTCCGCCACGACGTCGCCGTCCTCCAGCGCCTTCCGGAACGACGATATCGTCCGGGATATCCGCCACGCCGTCGTAATACCGTTTCAGGAGGGAGGAGAGGATTTCGCCGTTTTCCGCCCGGAGGCGGATCAGGGGAAAGGTCTTCTGGCCGATCATCCGGCCGTTGCGGATGAAGAGAGCGGAAACCTGCGTCAGGTCTCCTTCCCGGTAGAGGCCGAAGACGTCCCGGTTCCGGCCGGTCAGGGAGACGATCCGCTGTCGTTCGATCGTCTTTTCGATGGCCGCGATCCGGTCCCGGAGGGCGGCCGCCGCCTCGAAACGGAGCTCCTCCGCGGCCTCGTTCATCCGGTCGCGGAGGTCCCCGATCGAGCGCCCTCTCCCGGCCTTCGAGAAAGGTGATCCCGTCCTTCACCAGACGCTGGTAGGCGGCGCCGTCGATTCGGCCGACGCAGGGGGCGCAGCAGCGGCCGATCTCGTATTCGAGGCAGGGGCGGCGGCGTCCCTTCAGCTCCTGGTCCCGGCAGCTCCGGAGGGGAAAGATCGTCTGGAGGAAACGGAGGGTCTCCCGCGCGGCGGCGCTGGAGGGATAGGGGCCGAAATAGCGGGCGCCGTCCTTCTTCGGACGGCGCACGAGCTGAAAGCGGGCGAAGGGTTCCGACGGGTCGATGCGGATGTGGTAATAGGACTTGTCGTCGCGGAAATCGACGTTGTACCGGGGCCGGTGCTCCTTGATCAGGTTGTTCTCAAGGATCAGCGCCTCCTTTTCCGTCCCCGTGATGATGAACTCGATGTCCCGGATCCGGGAAACGAGAAAGGGGATCATCGCCCGCGAGTCGGTCCGGGCGAAGTAGGCCCGGATGCGCGCCTTCAGGTCCCGGGCCTTCCCCACGTAGAGGATCTCGCCTTCCCCGTCCTTCATGAGATAGACGCCGGGGCTCCGGGGGGCGTGCTTGACTCTTGGAGTCCAGATCGCCGGTCATCGCTTTCAGGCCGTCATCTTCCTTCTTTTTCGCACCCATTTTCTTCTGCAGGGCGTCGCCGAGCGAACCGAAGGAGCCGGGGGCCTTGCCCACGTACTGCTGAAAATCCTCGAGCTCCTCCGCCTTCTCCTCCTCGGCGTCTCCGAGCGGGGCCAGCGAGATCCGCTTGTTCTCCCGGTCGATCTTTTCGATCTTCACCGCGAGGCTCTGCCCTTCCGTCAGGACCTCGGAGGGGTGGGTGATCCGCTTTCCCTTGCCCAGCTTGGAGATGTGGATCAGGCCGTCCACGCCGGGGATCAGGGTCACAAAGGCGCCGAACTTGGTCAGGCGGGCCACCGTGCCGGTAAAGGTCGACCCCTCGGGAAATTCCTTCTCGACCCGCTCCCAGGGATCGGGCAGGTTCGACCGCAGGCTCAGGGAAATCCGGTTCTTCTCCCAGTCCAGCTTCAGGATGACCGCCTCGACCTCCTGGCCGACGCTCAGCCGTTCGGAGATATCGGTCACATGCTCCCAGGCGATCTCGGAGATGGGGATGAGCGCCTGAATACCGCCGAGATCGACGAAGGCGCCGAATTTCTGGAGCGAGACGATCTTCCCTTTCACCGGCATCCCCTCCTTCAGCGACGCCTTCAGACCCTCCCGCTGCTTTGCCTGCTCCTCCTCGAGAATCGCCCGGTGGGAAAGGACGATGTTCCGTCCCCGCTCGCCGAACTCGATGATCTGGAAGGTGAGGCGCTGTCCGACCCAGTCGGCCGGGGTCTCCACGCGGAAGAGTCCCATCTGGGAGAAGGGGCAGAATCCCCGGGTGTCGCCGGCGACCTTGATCTCGAAGCCCCCCTTCACCTCCCGCTCGACCAGCCCTTCCACGGGAATCCCGCTGTGCGCGGCATCCTCGAGGAAGGCCCGGCCCGCCTCGCCGGCGCCGACCTTGGTCGTAAACAGTTTTTCGTTGTGCTGGGAAGAGAGGAAATAGGCCTTTACCTGGTCTCCCTTCCTTCACGGTCAGCGTTGCCCTCCGCGTCGAGGAATTCCTTGCGGTCCAGATACCCCTCGTGCTTCCCGCCCACATCGATAAAAAC
Organism: uncultured delta proteobacterium; assembly: GCA_963842685.1. Classification (GTDB taxonomy): domain Bacteria; phylum Desulfobacterota; class Syntrophia; order Syntrophales; family UBA5619; genus JAKAFS01. The sequence goes on along the minus strand of CAWJHT010000101.1, from coordinate 19,644 downwards.
CCATTCCGGCGTGATCTTCACGATCATCGCCTCCACGCGCTGGCCGGGCTTCAGCCAGCCCTTGTCCGGCTCGCTTTCGCCCAGCAGTTCGGCAAAACTCTTCTCGCCGGCTTCCTCTTCCGATTTCAGATCCTTTTCCTCCATGGTTCTCCTCACGCAAATAAAATGTGCGGCATCTTGCCCCCATCCCGGCGTCCTGTCAAGAGAAAATCAGTTCTCCCTCAACGACGACCGCCGGGTTATTGGTTACGCGCCGATCCTCTCGGTCCGTCTGCAGGAATGATCACTTCCTTCTCCGTGACAATCATGTCCACGGGGAGATCGTGCCCGTCCACCGGGATCTCCGCAATGATCTGGGAGGCGAAGGCCACCCCGATCTTCACCGCCCGGGGCGCTTGCGGGAGAAAGCGGTCATAGTAGCCGCCGCCGTAACCGATGCGATAGCCCCTCCGGTCGAAGGCCACGGCGGGGACGAGGATCGACGTCGATTTCTCCCCCGTCAACCGGTCGGAGCAGGCCCTCCTTCGGCGCCCGGATTCCGTAATGGCCTGTTTCCAGTTCGTCGAAACCGTCGATCCGACAGGCCGTCAGCTCCCGACTCTCCGGACGGCAGACGGGAACGACGACCCGCTTCCCCTCTCCCCAACACCAGCGGATCAGACCGTCGGTCAGGACCTCGCTCCCGAAACTGAGGTAGACCATCAGTGTAGAGGCCGACCGGACCGCCTCCAACCCCGTCACTCTTTTCTGAATGGCACGGCTCTTCTTCTCGATTTCCTCCGCGGCATCGCGTTTCTCAGCGCGCTCATCCGCTTCCGTATCTCGCTCTTCCCGTTCATCTCTCCTCTCCGCGGCCCCGATACATCCCGCTTAAGCCTCTCCCCCCATCTCCAGCATCAGCTTCGTCAGTTCACGGATGCGGTCGCGGAGGGCCGCCGCCTTTTCGAACTCCAGCTCCTTGGCGGCCTGCTTCATCTCCTCCTTGAGCTTCCGGATCATGACGGGAAGCTCCTTCTCGGAACTATAGGCCGCCTGTTCTTCCGAAACGGTCTGCACCGTCACGTAATCGGCCTCGTAAACGGAGCCGAGGATATGGTGGATCTCCGATTTGATGCTCTCGGGCGTGATCCCGTGCTCCTCGTTGTAACGTCCCTGGATCTCCCGCCTGCGCCGGGTCACGTCGAGACAGGCGCGGATCGAGGCGGTCTCGGTATCGGCATACATGATCACCTGCCCCGCCACATTCCGGGCGGCCCGGCCGCTCGTCTGGATGAGGGACCGTTCGGAACGGAGGAACCCCTCCTTGTCGGCGTCGAGGATCGCCACGAGGGAGACCTCCGGGATGTCGAGCCCCTCGCGCAGGAGGTTGACGCCGATGAGGACGTCGAACTCGCCCATCCGCAGGTCGCGGATGATGTCCACCCGCTCCAGGGTATGGATGTCCGAATGGAGGTACTTCACCCGGACGCCGAGCTCTTCGTAGTAGGTGGTCAGGTTCTCCGCCATCCGCTTCGTCAGCGTCGTCACGAGGACCCGCTCGCCCTTTTCCGCCCGCTCGCGGATCTCGCCGAGCAGGTCGTCCACCTGGTGGGTCACCGGCTTCACGATGATCTCCGGATCCATGAGGCCCGTGGGCCGGATGATCTGCTCCACGACCTGCCCGTCGGCCTGACCCAGCTCGTAGGCCGCCGGCGTCGCCGAAACGTAGATCCGCTGGTTCGCGAAGGCCGTGAACTCCTCGAAGCGCAGCGGCCGGTTGTCGAGGGCGGAGGGGAGGCGGAAGCCGTAGTTGACCAGGGTCTCCTTCCGCGACCGGTCGCCCCGGTACATCGCGTTGAGCTGGGGGATCGTGGCATGGCTCTCGTCGATGAAGACGAGGGCGTCCTTCGGAAAGTATTCCATCAGCGTCGGGGGCGGCTCGCCCGGTTTGCGGCCGGTGAGATGGCGGGAGTAGTTCTCGATCCCCGAGCAGTACCCCATCTCCTCCATCATCTCGATGTCGAAGTGGGTCCGCTGCTCCAGGCGCTGCGCCTCCAGAAGCTTGTTTTCCGCGTTCAGTTCGCGGAGCCGCTCCCCCAGCTCCTCGCGGATATCGACGATCGCCCGTTTCAGATTGTCCTGCGTCGTCACGTAGTGGCTGCCCGGGTAGATCGCCGTCCGGCGGAGCCGCTCGATCTTCTTCCCCCGGAGGGGATCGACGACGGAGATCGCCTCGACCGTATCGCCGAAGAGCTCCACCCGGATCGCCCGCTCCTCTTCATAGGGAGGAAAGATCTCGACGACGTCCCCCCGGACGCGGAAGGTCCCCCGGTGGAAGTCGATGTCGTTCCGCTCGTACTGGATCTCGACGAGGCGGGCGAGCATCGCGTCCCGCGGGATCTCCATCCCCTCTTCGAGCAGGAGGAGCATCCCGTGGTAGGCCTCCGGCGAACCGAGGCCGTAGATGCAGGAGACGCTGGCCACGATGATCACGTCCCGCCGCTCGAGGAGATAGTGGGTCGCCGCGTGGCGGAGCTTGTCGATCTCCTCGTTGATCGCGGAGTCCTTCTCGATGTAGGTGTCCGTGCTGGGGATGTAGGCCTCGGGCTGGTAGTAGTCGTAGTAACTGACGAAGTACGCGACGGCGTTTTCCGGAAAGAGGGTCTTGAACTCCCCGTAGAGCTGGGCGGCGAGGGTCTTGTTGTGGGCGATGACGAGGGCGGGTCGGTCCACGGCGGCGATGACGTTCGCCATCGTGAAGGTCTTCCCGGAACCGGTCACCCCGAGGAGGACCTGATGCTCCTGTCCCTCTCTCCAGCCCCGCGACCAGCTTGGCGATCGCCTGCGGCTGATCCCCCCGCGGCTGAAACTCGCTGACCAGATGAAACGCCCTTTCCTCCCCGTGACCAGCCTGTCAGAATTTCCCGGGGCTGATCCCCCCGCGGCTGGAATTCGCTGACCTGATGAACACGCGCCCATACCATCCTCCCCGGTACCTCGTGTCACAATTTCTGGGGGATGGCAATATCCGACACTCGGATTTCCGCCTGATTGACATCTTGACGGGAGACACCCTATAGTTCTGACCGGTATCATGGACCACAGGACCAATAGAACGTTCATCTGCAGTGTGCTGTTCGTCGATATCGTCGCGTACTCGACAAAGCCGGTCGATGACCAGATCCTGTTGAAGGAGCGCTTCAACGCCCTCCTGGCCGAAACGATCAAGGATATCGCCGTCAACGATCGGATCATCCTGGATACCGGCGACGGCGCCGCCCTCGGTTTCCTGGGAGATCCGGAAGACGCCCTCTTCGTCGCCATGGAACTCAGGGATTCGGTCCTGAACGAACAACGGGACCCTTCTCATTCCTTTTCCCTGCGCATGGGCATCCATCTCGGCCCGGTCAAGCTGGTAAAAGACATCAACAACCAGCTCAACCTGATCGGTGACGGGATCAACGTGGCGCAACGGATCATGAGCTTTGCGGAACCGGGCCAGCTGTTCGTTTCGCGCTCCTACTTCGAAGTCATCTCCTGCCTGTCCCAGGAATACGCCAAGCTGTTCAGTGATGAGGGAATACACGCCGACAAGCATATTCGCAAGCACAGGATCTATGCAGTCGGGCATTATGAATCCAAAAAGGCTTCCGCCGCGGGGGCCCCGCTAAGTTCACCATCCGTCCCTGAGGCGAAGGAAGCGGGTGTCACATACCCGCCTCCTCCACCGCAAGGCAGCCAATCGACCGGAGGACAACCCGCCGTCTACAGCGGCACCCTGGCAGCGCCTCCCACCCTCATGCAGCGTCTTTCCGGCAGGAAGTGGTGTATACGCCGCCGTTCCCTTGGTCGTACTCGTCGTTCTGGTCGCTTTTTTTGCCCTGCGCGGCGGGAAGGGAACGACGGAGATACGGGAACAGGCCACAAACCGTCGCACCGTCTCCGAAGCCGCAGCCGACGGTCGCGACGACCGCGCCGCCGACAGCCAAGAAGGCCGATGCCGCCGGATCACCCATCCCAACCCCATCGGCCTCAGCAGCCCGCCCCAGCGGCCCCCCTCGCCTCCAAGAAGGTGGCCACCATCGGTTTCACCTTGGCGGCCGTGGAGAGAAAAGGCCGCGACATCGTCGTCACCATAAGGCTGAAGAACAGCGCCGCGGAAGAGAGGAGCGTCGCCCTCTACGATGCAAGCTATAGCTGGACCAAGTCGCACCTGACCGATGAAGGCGGCCGTTCCCATGACGTCCAGGAGGTCTATTACCGGAAGGGTGGAAAGAAGATCACCATGTATGATACGGGAAAAACGGGGATTCCCGTTGGCGGCGGAGCGACGGTGACGATCACTCTGGTCTTCAAGAACATTCCCGACGGTTCCCGCGAGGCGACCCTCAATATCCATCCCTTCATCTACCACGGCCGGAGCTGGACGGAGCACGACATGAATTTTCAGGATGTTTCCCTGAGATAAGTGAGGGAAGGATTCAGCAACCCAGCCTTTTTTTCATCTCCGAGAGCCTCATGAAATGTCCCTTCTCCTCGGTGATGATCTGTTCGATCGCCGGGCGCTGGTCCGCCGGCAGCAGTTCCCGCATCTCCCGGTAATAGTGGATGGAGTCGAGTTCCCGCTGGATAGCGAAGTCGAGCGCGGAGGCCTCGTCCTGGATCTTCGCCAGCTCGCCGGCGAACGCCTCCGCGGTGAAGACAAGACGGTTGTCCACGTAATTATGGAGGTAGGCGGCATACTCTCCGTCGTAACCCTCCAGGGGTAGGTTCCGGTCCATCCCGGCGAGGATCTTCGCAAAGGTCCGTTGATGCTTCATCTCTTCGTCGGCCAGGCGCTGGAAGAGGGCCTTCGTTTCTTCCTTTCCGGCGAGCTGAACGGCGTAACGGTAGAAGTTCGCCCCGTTCTCCTCGATCCGGACCGCCACCTCGACAATGTCGCTTGCTTCAAAGACAGCCATGTTTCATCTCCTTGCTTATGAAATCTCTGCCGAGGATAGCCTCTCCCGGCACGGGTATCGATTGCTGTTACAGCCATTTCTTTCGTCGGAAATATTCCAACATCACGAGCGCAATGACGACCATCACCCCCCAGAGGGCGAAGTATCCCCATCGCCACTCCAGCTCCGGCATGTATTTGAAATTCATTCCATAGACTCCGGCAAGAAAGGTCAGGGGCATGAAGATGGTCGCGATGATGCGTCAGGACCTTCATGATCTCGTTCATCCGATTGCTGACCGAGGAGAGGTAGATGTCGAGCATCCCGGAGAGCATGTCCCGGTAGGTCTCTATCGTATCGATCACCTGGACGACGTGGTCGTAAATATCGCGGAAATAAATGACCGACGATTCGCGGATGAGCGGCGAGTCCGACCGGGCGAGACCGCCGATCATCTCCCGCAGGGGCCAGACCGATTTGCGCAGAAAGATCATCTCCCGCTTGAGGGATCTGGATCGCCCGGAGGATCTCCGGCGATGGACGGCCGACCAGCTTTTCTTCGAGTGATTTCGACCTTCTCTCCGAATTTATCCAGAACGGGGAACAGGCTATCCACAATCGCGTCCAGGAGGGCATGGGCGAGGTAGTCGGCACCGGCCTTGCGCAGGCGGCCCTTTTCGTTGCGCAGCCTCTCCCGGACGGGATCGAACAATTTTCCCTCCTTCTCCTGAAGGGAGATCAGCCAGTTGGAGCCCAAGACAATGCTGATCTGCTCGGGGACAAAACCGTCATCGGCGTCCTCACGAAACAGCCTGAGAACGATGTAAAAATACGTGTCGTGATCCTCGCTTTTCGGCCGCTCTTCAGTGTTCAGGATGTCTTCGAGGGTCATCGGATGGAGGCTGAAGATGATTCCCATCTGATCGAGAAGGTGGATATCCTGGAGGCCGTCAATATGGATCCAGGCGACGCCTGATCTGTCGGGGGGAGGGAGAACCCCTTCCAATGTGGAGATTTCCTTTTCCCGGAAAAAGGTTTCATCGTACTCGCGAAGGGTGATTTTCACCTTCTCCGCATGCTTCTGGCCGATGTGAATCAGAAAACCGGGGGGAAGACCGGTCTTGGCGGATCTTTTTTTTGCCGCGCCGGCCTTTGTATTTCCGGGCATGTTCTTTTCCTCCGGATGGGATGATCTTGCTGCGCCGATGTCCGATCAGCTTCGTAAACTATGTTCATTTAGCCTATCACCTCTCGAAATACAATAAAAATTCAGTGGACGCGTCCCGGCCTGCACCTGCTTTTTCTCTTGACAAGCGGAGCGGAATTGCGGACTAAATGCCTGTGACATGAGGGGTGATTAGATCGGAGCGGTATCTATCCGGAGGTGACATGAGGTACATCCTTGCGGCGACAGAAGATCGGGCTGCGGTGGAGGTGGTTCGCCGCGCTTTCCGCCGATCATTCCATGTGGATGAGGCCTCCACCGTCAGAAGCGGCATCGACCTCTCCCGGAAGAGGCGATACGAGTTCATCTTCATCGATCTCGACCTGATCGACGAGCGGCAAAGCGCGAGCGGTGACGCCTTCCGATTGCTCCTTCAGGCTTTCCCGTCCGCTGAGATCATCGTCATGACCCCGCCGGAGAGGATCCGGGAGGCGGTGGAAGCGGTGAAAGCGGGCGCCGCCAATTATGTGACCCATCCCCTGAACGCCGACGAGGTCCGGTACGTCGTCGAAAGCATCCATGAAGGCATCCGGGCGCAGTCGGAGCTTGACTACCTCCGGGACCGCTTCTGGCAGTCCGATTCCCTGGACGTGGTCCAGACCCGGAATCCCGGCATGCGGGACGTTTTTGAACAGGTCCGTCTCGTCGCGCCCACCAAAAGCACGGTCCTTTTATCCGGAGAGACGGGGACCGGCAAAGGCGTCCTGGCGAAGCTGATCCACCGCCACAGCAACCGAAGGGAGGTGCAGTTCATCGGCATCCACTGCGGCGCCATACCCGACACACTCCTCGAAAGCGAACTCTTCGGGCACGAAAAGGGGGCCTTCACGGGCGCGTCCCGGCGGAAACTGGGCAAGTTCGAGTTGGCGCATGGAGGAACCATCTTCCTCGACGAGATCGGCACCATCACCCCCGCCGCTCAGATCAAGCTCCTCCAAGTCCTCCAGGACGGAACCTTTCAGCGTGTCGGCGGAGAGGCGCTCATCGAGACCGACGTTCGGATCATCGCCGCCTCCAACTCGGATCTCGGCGAGATGGTGGACAAGGGTCTGTTCCGGAACGACCTTTACTACCGCCTCAACGTCTTTCCCATCACGATCCCACCGCTTCGGGAACGGCGGGAAGACATCCCCCAACTGACGGAGATCTTCCTCAAGCAGATGAACCGTTTCAACCATAGGGGAATCCACTATATCCACCCTCTGGTCATGGATGCCTTTCAACGCTATCCTTGGCCCGGCAACATCCGCGAGCTGCAGAACCTCGTTGAGCGGGCCTGCATCCTGGAAACTTCCTCCATTCTCACGCCGGCGAGCTTCCCTACCGAGCTCTTTGCCAACGGGCCGTCAGCCGCGCCGATCCATGCGGAAACCCAGCTCACGCTGGCCGATGTCCGCAGCCGGGCCGTGCGGGAGGCGGAGACGCATTACCTCCGGGAGCTCCTCGCCCGCACCGGCGGGAGGATCAACCGGACGGCCAAGGCCGCAGGCGTCACGGTCCGTCAGATCAACAAATTGATGCACAAATACGGGATGAAAAAAGAAGAGTTCCGTTAAACCCCTGCGAGCGGGAATCATCCTTCAGCGTTGCGTGGGGGAGCGATCCGGCCGCGTCTTGACGACGACCCGCACCACCGGGATTTTACCGCCCGCAAACTGAATATCCGGCGGATACCTAAGACTGGGAGAAAAGATCTTCTGAACATCCAGGAGCGACAGGTCGAGCGGTTCGGTCATGATTCGGATCCGCTTACCCTGGAGACGACGGGGGATGAGGATCTTCAATTCGGCGGGTGTGACCGTGATCGTCTGGACGGCAAATCCCTGCGGCGGTTTATTTTCCGTCAGAACCTCGATCGGGACGGTCAGCGGAAGGAGCCGGGAGGTGACGACCTTGATCCGTTCCGGACTGATCCCGGCAATTGAGAGATTGGAAGGGGCCTTCACCATCTCTTGGGTCAGGGTGATTTCCTGGGGACCGGGCCGGAGCTGTTTCAGGTCGACGGAAATCTTCAGACTGTCCGCGTGGAGGAGCTGAAAGGCTTGGGCGGTGCCGATGAGCATCACCTTTGCCTCCGTCGCTTTAGGCTCTTCCAGAACCCATTCCACCGGGGCGTTCAGGTACTGCAGGGGGACGGTAAATTCCCGGCGGATCGTTTCCCGCTGGGAGCCGAAGACGATCCAGAGAAGGCAGGCCAGCGCGATGGCGATCACTTTCTCCCGCCGGTATTGCTTCAGCCAACGGAGGATCGGCCGCGCCTTGTCGAGGGGCATCCGCTTCTCGAAAAAGGCCTCCAGCTCGATGCGGAGCGCCGAGGCGTTTGCGATTTCGTCGATCCGCTCACCTTTGGCAAGCGAGATGCTGCCGCGCTCCTCGGAAACGACAATGCAGAGGGCATCCGAGCGCTCCGAAAGGCCGAGGGCGGCCGTGTGCCTGAGACCGAGGTTCCCGTGCCGAGCGGCGTTTGCCGAGAGCGGCAGATGGCATCCAAAACGCATGACCCGATTGCCATCGATAAGGACGGCGCCGTCGTGTCCGATCGAGTGAGGATCGAAAATGCTCTCCAACAGAGACTGGCTGAGAAGACCATCCAGATTATTTCCCCCGGTGAGGTGGCGATCGAGGGGATCTTCCCCCTGGACGACGATCAGGGCGCCGATTTTATTGCGGGCGAGATCGGCGGTGGTTTGGGCGATGATCTCCGCGCTTTCGTTGATGGCGGTGGCCGTGAAGAGTTTTTTCCTAAACCTTCCCAGCAGGGCCAACCGTTCGAAGAAGCGGCGGAGGTCTTCCTGAAAGATGACGACCAGGACAAACAGCAGGATGGCAAAAAAGGCCTGCAGCACGACGGTCGTCAGGTAAAGCTGGAAGAAGCGGGCGAGGAGATAGACGACCCCGAGCAGTGTGATGCCGATAAGAACAAAGCGGGAGGCCCGGTCCTTGAACCAGATCAGCAGCACCGAGATCATGACCGAGATGATGGCGATGTCGAAGACGTCCTGAATCCTGAAATGTATGGACCATTGTCAGGGCATTTTCGATCATGTCACATTCTCTTCTCTCCGCCCGCCGGAGCAGAACCGGCCAGTCGGTTGAGGGGTTGGAAACACTCTAAGAAAGGAACGTTGGATGTCTATATAATCAAAAGGGCGGCGGCATGTCAAGAAGAGATCGGTTTTCAAGATCGTTTTTTCATTCTCTCTTCGCGCCGTCGGACGAAGGATTTTCGTTTTGTCTTTTCGGCGGAGTTCGGCTATAGTTCTCCTATGATCACACAGGAGACGATAGAAAACATCGGCGGGTCGCGAACCTGATCGCGGAGTCGAAACGCATCGTCGTTTTTACGGGCGCGGGGGTCAGCACGGAATCCGGCATCCCCGATTTCCGCAGCCCCGGAGGCCTCTGGACCAAGTTCGATCCGGAGGATTTCACCCTCGACAAGTTCCTTTCGAACCCGGAGACCCGCCATAGACAGTGGCGATTTCTTCTCTCCGGCGATCTGCTCAAGGACGCCAGTCCCAATGCCGCCCATAAGGCCATTGCCGAACTTGAGACGCTGGGCCGTCTGGAATGCGTCATCACCCAGAACATCGACTCCCTCCATCAGAAAGCGGGAAATGATCCCGATAGGGTCTATGAACTGCACGGCAATATCCAATGGATTCGCTGTCTGGATTGCGGGAATCGCTCCCCGCTCGAGGAGATCCTCAAGGAAAGCGGCGCGTCGGAAGAGATGCCCGTCTGCCGACGACTGCGGGGGAATCCTGAAGCCGGATGTGATCTTCTTCGGCGAAGCCCTTCCCGAGGAGACCCTGCAGGAGGCGACGCGGCATGCGCGCCGCTGTGACCTCCTGATCGTCGTCGGCTCGTCGCTCGTCGTCTATCCGGCGGCCTACATGCCGCTCTACGCGAAGCAGTCAGGGGCAAAGCTCGTGATCGTCAATCTGACCCCGACGCCGTCGGACCGGATCGCGGATGTCGTGATCCATGACTCCGCGGGAGAGGTCATGGGGCGGATCCTGGCGGAAGTCAGAGCAGAGGCTCGCCGGATTGTGCCTGATCCTGTTTGCCTGGAAAGTGCACAGGAATTATCCGCTGATTCTGTCGCCAACCGGGACGAGTTCTATGAGAGGCCGACGGCGCCGGCCGACTTTTGGGACGATGCCCCGGGACTCCTTGCGGGCCGGGATCTGCGGGAGGGAGGAACGTGGTTCGGGATCACTCGGAGGGGAAAGCTCGCCGCCCTCACCAACTACCGCGATCCGGCGTCCCTGAAAACGAAACGCCCCCTCGCGGGGAAGGCTGGTCAGCGATTATCTCCGCAACCGTGAAGACCCGGAGAGCTATATCCGCCGCATCAAAAAGAAGGCGGCGCAGTATAGTGGTTTCAACCTGCTCGTCGGCAACGTCTCGAGAACTCTTCTGCTTTTCGAACCGCGACGGACTTCACAGACGTCTGCGACCGGGGATTCACGGTCTGAGCAACCATCTTCTCGACACCCCTTGGCCGAAGGTGGAACGGGGAAAACAGGCTCTGAGCGAGCTGATCGGCGAGAAGAAAACCCGTCGCCGGAGGCGCTGCTCGGCCTGCTGGCCGATCGGTCGCGTCCGCCGGATGAGCGTCTTCCCGTAACGGGAGTGGGACTGGAATGGGAGACGGATTCTCTCCCCGCTTTTTATCGAAAGCCCCCTCTACGGTACCCGCTCGTCGACCCTCCTGATCATTGACGGAAGGGCCATGTAACCTTTGTCGAACAGGTATTCGGTGGGGGTTCCGATCCCTGGATGACGTCCCGCTTCGATTACGAGATCAGCAAAATCAAGGAGCGTTGAATCATGGCGAGTCGTGAATATCCGGACACCCCCCGCGTCGGGGTAGGAGCGGTCGTCCTGCGGGAAGGCCGCGTTCTCCTCGTCCGGCGAGGGATGGCGCCCGCCAACGGTCTGTGGGCCATTCCGGGCGGCGCCCTAGAACTTGGAGAAACGCTCCAGGAGGGCGCGGAGCGGGAGATCCTGGAAGAGACGGGGATCACCATCCGCGCCGGAGATCCGGTGTTCACCTGTGATACATTGGTGCGGGACGACGAAGGCCGCGTCCGTTTCCATTATGTGATCGTCGATATGGCGGCGGATTATGTGAGCGGCGAGGTCAGGGGAGGCGATGACGCCTTGGAGGCCCGCTGGGTTGCACCCGAAGAATTGGACGAACTCCCCGCCACGAAAACCACGCTGAAATTGCTCCGGCAGATCGGTTTTCTTCCAACCGCGTCCAGGAAAGAAAAGATCATCATTACATCAAGGAGGAAACAATGCTGAAAAAGATTCTAATCATCCTGGCTTGCGGCCTGGTGCTTATCTGCGCCGGCATCGCAGGGGCCGCCGAACCGGCCGCCAAGAACCCCGTCGTCCTCATGGAAACCAGCATGGGGAATGTGAAACTGGAACTCTTCGCCAAGGAGGCGCCGATCTCGGTAAAGAACTTCCTCGACTATGTCGCGAGCGGCTTCTATGACGGCACCGTCTATCACCGGGTCATCCCCAACTTCATGATCCAGGGCGGGGGATTCACGGCCGACCTACATCAGAAACAGACCAACCCGCCGATCAAGAACGAAGCCGACAACGGTTTGAAGAACCTGCGCGGCACGCTCGCCATGGCCCGCACCATGGTGGTCGATTCCGCCACGGCCCAGTTCTTCATCAATGTGGTCGACAATAGCGCTCTGAACCATCGCGACAAGACGCAGCAGGGGTATGGGTATGCGGTCTTCGGCAAAGTCAGCGAGGGAATGGACGTCGTGGACAAGATCGCCGCCGTCAAGACCGGCATGCTGAAGGGTTTCCGGGACGTGCCGGAAACACCGGTCGTCATCAAGTCAATGAAGGTCCTCCCGTAACCGAACGGGTGCCCCGTGGCACCCCTTCTTCTCTCTGATGCCCGCCAACGGACGGATCTCTATTTCCCGACGCAGAAATTGGCGAAGATCCGGTCGAGGACCTCTTCCGACGTCGTCCGGCCGGTGATCTCTCCCAGCGAATCCAGGGCCTCATGGATCTCCAGGGCGGCAAGTTCGGGCGAGAGGCCGTCGCGCAGACCCTCCCGGGCGCGGATAAGGGATTCGGCCGCCTTCTCCAGAGCCACCTTATGGCGAAGATCGGCGATCATCGCCCCCGGTGTTTCTTCCGCGGGTGTCGCAAGAACCCTCTCGTGAATCGCCGCGGTGAGACGGTCGATGCCGTTCCCGTATTTCGCTGAGATCCGGACGGCGGGCGGCGTTCCTTCGGGGAGAAGGTCCCGGAGCAATGCCTCATCCAGTCGCTGCGGGAGATCGGATTTGTTGACGACCGGAATCATCGGCTTCCCAAGCATCCGGGCCAGTAATCCCCGATCTTCAGGGGTCAGCGCCATGCTGCCGTCCAAAAGGAGAAGAACCGCATCGGCCGCGGCCAGGCGCTCCCAAACGAAGTCGATTCCCTCCTGTTCAATGGCGTTTTCCGGGGGTCGGATCCCGGCGGTGTCGGTCAGACGGACCGGTATCCCGCCGATATTGACTGTCTCTTCGATGAAGTCCCGGGTCGTCCCGGGAATCGGGGTGACGATCGCCCGCTTCTCGCCCAGGAGGCGGTTCAACAGGCTCGATTTGCCCACATTCGGCCGGCCGGCGATCACAACGCCGATCCCCTCCCTCATGATCCGGCCGCGCCGATAGGTCGCGGCAAGGGAGAGAAGGTCGTCGATGAGGGTCTGGAATTCAGGAAGGCCGGCTCCGGGCGTATCCACTATGCCGTCGTCCTCGGCGAAGTCGATAGCGGCCTCGATGCCGGCCAAGAGATCGATGACGCCGTTTCGGATCGCTTCAATCCGGCCGGTGAGTTTTCCCTTCAGACGGTCGATGGCGGCGGCAAGTCCTTCGGGGGTCTTTGCCGTGATCAGGTCGAGGACGGCCTCGGCCTGGGAGAGATCGAGGCGGCCGTTCAGGAAAGCCCGCTTCGTGAACTCCCCCCGCTCGGCGGGGCGCGCACCTGCCTGGACGACCTCGGCAAGGACGGTCCGGAGGATCAGCGGACCGCCGTGGCAACTGATCTCGAGTGTGTCTTCACCGGTATAGGTGTGGGGTCCCTTGAGGAAAGAGATAAGGACGTCGTCGAGGACGGCCCCCGTCTCCGGAGCCACGATCTCGCCGTGGTAGAGATGATGGGATAAAAATGCCTCAATAGGCCGCGTCGTTCTGAACAGGCGCCTGGCAATCCCCTCCGCCGCGGTCCCGCTGATCCGAATCAGACCGATCCCCCCGATACCGGGCGGCGTTGCTATAGCGGCTATCGTATCCCTGAAGGTCATGGGATCAGCGCCTCCCTCCGTCGGTTTGCGCCTCTTCAGGTGTCGGCGTTTTCCTGTCCCCTGCGGGCCGGCAGGATCAGGATCTTCCGGTATTCCCCCTCGCCGCGGCTCTTGGTCGTGAGGGTCGCGTCGTTTTGTATGGCGATGTGCACGATGCGGCGGTCGTGGGCGTTCATGTGTCCGACCGTCACCGGTTTTTTCGTCTTCTTCACCTTTTCGCCGAGCTTCATCGCCATGGCGACAAGAGATTCCTCACGCCTTTCACGGTAAGCCTCCGTGTCGATGATGATCATCTTGTGGCCGTTGGTGGAGTGATGCACCGCCTTGTTGACGATGTACTGGATGGCGTCCAGGTTCTGCCCCCGTTTTCCGATGAGGAGGCCGCTCCCATCCCCCTTGATATTCAGAACGATCGCTTCCTCCGTCTCTTCCGCGCTCACGGGTGAATCGATCTGCATCCGCTTCAGAAGACCTTCGAGAATCCTTTTCGCTTTTTCTTTCGATGGCTCTTCGTCCGGGCCGTTCACGGCAAACACCGCCTGCGCTGCTGGGGAGGGGGGGACAACCCTCCGGTCCTGGACCTCCGAAACCTTTGCCGTTTTCGGCTTCGCTGCCGGTTCCGTCTCGTGAACCGACGTGAGGTGGGTTTTCGGTTTGACCACCGGCTGAGTGAAAGGGGCGTCGAGCATCCTGTCGATGGCCAGAAGGCTCGCCCTGATCAGGGCCTTCTTTGCCCCCATACCAAGAAACCCGGAAGATCCTTCAGAGACGATCTCGATATTGAGTTTTTCCCGGGGAACCTGAAACGCAGCTGCATGCTTTTCCTATGGCCTCATCGATAGTTTTTCCTTCGATTTCCATTACTTCCATTTCTGAAGTTCCTCTATCTTTATCCATGAGATTATGCCGGCTGTCGGTTGATGTACACCTGCTGGCCGATACTGATCACGTTGTTGAACAGCCAGTAGATCACGAGCCCCGATGGGAAATTGAGGAACATGAAGGTGAAGATGATCGGCATGAAGAGCATGATCTTCGCCTGCATGGGATCGGCGCCCGTAGGGGTCATCTTCTGCTGGATGAACATGGTCGCTCCCATGATGATCGGCGTGATGTAATAGGGATCCTTCGCGGAGAGGTCCTCTATCCACCAGAAGAAAGGGGAATGGCGCAGTTCGATCGCATAGAGCAGGGACTTGTAAAGACCGAAGAAGACGGGGATCTGGACAATCATCGGCAGACAGCCGCCCAGAGGATTCACTTTGTGGGCCTTGTAAAGGGCCATCGATTCCTGGCTGAGCTTCTGTCTTGTCGTCCTTGTATTTCTCTCGCAGGGCGGCCATTTTCGGCTGGAGCTTCTGCATCTCCTTCATCGACTTGTAACTTTTGTTGCCCAGGGGCCAGAAGATCAGCTTGATCAGGATCGTCAGGATGATGATCGCAATTCCATAGTTGTGGACGTAGCCGTAGAGAAACTTCAGCGCGATGAGCAGAGGCATGGCGAGCCACTTGAGCCAGTCGCCGAAATCGATCGCATTCTCCAGACCGATGTTCTGGGTCTTCAAAATAGTGTAGTCTTTGGGGCCCAGATAAAGGGAATAGCTGAACACGCCGGGCTGTCCCGGGGGGATCACTTGTTTCTGCCCTTTGAGACCGACCGCGATGAGATTGCTGCTGTCCTTGGACATTTTCAGGCTCGTCAGCGAGGGGTTCTGCGGGACCAGGGCGGCGATGAAGTACTTGCTCTCGAATCCTCCCCAGGAGACGTCGGGACCGAGGAGCTTCTCCGCTTCCATTTTAGCGACTTCGGGACGGTCGATGCTCTTGGCAATATAGGAGACGGGACCGTCATGACCGTAACTGTCCACAGGCGCGGCAGGATCGACGTACTGATACCAGGTGAGGCTGCCGTTCTGATTCAGGGGAACGCTTGCGAGGTTATTGACCCGGACCTCCAGAGTGAAGTTGAATTTGTCGGGCTGGAAGGTGAAGATCTTCTCGATCCGAAGCTCACCCGGATAGGTCTGGGTAAAGGTCAGCTTTCTGGGTTCATTGCCCTGTGTCATGTCGAGCGCGCTGCCGTCCGCCTCATAGAATCCGTCTTCGGGAATATTCACGGTCGAATCGGGGAAGGAGAGGGAAAGCGGCCGCGGCATCCCCTGTAAAACATGGACCAGTTCGACGGGCTTGGATTGACCTTCGGCTTTCGGCTTTCCCTGGCCGATCAGGCGGTAAAAGATGTCGACCAGGTCGTCGGTGTTCTCGAGTGCCGTCTTATACTGCTTGAGCTGGAAGGATTTCAGGGCGGCGCCCCGGGTGGTGAATACGGCCCGATAAAGGGGGGTTTCCACGACGACGTCCCGTTCCGTCCCTGCGGCGGCAGATGCGGCCACTAATCGGCCGGTCAAGCCGGGCTGAATCGCCGCGGCCGGCAGAGAGGTCTTTTCCGCTGTGGCTGCCGCCGGCTTGGCTGCAGTCTGTGAGGCGACCGTCGTCTCCTGCGGGGTCGGCGCCGGCTGCGTCTTTACGGGCGGTTTGACGAAAAAAGTCTGATAACCGAATAACACGGCCAGCGAGAGGACAACCGCGAGAAGGGTTCTCTTGTCCATTGATTACCTCCAAAATGATCTAAATTTTACTTCACCGGGTCGTATCCGCCGGGGTGCCAGGGGTGACAGCGCAGAAGCCGCAACAGGGCCAGGCCGGACCCCTTTAAGGGGCCATAGCGCCTTATGGCGTCGATCGCGAATTCGGAACAGCTCGGATAGAAACGGCAGCAGGGCAATAAAAAAGGGGAAAGACCTATCTGGTAGGCACGAACCAGTGCGATAAAAAATTTTCCCGGAATTTGCGTGAAACGGGTTTCAGACATCGGTTCTATTGATCAGGCGGCTCTCCAGTTCGGCGCGCACTTCATTGTAAGTCAGCGGCAATATCCCTTTTTTTGCGATGATCACGATGTCCTGAGCGGCTGGAAGCCGGGATTTGTTCAATCTGAAAAACTCACGTAAAAGACGTTTGATCCTGTTTCTCTGTACCGCATTCCCCGCCTTTTTGCTGACCGTCGTGCCCAGCCTTGTGATGCCCAGTGGGTTCCGGCACGTAATGATCGTGAAACGACTCGAAGAACGTCGAGACCCCTGTTCGTAAATCCTCAAATAATCCTGTCTTTTCCTGATGCGCTCGATTTTGCTAAAGGTTCGGGTCTCCACGGCGGATCGCCCCTTTCCCGGGGCCTGGACGACCTCCCTTTGGCCCTCCCACGTGCTTATACCGTCAGTTTCTTTCTTCCTTTCGCCCGCCTCCGGTTAAGAACGGCCCTGCCGCCTTTGGTAGCCATCCGGACGAGGAAACCATGGGTTCGTTTCATCTTGGTGTTGCTGAAATTCGTCAATGTCTTTTTCATTGTCTGATCCCCGGTTAAAATTAATAAGTTTTTCTATAGATCATAATGAGATTTGTTTGTCAAGGCAAATATAGCCGGAGACAGGCATCCCCTGCGCGTAACCGGGCAGAAAATCGTATCGCCGTCGACCTGGCATGCACGGACGACGAAGTCAGGCGACGGGAAAGAGCCATCGCTTAAATTGGCTGTCGCGTCCGGCGGTGATTTCTTCGATCCGCGCCGAGAGTCTCCGTGTGACGGGACCGGGCGACTCTGCTCAAGATCCTGTTCTCCACCTGGCTGACCGGAAGGAGTTTGGTCGACGTACCGGAGAAAAAGATCTCCTCCGCCTCATCAAGACTCCCCTGGCTCAGGCGTCCGCTAAAGGTTTTGATCCCCATCGTCTCCGCGACCTCCAGGAGGGATTTGCGGGTGATGCTATGGAGAATCGTCCCCAGGGTGGGCGTCAGGAGGCCGCCCTCCCGGACGAGAAAGAGCGACTCGGTCCCCCCCTCGGCGAGGTATCCCTGCGTATCGAGCAGGATCGCGTAATCGAATCCCTTGGCCCGCGACTCCTGCCTGGCCACCATTCCATTGACATAATTGGCCGCCACCTTGGCTTCGATGGGAACGGTATCGGGATCGAGCCGGCGCCATCGCGAAATGCAAGCGGTCACACTGTGGTTTGCGGGTTCCCGCTTGTTACCGAGCGTCTCTTCCTTAGTGAAGACAAAGACGGCCACCTGAATTTTTTTCTGGGGGGGAAGGATCGCAAAGGAGATCTCGGGGTAGAAACCGAACAGTTTGATCAGGCCGCTGCTGAGCCCGCTGCGCTTCACCGTCTGCAGGATGGCTTCCTGCAGCTCCGCTTTCGTAAGAGGCAGCTCCATCTCGAGCAGGGACGCCGATTTCGCGAAACGCGAGACGTATTCGTCCAGACGGAAAACGGCCGGTCCGGCCTGGGTTTCGTGAAATCCGATCACCTCGAAGATCGCCGACCCCCTCCCGAAACTGTGGGACATGAGATGGACCTTCGCCTCGTCCCAGGGGCGAAACTCTCCGCCCAGATAGACAGCCCGTGCATTCAACATGACAAACCCTCCTTAAGTGTCCACCCCGCAAGAAGAGGGCAGCATATTATACTATTTTCCTTGGGTAAGACCCCATACCGAGAAGCCGCCGTTGGAGAAAAGAGACTGCGGAAATTAAGTGGCATTTCCCCCATTTTCTGCTATCCATAGGCGGCGCCGCAACGAAACCTTATTCAAACGGCGCGCACTCTATCAGAAGATCAGGGGGAATACAACCATTTGGGCAGAGAGAACAACGAATATCCATGCCTTATCACACTGGAGGACGTCACACTCCGCATCGGCGGGGAAATGCTCCTCCCCGGAACCTCATGGAAGATCAGGGAACGGGAAAACTGGGCGATCCTGGGGTCCAATGGATCGGGAAAATCGGCCCTGGCCAGGGCAATTAAAGGCGACATCCCCCATGTCCGGGGAAAACTGATCCGCCATGATCCGGAGGCCGCAGGAGCGCGGATCGGCTACGTCGCCTTCGAGCTTCAGGAGGAGATCCTCCTGCGCGAGGACCGCTATGAGGAGGCCCGTTTCTTCGGCGGCAACAGGGGACACGCTCTCACGTCGGGGGAGATGCTGCTCCGGGAGGATGGAGATCCAGCCGTCCTCGACCGCCTTGTGGGACTCCTTGGACTTCATCCGCTTCTCGAACAGGGGCTCAGAACGCTCTCCAACGGTGAATTCCGGAAGATCCTTATCGCCCGCGCCCTGCTCCGCTCCCCGAAGCTCCTGATCCTCGACGATCCCTTCGCCGGCCTGGACGTCGGCAGCCGGGAGCTGCTTGCAAGAACGGTCACCGATCTGATGAACCACGGAACACAGATCATCCTCGTCACCCAGCGCATGGAGGAGGTCATCCCGGGAATTTCCCATGTTCTGCTCATCCAGGACGGCCATGTCGCTCAGGCGGGGCGCCGGATCGACATCGTGACGCCGGAGCGGATGAAGGCATTCCTGACCGAGGGAAAACCTCTTTTGGAAAAGCATCTGCCGGCTCTGCCTCCAACGGCAAAGCAGACGGCAATTGAGACGACGTCTGATTCTCTAGTGGAATTGAAGCACGCCACCGTGGCCTACGGTGACCACGTCGTCTTTAAAGACCTCACCTGGACCGTCCGGCGAGGTGAAAATTGGGCGGTCGTCGGGCCGAACGGCTCCGGAAAAACCACCCTGTTGGGCTTGATCACGGGGGACAACCTGCAGGCCTACGCGAACGAGGTTTACCTCTTCGGGAAGAGAAGAGGCGAAGGGGAAAGCATCTGGGACATCCGACGGAGGCTCGGCGTCGTCTCTCCAGAATTGCAGCTTCAGTACCGGCATCCCGTCCCCGCCCGTGAGGTCATCCTCTCCGGTTTCTTCGATTCGATCGGCCTCTACCGGAAAGCCACAAAAGAGCAGGTCGCCCTCGCCGATCAATGGCTGGAATTCCTCGGCATGACGGACAGGGCGGACAGACCGTTCAATCGCCTCTCCTACGGGGAGAAACGGCTGATGCTCATCGTCCGGGCGATGGTCAAGTCGCCGGAGCTCCTCATTCTCGACGAACCCTGCCAGGGGCTGGACCGGTCAAACCGGGAAATGGTCCTTGCCCTGATGCAGAGCATCGGGAGCGGGGGATCGACCGGCCTGATCTACATCACACACCACCAAGAGGAACTGATCCCCTGCATCAAGCAGGTCCTGAAGCT
>CAWJHT010000100.1:0-49005 GCA_963842685.1 uncultured delta proteobacterium | reverse complement strand
CCGGAGAATATCTTGATGATGGGGCTGTTGTGCTGAGAGGACATGAGATTCTGTGCAAAGGGTCCTTCGAGCGGCTCATAATGCTCGGGAAAAGGTCCGTCACCCAGTCCGGGACCGAACAGAGAGGCCACCCCGTCAGCCTTCATGATGAACGGAAGCTTGCCGCCGGTTTGATTCACAGGAGGCCCCCGCCATCGATCACATCGCCCACCCATGCCCCATCTACCCACTTGACCAGCGGTTTGGCAGGATTCCAGGGGTTGCCGTCAGGATCCACCGAAGCCCGATTATAAATTATCCGCCGGTTCATCGGCCAGGCATAGGACCAATTCGGGTACAATCCGAGCCCCGTCGGGTCCTCCTTTCCCCGTCTGGTCATATTGTTGATCCCATCTTTGGTAAAAGCTCCGCAAAATACCCACATTGCGCATGATGTCGTTCCATCGGATTGAAGGTTGGGGAAGCCGGGAACCAACTCGCCCTTCTTGTATGTCGTTGTGCCTATGGTTTTATCCTCAAGGAAATAGCCATTAATGGCTTTGGCGGTCTTAAGAGCATTCCAGCCTTTATCGTCTGCATAGTCCCATTTAAGGTTCAATATAGGTTCCGGGAATGTCCCGCCCTTGCTTTGATACAGTTCCTTTACCTTTGCCAGAATTCGATAGAAGATATCACCCACTGGGATAGCATCACCAGGGGGAGTTGCCGCGCGGTAATTCCACTGCATCCAGCGGCCGCTGTTGCTCTGACTTCCGTCTTTCTCCACCGATGCCGCCGCGGGCAGCAGGAAAACCTCGGTCTTGATTTTGCTCGGGTTCATGCCCGGACCCTTCCAGAACGAGGCCGTCTCATTATCAAAGATATTTGCATGCACCAGCCAGTCAAGATTTTTCATTGCCTGACGCAATTTATTGGCATTGGGCATACTAACGGCCGGATCAGTGCCGGCGGTAATGAAGCCTTTTACCTTTCCGTTGTACATGTTGTCTATCATGTTGAGCGAAGAAGCGTTCTGCGTATCATCTATCTTTGGCAGCCACGAGTATCCGAAGTCATTGTCCGTTTGTCCTTTGTCACCGAACCATGTCTTGAGAAGACTGGTCATATACTTCGGGATAGTTCTGCCACCAGTTTACTGAATTGGCGACCTTGGTTGTAGGGGTGTTTGCCTCAAGATACTCGGCAAGCGTGGTCTGCGAAGCCTTGGGAGCCGCCAGATATCCCGGCAAATAGTGATACAGGAGAGCGAAATCGGTGGAACCCTGAACATTTGGTTCACCTCTCAAGGCGTTGACTCCGCCTCCGGCGATGCCTATATTGCCGAGCAAGAGCTGTATGATGCACATGGTCCTGATATTCTGCACCGCGATTGTATGCTGGGTTTGTCCGAGGGCATACATAATGGTTCCGGCTTTGTCCCTCACGCCGGTAGACGAATAGGTTTTGTAGACGGTCAGCAGATCCTCTTTTGGCGTTCCGGTGATAGAGGATACTTTGTCCAGAGTGATAACGGGAATAGTGCTGTTTCAGAAACTGGAAGACGCAATGGGGGTCTCTGAAGAGAGGGGTCCGTTTGCGGAGTTCCGTCCGCATTTTTCTTGAACGCCCAGCTAGTCTTGTCGTATTTCCTGCCGGCGGCGTCGTAGCCCGAAAAAAGTCCGTCTTTGAATCTGAATGAATCCACAACAAGATAGGCGGCGTTGGTATAATTGACAACGTAGTCTTTGAAATATTTATTGTTCTCAGATGATGAACAAATTTAGTTGGTTGCACAGCGGTTCTTTCAGTTCGGGCAAAATTTTGTAATCGTAATTTGCAAATAGCTGATCAAGCGGCACTTTTTCAAGTAGAGTAATACTCAGGATCTGCAAAATTGTGTAGAGATTCATCTCCAGTTGGAGGCGTTTTCGGATAATGGCAACAAGGACGTAAGTCGAAACGGCGATCCAGATCTGGGTTTTTACCGCATTGATGGATGTGCCGTAGAATGCCTTGATGCGAAGATGTTGCTTGATCCATTTGAAGAACAATTCGATTTGCCATCGGCATTTGTAGAGGTTGGCAATGGTCAGCGCGGGAAGGACGAAATTGTTGGTCAGAAAAACGAGCTGCTTTTTCCTGTCGGCATCGAAGTACTTTACACGGCGGAGTTTTTCGGGATAACCCGCCAGCGATTTTGGCGTAACCAACATGATGGTCTGATCGCATCTAAGACCGTCGGTTCGATCCACCGGGTGGGAGTAGATTCTCCGGAACTTGTTGTTTTTCTTGGCTCGTGTGACGAAGAAGGCAAGCAATTGAGTAAGAACATAGAGCCTTTCGAAGTCCAGGTAACCGCGATCCATGATGTAGAAAGATCCTGGTTCCGGAACCAGGATGTCAAGGATATTGACGTCATGGAGCGTTCCCTCGGTGATCTCGATGAACGAGGGGATGTTGCCGCGAAGATCCAGGAGAGTATGCATTTTGACGGCGGCTTTATGTTTGCGGAAAGACGCCCAAGGGAAAAGCGATAGGCAAAGGTCGATCGTCGTGGAATCCAAGGCGTAGGCGGTTTCTTTGAGTTCGACGCCGAAGTCTTCATCGGCGTAAAGGGAGCGTGCTTGAGAAATCAGAATTTGGCAGAAGTCAGCGTACATTCGCCAGTCTCGTTTTTCGTTCGCCTCTGCAAGGGTGCTTCGCGATACTCTGCCCCTGATGCCGAGGTGATAAAGCTTCTCCTTGCGGGAACGAAGACAGGCCTCAATATCCCGGAGGCTCTCCCGGTAAGTTAGCTGCGCGAAGGCCATGCAGAGATACTGGTCCATACAGGAGAAACTGCTTGTATGGTAATTACCGCTGTATCGGTCAACACACTTTCGAAATTCATACATTGGCAGATAGTCCATGAGTTGCGAGAATACGGTTTTTCCCGTGTACATGAGCCACCCCTCCAATGGTTTTGGAGTGGCTATAAGACAGAAAAAATTTCAAGTCGATAAAAAGAAAAAACATGCTTAATTATTCGTTAACATTTGTTTTCTGACGCGAGAATTTTCAATTAACCGGACACTACTGGTTATCGATGATGTATTTGATCATCCCGCCGAGGAAGGCGATATCAGTCCCTGACCGCAGACGGGCATAGATATCTGCCTTGGATGATGTCCTGGTGAACCTTGGGTCAACATGGATGATAGTGGCACCATGTTCCTTGGCTTTCATTACCCACTTGAAGGATATAGGATGATGCTCAGCGGCATTGCTCCCCTGGATCAGGAAGACATCGCTGTGCTGAAGGTCAATCCAGTGATTGGTCATTGCGCCACGCCCGAACGACTCTGCCAGAGCCGGTACAGTTGGGCCGTGTCAGACACGGGCTTGGTGGTCGATATACACCAAGCCCAGCGCCCTTGCCATGGAGGCCATCATAAAGCACTCTTCATTGTTTACATTGGAGCTTCCATGGAGGGCTATAGTCTCAACGCGATTTACCGTCTTTCCCTGGCTGTTGGTGGTGATGAAGTCAGCGTCTCGTACCGCCTTAATCTTCTCTGCAATTCTGGTGATTGCCCAATCCCAATCCTTCTTCTCCCATTTATCGCTGTAAGGAGCGCGATACAGCACATCGGTGAGGCGATGCTTGTTGGCAGCCGTAGTTTGCATGATATTGGCTCCCTTGGGACAGAGCGTCCCTTCGTTTATCGGATGGTCAGGGTCTCCTTCGATGTTGAAGATTTTTCCATTCTCATCGGTGCTGCAAATCAAACCACATCCGACAGAACAATAGCAGCAGATGGACGTTGTTTGAGTTGCGTCTCCGCAGTTTGTTCATTTTATCCATGTCATTGACGTGCAGCTTGCGCTGGTTTGATATCAATACCGAGGGATGACAGTGCCAGACCTCCAACTATGGCAGCGCCTGACCCCTTCAAGAACTGCCGACGTGTTACCTGCATATTTCCTCCTTTCTACTGCTGTTTATTGATAAATTCGATAATGAGTCATTCACTATTTCACAGACTTGTACCAATGTATTGGTACAAATATACAATATTGCAGAACACATGTCAAGTCGATTATTTACTACGCTGCGATGGATATGATAAATGTGGCATAGAAACGAATAGTTAAAGTGAGAAACCTGTTCTAATGGAGATATGCATTGGCAGAGAGCTTCGGAGCATTCTATATGGTTGCTCGTTATCAGCATTTTAAGATATGAATGTGGTTGTGCCTGTCTGTGATGTATCGTAACCATCCACTTCGTTGACGATTCTCTTGAATTCGTCACTGTTTATTATATTCAGTAAAGGAGCTAGCAGTTCACTTCGGTAGATATGCCCCGGAATAACCAGGTCATAACGTTCTCGAAAAAGGGGCAGGAAATCAAGCCCGCAACTGCGTGCTGCGGCTTCTATCCCCAGTCCTGTATCGGCCTTACCCTGGGCAATCGCCAAGCCGACGGCAAGGTGATTATCCACTTCAACATCATACCCTTTTATTTCATGTGCAGCGATTCCCATGGCGTTTAAGTTGCATATCCAGCAAGACCCTGGTACCGGAGCCCTTCTGACGATTGACAAATACAATATCCGGCCGCTCGTAAGTCAGCCAAGCCCTTTATTTGCTTGGGATTTCCGGCAGCAAACATCAGTCCCTGGATGCGATAAACCAGGTTGACCACTGCAATTTCACGCCCGGGTAATATCCGCTTGATAAATGGCAAATTGTATTCACCCGTCTCTTCGTCCAGCAGGTGAGTGCCGGCTAGGTCAGCTTTCTCTTCCTCAAGAGCGATCAGCCCTCCCAAGCTACCTACATGGGTTAGCTCTACTTGCGTTTCTTTTTCACGCTGTCTAAACATGGCTACCAGCATATTCAAAGCGATGTCATGGCTGCCTACGATACGGATTGTTTTACTGCCTTTGATTCTGGAAGGCGATGACTATCCGGCGCTTCCGTTGAAACCCGTCTTTCCTCACGCCACCGCTCAAGGCGTGTGTAGAATGCCGCCTCCAGTTCCTCAGGACTGTAGCCCTGGCTCAATATTTTGATAATATCTTCATTGACATTATCGAAAAGATGTTTCTGTCGAATTGCTTTCATAGCCGGGTCATCCATACCGGAGGTGACGATTGTGCCACCACCGCGTTTCGATACGACTACCTGTTTCCGCTCCAATTCCAGATAAGCCTTGGCCACTGTATTTGGACTAACGTTCAACAGATATCCCAGATGACGGACCGATGGTAGATGCTCTCCTGCTTTTATCTGCTCCGTAACAATAAGCTGCTGAAGTTGTTCCGCTATCTGCTGGTAGATTGGTTTCGAGGAGCGAGAATCTATCCGTATTTTCTCAATGATTGCGTTCATTTCCGTATACGAGAGTATAGCAAACAATTCGGTTTTGAGAAGAAACGTTTCTATGGATTCGAACACCAGTTCCCCGGCACGCTGCGACTTCACGTACACGTTCGCATTATCTGCGTATCGGCAGAACCGATGCCCTCTCCGTTCCAGCTCCTTGTCCAATTCGTCGAGAAGGATATTACTGAGCAGCGGTGATAAAGGTCCGCCCTGGGGCGTCCCTCACTGCTCCTGCACGACCCCGTTGACCATGATCCCGGCTTGTAAGTACCGTCGGATGACCCGGAGGACTCTCTTGTCTTCAATTCTGACAAGGATCTTTTCTCACCTGGTTGTCGATAAAGAACAAAGAAGATAGGATTGAATCACTGGGAGCTATCAATTCAAGCTAAAATGTTACTTATAACCCTCAGTCCACGCCAATCATCACATTAGACGCTTTTATGATGGCATAGACCTCTTTACCAGAAACCAAACGGAGGCTTTCCGCTGAAGTCTTTGTAATGATGGAAACTATCTCGGAACCTCCTGGCAGCTCAACTACGACTTCAGTATTCACGGCACCAGGGTTTATTGTTTTGACTCTGCCTTTCAGTATGTTGCGAGCACTGATCTTCATGGCGCACCTCCCATTTCAATTTGGTTTGATTTCTTGATAGAAATAGCCTTTTCTGACTCAGAACTATATGAAGTATAATCTCTTGTGTCAAGAAGAATGGGCAACAAGGTTATCATTACTGCCAGATATCATTAATATTAGATAACACTGCGTGTGGAGGAAGAAAGACATTCTATCCCGGTACGCTTAAGGTTGATGAACCAAGCTTCCCGTCTCGTGCACTTCGTATCCGCCCATGGCGAGGGCTTTCTCCTTGAATTCGTCGGAGCGGATGATCTCGAGAAGGAGCTGTATCTTTTCGTCGGCGAGATAGGCGCGCGGGATGACGAGGTCGTAGCGTTCCCTCGTGACGGGGATGAAATCGAGCGACAGCGCCTTCGCGGCGGTGTGTATGCCCAGGCCGGTGTCCGCTGCGCCCGAGGCCACGGCCATGGCGACATTCATGTGCGTGTATTCCTCGTTGCTGTAACCGACGATGCGCTCCGGCGGGATGCCGGCCTTTAGCGAGTTCGTAGTCGAGCAGGATGCGGGTGCCGGAGCCGCTCTGGCGGTTTACGAACACGACATCCGGGCGGGCCAGGTCGCCGATGCCTTCGATCTTTTTCGGATTTCCTGCCGGCACCATGAAACCCTGCCACCGGTGCACGAGCGTGACGAGTGCGACCGGCATGTCCGGGAGATAGCGCCTGATGTAAGAGAGGTTGTAATCGCCGGTGGCGGTGTCGAGCAGGTGCGAGCCGGCGAAGTGCGCCGTCTGTCTTTTCACCGCGAGCAGGCCGCCGAGGCTGCCGACGTTGCTGGATGAAATGTGAATCCTGCCGCCGGTTTTTTCCTTCAGGAGGCTGTTGAGCAGATCGATGGTCAGGTCGTGGGAGCCGATCGCGAGAAGCCGGTCGTTCATCGCCTCGCGCGGGCCGAGAAGCTCCGCATATGCCTTCTCCCCTTCGGAGAGCCCGCTCACTTCCTGCGGTATGCGGATGATCCCGTCTGCGCGCACGATGGAAGTGATCACGCCCGCGCCGCCGGCAATCGGCATCGCGACGGCCTTCCCGCCGACGTTTCCGAGGATCACCCGGACGTGCTCTTCGAGTCCCAGCTTCGAGGGTATCTTGCGCCCGACGGTGACCTCCACGCGGTCGTATTCCGGCGGCGTGAGCCCCTGCATGATGAAGAGCAGGGGGCGCGCGAATTCCCTGAATGCGACGGCTGCCGACACGGGATATCCGGGGATGCCGACGACGGGCCTTCCGTCGACCGCGGCCAGAAGCGCGGGCTTGCCGGGCATGACGGTGATGCCGTGAACCAGCAGTTCGCCGAGTCCTTCGAGGAGCGCGGGGGTGAAGTCTTCCGAGCCGGCGGAGGAGCCGGCGATGAGCATGACGAGATCGTATCCGCCCGCGAGCGCGGCTTCGAGAGCGCTTTTCAGTTCGCCGAGGACATTCGGCACGGGTTTGAGTATTTCCGCCTCCGCGCCGCACTCCGCGGCCAGCGACGCGAGCATCTGCCCGTTCACTTCGAGCAGCGCGCCTTTCGGCAGGGGCGACGGGGCGTCTTCCGGGCGGACGATTTCGTCGCCGGTGGGGATGATCAGAACGCGCGGCTTTTTAAAAACCTCGATCGACAGAATCCCGGCGGCGAGCAGGGCGGCCTGGTCGTAGGGCCTCACGCGGTGGCGGGCCGGGAGGATGATTTCGCCCTTTACGATATCTTCGCCCGCCTTGCGCACGTTGCGCCACGGGTAGGCCGCCTCGCGGATTTCCCAGCCCTGCTCGCGTTTCCTCCACCTGTTCGATCATCACGACCGCGTCTTTTCCGTCCGGGATGGGGTCGCCGGTGTCCACCATGTTTCCGGCATCGCGGGAGAGGATGACGGGTTTTTCGGGCAACGCGCCGAAGGTGTCGGAGGCCTTCACCGCGATGCCGTCCATCGCGGCGGCGTGGTACGCCGGCACGGACGCGAGCGCCTTCACCGGCCCGGCAAGCACGCGGCCGAGCGCGTCCCGCACGGGAATCGTCTCCGTCCCGACCCGCAGGCTGCCGAAACGCTCCCGGAGGATGCGCCCCGCCTCGTCGAGCGTCTTCAGATGCCGATAGATCCTTTTTTTCCTCTCCATGCGTCACTCCGGTTCAAAACAGAAACACATCCACCATTTCCCCGGCGGGGATGCCTTCGGCGTGTATCGGTACAACGAAGAAGCCGTCCGCCTTCACGAGGGTCGACAGCATGCCCGACTTGCCGAAGACGGGCCGCGCGCTGATCTGTCCCTGTTTGTCTTCGATTTTCACCCGTACGTACTCCTCGCGCCCCTGCGCGGAGTGCACGGATACGGCCAGCGCGGCGCGCACCCGCGTGCCCGCCGGCCCGCGTTTCAACTCTTCCCCTTCGAGATACCGGATAAACGGGGCGAGAAAAACCTGCGCCACCACCAGCGCCGACACCGGATGCCCCGGAAGCCCGAACACCGGCTTGCCGCCCACCGAGGCGATGAGCGTCGGCTTTCCCGGGCTGATCGCGATGCCGTGCGCGTGCACCACCGCGCCGGGCATCGAAGCGACGACATTCACCATGTGGTCGCGCTCGCCGACCGAACTGCCGCCGGAGAGAACGACGACGTCCGCGGAGGCGAGCGCCTTTTCGAGCGCGGTCCTGAGCAGGGCCGGGTCGTCCGGCACGATGGCGAACATCTCGGCCTCGCCGCCCGAGGCCCGGACGAGCGCGGCGATGGAATGCGTATTGATGTCCCTTATCCGCCCCGGCGGCGGAGCGTCGGTGACCGGAACGATTTCATCTCCGGTGGAAATGACGGCCGCCCTCGGCCTTCGGTACACCGCGACCTGCGTGATGCCGAGCCCCGCGAGCAGGCCGATGTCCTGGGGAAGCAGCCGCTTCCCGGCGGGGATCACGCATTCGCCGTGCGCCACATCTTCCGCTTTGCCGAGGACGTTTTCCCCGGCGGTCACCGGTCTGGATACCTCGATCGCGCCTTCCCCCGCCGGGCTGGTGTATTCCACCATCACCACGGCGTCCGCGCCCTGCGGGAGGAATCCGCCCGTCGGGATCGCCGCCGCCTGGTTCCTGCCGATGGTGATGCCGGAAAGCTTCCCCATGGCGACGGCGCCGGCCACGTCGAGAAACGCGGGGATCGAATCCGACGCGCCGAACGTGTCCGCGGCGCGCACGGCATAGCCGTCCATCGTCGAGCGGGGCAGGGGAGGGAGATCCTCCGGTGAGGCGATATCCGCGCCGCAGACCCTGCCGAGGGCCGTCGTCGAGCGGTACGGTTTCAACCGCGAGGCGGCTGAAACCGGAGAGCGCCTCGAATACCTGTTCCGGTGTCGCGACTTTGAAAAATTCGGGCAATGTCGTTCTCCTCCAAAATCCACGCGGTAGACGTGAGCTGTACCCATATCACAACGGGTTGAATGGGGTCAATGAGGTCAGTGGGTTATTTTTTGTATGAAATAGTAATAAAAAGTTATTATATGTCATTTTTGTCTTGACAGCTCGTGTTTCCGTCACTTATCGTACAGGCGTCCTGAAGGAGAGAATCATGTCTGATGAGATGATGAACACCAAAGAGGTTGCCGGCTACCTGGGCATCCATGAGAAGCAGGTCTACGCCCTGATCAAGACGGGGCGGATGCCGGCGACGCGGGTCACGGGGAAATGGATCTTTCCGAAGAAGGTGATCGACGGGTGGATCGAGGCGAACGCCAAATCGGGCCTCGAACAGGCGAGGCAGAAGAGCAGCCGGATTTCGGGGGCGCTTCTGGCCTCGGGCAGCAACGATCCGGTCCTCGATGTTCTCCATACCTGCCTGCGGAAGACCCATCCCGAATTCTTCATCTTCTCCGCGAATACGGGAAGCATGGAGGGGCTCGCCGCTCTCGAGAAGGGCTTCACGGACATCGCCTGGTCGCACCTGCTCGATCCCGAAACCGGGGAGTACAACATTCCCTACCTGGAAAAGCTGGTTCCCCACGTCAAGGCCGTGGTCGTCAATCTCTTCTTCCGGGAGCTCGGATTCGTGATCGCCAAGGGAAATCCCCTCCGTATCGGCAAATTTGAGGACCTGGCCCGGAAGGGGGTCCGTTTCGTCAACCGACAGGCCGGTTCGGGGACGCGCCTCCTCCTGGATCATCATCTGGAGAAGGCGGGGATTCCCGCCGACCGGATCGCCGGTTATGACGAGGATGTGTTCACCCATATCGAGGTCGGTCTGGCCGTCCTCTCCGGAGGCGCCGATACGGGGATCGCCACGGCGGCGGTTTCGAGCCTCCTCGGCCTCGATTTTGTCCCGATCACCCGGGAGCGGTTCGACATGATCTGCGACCAGTCGATCTTTTTCCAGAAAGAGGTTCAGGCCCTGGTGGAGGTGCTCAACGGCGATGTGTTCCGCAAGAGGGTCGAGAATCTGGGAAACTATGACTTCAAAAGCGCCGGCAGGATCCTCTATGTGAAGCCGTAGCGTCTGTCTGGCGTCTCATTGAAGGGAGCGGCAACGACCAGATTCGGCGTCCTCAAAAAAGGAACGGGGCAACGTTTCTCCATGGGGGAGTCGCTCCGAACTCGAAAGGAGAGAAAATGAAGAGAAAAATTTTGATTGCTTTGTTGGCCTTGTTGTTCTTCATTCCGGCTTGCAGCACCATGGACATCGCCGGTCAGTCCCAGGACAACAAGTTCGTCCTTCTTGGCCAGCACGATCGGGCCGATCGACGCCGGCATCGTCGGGGCGCTGGAGGAGGGGTTCGAAAAGGAGACGGGAATCCGGGTGCGGCATGTGGGCGCCGGGACGGGTGCGGCGCTGAAGATGGCCGAGGGCGGGCAGTTCGACCTGGTCCTGGCCCATGCCAAGGCCCTGGAGGAGAAGTTCGTCCAGGACGGTTTCGGGACGCAGCGGATTCCCCTGATGTACAACGACTTCGTCATCGTGGGTCCGGCGGCCGATCCGGCGGGGATCAAGGGGATGAAGACGGCGGCCGAGGCGCTCAAGACCATTGCCGCCAAAAAGGTGACCTTCATCAGCCGGGGGGACAAGTCGGGGACCCATGTGGCCGAGATGGATCTCTGGGCGAAGGCGGGGATCAAACCGGCCGGGGCCTGGTATGTCGTCTATGAGAAGGGGGCCTCCGGGAATGTCCCGACCCTCAAATACACGGATGAGAAAGCAGGCCTACACGGTGATCGACCGGGCGACCTACCTTTCGCTCGCAGAAAGAGATCAAGCTCGCCATCCTCGTGGAGAACGACGAGGCGATGCTGAACTTCATGTCCCTCATCCCGGTCAATGCGGCGAAGTTTCCCCGCGTCAACGCGGGCGGCGGCGATGCAGTTCGTGCAGTGGATGACGGCGCCGGACAAGGGGCAGACGATCATCCGGGATTTCGGAAAGGACAAGTACGGCGCGCCGCTGTTCTTCCCCAATTCCGACGCCTGGCGGAAGAGCCAGGGGAAATAATCTGAATCCCCTGGGGTTTTATCACCCGCCGTTTGCAGCGGAGCAGCTTATTCTAATGAAACAGGAGGTTGTGATGACAGAACGGTTTTTGAATAAAGGTTTTACGGCGGTGATGATCGCCGTGGTTTTGCTGATCGGTATGGCGTTGTCTGTTCCTGCGGCCGGGCCGGCGCAGAAGAACCTGATCCTGGCGACGACGACCAGCACCCAGGACTCGGGGCTGCTGGACGTCCTGATCCCGGTCTTTGAGAAGAAGACGGGTTATTTCGTCAAGACGATCGCCGTCGGTTCGGGCCAGGCGATGGCGATGGGACAGAAGGGCGAGGCCGACGTCCTTCTCGTTCACTCCCCCGACGCGGAGAAGAAGTTCATGGCGGACGGGTTAGGCGTGAACCGGCTGATCGTCATGCACAACGACTTCGTCGTCGTCGGTCCTCCCGCCGATCCGGCGGCGATCAAGGGGGCGAAAACCACTCCGGAGGCCTTCAAGAAGATCGCCGCGGCCGGCGCCCTCTTCCTGTCGCGGGGGGACAACTCCGGGACCCACGCCAAGGAGAAGGGGATCTGGAAGGCGGCCGGGATCAATCCCGAAGGGCAGAAGTGGTACCAGCAGACCGGGCTCGGGATGGGGCAGACCCTGAACGTGGCGGCCGAGAAGAAGGGCTACACCCTTGCCGACCGGGGGACCTGGCTCTCCCTGCAGAAGAACCTCGGCCTTCCCATCCTCAAGGAGGGGGACCCGATCCTGCTGAACGTCTATCACGTGATCGAGGTGAACCCCGCCAAATGGCCGAAGGTGAACGCCGACGGGGCGAAGGCCTTCTCCGACTTCATGGTCTCCGCGGAAACCCAGGGGATCATCAAGACCTTCGGCGTGGAGAAGTACGGCGGGGCGCTCTTCTTCCCCGACGCGGGCAAGCCGGAGTACGACTGAATCGTTGCATGTAAGAGAGTTAAAAACGGGCAGTTGCGGGGGCGGAATCAGCGCTCCCGCAACTGCCTGACGGAACGAAACAGGTGGTGCAATCGATGGATCTGATTCTCGAAGGCATCAAAAAGGCCTTTTCTCTCATCTTCACGCTGGACGGGGAGGTCCTCGGGATCACGCTCCTGTCGCTCAAGGTGTCGGGGACGGCGACGCTGATCAGCCTCTTCATCGGGATCTCCGTCGGGACGGCCGTGGCCCTCTCCCGGTTTCCCGGGACGGCAGCTCGTCGTGAGCCTGATCAACACGGGGATGGGGCTCCCGCCGGTCGTCGTCGGCCTCTTCGTGACGATCTTCCTCTGGCGGAACGGGCCGCTCGGTTTCCTGGAGATCCTCTACACGCCGACGGCGATCATCCTGGCCCAGGCCGTCATCGCCACCCCGATCGTCACGGGGATCACCCTGGCGTCGATCCAGCACCTGCCGGCGAACCTCCGTCTCCAGATCCTCGCCCTGGGCGCCACGCGCGTCCAGATGGTCTGGCTCCTGGTCAAGGAGGCGCGCCTGCCGCTGCTGGCGGCCGTGATGGCCGGGTTCGGCGGCGTCATCTCGGAGGTCGGGCGCCTCGATCATGGTCGGCGGAAACATCAAGGGCTACTCCCGGGTCCTGACGACGGCGACGGTCATGGAGACGGGCCGGGGGAACTTCGATATCGCCATCGCCCTGTCGGTCATCCTGATGCTCCTGTCCTTTCTCATCAACGCCATCCTGACGCAGATCCAGCAGCGGGAGAGGCCGCGATGAATCCGCCGAGACCGATCCGGAGATTCTGCTGAAGGTCGAAGATCTCCTGGTTCGCCGGGGCGGGGTGACGGTCCTCGACATCCCCGCCCTCGACGTGCTTTCAGGGCAGGTCCTTGTCGCTGATCGGTCCGAACGGCGCGGGAAAATCAACGCTGCTGCTGACGCTCGCCGGTCTGCTGAAGCCGGCCCGGGGAAGGCTTCTTCTTCCGGGGGGAATCGGATCGCGCGACGGCGGTTTCGACTACCGCCGCCACATCGCGATGGTCTTCCAGGAGCCGCTCCTCTTCGATGCGACCGTTTTCGAGAATGTCGCCGCGGGGCTCAAGATCCGCGGTGTGGGACGGGCGGAGATCGAGCGGACGGTTCCCGAATACCTGGAACGCTTCGGCATCGGCCACCTGGCGAAGCGTTCCGCCCGGAAGCTCTCCGGCGGGGAGGCGCAGCGGACGAGCCTCGCCCGGGCCTTCGTGACGAAACCGGAGATCGTCTTTCTCGACGAGCCCTTCTCGGCGCTCGATCCGCCGACGCGGGAGGCGCTGACCGGCGATCTCGAACGGATCCTCCGCGAGACGCACACGACGGCGGTCGCCTCGACCCATGACCAGACGGAGGCGCTCCGGCTGGCCGACCGGATGGCGGTGATGAACGAGGGGAGGATCGCCCAGATCGGCCCGGTCGCCGAGGTGATGAACAGGCCGGCGGACGGATTTGTCGCTTCCTTCGTCGGTGTCGAGACGGTCCTGCCGGGGCGGGTTCTCAGAATCTCCGACGGGGTGTTCGTGGCTGCTGTGGAAGGCGGTGAAATCCAGGCGGTTGGTCATGTCCGAACTGGAGAGAGGGTCCTCTGTTGTATCCGGCCGGAACATGTGACCCTTTCCACGAACACCCCGTTTTCGGAGTCCAGCGCCCGGAACGTCTTTTCGGGAACGATCCGGAAGATCACGCCGCTCGGACTCTTCTACCGGGTCCGTCTCGACTGCGGCTTCGACCTGGTCGCCTATGTGACGCGCCAGTCCCTCGAAAGCCTGGCGCTGGAGGAAGGCAAAAGGGTCACCGCCTCCTTCAAAGCGACGGCGGTCCACGTCATCCCCCGGAAGGAGCCGCTGCCGATGTCACCTTGACCGGGAGCGCAACTCTTCTTCGGGTTCTTCCTTACATTTTTATTACAACAAAGTGGCTCGGAATCGCTCTACTGTGAACTGATACGCAGTGACCGGCGGCCGCCCGAGACAGCGGCCAGTCACTCCTTCCCTAGTGAAAGTGGCCGTCACTGAAGTCGCACCTCCCCCACGCACCTCTCCACGGGACTTTACAAACGGGAGCAGTTGGTATAAATTCGCCAGCAATACCTTTGAAAGCCCTTGTGATTCGTTGTTGCTATCTTCCCTTCAATAATAAGGAGGTGTCGGATGGTCCGAAAGAAAGGTGAAAAGATATCCCTCGGCCAGCGGATGAAGGCCGGCCGGGAGAAGATGGGGATGAGCATCGAGGACCTTGCCCTGGAAACGGGGTACCTGCCGGAGATCCTCAAAGGGGTGGAAGAGGAGCGGACGGTGCCGCCGGTGTCGCTCGTCCTCCAGCTCAGCCGCGTCCTGAAGCTGAACATGGATGAACTGGAGACGGAGGAGGAGACGCAGGCGACGAAACGGCGGTCCAAAAGCCACAAGAAGCGGGTCGATTCCTACGCCTACACCCCGCTGAGCAAGCCGGGACCGGACAAACACCTGCGGGGCTACCTGGTCACGATCGACGCCCTGACCGAGCACAAGGGGGTGGAGTACCACCACGAGGGGGAGGAGTTCGTCTTTGTCCTCAAGGGGGGGATCACCATCCAGGTCGGTGAGAACGTCTCCCGGCTGGCCAAGGGGGAGAGCCTCCATTTCAATTCCGCCCTCCATCACAAGCTGAGCAATCCCCAATCCGGAAGCGGCGGAACTGCTGGTCGTCGTCTACGTGCCCTGAGGAGGATGCGATGTCATTTCAACTGACCTCAGGAACAGGAGATGATCCGGCTGATGGCCCGGGACTTTGCGAAGAAGGAGCTGGAGCCCTTCGCCGGAAAATGGGACCGGGAGGAGACCTTTCCGGAGGCGGCGATCAAGAAGATGGGGGCTCTGGGGCTCATGGGGATGATGATCCCCGTCGAATACGGCGGCGCCGGGGCGGGGGCGGTCAGCTACTCCCTTGCCCTCCAGGAGATTGCCTATGCCTGCGCCTCCACGGCGGTGACGATGTCGGTGACGAACCTCTCCTCCGATCCGATCCTCAAGTTCGGGAGCGAGGAGCAGAAACGGCGCTACCTGACGCCGCTCGCCCGGGGGGAGATGCTCGGGCGCCTTCGCCGTCACGGAGCCGGAGGCGGGTTCCGATCCCGGGGGGATGACGACGCGCGCCGAGGAGCGGGGAGACCACTATCTGGTCAACGGCTCGAAGGTCTTCATCACGAACGGCTCCTATGCCGACGTGATCATCCTCATCACCCGGACCGGATCTGGAGAAGGCCAACCGCGGTCTTTCCGCCTTCCTGCTCACGAAGGGGACGCCGGGGTTCAAGATCGGCCGCGCCGAGGAGAAGATGGGGCTCCGCGCCTCCGACACCGTCGAACTCCTCTTCGACGACTGCCGGATTCCGAAGGAGAACCTCCTGGGCGAAGGAGGGCTTCGGCTTTCGGATCGCGATGGTCGCCCTCGACAGCGGCCGGATCGGGATCGCCTCCCAGTCCCTCGGGATCGCCCGGGCCTGCCTCCACGAGGCGATCCGGTATGCGAAGACGCGCAAGCAGTTCGGGAAGAGCATCGGTTCCTTCCAGGCGATCCAGTGGATGATCGCCGACACCGCCGCCGAGATCGAGGCGGCCAACTGGCTGACCCTCTACGCCGCCGACCGGAAGGATCAGGGGCTCCCCTTCACGAAGGAGGCGTCGATGGCGAAACTCTTCGCCTCCGAGATGGCCAACCGCGCGGCCTACCGCGCCGTCCAGATCCACGGCGGCTACGGCTACATGAAGGAGTACAAGGTGGAGCGGCTCTACCGGGACGCCCGGGTCACCACGATCTACGAGGGGACCTCCGAGGTCCAGCGGATCGTCATCGCCCGCGAGGTCATGCAGGATTGATGCCATGCTGCTGAATCCTTCAATCCGTCTCTCGATACGAGCAGAATCGCCATCATCGGGCCGGGCCGGCTGGGGACCGCCTTTGCCTACAAGTTCGGCCGGGACAACAAGCGGGTGATCATCTACTACCATGACGTCGACGTCTGCAAGGCGATCAACCGGGAGCACCTGAATCCGCGGCATCTGACGGAGGACCTGGCCCGGCGTCTGGGCGGCATGGACAAGGTCCCCCGGCTCTCGCCGAAGGTCTATGCGACGAACAACCTGGAGCAGGTCGTCGAGGACAACGACTTCATCTTCCTTTCCGTCACGATGGACCGGCTTCCGGAGATACTGAACCAGATCAAGCCGATCCTCGAGAAGAAAAGCACGCAGCACCTGCTTCATTTCGGCGATCAAGGGGCTCACCGCGAGCGAGGTCACCGCAACGGCTCATCACCCCTTCCCAGCTCATCCGCAACAACTTCTTCAACCTGAAGGACCGATTCGATGTCGTTTCCATCGGGGGGCCGTTCTTCGACATGGACATCGCCCTGGGCAATCCGGTCTGCCTCACCGTGGCGGGGAAGAAGGGGATCTGCCGGATCGTCCGGAAGGAGTTCCTCGGCTCCAACCGGCGGGAGCTGACCTCCTATTACAATTTCGACGCCGTCGGGGTCGAGGCCTGCGGCGCCCTGAAGAACATCGCGGCCAACATCAAAGGGGTGACGGACTGTCTCGACCTCGGCGACTCGATCCCCGGCACGCTTTTCTCCCGTTCCGGCGTCGAGGTGCGGTCCCTGTCCCGCCTCCTCGGCGGGAGCTTTCAGGCCTTTCAGAGCCAGGCCGGCGTGGGAGACATGTACGTCACCCTCTCCTCGGATGCGAGCAAGAACCACCGCTACGGCCGCTTCTTCTACGAACTCTTTACCGGGAATTCGATCGAAACGCATCTGAAGGTCCTGCAGCGGATCGACGGGAAACCGGAAGGGCCGAACACCATCCTCAACGTCCACAAGTTCCTGGAGAAGCGGAACATGTACAGCCCGCTCTTCCACTGCGCCTACAAGATCTTCAACGAGGATCGGAGCCGTGAGGAGATCCGGGAGCAGATTCTCCAGGCGACGCAGTTCGACCGGCGGACGAAGGAGTATATCGGTCCGGTGTCGCGCCTCCTCTACCGGCTCTTCCCGAACCTCTGGTACCGGCGTCACCGAGGCTTCCTGGCGAACCCGTAAATGACGAACCAGATCCTGTAAAATAAATTCTTGACATCTGTTTTTCGCCTGTGTTAGGAAATATCGCAAATCTTCGGAGAGTTGAAACCGTGAAAATGGGTGCAGAGAATCATAGCATTGTTCTGGTGGTGGCAGACCTTGACAGTCTGCCCACAGTAGCTCTCTGTGAGATGAGCCGTGGGCAGGGCGGACCCCTTCCCATGTCTCAAGGATGATCGTAGATGAAGCCATGGGAAGTTCCCATGGCTTTTTTTTTCTGAGTTTTTCGACGGGTGAGCAGGTAGTATTACAATAAAAAAGGAGACGGATTATGGAACAGACAAAGGTCGTTCTGGCGGATCACGAGATCCCGAAGCAGTGGTACAACATCCAGGCGGATTTGCCCAAACCCATGAGTCCCCCCCTCCATCCGGGGACGGGAAAGCCGGTCGGCCCGGAGGATCTGGCGCCGATCTTCCCGATGAACCTCATCGAGCAGGAGGTGAGCCAGGAGCGGTGGATCGACATCCCCGGCGAGGTCCTCGATAAATACCTGATCTGGCGGCCGAGCCCCCTCTGCCGGGCGCGGAATTTCGAGAAGCTCCTCGATGCCCCGGTGAAGATCTACTACAAGTACGAAGGGTCGAGCCCGGCCGGTTCCCACAAGCCGAACACCGCCATCCCGCAGGCCTACTACAACAAGGTCTTCGGCGTGAAGCGGCTCTCCACGGAGACCGGCGCCGGCCAGTGGGGAAGCGCCCTGGCGATGGCCTGCAGCGATGTTCGGCCTGGAGTGCCGGGTCTTCATGGTCCGGGTGAGCTATGAGCAGAAGCCCTACCGGCGGATGATGATGAACACCTGGGGCGCCGAGTGCATCCCGAGCCCCAGCGACCGGACCGAGGCGGGGCGCCAGGTCCTGGCCGAGCATCCCGACTCCCCGGGGAGCCTCGGGATCGCGATCAGCGAGGCCGTGGAGGACGCCGTCTCCCGGCGAGAATTCCCGCTATTCCCTGGGAAGCGTCCTGAACCACGTCCTGCTGCACCAGACGATCA
Organism: uncultured delta proteobacterium; assembly: GCA_963842685.1. Classification (GTDB taxonomy): domain Bacteria; phylum Desulfobacterota; class Syntrophia; order Syntrophales; family UBA5619; genus JAKAFS01. The sequence goes on along the minus strand of CAWJHT010000100.1, from coordinate 30,482 downwards.
TCGGCCTGGAGGCGCAGAAGCAGTTCGAGAAGATCGGGGTCTATCCCGACGTGGTGATCGGCTGCGCCGGCGGCGGGAGCAATTTTGCCGGCATCTCGCTCCCCTTCGTCCGGGACAAGATCCACGGGAAGCAGGTGCGGATCGTCGGCGCCGAACCGGCCTCCTGCCCGACGATGACGCGGGGGCCCTTCGCCTATGACTTCGGCGATCTGGCGAAGAAGACGCCGCTTCTGCCGATGTACACGCTCGGCCACGATTATGTGCCGGCGCCGATCCACGCCGGGGGGCTCCGCTACCACGGGATGGCGCCGATCGTGAGCCACCTCCTCCGGGAGGGGCTGATCGAGGCCGCGGCCTACGACCAGATCGAGACCTTCGAGGCCGGCGTCAAGTGGGCGCGGACCGAGGGGGTCATCCCCGCCCCGGAGACCAACCACGCCATCGCGGCGGTCGTCGCGGAGGCGCGGCGCGCGAAGGAGGAGGGGAAGGAGCGGACGATCCTCTTCAACTTCAGCGGCCACGGGATGGTCGATATGGCGGCCTACGATGCCTACCTCGCCGGAAAGCTGATCCCCTATCAACTTCCCGACGAGGAGATCCAGCGGGCGCTGAAGGCGATCGAGGGTTTCCCGAAACCATAGCATATTTCAGTGTACACATTTACACATCAAGCTCCTTTGTTTTTTGCCAGGAGATAGAGGACGCGAACCGCCTTCTTGATGATCGTGCGTTGCGCCCCGCCAGAAACACTGGGCTTCTAAAAGAAACCCTTCATGACGGGCGCTTTGGACTTTTAATCCGTTGGTCACGGGTCCGATTCCCGTACGACCCACCATAAGAAAGGGCTTCCCGAGGGAAGCCCTTTCTTACAGGCGTCCATAGGTGTCCACACTTTTATCCTTTAAAAAAGCAATGCCCCCCAAGTTATGATGTGAACCCATTGAAGAAGGTCAATGCAACTATCGAGATGACGGTGAGAGCAGGCAGAGGTAAGAATTAAATATAACAAATACAAAGCGAGAAGCGGCATGGTATCGGGCGGACCATTGAATTCGGTGACTTCGAGTCTCCAAGCGTTCTGTTCTCGTCCTTTCTGCAACGCATGATTCTTCATGCCTTCTTTTGGGATCGCCCCGACCGGGGCGATCCCAAATTTCAATACCGAGGGCATGATCGATTGACTCCCTTGAGCACCCATAATTTTCGGCGCCGACTGCCGGGAAGCCTTCATGGGTGATGCTTCCCGTATAGGATCGGGATCCCTGAGTCAATTCGTTGCTAGCGCATTCCCCGCAGCGTGCTGTGGAGATTTTCAATTCCGATTTTCGTTGACATTTTGAACCGGTTTCAATAGATTGCCTTCAACCGGGAATGGCGCCTGCGGCTAGAAGAAAAGCCTTGAAAATCAAGTCCCGGAAACACGCATTAGAGATTTTTCAGAGCGCCTGCCCCGCAGCGAAGCGAGGAGGTGCCGGGTCGAGAAATGTCCAGCGGTCCTTTTTTCAATTTTCGTTGACATTTTGAACCGGTTTCAATAGATTGCCTGGAATACAGGAAGGGGCCTGCGCGATGGACAATCCCCCCGGAGGAGGTCTACATTGAAATCGACAGCAGAATGGATCGACGGCAAGGGCTTCAGGGAAGCGGTCTTCGAGCTGGTCCGGCTTGCCGCCTGCGAGCTTCCCGCCGACGTTGAGAAGGCCCTGCGTGAAGCCAAGGCGGCGGAAGAGCCGGGCTCCTCCGCCGAACTCACCCTTTCCCTCTTCCTCAAGAATATCGAGATGGCCAAGGAAAGACAGGCCCCCGTCTGCCAGGATACGGGACTGCCGATCTTCTTCATCAACCACCCGGAAGGTGTCTCCCGGCGGCTGCTCACCCGGGTCTGTCAGGATGCGGTCGTCCTGGGCGACGACGAAACAGTATCTTCGGCACAACGCCGTGGATGCCGTGACCGGTAAAAACAGCGGAAACAACATCGGCGTGGGATTCCCTGCCGTCTATTTCACGGAATGGGACGATCCCGCCATTGAGATGGCCCTGATCCTCAAGGGAGGCGGGAGCGAAAATGTCAGCGGTCAGTACAGTATGCCTTACGCTCCTCTTGATGCGGGGCGCGATCTCGAAGGGGTCCGCCGCGTGGTCATCGATGCCGTGCGCCGTGCCGAAGGGAAGGGCTGCCCGCCCGGTATTCTGGGGGTCTGCATCGGCGGCGACCGGGGAGGGGGGTATGCCGAATCCAAACATCAGCTCCTGCGGCGCCTCGAAGACGTCAATCCCGACCCCGTCCTGGCCGAACTGGAAGGACGAATCCTGGCCGACGCCAACCGTCTGGGGATCGGCCCTCTGGGGCTGGGTGGAAAAACCACCCTGCTGGGGGTGAAGATCGGCAAGCTCCACCGCGTGCCCGCCTCTTACTTCGTCACCATCAGCTATATGTGCTGGGAGAACCGGCGACGGTCCATCCGGATCGAGCCGGACGGGACCTGGCGCATCACGGGATGAGGGATAAAGAGATGATTCATCTGACGACACCGATTTCAGAAGAAGAGATCCTCCGGCTACATGTGGGAGACGCAGTGCAGCTTTCGGGGATTGCGACGACCGGGCGGGATGCGGCGCACAAATACATGGTCGAAAAACTGATCGAGGCGCCCCGGCCCCTTCCACCCGCGGACCAGAAGCTCTACGACGAGCTCCAGTCGTTTCTTCAGGGCGGCGCCATCTACCACAGCGGTCCCATCCTGCGCAACGACGACGGTCGCTGGAGCTTCGTCTCTTCCGGACCGACGACGAGCATCCGCGACGAGATCTACCAGGACAAAGTGATCGCCGCCTTCGGTCTTCGGGTCGTGATCGGCAAAGGGGGCATGGGTCCGCGCACCCTGGAGGCTTGTAAACGGTACAAGGCCGTCTTCCTGCACGGCATCGGCGGGGCGGGAGTCTACAATGCCGCCTCGGTGGTCGAGGTGCTGGACGTCTTCAAAAAAGAGGAATTCGGTCTGCCCGAGGCCTTCTGGAAGATCCGGTTCGACCGGTTTACCGGGATCGTGACGATGGATGCCCACGGGAAGAGCCTCCACGACGACCTCGCCCAGGAGTTCGACCGGAATTTTGCAAAGATCATCAAGGGGGGTTGAGCTTTCCCCGATGTGATCAGGATGCGTTTTCATAAAGGACGCCAATCGCTGATCGTGAAACGACAGCTGCAGAGGTTTTTCCGATGAATTCTTCCCTGCGTTCCGTTTATCTATCCGTTGCGGCCGCCTTTGTGCTCTGGTTTTTCATCTTTGCCTACCCGGTCGGGAATTTCTGGATCAAGCTGATCTTTTCGGCCTCGTTTTTGGCCGCGGTCGGTCTCATCTCCAGCCGTCGCGAGATGAAGGCTCTTTTTACGTTCAAAATCCGACATCTGTGGGTCGGGATTGGTTCTGCGCTGGTCCTCTACGGGATCTTCTGGGTCGGAAAGGAGGCGGCGAATTTCCTCTTCTCCTTCGCCCCCGGTCAGATTGCCTCGGTTTACGCGACCAAGACCCAGCTTGATACCGCACTGATCGGGCTATTCCTCCTGTTTCTCATGGGGCCGGCGGAGGAGATCTACTGGCACGGTTTCGTCCAGAGGCGCCTCGTCGAAAGGTACGGTGCGACGGTCGGGGTTCTGGGGACGGCCGTTGTCTATGCCCTGGTCCACGCCGTCTCCCTGAATCCCATGCTCATCCTGGCGGCCGGAGTCTGCGGTCTCTTCTGGGGTCTTCTCTACCAGCGCGAGCAGAACCTGATACCGCTGATCATCTCCCACTCCCTCTGGGACGTCCTGATCTTCGTCCTTTTTCCGATGACCTAGGATGGCTTATTAATGAAATCGCTATCAGCGATCTGTTGATGAGATGCCCTCGTCTCGGCGGCGAGGTCCCTTTTTCCTACTGCGAACAGGAGGCGGGAGATCTGCCCTGCCGGCAGGTTGTCCGATGCTGGGAGGCCGGCTTCCCGGTGGAGGCCTACCTTCGCGAAACCATGACGCAGGAGGCCTGGGAGCGCTTCTGCGGCCAGGTTCCGAAGGACCGGATGACGACGCTGATCGACCTCGTCGAGGCGGCGAAGCGGCGACGGAAGGAGAGCGAATGACATGGCGGGGGCTGGTCCGGCGATCCGTCCTTACGAAACCGCCGAAGGGAGTGTGATGGATCTTTTCGATCAGCAGGATGAGAGGGACAACCGGCCGCTGGCCGACCGGATGCGGCCCCGGAGCCTCGATGAGTATGTAGGCCAGGGTCACCTCCTCGGCGCGGACGGTCTCCTCCGGCGGGCCGTCCGGGAGGACCGCCTCTTCTCCGTCATCTTCTGGGGGCCGCCCGGCTCGGGGAAGACGACGCTCGCCCGGATCCTGGCCCGGGAGACGAAATCCCACTTCATCAGCTTTTCCGCGGTCCTCTCCGGCGTGAAGGAGATCCGGGGCGTCGTCGAGGAGGCCGCCGAGCTGTGGCGCCAGCAACGGCGAAAGACGATCCTCTTCGTGGACGAGATCCACCGCTTCAACAAGGCCCAGCAGGACGCCTTCCTCCCCCATGTGGAGAGCGGCCTGATCACCCTGATCGGCGCCACGACGGAGAATCCCTCCTTCGAGGTCATCGCCCCGCTCCTCTCGCGGATGCGCGTCCTTACCCTCAAACCCTTTACCGAAGAGGACCTCGCCCTGATCGTCCGGAGCGCCCTTGCCGACCGCGAACGGGGGCTCGGCGGCCTCGATCTCGAGATCGATCCGGAGGCGCTGACGCACATCGTCTGGTCGGCCGACGGGGATGCCCGTTCCGCCCTGAACAGCCTCGAAGCGGCGGCGTCGCTTGTGGACGGAACGGGAGAGACCGGACGGCGGATCACCCGCGCCTTCGTCGAGGAGGCGATCCAGAAGAAGGCCCTCCAGTACGACAAGAGCGGAGAGGAGCACTACAACCTCATCTCCGCCCTCCACAAGAGCCTCCGGGGGAGCGATCCCGATGCGGCCCTCTACTGGCTCGGCCGGATGCTGATGGCGGGAGAGGAGCCGCTCTACATCGCGCGGCGCCTGATCCGCTTTGCCTCCGAGGACGTCGGGAACGCCGATCCGCGGGCGCTCGCCGTGGCCATCGACGCCATGCAGGCCTTCCATTTTCTCGGCTCACCCGAAGGGGAGCTGGCCCTGGCCCAGGCGGTCGTCTACCTGGCCACCGCCCCGAAGAGCAACGCCCTCTATGCCGGCTACGGCCAGGTCCGGGCGACGATCGAGAAGACCGGGACCCTCCCCGTCCCGCTCCACATCCGGAACGCCCCGACGAAACTGATGAAGGAGCTGGAGTACGGCAAGGGTTACCTCTATGCCCACGATTTTGCCGACGCCTATGTTCCCCAGGACTACCTTCCGGATGAACTCCGGGGGAAGGGGCGCCAGTTCTACCGGCCGACCGAACGGGGGTACGAGAAGATCATCGGGGAGAGGCTGGAGCAGTGGCGGCGGATCCGCGAGGCAAATGCGAAAAAAGACAAGACCTGAAAAAAGAACGGGACGTTTCCGTGAAAAAAACTGGCGGACCTATGTCGTTTCGCTGAAATGCCGAGTGGCCTTTGGCATGAGACCGGCATGATTTCCGTGAGCGCGGGATGACCGATCGCGGAGGGTGTCGGATGGGGATAGGGTCTGCATTATAAAGCAAAACGGGGAGGTTCCGAGAACCTCCCCGCATTCAGGAGTGGAAAACCTTTTGTCTTTCCTTTGGTCATTTTACTGTCGGCTGATCGTGCCCGCGTTCAGTCAACAGGTCTTTTTGAATTGTAAAGTAATGCATCTCCTGTGCCAGTTGTGAAAATATTTTTCAATATATTGGAATCAGATAAGAAATTGGATATTAGGCTATGCCGATCTCCTCGCCGGTTGAAGGAAACCGGCGGCAAGAATTGTCGCTCCGTTCGGGGTGTATTGTATAAAATCCTATTATATCAAATAAATACAGTCATTAATCCGGTTGTGCCCAGAGATCGACAAAAATGTCGAAAATACCTTGACCCGTTTTCTTCCTGGCACCGGCGACATCGTTCCTTTCCGTCGGCGGCCGCACGGGAAAGAAATCGTTGACTTTTCGGGTGAATGGCCTATGATGACTTATTACTCCGCTGCAACCATGGATAGGCGTTATGAGTCCTGAAGGAAAGATCATCTGGCAACACGCACACCCCGGCAATAACCGCCCCTTTCTCCAGCCCCTGGCCGTCGCCCTCGTCTGCGCCGTCTTCATCGGTCTCATCCTGACGATGGGGGTGATGGACCTTCGGCGGAGCGAACGGACCCTCGAGGGTTTCATGGAAGATCAGGGTATGACGGATCGTCGGCGTGGTGGAGCGGCTCGCCATGGAAAATCTGAAAACCATGATCCAGGCCTCCCAGAAGGAGGGCGGGAGCGCTTTCCGTCCCCTGACCGAGCAGGTCCTCTCCCCGCAGATCTTCTTCACCCAGAAGGTCGTCGAGATGGCGCGTGAGATCGACAACCAATGGAAGACGGAACATCTGAGTGCGAGCTATATCCGACAGTACGCGCAGGAAAAGAACCTCTGGCTCGTGGCCGTCCTCAATGCCTGGGGGGAGGTCATCTTCATGCCAGCAGATCGCTTTCGGACGAGCCTGTCCGAGGCAAAGCGTCCGGCGATGAAAACGGCGGAGGGAGGCCGGCGATCTGTTTGACCAGGCTCGGCCGCCTCAAGAAGATCGGTTTTATTGCCCTGCAACGTCCGGACGGCAGCGGAACGATCGTCATCGCCCTGGACCAGGACAGCGCGCGCTACTGGGGGACGAGGGTCTCCGTGGAAAAGGCGATCGAAAAGCTTGGGGAAGGACAGGGGCAGGGTCTTGTCTATCTCACCGTCCGGGATAAGAAGGGGATGCCGCTGGGAAATACCGGAAAACTTCCGGAGGAGTTGAAAAGAGAAGATCCGCTGGTCGCGAAGATCCTCGGTGGAATACAGAAAATTGAAAGCCGGAAGGTGCTCTACGACGGGAAGAGCATTCTTGAGATCATCGCCCCCTTCCGTCTGGACGATCAGATCGCCGGAATCATCCGCCTCGGTCTGGAGCGGGGAAACACCGATCAGATCCTCGATGAGAACCGGCGGAACATGTTTGTCTTTCTTGCCCTGATCGTCCTGATTACGCTGTTGTCGATGTGGCTCCTCTACCACGACCAGAACCGTCACCTCGCGGGGATCGTCGAGATGGAGCGGCAGCTCGAGAAGGCGGAGCGTCTCTCCTCCCTCGGGCAGCTCGCCGCCGGGGTGGCGCACGAGATCCGCAATCCGCTCAATGCGATCAGCATGGCAAGCCAGCGGCTGAAGCGGGAATTCATGCCCGGCCGATGAGGAGAAAATGAAGGAATTCGAAATCATGACCGGTGTGATCCGCGATGAGATCCGCCGTCTCAACGGGATCATCGAGGAGTTTCTCACCTTCTCGAAGAGCCGGAAGCTGGAACTCCGCGACTGTCCCGTTCAGGAGGTCCTCCAGAAGATCGTCAATCTGATCTCCGCGGAGGCCGCCGCAAAAGGGATCGCCATCCGGACCGACTGGGAAGCGAAGCCGGTCGTCATCCCGATGGATATGGACAAGCTCCAGCAGGCCTTCCTCAATTTTGTCAAGAATGCGATGGAGTCGATCAGCGGTGAGGGAAGCGTCACCCTCTCCGTCCGGAAGCCGGAGAAGGGGCGGGTGAGCATCCGGATCACCGATACGGGGTGCGGTATGACGACCGAAGAGGTGGAGCGGATCTTCAATCCCGAATATACGACGAAAGAGAAGGGGCTGGGGCTCGGACTTGCCCCTCGCCCATGAGATCATCCGCGGGCATGGCGGTGAGATCCGGGTCCTGAGCCGCAAAGGGGAGGGAACGACCTTCGAGATCCTGCTTCCTGCGGAAAGGCATAATGACGTCAAGGGGGCAAAGGCGGAATGAAGAAGCTCAACATTCTGGTTGTGGAAGACGGCCATTCGCAGCGTGAGATGCTCCGTGACTTTCTCCGGAAGGAGGGCCACACCGTCGGCGAGGCCGAAAACGGCGATCAGGCGATCCGGCGGGTCCGGGAGGGGCACTATGACCTGATCCTCCTCGATTACAAGATGCCGATGATGAACGGAATGCAGGTCCTCCAGGCGGTCAAAGGGATCAATCCGGAGATTGACGTCGTCATCATCACGGCCTATGGGACGATCGAGACGGCCGTCGATGCGATGAAGGCCGGAGCGCTGGACTACATCACCAAACCCGTGGAGTTCGACGAACTCCTGCTCCTCGTGGACCGCGTCTCCGAACGGCGGACGCTCCTGAAGGAAAACGAGATCCTCCGTGAGCAGCTCGGCGAAAAAGGGGTGACGACAGACCGGATCATTTACAGAAGTCAGCAGATGAGCGCCCTGATCAACATGGCGGGTCGGGTGGCGGCGAGCCGCGCCACGGTCCTCCTCCAGGGGGAGAGCGGGACGGGAAAGGAGCTCCTGGCCAGACTGATCCACAACCTGAGCCCGCGTTCCGCTCGGCGGATCATCGCCGTCAACTGCGGCGCCCTGCACGAGAATCTCCTGGAGAGCGAGCTCTTCGGCCACGAGAAGGGGGCCTTCACCGGGGCGACGGCCCGGCGGATCGGCCGCTTCGAGGAGGCGGACGGAGGGACCCTTTTCCTTGACGAGATCGGAGAGCTGTCGCAGCGGTCCAGGTCAAACTCCTCCGTTTCCTCCAGGAGCACGAGTTCCAGCGTCTCGGCGGGAACCAGACGCTCCGCTCCGATGTCCGGGTGATCAGCGCGACCAACCGGGACCTGGAGCAGCGGGTGAAGGAAGGGGCCTTCCGGGAGGACCTCTTCTACCGTCTGAATGTCGTCATGATATCCATCCCGCCGCTCCGGGAACGGAAGGACGATATCCCCCCTCTGATCGACCATTTCCTGAAGCGGTATGCAGAGGAAAACGGCAAGGAGATCGAAGGTCTCAGCAGCGAGGCGCAGGATGTCCTCCTCAAGTACGACTATCCCGGGAATGTCAGGGAACTGGAGAACATCATCGAGCGGGCGGTGGTCATCGCCCGGGATGCAGTGATCTCCGTTGAGGATCTCCCCTTCCGCGAGGGGATGGAAGAGGGCCGGGCCGGCGGGAAGTCCGAAGAGGGTCTCCTCCGCGGTTCCATCGAGGAGCTGGAGAAGAAGCTGATTGTCGAGGCGATGGAGAAAGCCGGCGACCACCAGACCCGTGCCGCCGAGCTCCTCGGGATCAGCGAACGGATGCTCCGCTACAAGCTCAAGAAATATGGCCTGAAGTCGCCATAAGAATCAAGGACCGAGGTTGATCTATGGCAGAATTGAAAAATATAAGGTCAGCCCGGAAGACACGGTCCCTAAGGCCCTGGCGGCCCTGGGGACGGCATAAAATCGAAGACACCATTCCGATATCACGGATTGTCGACGATTGTGATGTTGACGGTCACTTTCCCTTCCGGAGCGGCAACAGGGCTCTTTTCCGATTGCAGCTGACCGATCCTTTCGAGTCGATCCAGTAAGGCAGCGAAATCCTGCGAGGCGATAGTCGCCTTCAAGATTTCTTTTTCATCTCTTTTACCCTTCTCTTCCATTCGGGCGTTTAGTTGGCCCAGTAGTGCCTCGATCTCCTGAATGGCTGCTTCTTTATCCTTGACTAAGATTGTCAGGTTGATCGTGGGCGTGTCAGTGGCGACTGCAGTCATCAACCGTGACCGTTTAGGGGAGGCTGCGGTTTTTCTGGTTCCCCCGGCTGCGGTATCTGCTTCGGCTATCATTTCCTTCTGTTTCTGTTTCGGCAGGGAGGTGTCAATGGTCCTTTCAGCCTCCTGCTTTCCGCCCTCTCTGGTTTCAACGCCCCCGCCTCGACCAACGCCGCTTTTTCTCCCGACTTCTCTGCCATCACTGCGGGTTTCGTAACCGATGGAATCTCCTCCCTCATGAGCGATGGCGAATCCGCCATCCGGTTTTCTTTACCGCCGTCTTTCCGCGGGGGGACGACAAATGGTTGTTGCTCTTTATGATATACTTTCCCGGCAACCGCCCGTTTGTCCTGCGCGCCGACAGGGGGGACTGCGACGCTTTTGGTGGAGTCGGCAGCGACCTGACCCTTCTCGTGTTCCGTGAAGGGCGGGGTGGGGGATACGATCTGTTTCATTTCCGGTTCGCCCGTCTGGTAGACGTAGAAACCGATGACAGCGATGAGGATCGACGCCAGGGCCTGGATGGGAACTTTGATGTGCACCGGGTAGAAGAGCCTCCCGAGGAGTCCCTTTTTGTGACCTGCTTCTTCCCTGATCCGGGACATGATCCGCTGCTCGAAAAAGGGGGGCGGCTCCACGTCTCCGAGATCTCGCACGAGTTCATTCGTCCTCTTCAGGTCTCTGACGGCACGTCCGCACCGGGAACAGTCTGCGAGATGCCCCTCGATGATCTTGTTCTCCTCCGGGGAGAGGAGATCCTCCAGGTATTCCGGAAGCCGATCTTCAATCTCTCTGCAGGTCATTTCAGATCACCCAATGTGCGGATCAGACCGTCTTTTATTGCGCTCCTCGCCCTGAACAGACGTGATTTGACCGTCCCCTCGGGCAGTTTGAGCATCACACCGATCTCTTCATAGGAGAATCCCTGGATGTCCCGGAGAACGAGAACCTCTCGCTGTTCGCCTTCTAGGGAGCCGATGCATTCCTGAACCTTCGCGTCCCGTTCTCTCTTTTCAAGTCTTTCGACTGCCGATTCCTCCCAGGAAGAAGTCTTGCCTAGGAGACTTCCGTCATCCGATTGCACGGGATCGTCAAGCGACGCCCCCTCATGGCGGGAACGGGCGGTCCTCTGCCTCAGGTGGCTTCTGGCCTGATTCAGGACGATGCCATAGAGCCAGGTGGCAAACCGGGCGTCTCCCCGGAATTTTCCGATGGCCCGGTAGGCGCAGAGAAAGGACTCCTGCACCACATCACAGGCCCCGTCATAGTCTCCGACCACTCTGTAGGCGATGTTGATCATCCTCTTTTGATACCTCCTGACCAGGACCGCAAAGGCTTCGGTATCACCCTCCCGGCAGCGCGTGACAAAACCGACATCATCGTCCCCGATGATCCGGTTTTGCTCAGCCACTGGATCCGCCATCTCCGGCAAGTCGTATCCCCCTGTCATTACGGTCAGAGCGAGGTAATCCCGCATAAGGACGTTGTGTATCATAATATCATGTTACCTCGCTCCCCGCAATGAAAGTGAGACACCCCACCCACAGGGCGGGGTGTCAGGGAAGAAATAGGATTTTCGATCATGTATGAACGTTCAGAGTGATCGTCACTTTCACATCGCGCTCGTCCGGTAGGGCAGGGAAACTCCAGGTCTTCACGTATGCGATCAGGCAGAGCCGAGTTTCCTCACTCCTGAAATGTCCCGACAGGATCTGTACTTCCTTCACCGCACCATCCGGTCGAACGGTGAGTTGGAGCACGATCTTACCTCCCCGGTCTTTTCCGAGGCAGTTTTCCAGACCCCGCAGCTGACCTTGCACGACACGGTCAATGGTATCCTTTGACAAGCCGGACGAAACGGAGATGTTCTCCACGGTCAGGTTTGACGTCTTACCTTTCTCCTCGACCTTCTGGCGCCGGGCATCCATCGAAAGCTTATCCTCCGAGGGCGTTGCCATCTCTTTCCTTGCATAAGGGACAGGGGAGCGGCCGCCCGGGCGGTCATGCCGCCCACGGCGTAATTGGAGACCCCCTGGGGCAGTGGAAGCGGCTGCTGTACCGTTACGGACCGGCCCTCGCTGTTCCGAACCTCCGTGTCGACGGCGACGAAGGAGGTGTAGGCGGTCAGAAGGTTGTGGGTCAGGCCCAGTTCGGTCACTTCGCGGATTCGGCTGTCGCTGACCCGGAGTCGATTGTAGTCGGATAGAAGCATGATCCGGTGGCGCGCCCAGAGATACCGCAAAGCGGCGTTTGCCCTGGCAGGTTTCACATTTCCGATGTCGAGGGTTTCCCTGTATTTTCTATCGCCTGAAAGGCCGCTCAGCGTGATCCTTCCCTGGGGTTTTCCGCGCCATTTGCCGAAAACGATGACGGGACGCTCGGCCAGGACGTCAGGAATGGTCGTCGGCTCGACATCATAGACTTTGAATCCGTTGAAGTCCACTTTCACCCGCTGTGAGGACCGGCGAGGCGATCAGGCTGCGGAATTTCTCCGCCTTGGCTTTTGCCTCTTCGGGTTTTGTGATCACAAACGGCTCCCCCATGCCGACACGGGCCATTCCCTCGATGATGTGGCGATTGACGCCGGATCCGATTCCAAAGGCAAACATATTGGCGTTGCCCAGATTGTTCCGGATCAGATCGAAGACTTCCTCCTCGACGGTGACGTAACCGTCCGTGGCGATGACAATGGTCCTTGCGCAATTTTCCGGTTTCGGAAGGGCAAGGGCGCGCTTCAGCGCGGGCAGAATCTCCGTACCTCCGCCTCCCCGCTGGCGGTCGATGAGCTGGATGGCCCGGGCGATGTTCCCGGGGTTCGCCGGCAATGACTCCTCGGAGAGCACCGATGAGCCGCCGGAGAAAAGAAGGACGTTGAACCGATCGGTGGGACGAAGAGAACCGATCAGATCGCCAAGGAGTTTCTTGGAGATCTCGAGGGGAAAGCCGTGCATTGAGCCCGATACATCAACGATAAAAATATACTCGCGGCCGGGGATATCCGCCGGCGTTACTTTTCTGGGCGGCTGCATCATGAGGAGGAAGTAATTCTCTCTTTCCCCCTCGTAGAGGAGAAGTCCCGACTGGATCCTGTCGCCGTCAAGACGGTAGCGGAGGATGAAGTCGCGGTTGCCTCCGGAGGTCTCCGAGGGATCGAGGGTGATCTTCGCAGCAGTCGGGCCGCTGAAGGCTGTTTCCACTTTGTGGGATGTACAGTAGACGTCCCGGATCGGGAGTCCCGCTGCGATCGCCACGTCGATTGAGAAACGATAGGTCGGCGGCTCTGTCTGCTGCAGGTAGGGATTCCGGCTCCAGGTCTCGGATGGGGAAGAGGATTCGGCCGGTTGATTCGTGTAGCGGGGACCGACGACCGTGGGATAGACGAAGGCATAGACCCGGTCGGTCGGGACGACAAGCTCCGTGTAGGCAAGCTCCACCCGGATTTCATCGCCGGGAAGGATGTTTGCCACATTCATCTGGAAGACGTTCGGCCGCTGCTGTTCCAGAAGGGAGGCAGTCTTTCCGTCGTTTAGCGCCTGTTCGTATTCCCGGCGCGCCTCATCCCTCTTTTTTATCTTTGCCTCGATCACACGCTCCCCGATCTTCATCTTCATTCCATAGACCGCCGCCCTCGTTGAGGCGGGGAAGACATAGACCGCCTCCAGCGATTTTCGGCCTTCATTTTTATAGACCTGCGTGACGAGGACATCGGCGATGACTCCGGTAATGCGGACCGATGCGGATGTGGACTTCAGGGGAAGCCGATCCATATCGGGATCGCCGCTCCGAATGAAGAAATAGGGGGAAAGCGTCCGGTCTTCAGTATCGTTTGTCTGTGAGAAGGCTGTGTTTCCGGAGACAATGGACAAAACCACAAGGACAATGATCCAAAGCTTTGCTGCTGGATTTCATGGTGCACCTCCTGTTTTGGTGACGTTTTACTGATTAGACGAAAGGAGGTGGAAAAAAGTTCCCTATTTACCCTTCTCCATTTTTGAGAATTTTATGCCGATCAGGGAGGCGATGACCACCAGGGTTGTGGAGATGAAGATCATCAGGATGCCCAAGGCGGAGAGCCTTCCCCACAGGCCGTCTTCGGCGAAACGGAGGATCTGCACGGCGAGGACCTCCGTCCCGGGCCGGGAGAGAACGACCGAGAGGCTGAGCTCCCGGACGAACATGGTGGCCATCAGGATCCAGCCGGAGACGATCCCCGGTATCAGCAGCGGGATAACGATCCGCCGCATGGTGTAGAGAGGGCCGCCGCCGCAGACCCGGGACGATTCTTCCAGGTTGCCGTGGATCTGGACGAAGGCGCTGGTGAGCGGTCGGATGCCGTAAGGAAGGTAGGTGGCGATATAGCCGATCAGCAGAGCCCAGATCGTCGCGTACAGGGGCGTTTGGACGAAGAACCACATGAACCCGATGCCGACGACGATTCCCGGGAAGGAGAAGGAGAGGAAGCTCAACGATTCGAGAAAACCGGAGCCCTTCGTCCGGACCTTGACGATGACGTAAGAGACGAAGAAGGCAAGGACCATCCCCAACGTCGCCCCGCCGATGCCGAGGTAGAGGCTGTTCTTCAAGGAGAGCAGGGAAACGGGGTCTTTGAGGACCGCGATCCAGTGCTTCCAACTCATCATCGCGAAGGCCTTTGCGCTCGGCACCATGGAGTAGGGAACCAGCGACGTGTAGAACAGAACGATCACCGGCAGGACGATCAGGATGAAGGAGAGAAGGCCGACAATGCCGAAGAGCGGATACCGGGCCCCCTTGAGATCGATCACCGTCGGCCGGTAGCCCCGGCTGGAAATCGTCACGTATTTTTCACCTTCCCGGGTCAGGCGCCGGTAGAGGAAGATGAGCGTGATGGAGGCGGCCAGGGCGCTCATTCCCACCGCCGCAGCCATTCCATAGTCGGTGGCGTACCCGGTGGCAACGACGCGGTAGATGTGGGTGGCGAGCACGTAGATCCGTCCCGGCATGCCGATGACGGAGGGGACGGCGAAAGAGGCCAGACTTCGGACGATGACGAGCGTTGCGGCGGCTAAAATGGCCGGCCTGAGGACCGGCAGCGTCACCCTGAAGAGTGTCCGGATATTCGAGGCCCCGCAGACCTTGGAGGATTCCTCCAGAGAAACGTCGAAGGCCGACATCGCCGGCGCCACGACCAGGTAGGCGATGGGCAGATCCAGGAGCCCCTCCACGAGGATCATCCCCTGCATCGTATAGATGTTCAGCGCCGCCCCCTCGATGCCGAAGATCTGCCTGAGGAAGAGGTTGATCATCCCGTTCGATGGATTGAGCAGGAGTACCCAGCTCACGGAGAACAGGATGTGCGGAACCATCATCGGGATAAGGGAGATGATTCTAAAGAGGAACTTGAAGGGGATGTTGGTCCGGGTGTTCAGGTAGGCCAGAAAAAGGGCCAGGACGGTGGCGACGACGGCGGAGCCGATGGTGAAGACGACCGTATTGGCGAGGATCTCGGCGAACGCGGGATCGGTATAGGCCTTGACGTACTTGGAGAGCGTGAAGCTGCCGAAGGCGCCGAGCCCCTCGCTGAAGCTTCCCAGAATGAGCATGACGACGGGGCAGACCGTGAGAAATCCGACAATCGCGATCAGGCTTGGTGTGAGGGCCGTTCTTGTCTTTGGCATCGCTAGTGACCGTTTTAATTCAAGAGAATGGAGCAGTGACGCGGGTCGAAGTGAAGCGCTATCTCTTCGCCTTCCCGGACGGCGGTCGTCGGCTCGATCCGGAAGATCAGGAGGGTCTCTCCGACCCGGATCTCCCCCTCGTAGGCGTCTCCGACGAAGACCAGAGATTCGACCTTTCCCTTGAAGATGTTGCGTCCCTCCTTGTGGTCGCCTTTGAGCACCCTGATGAATTCGGGACGGATGCACACCGTGACGGCTCTTCCCGGCGACGCCTCGATCTTCTTCAGGCAGGCGATGGGACCGATCGCGGAATCGATCATGGTAAAGGACTCGTCGACGGAGGCCGCTTTTCCCTCGATGAAGTTGGCGCGGCCGATGAAATCCGCCACGAATTTCCTGTCGGAATCGAAATAGATCTCCCACGGCGTTCCCATCTCGACGATCCGGCCGCTTTTCATCACCGCTATGCTGTCCGACAGCGACAGCGCCTCGATCCTGTCATGGGTCACGTAGACGGCGGTGATCTTGAGCCCGGTGAGAAAGCTCCGCAGCTCTTTGCGCGTCTCTTCCCGGAGCTTGGCGTCGAGATTGCTCAGGGGCTCATCGAAGAGGATCACCTTCGGTTCGGCGACCAGGGCCCGCGCCAGTGCCACCCGCTGCTGCTGCCCGCCGCTCAACTTCGTCGCCGGCCGGTTCTCGAAGCCGTCGAGCTGGACGAAATGGAGCGTCTTTTCCACCTTTCTCCTGATCTCTTCCTTGGGTTCATTCCGGGTCTGAAGGGGATAGGCCACGTTGTCGAAGACGTTCATGTGGGGCCAGATGGCGTAGGTCTGGAACACCATGCCCAGCCCCCGCTTCTCCGGCGGGACGGAGATGTTCTTCTCCGCGGAGAAGACCACTTCGTCGCCGATCATGATTTCTCCCGTATCGGGCATCTCCAGACCGACGATGCACCGCAGAAGGGTGGTCTTGCCGCAGCCGCTCGGTCCCAGGAGGGTGAAGATCCGGTCGGCAGGGATGGTCAGATCGACGTGGTCAAGCGCCGCGATCGTCTTGCCTTCCGAGTAATAGTTCTTGTTGAGACCTTTGATGCTGATTTCCATTTTTTATGACCTGAAAGGTTTAGACTCATGTATAAAGAACGCAGAATCTCCTTGTACTAGCCTGTCATATTTCGTCGAGGCTCCTTTCGAGCTTTCTAGCCGGATGAATTCCGGATGATTCCTTTGCAGCGACGCTCAGTGCCATAACGGATATTCACGATTATTGCGTATCATTGAAACGATTATCGGACGATTGCACATCATCTCGCTTCGGACATTACTACATACCGGTTAACGATTAGTTGACGAATCATTATAAGCCACACTCGTTTCGAGCTTAAAATCTTTCAGCATTTTATCGCGATTCTTTCAACGTCGCACTGTCACGATAGCCTCTCCGCAGTCGACGCTCGTCAAACGTGACGTCTTATCACTCAAGGACTTCGGAGCCGAACCACCTTTAAACCTTTCAGCATTTGTCCGGATTCTTTCAAGGTCGCACTCTCACGAGTAGCCTCACCGCAGTCGACGCTCATCACGCGTCGGGCGTCTTGTAGGTGAGTTCAAGGATCTTCGGAACCGAACCACTGGACGCTGACGACCGTGACAAGGCAATCAGGGAATGATGCCGCCAACCGCTGCGTCGGGTTGCAGGTCGTCGAGTCTCATCACTCGGGTCCTTGAATTAAAAAGGTTACGGCGTTTCAAAAATCTTTTTGAACTCGCCGCCCCACTTTTTGATCTCCTCATCCGAGAGTTCACGGATCGGGATGACTTTTGCCTGGTCTATCCCGGCGATGGGAGGGTACACACCCGGCGCCAACACGTATTCACCCACCTTCTCGGCCATGATCTTCATGGCGTCCTTGGAGAGCCAGTAGTCCACGAACAGCCGGGAGGCGTTCGGATGGGGGGCGCCGGCGGTGATCGCCATACCGCGGGGCGTCCCCATCATGGGCTGGGAAACCTTCGCCCAATCCAGGGGGGCGGGCGCCTTGGTGATGATGTATTTCGGCATGGAGATGCCGATCAGTTTCTCGCCGCTCTCGATCGGTGCCGGCGTAGGGCCGAACGATGCCACGAACATGGGCTTGTTGGCGGCCAGGCCCTTGAGGAACTTCATCCATTCCGCTTCCGACTTGATGACGTTTTCCTTAAGCCCGATGAGCCAGGAGATGGTCGTCGGATGGGAGGAGGGATCGGCCATGACGATCTTCCCTTTCCATTTAGGATCCGTCAGGTCTTCGTACTTCTTGGGGACGTCGGCGGGTTTGACGAGTTCCTTGTTGTAGATCAGGGCGGCATATTCGATACCGAAGCTCTGGATCTTGCCGTCCTTGTTCGTCCATTTCGGATACCCGGCCGCCGCGGGGGAAGTGTAGGAGGCCAAGACCCCCTTGTCCTTGAGCATTTCCAGGACCGGCATCGGCGCCTGAAGGACGTCGGCCGTGAGCTTTCCTGCCGCGTGCTCCGTCAGGATGGTCGCGATGAATTTGGTGGTGGAAAGTCTCGTGTACTCCGCCTTGACGCCGTATTTTTTAGCGAAATCCTCCAGGATGGGTTCGACCGAGGTGATGTTGGCGTAAAATGTCACCTTTCCTTCCGCCTTTGCCTTTTCAACCAGGGCCTGCCCCCCGGCCGTCTCTTTCGCCTGTTGCCCTGCCGCGAAGACGCAGGGCGCCATGAATAATGCCAAAACGATGAGAACGATGAACTTCTTCATGATGATCCTCCTTCCGTTAAGTAAGTCTGCCCGCGCACGGCCATCTTGAACGGCGCTGAGGGGATTGACTCCCGCACGTCCGTTCCTTATCCAAGATCGCGCGCAGGACCATTCGTTCCGCAGGCATCTCCCATCCATTGCCGAAAATGGATAACACCCCGGCGGAACATTGTCAAACACGATTGAGGCATTCTCCAACGGGTAAGCAGGTGTGTTCAACAACCATTACGGCCTTTTGTCCGGTTGCCGTCCGGGTAATTCTCTTTTAGAAACCGTTCAACCTCCGTACCCTCCGGAATCCCTGTCCGTGCTCCAAGTCTGGTGCAACACAGGGCTGCCGCGGCGCTCGAATAGGTCAGACTCTCAAGCCACTCTTTCCCCATCGCAAGACATCCGGCAAAGGCCCCGTGAAACACATCTCCCGCCCCGGTCGAGTCTACCACATCAACAGAAAAAGCGGGGATATGCCCTTTCCCGTCGGCATTCTTCCAGATCAGGCCGTTCTTGCCCAGAGTGATCACGACACTCGGGGAATATGAAAATAGGGTTTCCATTGCCCTGTCCGGTGACGATGCCCCGGTCAATTCATAGGCAAATCTCTCCGAACAGACCAGATAGCCGACTTTATCGAAAAGTCGGGATGTGCCTTTATTCAAGGACCCGGCATCGAGAACGGTTTTGATGCCCCTGGCATGGGCATCATTCATCAGCGAGAGGGAAAGTTCCGGCTCATGACCGTCAAAGAGAATCACTGCGGGATGAATGGCGGAGAAATCGATGCTTTCAGCAGGAAGTACGGAATCCGCATCACGATAATTGACCAAAGATCTTTCCCCCGAGGGATTCACCAGGACACTGGAGAGCGGAGTCGGATATTTTCCCCGAACGATAAGCCCCGTATCGACTCCTACTGCCTTCAATTCTTCAAGATGCATCTGCCCAAAGATATCGGATCCCAGGTACCCGGCAAAGGCCGATCTGAGTCCCATACGGGCCACCGTGACGGAGGCATTGGCCGCCGGTCCGC
Source organism: uncultured delta proteobacterium (assembly GCA_963842685.1). GTDB lineage: Bacteria > Desulfobacterota > Syntrophia > Syntrophales > UBA5619 > JAKAFS01. Next base: position 11,292 of record CAWJHT010000100.1, on the reverse strand, counting down.
CGCCACACCGGATAAACGCGTCGGCAGTGGTCTTTTCGTCGGAGCCCGGCTGGTGATTCACCCAGAAAACAAAATCATAGGAAGTCGCCCCGACGCAGAGGACATCGATGTTTCGCATGCATGTTGCTCCTTATTATCAAGAACCGACAACCTTGCAGATCATCGATCGCGGCTGTACGGTTAAAGCTTCAGAGGATGCGTTTCGCTTTTTGAGAATCCTTTGCTTATTTACCCGGTCATTGCGATTTTGTCGAATGATTTTCAAAAAATCGCAGCGTGACCGCCGATGTGGTCAAGGATTTTCGAGGGATTGAAGTGCACCCGCATATAGTGCCGGGTTTGACATGAGGTATCAGATATATCTGGCCGAACGGGGAGGAAATAGGGTATATTCAAGCGACTTACGGGAGGTGAGAATGCAGAATTATTGGAACAGACGGTTTACGAAGGAGGGGCGGATCTGGGGCAATTCCCCCAGCCGGACGGCCCTACAGGCGATGGAGCTCTTCCGGAAAGAGAGGGTGCGGAAGATCCTTATCCCCGGTATCCGGCTATGGACGGCACATCGATTTTTTCGCCGCGGAAGGATTTACCGTTCACGGCATCGAAGTCTCCGACGTCGCCGTCGGTCTCTCCAGCTTGCCCGAATCCCCTGGTCCGCTATTTTCGGGGTTCGGTGCTCGATATGCCTTTCAGCGATGACCTCTATGACGCCGTCTATTGCTTCAATGTGCTTCACCTTTTCCGTGCCGACGACCGCAAGACCATCATCGGTAAATGTGCCGCTCAGGTCCGGCCGGGGGGAGTCCTTTTTTTCACTGTTTTTTCCGAGCGGGAGCCGACTTACGGCAAGGGGCAGAACGTCGAGGAAAATACCTACGAGAGCAAGCCGGGCCGACCGACCCACTACTTCACCCAGGAGGACCTGAAGGACCATTTCTCCTCCTTTGAAATTCTGGAGACGGACCTCAGGGAGGATGAGGAAAGCCACGGCGATGAGGGCCCCCATATCCATCTCCTCCGATATATCGCGGTGCGCAAGACTTAAGCGACGCCCTTTTTCGGTTCCGGTCTCTAGAGGGGATGATAGCCCCCTCTCTCCAAGACCTCACAAGCAGAAACGCCCCCAGGCTGTCCTGTCGGGGCGTTTCCGTCGCATTTTCCCAACCAGACGGCGGTCAGTCTACTTTCCCGCCTCCTTCTTCAGCTGCTTGATCATATCCGTCTTCTCCCAGGGGTAATCGTCCATGAAGAGAGTGCGGGGGATTCGGCGGTAGATGTCGCTGTTGAGCAGGTCGAAGCGTTGGATCATCCCCGCCGGTGTGAGGTCGAACAGCTTCTCGATCACCTTCTCCAGTTTCTTGTCGGTGATCTTGCCCGTGCCGAAGGTATTGACGTAGATCGAGAAGGGGCAGGCGATGCCTATCGCGTAAGCGAGCTGGATCGAACATTTTTTCGCCAGACCTGCCGCGACGATGTTCTTCGCCACGTAGCGCGATCCGAAGGCGGCGGAGCAGTCGACCTTTTCGGGCGACTTGTTCACGACGGCGCCGCCCCCCATCTGAGCTCCCGGGTAGCCGCCGTAGCACTGGACGACCAGTTTGCGGCCGGTCACGCCGGAATCCGCCGCACTGCACGAATTGACCGCCTTCCACTCCCCGGTGGGATTGAAGAGAAATTCCGTCTTTTTGTCGACGCAGTCCTTCAGGCAGGCGAAGGCGATCTTCCTGGCCCTCTTTTCGATCGCGCAGTGGTCCATCCCCTTTGCGTAACGGTAATCGATGGCGTTGGACATCAGGACCTTGACCACCCGGAGCGGCTTACCCGACTCATCATAGTCTATCGAGACCTGTCCCTTGCCGTCCGGTGCGAACAGTGGATCGCCGCAGGTCTCGAAGGCCCGCATCAAACGGTTCACGAGGACGTAAGTGAGAGGGAGGAGCTCCGGGGTCTCGTCGCAGGCGAAGCCGTACATGATCCCCTGATCGCCGGCGCCGATCTCCTTGTATTTGCCGGAATCGGCGCGGGTGCCGATGTTGATGTCGGGCGACTGGGGGATGATGGCGTTGAGCACCCCGAGGGAGTTTCCGTTCAGACCGACGGCCGAGTCGTTGTAGCCGAGACTGAGAACCGTCTCCCGGACGCACTTGTCCAGATCGATCCAGGCCCGTGTGCTCACTTCACCGCCGACCACGCAGAGCCCCTTTCCGAGAAAGACCTCGATGCCGCAGTGGGGCATCGTGTCGATCGTCATTCCTTTTTTATGCTCGCGATCCAGGATCGTGGCGATGATGTTGGCCGCGATCATGTCCGCGACGATATCCGGGTGTCCGACCTTTACGCTTTCCGATGAAATCTGCATGTACATTCTCCTATAGTGAGTTATTTTCCCCTACCATGAACAAGGACAGGCATCAGCCGCCCTGTTACCGACCAGATAACAAAAAACCCGCGCCAAAGCGCGGGTTTGTGATTCATTTCCGGCATTTTAGCACATTTGTATAGCGGAGCAATTGACCTGTAAATTCCCGCTGTGGTGCCCTCATATGGTAAGGCGGATCAAAAGTCAAGGGAAATTGTGGTTCAAACGTCCTATTTTTTTGCGTAGGACTGTCCGGCGAAGACGGCCCGTACCTCGGCGGCGGACGTGGCCTTCTGCAAACGGCTCATGCGGTCGGCCTCCTGTATCTGCAGGGCCTGCACGTTGGTCAGTACAGCCTCCAGTTTGTCCGCAGGAAATTTGACGGCCCCGTCTTCATCCATGTGGATGATATCGCCCGGACAGACATCCATGCCCCCGACCGATACCGGCACATTCACTGCGTACACCGCCATGGCCCCATGCCCGGCGGTCACGCCGGTCAGCATGTATTGAAACTTCATCGGGCGGATCTCCTCCAGATCGCGTGACGGACCGTTGGAGATCACCCCCAGACAACCTACGGCCTTCATCGCCGTAGTCATATTGCCGCCCGACAAGCCTACCTTGCCCGCGATCTCAGGAGGGAATTTCTGCTGCAATATCAGAATCGTCGGTTTCGGCGAGGCGTCGAGTGCATCGATGACGTCCATGAAGGTCAGGCGGTTGAAGCCCGGATCGGGCAAACCATAGACACAGGTCACTGCATAGCCGACAGTTCTGCCCAGCTCAGGATACATGCAGCGAATTGTCTGGTCGGTATACCAGTTCTCGGTCCAGGGATTGTATAGCCCCAGACAAAGGGGGTTTGCAGGATACGTGGCCAGGACATTGGTGATGGATGGGGTGTCAAATTTTTTAAGTGCCTGTAGCATTTGCTGCTGATTCATTTTTTTCATATAAAAATCTCCTTACCCTTGTATAAAATGATAAACGGATCAATTCGCGAAGGGAATACTATGCGACGTTGAGACATCTTGCAAGAGGAGAAAGAGAGAAAACGTCATTTCGGAAAAACAATTTCGGAAAAACATGTTGACAGTCGAGATCATTCTTCATATTCTCCATGCGTCCATCCGCGTTGCGTTATGGAATATAGACCGATTTTCAATTACCAATGAGGATATTGGACGCCCATGTATAAAGAATACTATCATTTTAAAACCGAACCTGTTCAGCGCCCATCCCAACACGGGCACTTTTTTCATCTCCCATACGCACAAGGAGGCCTGGACTTATCTGATCTCAGGCATCGAATCCCAGGAACCTTTCCTGTTGTTAACCGGTGAATACGGTATGGGGAAAACCCTTCTGTGTTTTCGGCTGCTGAATTTCCTGCAGGAAAAAGGGGACCACCCGGGTCGAATACATCCCCAGTTCCAATGAGGGCTATGGCGGGATCCTGCGGCGAATTGGCGCCAGTCTGGGAATTTCTCCGCTTCCTGAAGATGAGGACATCCTTCAGGATATGATTTATGACCGATTCCGGGCCGAAAACGAAAATTCGCGGTTTTATCTGATCATCGATGATGTCCATGAACTGGATACAGCGACCCTGACCAAGCTAAAGCATTTATCTAATTTTAATCATAATGAGTTCTTCCCGGTCATCATGGTTTTTGTGGGTCATCCATTGTTTCTGCAGGATCTGAAAAATCCGGCGTTAAGATCGCTCAACCAGCGAATCAAAAGGCGATGTCACCTGACCCGGTTCACTTTGGAGGATACTAAAAATTATATCTATTTTCGTCTGCTGAAATCCGGGGCTACCGGCGTCCCCGCTTTTCCCGATGAAACGGTCAAAAAGATCTTTGAATTCAGCGGAGGGATTCCACGTCGATCCACAACATCTGCGATACCTGTCTGCTGATTGCCGCCTCGAAACAATTGATCTTGATCCCTCCGGGTGTCGTAGACGACGCCAAAAAATTGGTTGAAGCAAGCCTTGCAGGATCTGAGGCGGACACAGAGAACGATTCCGGTTCACTGACTGACGCAGGGGTTTCTACGACCATTTTGAAAGAGCATCAGGCGGACGGCGCCGCCGGAAGTGGCCCCGCGGTTTCGAAGCGGACGGGTGCGGAAGAAGTGGGACCGGCACTGATCCGTCCTGCGGGTTCTGTTTTTGATAAAAGGATGAAAACAACGCTGATCATCGTTGCTATTGCCTTGCTTCTACTGCTTGTGGCCGGGTTAACACGGCTTTTCATGAATGATTATAAGGTATCCACTAGTTCCCCTTCGTTGAGTCCCCCTGTGCAGCAAAAGCCCCCGGTGCCGACTGAAAAACATGGTGGACATTGAAACCCTCCGTGAAGAACCGATCGATAGACCATCCGGTCAAGCACCGGTATCGAAAACCCTGACGGATGCAATGACGTCCGTGCCAACCGAACCCTCTCCGAAGCAGGCGGGCGGAGTCAATGTCCAACCCTCTGTGAAAGGCGAAACTGCGTTATCGGGAATCGGTAAACCGATGGCGGTACATCCCTTTTCGCTCAGGTTATCCAGCTATCAGCAGCAGGAACGGGCTTTTGAGGATGTCTGAAATCAGGCAAATGGGACTTACCCCCTATCTGGTAAAGGCAGATGTGGGTGATATCGGTACCTTATGGCGAATTTATATCGGGTTTTATTCAACGGAGGAAGAAGCCAAAAAAATAAAGACGATATACAAAATCACCAACGCCTCCATTCAAAAAACGGAATACTCCTGCCAGGTGGGTGAATTTTCAAATGAAACAGAGATCCTGAATGTGTTCGACTGATTGAAGCAATCCGGCTATTCCCCATATGTGATCCAAAAAGACAGAAATCGCTTTCGGCTGTATGCAGGCGCTTATGAAAGAAGGGCTGAGGCAGAGGTCTTGCGTCAGGATCTTCAAAAAAAAGGAATCAGCAGTCAGGTTGTAAAAAGGTGATGGATAGGGCGAAATGACCCAAGAAGTCTTTCATCGCATTCCCACATCCGATCAGTTCATTACGGTTTCCGGAAGCTGGGTCTTCACCGAACACTTGGATCCGCAGTTACCGCATTTAAGCTCTACAGGCCACAGGTCGTTTGAGGCTTCAGGCAAATTGATCAGGGACTGGCATGTGGGACATTTGGTGATCAATTTCTTTTTTATCGGTGTTTCTGCGACAACAGGCGGCTCCTGAATGCCTTGCTCAACAACCGCTGGCTCTGGATCAGGCGGCGGGATCGGTTCTGATAATTTTACAGGTTGGGGTTCAACCGAAGCAGGCTCCGGACTGGATGCAGTGAAAGGCTTCGCCGGCCTGGATTCGTCGGAACCTGAGGAATTGGGAATTTCTTTAGGATGAATCACGTCCATGAGGGTTTTACGGATCCGCTCATTGTCATCCATACCGCCCAGAGACTTGAATTTATCATAATCTTCCTTGGAGAGCGTCAACCTCACCTCAACCGTGTGAGAATTGAGTAGCGCGGTCTGAAGATCCCCCAGGGTTTCGGCAATCGCTGCCATTCGGGATGCTGCCTCCCGAAGCTGTGTCTGCAACTTACCGATCAGATTGATGGCAGGAAGCGTCTGGCCTTCATAGGACACTTTCGCATCTTCCAGATTGATGATATTCATAACATTCCCCCCATGCCCGGATTCATTAGGATCAGTGATGATGGAAATGAAACTCGGGTTTTTCGTTTATCACGAAGACGACGAATTTAACAGAAAAATACCCGGAAAAGCCCGTGAAGAACTAAAAAACTGTTTATCCTGTTTGGATAAAAACTTGCTTTCATGAGGGATGAGAATAAGAGAAGCGGCCTTGCAAGTCAAGATGATTTTTATGATGATTTTTATGATGAGCCGGACGTTTCCCTCAACGCGGATCCCGGACCACCCGGTCCGCAGGAGGTGAATCATCTCCAGGTCACGTTGATCGAGGATTCTTTTGTCTGCTTTGCCCATTGCGGAGAGACAAGAAGAATCCGTTCCTCCCCTGCCGGTAAGATCCATGCCGACGACCGGCTCAAGGCCGCTCCGACCGCTTCTCTCAACAAGGCTTTGAGGAACCTCACCCCCTCCTCAAGCTGGGCAACGGCGATATGCTCCTTCGGCGAATGGGGATCTTCGATGCCGATGCCCAGAGCGACACAAGGAAGGCCGCGGCTGTTGAAGACATTCGCATCCACCCCTCCCCGGACGCCCAGAGCATGGGGGTGATGCCCAGGACACCCGCGGCACGAAGGGCGTTCGCTACGACCGGATGCGTTTCCGAAACGACAAGGTCTCAAAGGGGACATCCTTTCGAACGGAAAGTCCGGCGCCGGAAGAGGCCGCCGCCTCGGTGAAGGCGTCCATGACCGCTTGTACTTCGATTTCCAGTCTGGCCGAATCGGTGCTCCGGACTTCCATGATTACCTCCGCGTGGTCGGCGACCATGTTGCGTATTCTTGCCACCGCTGATCAGGCCGATATTCGAAGTCGTCGAGCGGTCGATGCGTCCGGTGCGGAGGCGGGCGATAGCCATGGCTGCGGCGACGATGGCGTTGATCCCGGCCTCGGGACAGACCCCTGCATGGGCGGCCTTTCCCTTCAGGACGAAGTCGAGATCCACCTTCGAGGGGGCTTGGTTGATGATAGTGCCCACAGGTCCATCTCCGTCGAGGATGTAACCGACTGTGGCTTTTAACTCCGCAGTGAGATACTTTGCACCGAAGAGCCCCACCTCCTCCTGAACGGTAAAGACGACTTCGAGATCCGGATGGGGAATCCCGCCGTCGCACAGATCGCTAAGGACAGCCAGGATGATCGCGATCCCCGCCTTGTCGTCCGCTCCGAGGACGGTCTCGCCGTTACTGTAAATCACACCGTCACACAAAACGGGCATCATGCCTTCGGTAGAACCGACGGTATCCATATGGGCGCAGAACAGGACAGTGGGCCCTGGGGTGTTGCCCGGGACGTGCACAATGATGTTTCCCGTGTCGCTACCCGTCCGGGAGGCTGAATCGTCCACCGTTACGGTCAGGTCCAGCTCCCGTAGCCTCCTGATGAGATACCCGGCCACTTGGCCTTCCTGACGCGAGAGACTGTTCAGTGAGGCCAGGGTCATGAATTCACTCGTTACATCGATTTTCATAGGTTCATCCTCGTATGTTTTTAATGATGTCGTCGGTAAACGCCGACGCTAATGTTAAAATAACCAGAGTGCGGGCACCCTCCCTTACAGAAGAGTCATTCCCAGCCAGGCACCCGGGGCTGCAAGGGCGCAGGGCAGACGGACCCTGAATGAATTTCTTCCTGGATGGGCAGACGCCCTTCTTCTGCGGCATGGCAGGCCACCAGACCGCCCCCATGCGCAAGCAGTTCAGGTGACATCGTGCGGCAGCGTCCGTCCGCATAGGGACAGCGGGGATGGAAAACGCACCCCGGCGGCGGATCGATGGGACTGGGGACTTCGCCTGCGATGGGCGCCCGCGACTTGCCGGTCATGGACAGATCGGGCAGCGTATCCAGGAGGAGCCGCGTATAAGGATGACTCGGCTTGGTAAAGAGGTCGTCGATATCGGCCACCTCGCAGAGCCTTCCCAGGTACATGACGCCTACCCGGTGGGCCACATGGTGAACCACCGACATGTCGTGGGTGATCAGGAGGTAAGTCAGCCCCGAGGTTTTCCTAAGATCCGTCATAAGGTTGAGGATCTGTGCCTGGACCGAAACATCCAGGGCCGACGTGGGTTCGTCGCAGATGAGAAACTCGGGATTACTGGCCAGGGCGCGGGCGATGGCGATCCGCTGGCGCTGACCGCCGGAGAACTGGTGGGGGTAGTTCGCCGCGTCCGCCTGGTTGAGCCCCACCTGACCGAGAAGTTCCATCACCCTTGCCTCGATGGCCGCCCGCCCCTGAACGATCCCGAAGCTCCGGATCGGTTCGGCGACGATGTCCATGACCCGCCAGCGCGGGTTGAGGCTGGCGAAGGGGTCCTGGAAGATCATCTGCATCCGCCGGCTGAAGGGCCGCAATTCCCCGGCGCGTTTTGATGATGGCCCGATCTCGTGGCCGTCGAACCTCGATGGTGCCGGCCGTGTCGGCCGGAGTAAAGCCCCCAGACGAAGAAGCCTCGCCACCGTTGACTTGCCGCACCCCGACTCCCCGACTAGGGCGAGGTGTCCGCCCCCGGGGGATCTCGAAACTGACCCCGTCGAGGGCCTTCAAACTGAGTCGTTTTCCCCCTTCCAGGAGCCGGTTGAGAAAAAGGCGGCGACACATCGAAATCGGCGGGCCAGGTCATGGGTCCTACAAGCGGCGTCTCAGCCATGGCCAGCCTCCTTCGCCATAAGCCAGCAGGCGGCCAGCGTACTTCCCGAAGCCTCCAGAGGCGGCCGTTCCTGCCGGCAGCGGTCGAAGACAAGGACAGCGCGGGTTGAAGGCGCAGCCGGGGGGGATCTCGTTCAGGCGCGGCATGGTGCCGTCGATCTGGGTCAGGCGCTTGACGTGACGGCCGATGACCGGGATGGACGTCATCAGTCCCGCCGTGTAGGGGTGCCGGGGATTCCGGATGACATCGCAGACCGGCCCGACCTCCACGAGGCGGCCCTGGCGCACATGACCGCGACCCGGTCGGCGGTCTCGGCGATCACCCCCATGTCGTGGGTGATGAGCATGACTGCCGTGTGATGTTCGCGACAGAGGCGCTTCAGCAGCGCGATGATCTGGGCCTGGATCGAAACGTCTAGTGCCGTCGTCGGCTTCGTCGGCGATGATTAGGCGCGGATTGGCGCAGAGGGCGAGTGCGATCACGACCCGCTACGCATCCCCCCGGAAAACTGGTGCGGATAATGGTCCAGGCGCTGCTCCGCCGCCGGGATCCCCACTTCGATCAGGAGGGAGAGGGCATGGGCGTGGGCCTCGGCGGGACCCATCTCCGAATGGGTGCGGATCGTCTCCACGAGCTGCCGGGAGATGGGTACAGGGGGTTGAGGCTCGTCAGCGGATCCTGGAAAGATGGCGCCGATCCGCTTTCCCCGGATCCGCCGCGCTGTCCATAGGAAAGAACGTCGATCCGTTCGCCGTCGAGGAGGATCCGGCCTCCCGCGATCCGGAGCGGGTCGAACAGGCGATGATGGTCCGGCCAGCGACTTTCCCGCCCCCACTCCCCGACCACCCCCAGGACCTCTCCGGGTGCGATGACGAGGGAAACGCCATCCACCGCCGTCAGCGTCCCTCGCCGGGTCGGCAGCTCCACCGTCAGGCCTTCGATGGCAAGGACCGGCGTCTTCATCAGCGAAGCCTCGGATTGAAGGCATCGCGCATCCAGTCGCCCAGCAGGTTCACGGCCAGGACGAGGACGGCGAGCACGGCGCCGGGAAAGACGGTAACTCCCACCAGTCGCCGGAGAAGAGGAAATCATTGCCGATCCGGATCATGGAGCCCAGCGAACCGCCCGGCGTCGGCGGAATCCCTACTCCGAGGAAGGAGAGGGTCGCCTCGAGAACGATTGCAAGCGCCAGGTTGATCGTTCCGATGACGAAGGACCGGCCCCATGACGTTCGGCAGGACGTGTTTGAACATAATCACCGCCGGGTGAATGCCGATCACCCGCGCCGCTGCGACGTATTCCTTGTTGTTCTCCACGATGGTCGAGGCGCGGACGGTCCTGGCGTACTGGGGCCAGCTCGACACGCCGATGGCAGATGACGATATAGACGGCAAGCTCATCCAGGGCATAGACGGGCATGATCCCCCGGAAAAGACCCCGTCCACGAGGAGCGCGATCAGGATCGCCGGGAAGGTCATCTGGATCTCCGCCACACGCATAATCAAGGCATTGATCACCCCGCCGGCCGAACCGCTGATCAGCCCCAAAGGACGCCCAGAAAGCCGGAGAAAAGGACTGCGGCGAACCCCACGGCGAGCGACAGCCGCGAGCCGTAGATGATCGTCGAGAGGATGCACCGGCCCTGGTCGTCCGTACCCAGGAGGTAGTTCGCCGACCCCTCCGCATACCAGACCGGCGGCGTCAGGCCATCGATCAGGGAGAGGCTGGACAGGTCGTAGGCGTTGTGCGGTGCGACGAGAGGCGCGAAAAGCGCGACGAGAATATAGACGGAGGTGATCCCCGCCGCGATCAGAGTCACCGGTGACTTCCGGGTAGCTGTAAAATATGTCGCCGTCGAGAAAGAGGCGCCCGCGCCGGAGGATAGGTTCGACAAGCCTCATCACACCCCCCTAACCAACGTCGCCCAACGATCTCGAACACGCGGAGCCTCGGCATCGATGAAGAAGTAGAGCAGACAATCAACGATCAGGTTGATCGTCACGAAAAGGGCGGCCACCAGGACCAGATAGGTCCCCATGACGGGGATATCCACGCTTGTCACGGCCTGGAGAAACATGTAACCCATCCCCGGCCACCGGAAGACCGTCTCGGTGATGATCGAGTAGGCGATGATCTGCCCAATCTGGAGACCCGTGACCGTGATGACCGGAACCATGGTATTCTTGAGGGCATGGCCGAAATGGAGCGCCCGGTTGGTCAGCCCCCGGGCCCGGGCGAACTTGATGTAGTCGGTCCGCAGCACCTCGAGGATCTCGGAACGGACGAGGCGCATGATCAGGGTCATTTGGAAAAGTCCGAGGGTGATCGAAGGGAGGATCAGCGACTTGATGCCGCTTCCCGTCAGGAGGCCCGTCGTCCACCAGCCGAGGCGGACAACCTGGCCCCGCCCCTGAGCCGGTAGCCAGCCCAGGATCACGGCGAACAGATAGATCAGGAGGATACCGACCAGGAAAGGGAGGCAGGGAGATTCCCACCAGCGACACGGCCTGGAACACACGGCTCAGAGGGCCCTCGCGATTGAGGCCGCTGTATACCCCCATGAAGATGCCCAGGATCACGGCGAGCG
>CAWJHT010000099.1:0-17357 GCA_963842685.1 uncultured delta proteobacterium | reverse complement strand
GCGTTACCGACAGCAGCGTCGCAGACGGCTTGAATGACTCGATCATGATCCAGCTGCTGTCTCACAAGATAACAAACCCGAAGAGTGCGGGGGAGTACCGGCCTGAAGCGGACGATCTGACCTGCTCGGAAAACAGGGATGAGATTGGTGGATACCTTAAAAAGCATCCGAACAACGGCATGCCCTTTGGCTTTCCCCCGCTCAAGCAGGACGAGTTCGAAATCATCGCCGGCTGGCTGGTCCAGGAGGCGAAAGGTCCCGATAAGCCCCAGCAGGCCGAACTGACCACGCCGAAGGCGAGCGATGCAAAGGCCATCGAGCAATGGGAAGCCTTTCTGAACAAGGACGATGCCAAGCATGCCTTAACAGCGCGCTACCTCTACGAGCATCTGTTCCTGGCCCACATGAAATTCGGGACCACGACCAATGAATTTTATGAACTGGTCCGCTCCAAGACTGCGCCCGGCCGGCCCTCGAGCTGATTGCCAATCTGCATCACTATGACAACCCCGGCGTCGAGCGGGTCTACTATCGCTCCCCGCAAGATCCATTCCACCATCGTCCATAGACCCATATGGTTTTCGATACTGATGACGCCCAACTGCTGCGCTTCAACGAGCTTTTCATTCAGCCCGAGTGGCTGCACCGGCCACATGAAATGGGTTATGACCCTAAAGTGGGCGCCAATCCGTTTGTGGCCTTCGAACAGATTCCAGCGCGCTCGCGTTACCAGTTCTTACTGGATAATGCGCACTACATCATCATGACCTTCATCCACGGCCCTGTCTGCAAAGTTCAGACTTGCCCTCAATGTCATCGATGACCATTTCTGGGTCATGTTCATGGACCCAGGTCATGATCCGAGTGTGGCGTATCCGGGCTTTCTGAAGCTGGTTACCGACAGCAGCGTCGCGGAGGGCTTGAATGACTCGATCATGATCCAGTTGCTGTCCCACAAGATAAAAAACCCGAAGAGTGTGGGGGAGTACCGGCCTGAAACGGACGATCTGACCTGCTCGGAAAACCAGGATGAGCTTGGGGGCTACCTGGAAAAGCATCCGAACAACGGCATGCCCTTTGGCTTTCCCCCGCTCAAGCAGGACGAGTTCGAGATCATCGCCGGCTGGCTGGTCCAGGGCGCGAAAGGTCCCGATGCGGCCCAGCAGGCGGAACTGACCACGCCGAAAGCGAGCGATGCACAGGCCATCGAGCAGTGGGAAGCCTTTCTGAACCAGGACGATGCCAAGCATGCCTTAACGGCGCGCTACCTCTACGAGCATCTGTTCCTGGCCCACCTGAAATTCGGGACCCCGACCAATGAGTTTTATGAACTGGTCCGCTCCAAGACTGCGCCCTGGTCAGCCCCTTGAGCTGATTGCCACTGTGCGTCCCTATGACGACCCCGGCGTCGAGCGGGTCTACTATCGCTTCCGCAAGATCCACTCCACCATCGTCCATAAGACCCATATGGTCTTCGATCTCGATGACGCCCAACTGCAGCGCTTCAACGAACTTTTCATTCAGCCCGAGTGGCTGCAGCCGCCGCACCTGATGGGCTATGACCCGAAAGTGAGCGCCAATCCGTTTGTGGCCTTCGAGCAGATTCCGCCGCGCTCGCGCTATCAGTTCCTGCTGGATAATGCGCACTACATCATCATGACCTTCATCCACGGCCCGGTCTGCAAAGGTCAGATTGCCCTCAATGTGATCGATGACCATTTCTGGGTCATGTTCATGGACCCGGACCATGATCTGAGTGTGGCGTATCCGGGCTTTCTGAAGCTGCACAGCGACAAGCTGCGGATGCCCATTGAAAAGGGAAGCGACCTGCGCCTCTTTTCGGCGCTGACCGATGAGCACCGGAAGGCAGCAGTCGAGTTCTACAAGGCCCGTCAGGATTACTACGTGTCTCTGAACTACGAAGGCCTCGGCTATGAGTCCATCTGGAAAGGCAAGCGTGCCGCGGATGCGCCGGTGCTGACCATCTATCGTCATTTTGACAGCGCCTCGGTGCACAAGGGGGTGCTGGGAAACCTGCCGAAAACCCTATGGGTCATCGACTATCCCCTCCTCGAACGCATCTATTACGCGCTGGTTGCCGGTTTCGACGTCTACGGCACGGCCGGCCACCAATTGGCGGTCCGGCTCTACATGGATGCGCTGCGCGTCGAAGGGGAGAGCTACTTTCTTGATTTTCTCCCCCCGGAAAAGCGGCAGGAGATCATGCAATCGTGGTATCTGGATGTCGATCTCAAGAAGATGCACTACTACCCTTCGGCACTGCCTGCGAAGATTTCCTTCACTACGGACGAGCCGAAGCGCGAGTTCGTCGAGCATATCGTGGGCAAGCATATTCTGCCGGTAACGAATATCGCTTTTGATCCGGTGAACTATCTTCCCGCAGGCGTTCCTTATCCGACCCTGCCGGTGAAATACGAAACCGATGCCGACTACCTGCAGGCTTTTCGCGCCATTTCCAGGCCCGGGACACCATTTTTCGCCATGGTCAATGATAGCAACGCCAATCTTGCTTATGTCAGGGTCCGACGGGAGCAGGGTCGTGATCTCGCGTTTTCCATGGTGATCAATCGCTGGCACGACAATGTCGCCTTCCTGATCAAAGAAGATGCCCGCCTCAATCCATCAAAGGACAGCGCCGATTTCATTCAGGGTCTCATCGGCTCCTACCCGAACTATTTCTTTGATCTAAAGGAGAAGGACCTCCCCGATTTTATCGATCTCCTTGCCCATTTTGATAAAAGCCCCAAAGACATGGAGCGGTTGGCAAACTATGGCGTGAACAGGGCGGACGATCGATTATGGGAGACCTATGACTGGTTTCAGCAACGGTTTAATGAAGACGAGCCGGTGCGGGGCGGACTCTTTGACCTGAACCGCTACTACTACCAAGCCCGCTAGCAGCGTGTTGAAAAACACCCCGTTAGGCAGGCTGTTCACACGCAGCCTCTGGGTTTAAGCCTTCAATAGACAAAAGTCGCGTTCCCACAACCCTTTCTCACAGCTGGCGCCGAAGCGCCTGGGCGGCGATGTGGATCGGGTCCCAGGAACCGCCGAACGGCGGGGCGTAGGCCAGATCGAGCCAGCCGACGTCATCGAGGGTCAGTCCCGCCCAGAGGGCGGCCGAAAGGGTGTTGATCCGGCTCACCGCCCCCATCTCCCCGACCGCCTGCGCGCCGAGGAGCTTCCCCGTCGCCCGGTCGGCGATCAGCTTGAGCCCCAGTTTTTTGTTTCCCGGCATGGACCCGGCGATCGCATTCCCCCAGATCAGCGTGCTCACCGGATGGAAGCCGCTTCGCGCCGCCTCCCGTTCGTCGAGTCCCGTCGCCGCGACCTCCAGATCGAAGACCTTGAAGCACTGCGCCCCGACGATCCCCGGGAAGATCATCTTCCCGCCGCCGATGTTCCGCCCGGCGACGCGCCCCTGCTTGTTGGCGATGTCGCCCAGGGGGATGTTCACCCAGCGGCCGCTCACCCGGTGGAAGGATTCCGCAGCAGTCGCCCACGGCATAGACCCCCTCCCGGGGGGTCCGCTGGGAGAAGTTGACCCGGATCGCCCCGGTCTTTCCGAGCGGAAGCCCCATCCGTCGCGCCAGCTCCGTGTCGGGCCGGATCCCGACCGCCATCAGGATCATGTCCGCCTCGTCCTCGCCGTGGTTCGTGACCAGGCGGAGGCGGTACTCCTTTCCCTCCTCCACGGCCCGCGTCTTCGACATCCGTCACGAACTCCACCTCATGCCGCCGGAGCTCCTCCAGAACCACCTGCGAGAATTCCGGGTCCCAGCGGTTCACGGGGAGCGTCCCGCGGTGGAAGACCTGCGTCTCGATCCCGAGGTTCCGGATCGCCTCGCTCATCTCCATCCCGATGAAACCGGCCCCGACGATGATCGCCTTCCGGCAGGGGACCTCCCGGAGCCAGGCCTTGATCCGGAGGGCGTCGGTGAACTTCTTCAGCGTGAAGACCCCTTCCAGGTCCTCCCCCGGAATCCCCGGCATCAGCGGCGTCGTTCCCGTCCCCAGGACGAGGATGTCGTAGGGAAGGCCTCGTTCCGTCGGCCAGACGGACCTGCCCCGCCTTTTCGTCGACCTCCTCCACCCGGGTGTCGATCCGGACATCGATCCCCGTCTCCCGGAACTTCTCCGGCGTCCGGGCGATCAGCTTCTTTTCGTCCTTGATTACATCACCGATGTAATAGGGCATCGGTCAGGCGGCCACGGAGACCTGAGAGCGCTGCTCGATCATGGCGATCGAAAGCGACGGGTCCCGCCGCCTCGCCTCGGCGGCCACGGAGGCGCCTCCCGCCCCCGCCCCGATGATCACGACACTCTTTCCCATATCGACTCCTTTTGTTCATCCCCGTTATGACTTGTCTTAGGCTCGGACCCTGATGAGGCAGTCGTCCCCTATTTCTTTGCCGTTACGGAGCGGCGAACGGCGTAGATCACGGCGCCGGCCGCGATCATCAGGAAGCAGAGGAGCTGCCCCATGCTGAAGGGTCCGAGGACGAAGCCGAGCTGCGCATCCGGCTCCCGGAAGAACTCGATGAAGAAACGGATGACGCCGTAGCCGATGAGGTAGAAGGCGAAGAGGGCGCCGTCGAAGGGACTCTTCTTCCGGATCAGCCAGAGGACGGCGAACAGGACGATCCCCTCGAAGAAGGCCTCGTAGAGCTGGGAGGGGTGGCGCAGCAGGTGCAGCGGGTCGAGGGGAAAGACCATCCCCCAGGGGACGTCGTCGCCCGGCCGTAGAGCTCGCCGTTGATGAAGTTGCCGATCCGCCCGAAGGTGTAGCCGAGCGGGATCGCCGGGCTGAAGAGGTCGGCGAAGCGCCAGAAATCGATCTTCCGCCTGCCGGCAGAAGATCATGGTGGCGATCAAGGACGGCGATGGCGCCCCCGTGGTAGGACATCCCGCTGATCCCGATGAAATGAAGTCCGCCGGTGAATTCGAAGGGGAAGATGATCTCCAGCGGGTGTTGCAGGTAATAGCCGAGGTTGTAGAAGAAGACATAGCCGAGGCGGCCGCCGAGGATCACCCCGAGGATCGCCCAGACGAAGTAGTCCTGGATCAGCTCCGCCGTATAGGGATACTCCTCCCGTCGGATCCGGTGCATGACGAGGAGATAGGTGCAGGCGAAGGCCGCCAGGTACATCAGGCTGTAGTAGCGCAGTTGGAAGGAGCCGATCTCGAAGAGGTTCGGGCTCAGGTGCGCCGGGAGGTGCCGCCAGGCCGCGATCAAGTTCCTGCATCAGTAGGCCTCCCCCTTCAGTTCCTCGACGTAGAGCTGGGCGGAAAAGGCCGCCGTCGCCCCGTCGCCGCAGGCCGTGACGACCTGGCGGAGACGTTTGGCGATGCAGTCCCCGCAGGCGAAGATTCCCGGGAACCGATGTCTGCATGTTCGCATCGACCGTGATGTAGCCGCCCTGATCCAGGGCGACCAGCTCCCGGAAGGGGGCCGTATTGGGGGTGAGGCCGACGAAGATGAAGACCCCGTCCGCGGGAAGCTCCCGCGTGGCCCCCGTCTTGACGTCCTTCAGGCGGACCCACTGGACCAGGTCGAGACCGTCGATCGACTCGACGACGGAGTTCCAGGCGAAGGCGATCTTTTCGTTGGCGAAGGCCCGCTTCTGGAGGATCGCCGTCGCCCGCAGGCGGTCCCGCCGGTGGATGACCGTCACCTTCTTCGCAAAGCGGGTGAGGTAGAGCGCCTCCTGGATGGCCGTGTCGCCGCCGCCGACGACCGCGACCTCCCGGTTTCGGTAGAAGGGGCCGTCGCAGGTGGCGCAGAAGGAGACCCCCTTCCCGATGAACCGCTCCTCGCCCGGGCACGCCGAGACGCCGCCAGTTCGCCCCCGTGGCGATGATCACGGCAAGCGCCCCGTAGCGCATCGTCGCCGGCGGCGATCTCCCAGCCGTCCCGGTCGCCCCACCGTTTTTTCGTCACCGCCGTCACGTCGCCGGAGGCGGTCTTGCAGACCGAACTGGACGGCCTGCGTCTTGAGGCGCTCGACGAGATCGAAGCCGTTGATCCCCTCCGGGATCCCCGGGTAGTTCTCGATGAGATCGGTGACGGTGATCTGGCTCACCGTCGAGTCGCCCGCGATCGCGAGCGTCCGGAGGTCCGCCCGGGCGGCGTACATCCCCGCGGTGAGCCCCGCCGGCCCGCCGCCGATGATCACGACGTCGTAGGGTGGATTGGAAACAGTCGGTTCGGTCATGATTCTTTTCTCCTTTTTTCGGAATGACGGGGAAATAATTCCTGAATTCGCTCTTTTTATTTAATCGACAAACCGGTCTTTTGTAAAGCGCTAATCCCTTGACCTTGTGTCATCCCTTTTGAAGCGAACTCGGTTTGCTTGACAGGGTGCGCCGGATTTCCTATAGTGCGTCCGCTTCCTCTGGCGCTCCACATCATCCTTTGAAAAAGGGGGATTCATGCCGGAAAATCCGCTGCACCTGCTGCTGCATCCGCGATCCATCGCCACCGCCGGCGCGAGCAACAATCCGATGAAAATGGGGACCCTCCAGGCCCTCTCCATCCTCAAGGACGGCTGGCAGGGGACGTTCTATCCCATCCACCCCACCGAAAAGACCGTCCTGGGCCATAAGGCCTATGCCTCGCCGCTCGACCTTCCCGAAGTCCCGGACCTCGCCATGCTCGTCGTCCCGACGGACCAGGTCGTCCCGGTTCTCGAAGATTTCGCGAAGATCGGGACGAAGCGGGCGATCATCATCAGCGCCGGTTTCAAGGAGACCGGCGCCGCCGGGCGGGCGCTGGAGGAACGGCTCAAGGAGATCGCCGCGGCCTATGGGATGCGCCTTCTCGGCCCCAACTGCATGGGGATCGTGAACACGGCAATCTCCCTGAACGTCACCGTCGCCGCCCTGGAGAACCGGCCGGGATACCTCGGCCTCGCCTCCCAGAGCGGCACCTACGTGACCCAGACGCTCGCCTACCTCAAGGAGCGGGGAATCCGCTTCAGCAAGGCGGTCAGCTGCGGAAACGAGGCCGACATCGACCTCATCGACGTCCTCGAATACCTGGGCGCGGACGAACAGACGAAGGCGATCATCCTCTACATCGAGGGGATCCGCGACGGCCGGCGGTTCATCGAAACCGCCCGGCGGATCACGCCGCTGAAGCCGGTCCTCGCCCAGTACGTGGGCGGATCGGCCGCCGGCGCCCGGGCGGGCCTCAGCCACACCGGCGCCCTGGCCGGTCCCGATTTTCTCTACGAAGGCATCTTCCAGCAGGCCGGAATCATCCGCTGCCACTCCATCGAAGACCTTTACGCCCACGGCTGGGTCCACGCCACCCAGCCGCGGCTGCGCGGCAACAGGCTCGCCGTCGTCACCAACTCCGGGGG
This sequence comes from uncultured delta proteobacterium, assembly GCA_963842685.1. GTDB lineage: Bacteria > Desulfobacterota > Syntrophia > Syntrophales > UBA5619 > JAKAFS01. Next base: position 9,972 of record CAWJHT010000099.1, on the reverse strand, counting down.
GCCGGGGACGGCCATCTCCCATAACGCCGACCAGGGCGGCATGACGGTCCCCCGCTTCTCCGACGCCCTGCAGGCAAAGATCCGCCCGCTGATCCCTCCCCATGCCTCCGGCGCCAACCCCGTCGATCGTCACCTTCCACCTGGACATGCAGCTCCTGGCCGTCACCATCCCCGAGCTCATCATGGAAAGCGGCGAGGTGGACGGTCTCGTCCTCCACGGGGCGATGGGTTCCGGCTTCATGAAGATGCTCTATCCCCACGTCAAGGAACTGATGGGAGATATTTCCCGGGAAACCTTTCTTGAAATGACGACAAGGGACATGACCGCCGCCGCGGCGCTGCCCGGGAAATACCGTCTTCCCCTGGTGATCTCCTCCTTTTTCGGCCGGGAGGACGACAGCACTTCCTTCTATATGGACCACGACGTCCCGGTCTTCGACTCGCCGGAGAAGGCGGCGCGGGGGATGGTGTCTCTGCTGCGATACAAGGAGATCCGCGAACGGAAGCCCATCGTGACGCCCGTCCTGCCCGCCGAGCAGCCGGAAGCCGCGCGGATCATCCGGTCGGCCCTTGCCGCCGGTCAGAAGGCCCTGGACGAGCACCAGGCGAAACAGCTCCTCGCCGCCTACGGCGTTCCCGTCACCCGCGAGGGGCTTGCAACAACCGAGGACGAGGCCGTGGACGCGGCCCGGAGAATCGGCTTCCCCGTCGCTGCGAAGGCCTGTTCCTGGGAGATCATGCACAAATCGGGAAAGGGGCTCATCGCCCTGAACATCCGGACCGAAGCGGCCCTCCGCAAGGCCTTCCACGACATCCGAGAGGCCGCGGGACGGCCGGTCCCGATCCTCGTTCAGGAGATGGTTTCGGGGAGCCGCGAGTTCGTCGCCGGGATGACCCGCTTCCCCGGCTTCGGCCCCTGCGTCCTGTTCGGCCTGGGCGGTATCTTTACCGAGGCGCTCAAGGACACCGCCTTCCGATCGGCGCCCCTCAGCGCGACCGAGGCGGAGGAGATGCTCTCGGCCATCCGCGCAAAAGAGCTCCTGGGCGCTTATCGCGGCCTTCCCGCCGTCGACGTGCCGGCCCTCGCCGGCATCCTCCAGACGTCGGCTTCATCGCCCTCCTCCATCCGGAGATCGCCGAGATCGACCTCAATCCCGTCATCATCTCGGGTTCCCGGCCCGTCGTCGCCGACGCCCTGCTCATCATAGCCGATTGAATGCGCAGGTTGTTCCTGCGCAGTCTCCGCAATCAGCAGAGGAGAATTTCTTTCCTCTTCGGAAAGGGGTATCGGTCTCCGGCCGGGGCGAGAAAGCCTGCCGGGCGGCCATGAAGCGGCCCTGATTATCCGTTGATGGATGCTCCGTCAGTTTGCTACCCGACTTGCACTCCATTTGGCGGTGCTTTTACCCGATTTGAATGTCCCCTCCATCGTGGCGCCGATGACGCGCCCGGTGTAGTCAGCATCACCAATCCTGAAGCTGATCCGGTCGCCCGACAGGCGGCCTTCGCTTATGGATACACGGTTCGTGCCGGAATTCAAATCACCGGAAATCATCTGGTAGTTTTGACTAAGGGCGAGCATGCCTTGGGGAAGCTTCCATGTGCCTTCGACTTTGGCAGGTACGATCCAAAGAAAGGCTTGGCAATAGGTGTTGTCACAGCCCTCCGCCCGACTCACCTCGACAGACTGATCGGCCGTCCAATCCCCCATATCAAAGGAATTGGAAACGATACGGGTGCCGGGTTTGAGATCGAGAATCGTCGGGCGAAGCTGGAGGTTGAGTTCCGGCAGGAGAAACATCGTAATCACCGTCGCCTGGGAAAAATCGCTCTCGAACAGGTCTGCTTTGATGAATATGGCTTTGTCAGCGACACCTGCCCGGGCGGCATTGCGCTTCGAAAGCGCAACCATATCGGGATTGTACTCGATGCCGAGCGCTCGCGTGCCCCGCTTCGCGGCAGTGATGACGATGCGTCCGTCACCTGAGCCGAGGTCGATCAAGTAATCCTCAGGCTTGACCTGCGCCAGGTTTAACATTTTGTCAGCCAGCGCCTGCGCAGTCGGTATCCATATAACGTCCTTGCCGACCTGGCCGATTGTGGGTTCATACTCCTCTTTTTCCGGCAGCGCCTGAGCGAAGACGCACACAGCGGCCATGACCGACAGAAATAGCACCAGTAGAGATTGACGCAGGAAGCGATGGATTGTCATACTTTATCTCCTTTGATCGGTGAAGTGAAACAGTGAAGGTGAATTCCGCCATCAAAGCGGCGCCGGCCTATCCGGCCCTGTCATCCGTTTTTTTGCCGGACCGGGCCGCTGTCAGGAATATCGCTCCGGTGAAAAACAGGACCAATCGGACAGTGGAAAGCGTCTTTTCGCGGGTACGACTGCCACCTGTTCCTGCATACAATGGAATCTGATTCCAATAAGAGCCCGCGTCCTTTTGAGGTGAGGATAGGATAAGGAAACCGGTTTTCCGTGTCAAGGAAATTTCAGAAGATCGCCATGGTTCTTAATTGACAAATGCCTCTTTCAGCGATAAGTTTCATCCACATTTCATTCAAAATCACGTTCTTCGCCCGATAGTAAAAAACGAACGCCGCCCCTTTTGGCTAACCACGCGCCATAACAAGGAGCCTTTTCATGCGGCCCATCCTTATCCACGAGAATGTGCCGTCGGCACGGAAAAACTTCCGAAAGAACCACATGAACTTGGCGGCGCCCGGATGATGACAAAGATCCAGAGGAGAATGGCTGGTGGATAAAGATGGAACAAAGTTCTCTTTTCGACGATGAATTCGTGCTTCTCAACGGCGCCGCGGCGGCCATCAGGGCATTGCAACCCGACGACGCCCTTGTGGATCTGAAAAGCTACTGCGATCTTTACCCGGGCGGCCAGGACGTGGAGAGACTGATCAGGATCGCATCCTTCCTTAAAGAAGGATTATCCACCATGCCGTCATCGAGCGCCGACTATCCCGCTTATCTCTTTCGTCTATGGAAATCTTTCGAAGCGTTTGATCGTTCGCCTGACCCCAGCGGCACGACCGTCGAAGAGCTTCGACATCCGTTCTTCCGCAAGATTGCCGCTGCGATCGAAGAGAGTCGTCTGATGGACAGTGCATTTCTTGCTGAAGGGATACCCGTGGGTTATACGTACCTCCAGACGGGAGAATGGGACCGGGCGATCCGCTCTCTTCAGACAAACCTGATAGAGATGCCGAATAATGCGGTAACATACGGATATCTTGGTGATGCATACTGGATGCGGGGTGACCGGGAGACAGCCCGTCAGGTCTATTTCGAGGCTTGCCTGATCGATCCGACCGCTTTGGACTGGCGCCATCTTCGGGATGAAGAATTGAACGACCTACTGGAGCGGTTGCCGGAGGACATATGGCTGTGATCCCTTACTCTCCTGGGAATGGCTCCCCGTCTGCGCCTATATCCAGGGACTTTTCAGACCGAAGCTGATCCGTCTTCAGGAAGAGTTCAAGGCTTTTACCGACGGCTATTTTGAGCTGAAGAAACGCGCCCTGCGTTCGCCTTCACCCTCTCTCACCGCCAGGCTGTTTCTTCGGGGCATCGTTCTGTGCGATAATGAGCCGTTTTTAAGGATGTGCAATGGAATCGACTTTGTGGAAATCCGCCGGGAGATGAAGGCGGCTGATACCGGGATTTTCGCGAAGTATTTACAGCGGATCGGACGGAGAAAGTGAGGGCTTGGCGAGGCGCTTCTGTACTCTGGAGATGAGTCTGACGCCCTGTTCGTCCTGAGAGATTGATCCGCCAGTCTTCCTCAACATCATGATTCATCATGGTTCTTAATTGACAAATGCCTCTTTCAGCGATAAGGTTCATCCACATTTCATTCAGGATCACGTTCTTCGCACGACGGTAAAAAATGAACGCCGCCCCTTTTGGTTAACCACGCGCCATAGTAAGGAGCCTTTTCATGCGGCCCATTTACCGCTCACGAATGAGCCCCATCCCCAGGGAAAATCCGCCGAACCCCCTCGGCCGGCACGTGGTCGTCGATCTCGAAACCACCGGGCTTTCGCCGCGGCACGGCCACCGGATCATCGAGATCGGCGCGGTCGCCGTCGAACACGGCGCCATCGTCGGAGAATTCACGACGCTGATCGACGCCGGAGTCCCGATCCCGCCCGACAGTCCAGGCGATCCACGGCATCACCGACGAGATGCTCGAAGGCCAGCCCAAGCCGGAGGAGGCCCTCCCGCGCTTTTACGATTTCATCGCCGACAGCGTCCTCGTCGCCCACAACGCCGCCTTCGATATCCGTTTCCTCCGCCACGAGTTCGCCACGGCTGAAGATGGGCCTTCCCCACCGGCATCTCTGCACGCTGGAGATGAGCCGCCGCCGCTTCCCCCGCCTGTCGGACCACACCCTGGAGACGATCTACCTGCACCTGTTCCCCGACGCCGCCTTCCTCCGGCAGAACCACCGCGCCCTCGACGACGCGCGGATGACGCCGCTCGCACACGGGTGGCGCGAACTCCGGGCGCTGGCGGTGAAACAATCGGATACTTAAAGGTAAAGTGACTTCATCTTCAGCCGGCCTTTACGGGATTCAGGGCGATTTTCTTTCCCTGTGGAGAGTCTGGACCTTCCAGATCTTATCGGCGTATTCCCGGATGGACCGGTCGGAGGAGAAGGCGCCCATGCGGGCCACGTTGAGGATCGACATGGCCGTCCAGCCTTCCCGATCCGCATAGGCCCTGCCGGCGGCTTCCTGGGCGGCGATGTAGGAGCGGTAATCGGCCAGGACGAGGTACTCGTCGCGGCCGAGGAGCGCCTCGACCAGGGGCCGGAAGAGGCCGGGGTCGCCGGGGGAGAAGAAACCGGAGCCGATCAGGTCGATCGCCGCCTTCAGTTCCTCGTCGCCCTCGTAATAGGCCCGGGGGTCGTAGCCGCGGGCCTTTTGCGCAAAGACCTCCGGGGCCGTGAGGCCGAAGAGAAAGAAGTTCTCCTTCCCCACCTGCTCCCGGATCTCCACGTTGGCGCCGTCCAGGGTCCCGATCGTGAGGGCGCCGTTCATCGAAAACTTCATGTTCCCCGTCCCCGAGGCCTCCTTGCCGGCCAGGGAGATCTGCTCCGAGAGGTCGGCGGCCGGGTAGATCCGCTGGCCGTTCTGGACGTTGAAATCGGGGAAGAAGGCCACCTTCAGCCGGTCCGCGACCGCCGGGTCGCGGTTCACGACCTCGGCGACGGCGTGGATGAGCTTGATGATCAGCTTGGCCATCCGGTAGCCGGGGGCGGCCTTGCCGCCGAAAATGACCGTCCGCGGCGGCACGTCGAGGGCGGGGTTCTCCCTGAGCCGCCGGTAGAGCGTGACGACGTGGAGGAGGTTCAGATGCTGCCGCTTGTACTCGTGGATCCTTTTCACCTGGATGTCGAAGAGGCTCTCGGCGGGCACGGCGACGCCGGTCCGCTCCCGGATGAGGCCGGCGAGGCGCTCCTTGTTGGCCTGCTTCACCGCCCGCCAGCGTTCCCTGAACCCGGCGTCGGCGGCCAGGGGCTCCAGCCGCCCGATCTCCGACTCGAGCCGGCAGATCCACTCATCGCCGATCGCGCTCGGTGATGAGTTCCGCAAGGCCCGGGTTGGAGAGCGCCATCCAGCGGCGGGGCGTCACCCCGTTGGTGATGTTGTGGAATTTTTCCGGGGCGATCTCGTGGAAATCCCTGAGAACCGTCTCTTTCAAAAGCTCCGTGTGGAGCGCGGCCACGCCGTTGACGGCATGGCTCCCCACCGTGGCCAGGTGGGCCATGCGCACCGATTTGTCCCCCGCCTCGTCGATGAGCGACAGGCGCCGCAGCCGCTCGTTGTCCCCGATGCCCCGGCTCCTCAGCCCGTCGAGGAACCGCCGGTTGATCTCGAAGATGATCTCCAGGTGGCGCGGCAGCAGCTCCCGGAAGAGCGGCAGGGGCCAGGTCTCGAGCGCCTCGGACAGGAGGGTGTGGTTGGTGTAGGAAAAGGTCTTCTGGGTGATGGCCCAGGCCTCGTCCCAATCGACGCGGCGCTCGTCCACGAGAAGCCGCATGAGTTCGGGCACGGCGATGGCGGGGTGGGTGTCGTTGAGCTGCGCGGCAAACCCCTCCGGGAACGTGGCCAGGGGGTTCCCCTGGAGTTCGTGGATCCGGATCATGTCCCGGAGCGAACAGGAGACGAAGAAGTACTGCTGCGACAGCCGGAGGCGCTTGCCGATGGCGGGATCGTCGTTGGGGTAGAGGACCTTGGTGATCGTCTCGGAAGCGATCTTTTCGTGGACGGCGCCGTAGTAGTCGCCCACGTTGAAGGCCTGAAAATCGAAGGACTCCACGGCCTCCGACTTCCAGAGACGGAGCAGATCGACGACGGGACCGTCGTATCCCGGGATGGGGGTGTCGTAGGCCACGCCCTTGACGGCCTGCCCGGGGATCCACCGGACCCGCTGCCGCCCCTCTTCGTCGGCGTAGACTTCCGTGCGGCCGCCGAAGTGCACGTAATAGGCGATCTCGGGACGGTAAATCTCCCAGGGGTTCCCCATGGCGAGCCACTTGTCGGTGATCTCCTTCTGCCAGCCGTCGCTGATCTCCTGGTCGAAGATGCCGAATTCATAGCGGATGCCGTAGCCGATGGCGGGAATCCGGAGCGTGGCCAGGGAATCGAGGAAACAGGCCGCCAGCCTCCCGAGGCCGCCGTTGCCGAGCCCCGGCTCCTGCTCGTGGTCGAGGAGGGTCGTCCAGGTCGAGACCGAGCTGGGCGACCGCCTCCTGCACCTGCCGGGTGATGCCGAGGTTGAGCAGGGCGTTCCCCAGGTGGGGGCCGGGCAGGAATTCGGCGGAGAGGTAGGCGACGATCTTGGGCTGGCGCCGGCGGGTCGTGACGGTCCCGATCCAGTGTTCGAGCAGCCGGTCGCGCACCGTGTGGGCCAGGGCCACGTACCAGTCGTTGGTCGTGGCGTGGGCGGGCGTCCGGCCCTTCACGTAATGCAGGTTCTCGACGATGGCCCGGGCGATCGTGGCGGGGGTCGAACTGGTGCGGATATCCTCGCAGTCGGGCAGCGGCGCCGCTTCGGTCGATTTCTTGTTTTCTGGCGATTTCTCGTTCATCGGACAGGCCTATTCCAACCGTTTCTTTGCCGGGCGGACCCGATAAGCCAGCTGGCAACACCAAAATCGGTCCTTTTGACTTTTAATCTATTCCTTAACGCCGGTCTTCGCCGATCACCGCCCGGGTGCCACTTCCCGGAGGACGTCGATCAGCGTTCCGTCCCGGTACTCGATCAGGGCCACGACCTTATCCGTGAACACCGGTTTGCTGGGCCTGCCTGTGATGCTGTACGCCAGATCCCGCAACTCCTCGATGGTTTTCAGCGGGATTCTTGCCGCTTTCATCTGCTCGATCAGGTCCTGCCGTCGGGGATTCACGGAGATGCCATAATCGGTCACGAGGACATCGACCGACTCTCCGGGGGTGGAAACCACGATGACATCGTCCACGACGACGGGAATGCGTCCCCGGATGAGCGGGGTGGTGATAATGGTGAGCTTCGCGCCGGCCGCCGTATCCGAATGCCCCCCCGTGGGATACTGGAGAATCCCGTCCGAGTGGGTGTTGACGTTGACGTTGAAGTGGACGTCGATTTCCGTGGCGCCCAAAACGACGACGTCCAGCAGATTGACCGCCGTACCGCGGTTGTGGGGGTTGGCATAGAAGCCCGCGCCGACTTCGATGTGGTTGACATCCTTCAGAAGCGATCGAATCGCGTACTGATCGAAGGCCTGGACGGTCAAAATTTTGTGGATGATGCCCTCTTCAAGCAGTTTGACCATGCTCTCCGTGGTGCCTCCCATCCCGAAGCTGCCGACGATGCCTCGCTTCTTCATGCGTTCGCCCAGGAATTTGGTCACGGCCAGGGAAATCCCGCCGGCGCCGGTTTGAAAGCGAATCCCGTTGCGAAAGACCTCCGAGGCCTCTATGACGCGCACCGCATTTTTGGCGATACTGAGATTGACCGTGTCCCGGGTCAGACGCAGGGTATTGGACACGATTTTGGACGGATCGCCGATATTGTCGACCTTGACGACCGTCCCCACGAACTCCTGGGAGATACTGATGGGGATGACCGGTGTCTCTTCCATGTAATCGGTGACAACGACCGTTTTTTCACTGTAGATGGCGTCTGCCAGGGCATAGGAAAGCGGCCCGCAGGCCGAGGGCCCCTTGACGCCGTTGCAGTTTCCGATGGTGTCGGCGCAGGGTGCTCCGATAAAGGCCGCATCGATGTGCAGATCTCCCCTTTCGATCGCGCGCACCCGTCCGCCGTGGGAGCGGATGACCATGGGACGGTCCATCAACCCCCGGGAGACGGCCCGTCCCACTTTTCCCCGGGCGCTCCCCCCCTCGATGCAGGCAACCACGCCGTTTTTGATATGGTCGATCAGAGGTTCGTGGACCGAGTACAGAGAAGACGGCGCGATGGTCATGTTCCTGAACCCCATGGCGGCAATTTCCGCCATGACCATATTGAGGACCTTGTCTCCCTCCCTGAAATGGTGATGAAAGGAGACGGTCATGCCGTCCTTCAGTTCGGTACGCTCGATGGCCTCCCGAAGGGTGGAGACCATGCAGTCCTCTCCGGGATGCAATATGGTGCCCAACCGCGGCCCGACGCGTCTTTTTTCCTCCTTGGGAGGTTCGGCAAAGGCGCCGGCAAAAGGACGATAATGCCGGCCATCGATCTCCAGGGGCACATTTCGGCCGACGGCATTGACGGCACTGTGCGCTTCCGACATAGGTCTTTCTCCTTATCCTTCAGGGGCGGGGATCGGCAGGTCCAAACGTTCGGCGATGCGGAGGATCTTCTCGGCCCTTGCGATGATCGGCTTGTCGATCATTTTCCCTTTGACGACCGCCACACCGCTGCCTTTCCCGCGGGCGATTTCCGAAGCCCGGATCACGTTGACGGCATGCTGGATCTCCGCTTCCGTGGGGGTAAAAATCTCGTGAATGATTTCAATCTGAGACGGGTGAATAGCCGCGCGGCCGTCAAATCCCATCTGCTTGATGGCCAGGGTATCATTGCGCAGCCCCTCTTCGTCGGTGAAATCCGAAAAAACCGTATCGAGGGCCTGCACCCCCGCCGCTTTGGCGGCAATGACGAGCATGCTCCTCCCCAAAAAAATCTCCCGTCCCTCCCGGGTACGAGTCGCGCCGACGTCCTGTGTAAAGTCCTCGCCGCCGAAGGTGATCGCCTCGACCAGAGGGGAAGCGCCGGCGATTTCATAGGCGCTGAGAATGCCCTTCGCCGATTCGATCAGCGGCAGGATCGCCACTCTCTTGGATAAGTGGCTTTTGATGATTGCCTTTTCCACGGCCTGGACACCCTGACGGTTTTCAGATTTGGGGACGACAATCGCATCCGGTCCTGCCGGAAGCACGACGGCAAGATCTTCCAGCCCGCAGGTGCTCAGGGGATTGATTCTCACCATGACCTCGGTCTCCCCGAAGTTCAGGGATTTGATCGCATTGGTCACCAGGAACCGCGCCGCATCCTTTTCTTCCGGAAGCACGGAGTCTTCAAGGTCAAGGATCACCGCATCGGCTCCCAGCAAAGGACCTTTCTGGATCATCCGGGGCCGGTTGCCGGGCAGATAGATGCGTGAGCGTCGAAGTCTCGCCATTATTCGCCCTCCCTTACCGCTCTCTCGATGGCGGTTTGAACCCTGGCCCGGATCGCATAATCCAGAGCCCCCTGGTCACGGATCGTCACCTTCAGATCTTTAAGACCGTATCCTTCGATGACTTCCACAGCCGAGGCACGGATCTGGTCGCCGAACAGAGACATGAGGTGCTTTCAATATCGATTTGAACGCCGCTGTTCTCCTCTGCCGGTGAAAGGCATACGATGACATCACCCCTTTCATCGAGACCGGCTTTGGCCTCACGAAGAATTCTTACGG
>CAWJHT010000098.1:0-14016 GCA_963842685.1 uncultured delta proteobacterium | reverse complement strand
GGGGTGGGGATGATTTTCATCCTTCTGCCCGATCCCGGGCAGGGGGGCTGGTATGAAACAGGAGGGAAAAGATGAGATTCAAGGATCAGGTGGCGGTCGTCACGGGAGCGGCGAGAGGCATCGGCAGGGCCATTGCCCTGGCCTTTGTCGGGGAGGGGGCTAAGGTCGCCCTGGCGGATATCGATGGGGAGCATCTGGAGAGACTTCGGGAAGAGATCGAGAATAGGGGAGGACAGGCCCTTCCCGTCCCCTGCGACATTTCGAAAAGCTCTGACGTGAAGGAGATGGTGGATCGGGTTCTGAAGACCTTCGGCCGGATAGACGTCCTCGTCAACAATGCGGGCATCATCCGCCGGGGAACGATCGAGACGGTGACGGAGGAGGACTGGGACCGGGTCATCGCCATCAATCTCAAGGGAACCTTCAACTGCTGCAAGGCCGTGGTGGAGCCCATGAAAAGGCAGGGCGGCGGAAAAATCATCAATGTCTCTTCCATCTCCGGGAAGATGGGGGACATCACCTCCGCCCCCGGATACGGCCCGTCCAAGGCCGGCGGCGACGCGTTGATGAAAACCCTGGCCATGCAGCTGGCCTCCTACGGCATCCGTGTTAATGCCGTTGCCCCCCACGCCATCGAGACCGAGATGAGCGCCCAGTGGTCCGAGGAAAAAAGGAAGAAGATCATCGCCGCCATTCCCCTCGGTCGTCTAGGGCAGCCCAAGGATGTGGCCGAGGCCGTTCTCTTCCTTGCCTCCGAGGCCGCCTCTTCATTACGGGAGAGATCCTCGATGTCAACGGGGGAGCACTCATGGATTGACCGGGAGCGCAATCCGCGAACCCCGCCGTTACCTCCCCTTTGTTGCGTTGCCACGGAGACGAGAATGCGGAGCTCCAAATGCAAAGCTTCAGAGCGACTGATCGGGGACCGGCTTATTGAATGCAGAATGTGGTTGCACTAAAGATTCGCTCTTTGTCCGTTTAAGACTTGAATAAAATATTCAGGTGCACCGATTTGTCCGCCTTTTGAAGCAACCTGGAGGCCTTCAAATGTTGAATTATCGGAGAACGCACGACATAGAGGAGCCGCAGGAGTAATCGGCATCAACAGCTCCAGCGAATGGATATCCATTTGCCGTAAAACATAACTGCAGGTGTCTCCTCCTGCAACGCACACCCTTTTCAGTCCTGCTGATTTCCACCAATTCACGCAGTATCAATCCCTGTTGCTTTCCAAGATGTTTTCCGACTTCATTGACATCAATACCCAAAGATTTCATTTTATCTTTGGTTTTTTGGATGTATGGATCATCCGGTCCAAGGGTGGAGAAGAGGATGATGCTTTTCCCTTCCCGAAGAAACTTCAGTGAGAGTTGTATCACACGATTCCGTTCGTCCTTACCGGTTTCATGATCGATGAGCAGATCCGTGTTCAGTCGAATACCCTCAAAGCCATGATCCATGGCGTATTTGATTTGTTCGGCCGTCTTGTCCGCCGCACTGCCGCTGACGACGATGAGCCGGTCCACCGGTCCTGCCGGAGGAATCGGGTCCGGTTTCGAAACAATACCCGCAGATTGCCAGTAGCGCGCCATCGCATACTCAAATCCTGAAGAACCGATGGCAAAAATCGGTTGTGAGCCGATTTTTTGATGGATCAACCGGCCGATCGTGAGAAGATTCTTTTCTTCCAAGGTGTCAAAAAGGATAATTTCATTTCCTTCGTCAATGTACCGGTCAAATTGGCTGGAGATCGAATCAAAGGGTTTGTTTAACTGCAGCAGATCGATCAGTTCAACTTTTTTTTCCGTTTGTTTGGCAAAATGTAATCGCAGGTCTCCTTCGTCCATCGGGGTAATCGGATGCCTGCTCATCATCGGGTGACGATCAAGACGATAGGTTTTATTCCCTACCGTTGTGAAATGATTGCCAAATACGACATAGCGTCCGATAACCGGAACGCCCTGGGCAATGACTCCGAATGGCGGTTTGATCACGCGGAATGCAAGATCGGCTGCATACCCGATACTGCCGATCCTGGCTGATGAGTCAAAAGTTGCGCAGACTTTGTAATGGATAATCGGGACTCCCAGATCTTTGAGCATTTGAAACTGCCCGGGCAATTCCCCGTCCATTTGCGATGGAGTCATGGTTCGGCTGGTTCCGGCTACGCCCACGGCCCGAACGTTTTTCAATCGTCTTTTCAGTAAAGCAGGATCAGGCTGGTCGAGAAACAACACCGTCGGCACGCCATTTAAAGTCAGCGCCTCCATCGCATCTGCCGAACCGGTAAAATCATCGCCGTAAAATGCCATCAACAAATCATTCATCTTCAGTCCCTATCCTTTCCATTTCCCCACTTCCGGCTAGGTTTCTTACCTAAACAGGGGTGTCCATTTTTTTCAACCTACCACACTTTCCTCTGAACCACTACAAAGGTTTTGGAAAATTCTTGACAAGTGGCCAAATGTTAGGATATCAGACAACCTCAATTTGGGCAATGACCTCGTATGGTAACCATGCTCATACCCATCGAAAAAGAGAGCGTCCGCGGCCCGGTTTTCCGGCAGCTCCACAATATGCAGAAACACGTGGAAAGGACCATCGTGCGCCTCAGGGCTGAGGCCGGGCCGGCCCCTCCCGGAGCAACCCGAACCGGTGACCGGCAGGCTCGGGAGAGTTTGCATTAACCACCATCCCAGCAATGCCCCGCCCCAGGGCGGCGGCGATCAAAGGAGAGTCCTATGCGTCTCAAAGACAAGGTTGTGCTCGTCACTGGTGCTTCGCAAGGTCTGGGGCTGGCCATCGCCCGCCGGTTCAGTCTGGAGGGCGCCCTGGTTTTTCTCGGCGACCTCAAGGAGGACCAGGGCCGGGCCGCTGCGGCCGAACTCACCTCCCGGGGAGCCCATGCCTGGTTCGTCCGCCTGGATGTGACCGACGAGGAGAGTTGGAAGGCTGCGCTTACCGCGCTGATCGACAAGGCGGGAAAGCTCGACGTCCTGGTGAACAATGCCGGAATCAACATCCGCCAGCCCATCGAGGAGATGAGCGTCGAGAGCCTTGACATGATGCTGGCCGTGAATGTCCGGGGGCCGTTTCTCGGCATCAAACACGCCCTGCCCCTGATGCGCCGGAGCGGCGGCGGTTCCATCATCAGCATGGGCTCGGTCTGCAGCCTCATCGGCCATAAGTTCACCCCCGAGGCCTACACCTTGACAAAGGGTGCAATTTCCCAGCTGACCCGGTCGGTCGCCGTACGCTATGCCAAGGACAACATCCGGGCCAATGTGCTCTGCCCCAGCACGGTGGAGACCTCCCTGGTTCAGGAGATGTTGAAAGACCCCGAGCGCCGGCAGGAGCGCGTGGGCGAGGTGCCCCTGGGCCGTCTTGCCAGCATGGAGGATGTGGCCGGCGCCGCGCTTTACCTGGCTTCGGATGAGGCTGCGTTCATCAACGGGGTGGCCTTTCCGGTGGACGGCGGCGCGACGGCATGGTGATCCGGTGGTTCATTACACCAGGGGAGGAAACAATGCTGAAAAAGATTCTGGTCATCCTGGCCTGCGGTCTTCCGATTCTCTGCGCCGGCGTCGCGGGCGCCGCCGAACCGGCCGCCAGGAACCCTGTCGTACTCATGGAAACCAGCCTGGGGAATGTGAAACTGGAACTCTTCGCCAAGGAGGCGCCGATCTCGGTAAAGAACTTCCTGGACTATGTCAACAGCGGCTTCTATGACGGCACCGTCTACCACCGGGTCATTCCCAACTTCATGATTCAGGGCGGAGGATTCACGGCCGACCTGAAGCAGAAACAGACCAACCCGCCGATCAAGAACGAAGCGGACAACGGTCTGAAGAACCTGCGCGGCACGCTCGCCATGGCCCGCACCATGGTTGTCGATTCCGCCACGGCCCAGTTCTTCATCAATGTGGTCGACAACGGCTCTCTGAACCATCGTGACAAGACGCAGCAGGGGTATGGGTATGCGGTCTTCGGAAAAGTCAGTGAGGGGATGGACGTCGTGGACAAGATCGCCGCCGTCAAGACCGGCATGCAGAAGGGTTTCCGGGACGTCCCGGAAACACCGGTCGTCATCAAGTCGATGAAGGTTCTCCCGTAACCGACTTCGAAGTAAAGATACCAACGTGCCGGTATTCTTTCGGTTCATCCAGATCAGGGCAAGTGACGGCCATACCGTATCCGATCTTTTCATAAGGCTCAGGGAGTTCTTTGACCCTTGAATCGGCCACTACCACTCTTTTTGAATGTTCATTGAAAATATTAAGAAACCGGAAGTTGTTTTTGTCATAGAGAATGTCCGCTGCCAGAATGACGTCAAAATCATCTTTTACGAAATCCAAATGGTCTGTTGTGGCAATGGTTACGTTATTCAGTTCGGCATTGGCCAGAATGGCTCCACGGGAGAGGGGGTCTGTGTCCAATGCAATGACTTCACTGGCACCGGATAATGCAGCCGCTATTGCCGCAATACCTGACCCGGAACCAAAATCCAGAATCCTTTTTCCGCAAAAGTCCTCCCGGAAATCTCGGATCCATTTGGCCAGCACCTGACCGCTTGACCAGCAAAAGGCCCAGAAAGGCGGCTCTTCCATGAGCACATGCCTTTCTTCATCAGTCAAGGCTTCCTGCGGGTAGTCATGGCTCAGCAGATATAAGTCGGATTTCAGGTGTGAGCGGCATGGGTGTCGCCACGATCTTGGCATCCTTTAAAAGACGTCTCAGTTTCTTTGTCAGGTTTTGTTCTGTGAACATAATTTAGGCTGTTAAGAAGAAGTGCGCTCCAATATTTTAAATGTCTTCGATGGGCTGCGCTCAACAATTCATTCTATGTGTGATTTAGCTGTTTTGATGGCGAGATCTCTATCTTTTGTAAAAAAACGCCATTCCTTTGCCGACGAATGGATACCGGCCTCCTTGTTTCGACCTCTGCAATAATACCAGTTTCCAAAGCGCTCGACCGTCGAAAAGGGATTACGATCCACTTCATCCGGAATTGATGATGGTGTCTACTTAACGGTATACTCGCGGGCATCGAGGCAGGCTCCCATCGCTCGTTTATAGTCGGAACTCTTCTTGCTCACCTGAGCTTCAGGTACAAGAGCTGTCGGCTGAGTCGGGTCCCAGCCTGATCTGGCCGACAGCCCAGAGGTGACACTCGTAACGATCTTTAGCCTGCTGCTCTTCGCTCTGACCTTTGCGGGGATATACAATGAAGCTTTCTGCCGACAACGGTGGCATGGATGATGTGGGATGCTCCGGAGACTGGTCTTGGACAACCATTGGCGGCTGTGCATAGAAGGGCGTCATACCGATAGAAGATGAGTCATGATAATAAAAGCCGCCATCGAAGAAGATCGGCGGAGGTCCCGGGAATGGTCTCCCATGCGGAGCAAAAATCAGGAACGGTATTATCAACGCTCTGGGGGGAGGTATGCCGGGCAAGTGCGGAATCGGGGGGATCAGTAGGTCGCTCAGTTTCGGTGGTCTGTCTTTTCTGGCTAAGATCAAGAGTATGATCAATCCGACGATAAGAACAGAGATCAACACGATCACACCGACCGGAATTTTTTTCAGAACAATGATGATTTCTGCCCGCTCTCCGGGCTTCAGAGTAAAGGTCTTCGTCCGTGAACCCTCTAAATTCTCCGTCTTTCCATTGATCTCTGCAGTCGGGTCAATTTCGATCTGGTAATTACCCGTCGGGGCGTTTCTCAGAATCCAGCGTCCCTGCCGGGAAGAAGTCACCGGGGCGAAAGTGCCGGTTTCCTGTTGAAAAAAGAGCGTCGTACCCACCCCACCGTAAACTGCGTCCTCTTGCCCCTCCGCGGGTGCCTTCATGTAGATCTTCATCGCAATGGATGGTTGTTCGCCGCTGGATTCGACGGCGATCTGATTTACCTTGAAGGAAACACAGGATGTTATGGTCAGCGCAGTGAAGGCAATTAGGGTAAAGCAAGCGATCGTCTTGAAGTTCGATCTACGAGATATCAGACTGATCAACATTTATACCTTCCTGTGATGCTTCGCTCATCGGCATTCAATTCAACATTGAATATCAGATTAATAATGTCAGTGGCTTTATTTTCGGTCATGTTTTCTTTGGCGCCCAGAGCCGTGATAAGGTCTGATGTATTCATGAGGATCATCTCTGTTAAATGGTTAATTATCTTGATTTATTGTGAATGATATTGGCATATTGAAATATAGTCAATAAAAAATCGAGCTGCAACCTCGATCTATAGAAAAAGAACAACCCTGATGTGGAAAGACTGGACGGCCTTTGTTCCGTTCGTGTATGATGTGCTGTGCTTCCAAGTTAGGTTGAATAATTGCATTTCCATAAATTATGAATGAAAATAAGAATGATTTTTCTGATGAAGGATTGTTATCGATTGCGGGGATAGGAATGATATCGGGAGGTGTTCGGATGAAGATAAAAACCGCCCAGGATTACCTGAAAAGTCTGCGGAAGCTGGACCATAAGGTCTATTACAAGGGGAAGAGGATCAAGGATGTGACCCGCCATCCGGCGACGGCCCCGCATGTCCGGGCCGCGGCCATGACCTACGCCCTGGCGAACGACCCGGAATATAAGGACCTGGCCACGGCCGTCTCCCATCTGACCGGCAAGACCATCAGCCGTTTTACCCATGTCCACCAGAACATGGAGGATCTGATCAAAAAAGTCAAACTGCTGCGTGTCCTGGGTCAGAAGACCGGCTCCTGCTTCCAGCGCTGTGTGGGGCTGGACGGCATCAACGCCGCCTATTCGGTGACGTATGAAATCGACCGGAAATGCGGCACCGATTATTTTGAGCGTTTCAAGAAGTGGCTGGCCTATATCCAGGAGGAGAATCTGATGGTGGTCGGGGCGATGACCGATCCCAAGGGGGACCGCTCCAAAGGGCCGGCCGAGCAGGTCGATCCGGACCAATATCTCCGCGTCGTCGAACGCCGGGACGACGGCCTGGTCATCCGCGGGGCCAAGCTGCACATGACCGGAGGGGTCAATTCCCATGAGATCCTGATCATGCCGACCACGGCCATGGATGAGAAATCCAAAGACTACGCCGTGGTCTGCGCGATACCGGCCGATGCCCCCGGGGTGACCATGATCTTCGGCCGTCAGGCCAACGACGACCGCAAGGATAACCGGGAACGGATCGATTCCGGGAACCCCCTTTTCGGAGGGGTCGGCGGCGAGGCGGTCATCGCCTTCGAAGATGTCTTTGTCCCCTGGGAGCGGGTATTCATGAACGGGGAGACGGAATTTACCAACGCCCTGGTCTATCGTTTCGCCGCCCACCACCGGGCCAATTACGGCGGCTGCAAAACCGGTCTGATCGATGTCCTGACCGGAGCGGTGACCTATCTGGCCCAGATTCAGGGTACCGCCAAGGCCTCCCATGTCCGGGACAAGGTGACCGAGATGATCCATCTGGGCGAAACCCTTTACAGCTCTTCGATCGCCTGTGCGGCCGAAGGCTGGCCGACCCCGTCCGGGGCCTACATGGTCGATACGATGCTGGCCAACGTGGGCAAGCATAACGCCACCCGTTTTCATTTCGAAGTGGCCCGCCTGGCCGCCGATCTGGCCGGCGGATTTCTGGCGACGCTGCCCAGCGAATACGACCTCAAGAGTGAAGAGACGGGGCATCTGGTGAAGAAATACTTCTCCGGCGTGGCCGGCATCCCCACCGAAGAACGGATCAAAATCGGACGGCTGATCGAGAGCATGACCGGAGGGACGGCCCTGGTGGAGTCGATGCACGGCGCCGGCTCCCCTCAGGCCCAGCGGGTGATGATTTTCCGGGAGGGGAATCTGGATAAAAAGGTAAAACTGGCCAAGGCCCTGGCCGGGATCGCGCCGGAACGAAGCCCGAAAGGCGCTTAAACCCCCTATCAACCGGCTGCTCCCGGCTAGGCTTTGGGAACTGTTGCGGTACTACGATTCTTGCAAATTATCAGAGACGACAGTTCAAATGGGGAACCTCTCTCTGATTTCAAACCGACCGTTGCGTCATGGGAAACAATCAACCAGAGGAGGTCTCCTTACATCCTTCCCTCAACGTTCCGTCAGTGTTCCCCATTTTACCTCCAAATTTCCTTTGACACACAAGACCTTCTTGTCTTATACACTCATAATGAAAATCAGAATTTTTTTTCTTGTTTTGTTATGGGTAATGGCTTTTTTAGTTCTTGCGGGCTGCCAAAAACGTACTTCTTTAGTTCTTCCGGACTACCCAAAACCCCAAAAAGATTATAATCGTCCTTTGCCGCCGGGCGAACGGGCACTGAGAAAGATTACCGATCCCAACCAGATTCCCGACTACACGCTTGCTTGCTCTGATACTGAACGTTTGCAGGAAGCAATCGCCAACAGTCTAAACTATATGGCAAAACCATCCAGCAAAAAGTTCTATCCTCACGGCGACATCACATACGAACAAGCGGTAAGGAGCCTACGGGAACTGAAAAATCTTATTGCTTTGGGATTGACTCCCCAGCAGATGAACGTGGTTTTACGGGAAAGATTCGATACGTATATATCGGTCGGCTGTGATGATCAGGGAACAGTATTGTTTACAGGATATTATACGCCGATTTTTGACGGTTCGTCTATACGCACAGACCGTTTCAAGTATCCTCTCTATAAACCGCCTGCCGATCTGTTAAAAGGGCCTGATGGGACGATTCTGGGCCAAAGGGGGCCGGATGGCCAGATCCGGAAATACCCAAGCAGGGAGGATATACAAAAATCCAATACCCTTGCCGGCAATGAGCTTGTATGGCTCAGCGACCCGTTTGAGGTTTATATAGTGCATGTGCAAGGCTCAGCCAAAATTCGTATGCCCGGCGGACAGATCGAAGCGGTCGGTTATGCCGCCCATAACGGCTGGGAATACCAGGGTATCGTGCAACAAATGATCGCTGATGGAAAGATTTCCAGTGGAAATATGAACCTCAAAGCCATGATCGATTATTTCAAGGCCCATCCTGATGAAGTCGACAAGTATGTGAATAAAAATCCCCGATTTGTTTTCTTCGGGTCTGGACAAGGCGATCCCAGAGGTTCGCTCAATGAGCCGGTCATTCCATTTAGAACGATTGCAACGGATAAGACTATTTACCCCAGGGCGATGTTTACCTTTGTCTCGGTTGGTCTTGACAGGCCCGTAGGATTTGCTTTGGATCAGGATACAGGAGGCGCTATCCGGGCCGCAGGCAGATGTGATGTTTATATGGGAGTTGGCGACCATGCCGCCGAACTTGCCGGCGGAACATACCGCGAAGGGCGGCTTTATTACCTTTTCATCAAACCTGATAGCGATCGGATTACAAGGTTCAGTGGACAAGAGTTGACAAAAAGCATTAAGAGCGGAGGGAATCGCGCTAGCTAGGCAATGATTATCGCCATGTCCTGTGCCGATAAATGCCACGGATACCGGTCCCTCGACTAGGACGATATAAACAATGGGTCGCTCAGGTGAGTGTCGGTCCCATAAAGGAATCCTTACTTCATAGAAAGCTATGAAGCTTCTTATTTTGTGGGCTACGTTGACAGGTGACTCTGCAAGAGTAGCGGCGGCCGAGATCCGCGGCAGCATATCCGGCGCTTGGGTCAAAACCGTCACCCGCGCAGCGGGCCCTTTTTGGGCAAGGGCTGCATCCAGGGCGTCCTGAACCGCGGTGAAGTGCCGGAATCCGAGTTTGGACGCCTCGTCCGCGCAGATGCCGTCCGACACGATCCAGACCTCTTCCCGTTCCTTGACCTGCGCCCAGGCGATCGCCAGGGCGGCGCCCACCTCATCCCGCACGCGCTTTCCCGAGACCATTTCCCGAATCTGCCGGGAGCCGTGAGAAGTCAGTTCCAGAATGTCGCCATGCATTCTGGAAACCCCTTCGCTGCAGGGGGTGAGCACTATCACAATGCCACCCGCCTTGACCGCGAGATCGGACGGATAGAGCGTCTTGTGGGCCTGCCAGAAATCCAGGTCGCAGGGATGGGAACCGGCCAGAACGATATCCGCCTCCTCCGGCACCGGGATTTCATAAACTTCCCGCGACTTCGCAACTCCGGCCCGGAAGGCCTCCACCACATCGCCGAAAAACGCCTGAACGACCTCACCCTGCCGGTTGAGGACCGTGTTGAGGATGGTGTTCATCCCCACTTTCCGGGCCATCGCGTCGAGTTCCTCGCGGACGGGGTTGTCCAGGACGCCGAGGTAGGAACGGGGCGCCCGCACGGAAAGCAGATGGGTGTAAGCCGTCGTGTCTTCGCCCGATACGCCCGGCTGGATGATTTTCGCTCCCCCGGCGTAACCGGGGATGTGATGGGGAACGATGCTGCCGATCCCCATCTTGAAATCGGCTTCGACGACCGTGCGATTGATCAGAATGCGTCCCCCGTTTCGGGTCGTTCCCAGATCGACGAGGGCGTCGGGATCTTTATAAGGATGATTCCTGATCGCCACCCGTTGGAGGGTTTCGGCGCCGAACTTGGCCGATGATTTCATCGTCCGTCATGGGGCGGTGGGTCCCGAGCGCGATGATCACGGTGATCGCCGAATCGGGCACCCCGGCCGCGTTGCACTCGTCCAGGAGAATCGGGATCAGGAGATCGGTCGGCGTCAGTCGCGTATTGTCATCCGCGATCAGGACCACGTTTTTCCTGCCCCGGACCTGCTCCCGCAGGGGCAGGGCTCCGATCGGCGCGGCCAGCGCCCGCCGGACTTCTGCCTTAACGTCATCTACCGGGGCCGCTTCGCGCGGAGAGTAGATGCCGATGAGATTGCGCTCCGGGACCATGACCTCGACTTTGTCCCGGCCATACGGTAACACAACTTTACGCACAGTCATGCCTCTTCCCTCACCCTATTCCAAGACCGAACCTCTCATTGCCGATCCCACCATTCGCCGGTAGCGTTCCAGCAGCGAACCTTTTTCCAGTTTCGTGCTTTCGGGAAGCCGCCATTTGCTCTTTCGCTCTTCCAGAATCTTGGGTTCGACCGCCAGCTCCAGTTTCCGCGCCGGGATGTCGATCGAGATGGTGTCGCCTTCCTCGATGAGCGCGATGGGGCCGCCCAGATAGGCCTCCGGGGAAATGTGTCCGATACAGGCCCCCTGTGTCGCACCGGAAAACCGTCCATCGGTGATCAGGGCCACGGATTTTCCCAGACCCATGCCGATGATGGCCGAAGTGGGCAACAGCTGTTCGCGCATGCCCGGCCCTCCCTTGGGGCCTTCGTAGCGGATGACGATCACGTCGCCGGGCAGGATGCTGCCGCCGAATATCGCCTCCAGGGCCTCTTCTTCCCGGTCGAAGACACGGGCGGGTCCGGAATGCACCAGCATTTCCGGGGCGACGGCGGCGCTTTTGACGACCGCACCTTCGGGGGCCAGGTTTCCACGGAGGATGGCAAGCCCGCCCCGGGGGGAGATGGGGTTTCCGACCGGATGGATCACCTCGGGATTCAGGATTTTCCGGCCGGCGATGTTTTCGGCGATGGTCTTTCCGGTCGCCGTCAGGCAATCGGGATGGATCATCTGATGCCGGTTGAGTTCGTTCATCAGGGCCGGAATGCCGCCGGCATCGTACATGTCGCCGGTGAAAAATTTTCCGGCCGGCTTCAGGAGTGTCAGGTGGGGGGTCCGGTCGGCAATCTCGGAGAATTTGTCCATCCCGATCTCGATGCCGACCTCCCGGGCGATCGCCGGCAGATGGAGGCAGGTGTTGGTGGATCCTCCGATCGCCATGTCGACGGCAATCGCATTTTCAAAGGCTTCGACCGTCATGATGGCCCGCGGCAGGATGTTCCGGTTGTGGAGCTGCATGATCGCCTGCCCCGCACGCCTGGCCAGGGCGACGCGGGCGCCGTAAGTGGCCGGGATGAGAGCGCCGTCGGTCAGCGTCATGCCGAGCGCCTCGGTCAGCATGTTCATGGTGTTGGCGGTTCCCATCATGGCACAGGAGCCGGCCCCGGGGCAGGCCACCTGTTCGAACGCGGTCAGTCCTCTTCGCTCATCTCGCCTTTGACCACCTTTCCCTCCGCTTCGATGAGGTCCGTGTAGCAGACCTCTTTCCCGTGAAAAGAGGTGGTGTCCATGGGGCCGCCGCTCACCAGGATGGCCGGGATGTTGAGCCTCCCGGCGGCCATCAGCATCCCCGGCGTCACCTTGTCGCAGTTGGTCAGAAGCACCATGGCGTCGAACCCGTGGGCCGTGACCATCAGCTCGATCAGATCGGCGATCATCTCGCGGCTGAGCATGGGCATCTTCATCCCCTTGTGGCCCGTGGCGATGCCGTCGCAGACGGCGATGCAGGGAAACTCCAGCGGCGTTCCCCCCGCCTCGGCCACTCCCAGTTTGATCGCCTGGCAGAGCGCCTGCAGGTGGACATGGCCGGGCACCACTTCATTGAAGGAGTTGACGACGGCCACGAGGGGCTTGTTCAGATCCTCCCGGCAGTGACCCATCGAGTAGAAGAGGGAACGGTGCGTTGCCCGGTCGATTCCCTGGGTGATGATGGAACTTCGTAAAGGACCTCGGGATGAGTGATTGTGAGCCATGAGACCTCCTTGTGATGGCAATGCCCGTCATTTCCACTTTTCTTGCGGGGAATGAAGGCGGCCTGAATATATGAAGAGAGGGTGTGCATGTCAAGAGATTTGAATCACCCTATATCTTTGTCGTCATTGGTCTTCGGCGATTTGTCTTGACAAAGGATTTTCGACAATCTACGATCCCACCCAAAGTGGCGATCAGCCGATAAAAGCAAGACCATATCAAAACCCATCCGAGGAGGAAAAAATGAAAATGAACTGGAATCTTTCATCGTATGTTCAACGGTGCTCCATTTTGGTCGTTGGTTTGTTCTTACTGGCGCTTACTCTATTCACTTTGCAGGGGACAATGACTGCGGAAGCAGCCGAAGGGCCCAAGGGTCCGGTCGAGATCACGGTCGGAACGGGCGCGGGAGGCACGCCGGATGTCATCATGCGAAGGGTGGCCAAGATCCTCGGCGAGGAAAAGCTCGTCGATCAGCCGATCGTCATTCAGAACCGGACCGGCGGCTCCTGGATGGTCGCCGTCAACTGGGTGCTGGGCAAGAAGGGGGGGTACGACACCCTCATGGGGATTGCGCAACCCGTCCTCACGACCCCGATCGTTCAGGGGCTGAAGAATGCCTATGACCAGCTCGTCCCGATCGCGATGTTCGTCCAGGGAGACCTGATGCTGGTCGCCCAGCCCGATTCTCCCTTCAAATCGCTGACGGATTTCGTCAACGCGGCCAAAAAGACCCCACGGGGCCTGAAGTTTTCGGGATCGCAGACGGGCAGTACGGATCATATGGTCGTCGGCCTGCTCGAGAAGGCCGCGGGCGTCAAATTCAACTATATCCCTTACGATAGCGGCAGCGCGGCGACCGCGTCGTTCCTGGGCAAGAACGTCGACGGGCTGGTGCTCGCGCTGGACGAGGCGGTGCCTCTCATCGAGAGCGGCAAGGTGAAGCCCCTCGCCGTCCTGACGGAGAAGCGTCGCACGAACAAGGAGTTGAAGGACATTCCGACGGCCAAGGAGCAGGGAATTGACCTGATATGGGGGCAGTTCTGGGGGTTGGCCGGTGCGCCGGGAATGGATCCCGCGCTCGTGAAGTGGTGGAACGACCGTCTCCAGAAGATGACCGCCACCAAAGCCTGGAAGGACGCGATCGACGCCAGCTTCCAGCGCAGCGATTTCATCGATTACACGAAAGCGCCGGCTTATATGACCGATCAATACCAGAAATACCTGCAGGTCCTCCGTGACCTCGGGCTTTCAAAGCAGTAACTTAGAGGAGCGGCAGCCATGAGGATTGTTGATGTCGCACCCGCCGTGGTCATGCTGGGGTTGTCAACCACGGTTTTCCTGGGGACGAGTGAGCTGCCCTACTGGACGGATTTTACACCCGGGCCGGCCTTCCTTCCGAGGTGGATCGCCGGCGCCGGCGTGCTCCTTCCG
>CAWJHT010000097.1:0-17454 GCA_963842685.1 uncultured delta proteobacterium | reverse complement strand
TCGATTGCCATGGCATAGGGCAATCATTCATGCGGACCGGCAAATACGAAAAGGCACTCGCCGTCTTCGATCACGCCCTGGCGATCGCACCGGGAGAGTTCGGGACCCGACACTCGGAAATCAAGATTCTCCTGGACAAGGCAAGGTGCCTGACGGCTCTGGGCCGGACCAACGAGGCCTTACGATGCCTCAATGAAGCCTCCGGTTCGGCAAGGGGGATTGACACGCTGCACAAGGAAGCCGCAGACCTGAAGGAAAAACTGCTGTCCGCCCGGTCGCAACAGCCTATCCCCCCTATCTCTCCCTGGTCAGCCGAAGCCAACGTCACGAGCCCGGACGGAAAAACGACGGCAGCCATAGATCACGCGCAGGAAATCGGGATGGGCGCCCCACATCGGGGGTCTTGCGTCTCAGCAACGGCCTGGTCTTTGAACGCTGCAATCCGTCACTGGTTTGGTCGGCGGATTCGGCGTATCTCGCCGTCCCGCAATGGGCGCCGGACAATATGAGTCAACGGCTGATGATCGTCTCGGTCTTGCACAAGCTGCACAGGTACACCCCCGGAACGTATCCCTTACTTCTCCTGGAGTCATTCGACAACGGCATAGTCAAGGCATCGATTCACCGAAGCATATGCCTGCACGACTACGAGTAGACGTCTCCGAGATCGATTGGGGCTGATTCTTCCTCAAAAGGACATTCATCACTCGGAAGCAACCGGCGATTGACGTTTGAATTTAAGGATGGAGACGCACTTCATGTAAACATCGAAGACTATCATTGAAAAGGATTATTTATGAGAACACGAAAAAGACCGCAATCTCATCCGGGATCGATTCTCAAGCTTCATTACTTGGAACCCTCAGGAATTAGCGCTACAGATCTCGCAAAGGAGCTGAGATTATCGAGAAAAACCGTATCCAAAATACTGAACCAACACGGCGCTGTAACAACGGATGTGGCCTTGCGGTTGTCCAGAGCGTTTGATACGACTCCTGAATTATGGTTGAACCTTCAGAGAAATTACAATCTCTGGCATGCGGCGAATGAAACGACTGATTGGGGCAATAAGACCCCTATCCAAAAGTGCACAGGAAAGCCCATAAAGGATGTCTGTATCGTCCTTTATCATCCTCTACGCCGACTGGTTCAAGAAGAAGGGAGATCCCCAAAGTCTAAGGAACACCTCACCAAGGCCATCGACCTCTTCAAAGAATGCGGCGCCGACGGCTGGGTGACACGGACGGAGAAAGCCCTCGCCGAGATTTCATGAAAAATGGTCTTTGACCTTGGTCTTCAGGCCGTCGAGAAGGTCGTAGCGGGTGAGGTCGTAACAGATCGGCGTGATGGTGATCATCCCCCGCTTCAGGGCGCAGGCGTCCGTATCCTCATCCTCGCAGGCGGGCAGTTCGGTCTCCCCGGCCAGCCAGTAGTAGATGTTCTCCCGCGGGTCGATCCGCCTGTCGAAGCTCTCCATCAGGCGCGCACGCCCCTGCTTCACCACGACGACGCCCCGGATCTCCGACTCCGGAATGGCCGGAACATTCACGTTGAGCGCCACATGCGGCAGAGGGTGTTCGAGAATGAAGGCGGCCATCCGCCGGGCAAAGCGGGCGGCCGCCGTGAAGTCCGCTTCTTTATGGGTGTCGAGTGAGACCGCAAGCGCAGGAACTCCCTGGATCGCCGCCTCCGTAGCCGCCGATACGGTCCCCGAGTACAGGACGTTGATCCCCACGTTGGCCCCGCGGTTGATCCCGGAGACGACCAGATCGACCGGTCCGCAGGCCAGCTCGCAGACGCCGATCTTGACGCAGTCCGCCGGGGTCCCGGCGACGGCATGACCCAAGAAATTCCCGTTTTTTCTGGCCTTCCGGACCATCAGCGGCCGGGCGATCGTGATCGCGTGGCCGACGGCGCTCTGCTCGATCTCGGGCGCCACGACAATGCACTCCGCATCCTTTGAGAGTTCCTCGTAAAGTGCGGAGAGCCCCCGCGCGTAGATCCCGTCATCATTTGTCAGAATAAATCGCATAGGTCTCCCTATTTCACATGGACGATCTTGCCATCCTTGACCATCAGGATGAAAAGATCCTTTTCCGCATCCCGGGTCGGCGGAAAGGACGTTCTACCCGTCACTCCCGGATAACGATTCAATTGCAGGAGACCTTTGCGGAAGGCATCCCTGGTCCCGCCCTGATTCCCGACCAGCACCCTTACCGTCATATCCGCCGCGTCGTAGACGAGGGCCTCCATCGTAACCGGTTCCCGTCCGTACGCCGTATAGAAGTTTTCAATGAAATCGTTCACTTCGGGACGGAAACTGTCCGAAAAGAAGCCGTCCACAAAGACAGCCCCCTCCAATTGCTTGGGATCCGTCTTGAGGAGCTCCGGCGAATCCCAACCGCTCGTTCCGAGGAGCCTGATCCCTGTGAGGTCGTAATAGGCCAGCTGCGGAGCGATCATGGCGACCCGATCATGGGCATCGGGGATGAAGAGGGCCTCGAAGTCCGGATTCGGCTTCGGCAAGGGTACCCATGTGACGTCCGTGCCGGGGCTGACGGGCGCGACGCCGCCGAGCGCCAGGATCTCCTCTGCGAAATCGGTCTGGTCGGTCTTGTAGGACCTCTCTTTACGGATCTCACCCCCCTTTCGTCGGACCTCCTCTCGAAAGAGACGCGCCATCTCATTTCCGTAGGGGTCGTCCGGGTAGAGGACGGCAAACCTGCGGAGCCCAAGCTCCGTCCGGGCATATTGAACCACCGTTCGGACCTGCATGGCCGCGGTAAGGAAATTCCGGAAGACGTAATCCCCGATTTCTGTGATTCCCTCCCGCTGTGTCAGGGTGAGGATGGGGACTTTCAGGCGCTGGGCCTCTTTAGCCGCCTCCAGGGCCTCCTGGCTTCCCAGCGGTCCGAGGATACAGGTCACTCCGGCGTCGGCCAATTTTCCGACCGCCGCCCCGGCGACGGCCGGTTCGCTCTGCGAATCCTCGATCAGGATCCGGATCGGCGTCTCCTTCGACGAGTTGAAAACGCCGGCCGCGAGGAGGACCGCATCGAGAGCCTGGTTGCCGTACGCGGCATTGCGACCCGACAAGGGGAGGATGCAGCCGATGGCATAGCGTTCAGCCGATGGCGTCTCCGCCGCAGGACAATCTCCTGCCAGGCCCGACAGGAAAGAAAAGACAATCAAAAGGGAAGACGCAAGGCCTCGCCACCGCTTGATTGACTCAGACCTTCTGTCACACATCAACCGAACCTCGTTTCGACAACATCCCTATCATGGGCAACCTATGCCCGAGGAGCTCCTGACGGCATGACCTTTCACAATCCCATACACATCGATCCTTCGGCAAACTCAGACCAGGCGAAATCTCGTTACAACTTCTCTTATACCAAACTCAGCCTGCCGTCGATAAAAAAAGCCCGGGGTTCGGTAGCAACGACCCCGGGCAGGTTTTACAAAAAAGGATCTACTTCTTCACATCTTCAAAATCGGCATCGACCACATCATCGTCCTTCTTGCCGCCTCCGGCCTGAGCGCCCGCACCGGCGTCCCCCGCTCCGGGATGAGGACCTGCCTCGGCGCCGGCCTGCGGCCCCGCTGTCTTGGCATACATCGCTTCGGCCAGCTTGTGTGAGGCGTTGGTCAGCTCTTCCTGGGCCGCCTTGATCGCCGCCAGGTCGTCGCCTTCGATGGCTTTCTTCACCTTGGCGATGGCTTCCTCGATCCGCGCCTTTTCGGCGGCGTCGATCTTGTCGCCGAACTCCTTGATATTCTTCTCTACGCTGTAGGACAGTGTATCCGCCTGGTTTCTCGCCTCGATCAATTCCTTCTTCTTCTTGTCCTCCTCGGCGTGGGCATCGGCATCCTTGACGAGCTTCCGGATCTCCTCCTCGGAGAGGCCGCTGGAGGCGGTGATCTTGATGCTCTGCTCCTTACCGGTCCCGAGATCCTTCGCCGAGACGTGCACGATCCCGTTGGCGTCGATGTCGAATCCGACCTCGATCTGGGGCACGCCCCGCGGCGCTGCGGGAATCCCCACCAGCTCGAAGCGACCGAGGGTCCGGTTGTCGCCCGCCATGGACCGTTCACCCTGCAGGACATGAATGCTCACCGCCGGCTGGTTGTCCGCCGCCGTTGAGAAGATCTGGCTCTTCTTGGTCGGAATCGTCGTGTTCTTCTCGATCAGCCGCGTCATGACGCCGCCCAGGGTCTCGATGCCAAGAGAAAGGGGCGTCACGTCCAGCAAAAGGACGTCCTTCACGTCGCCGGTCAGGACGCCTCCCTGGATGGCCGCGCCGACGGCGACGACCTCATCGGGGTTGACCCCCTTGTGGGGTTCCTTGCCGAAGAGCTCCTTCACTTTCTGCTGGACCCGGGGCATCCGCGTCATCCCGCCGACGAGGATCACCTCGTCGATCTCACTGGGCTTGAGCTTTGCATCCTGGAGGGCCGTCAGGCAGGGACCCGCCGTCTTTTCGATCAGATCCTCGACAAGGGCCTCCAGCTTCGCCCGGGTCAGCTTGATGTTCATGTGCTTGGGGCCCGAGGCGTCGGCCGTGATGAAGGGCAGGTTGACATCCGTCTCCATCGCGCTGGAAAGCTCCATCTTCGCCTTCTCCGCCGCTTCCTTGATCCGCTGGAGGGCCATTTTGTCCTTGCGGATATCGATCCCCTGGTCCTTCTTGAATTCGTTGGCCAGGTAGTCGATCAACCGCTGGTCGAAATCCTCGCCTCCCAGATGGGTGTCGCCGTTCGTGGACTTGACTTCAAAGACGCCGTCCCCCAGTTCAAGGATCGAGATATCGAAGGTCCCGCCGCCGAGGTCGAAGACGGCGATCTTCTCATCCTTCTTCTTGTCCAGACCGTAGGCCAGGGCTGCCGCCGTCGGTTCGTTGATGATCCTGAGCACGTTCAGCCCCGCGATCTTCCCGGCGTCCTTGGTCGCCTGCCGCTGGGAGTCATTGAAATAGGCCGGCACGGTGATCACCGCATCGGTGATCTTCTCGCCGAGATAATCGTCGGCGGTCTGCTTCATCTTTGTCAGGATCATCGAGGAGATCTCCGCCGGACTGTAATTCCGATCCCGGATCGTCACCTGGGCGTCGCCGTTTTTGGCCTCCGTGATCTTGAACGGACTGATCGTCCGGTCATACTGGACCTCTTTCGAATTATATTTTCTCCCGATGAGCCGCTTGATCGCATAGACGGTGTTCTCCGAGTTGGTCACGGCCTGACGCTTGGCGACCTGACCCACCAGTCGCTCTCCGTTTTCCGTAAAGGCGACCATCGAGGGGGTCGTCCGGTTCCCTTCCTGGTTCGCAATCACCACCGGGTCTCCACCTTCCATAATCGCGACGCACGAGTTCGTCGTTCCCAAATCTATCCCAATAATTTTTCCCATAATTCCTCATCCTCCTTAATTATTCTTGGCCTCTTCCACGGCCTCTTCACAATACTTCCGATCTTCCTTATTCAACCGTCGGCAGACGGACACTTTGGACGGACGGAGCAGCCTGCCGTTCAGGAGATAACCCCTCTCGAACTCGCCGACCACCTTGCTCTCCTCATGCTCCTTGCTCTCCACCTGCAGCATCGCCTCATGAACGTGGGGATCGAAATCCTTACCCACCGCCTCGATCTGCTCCACACCATGTTTCTGCAGACAGCTCAAAAGCTGCTGCTGAAGCATCTTGAGCCCTTCTCTGAAGGCATTGAAGTCATCGGAGTTGCAGGCATGTTCCATGGCCCGGTCCATGTTGTCGACGAGCGGCAGGATGTCCCTGAGCAGATTTTCATTGCCATACTTGATCGCGTCGGCCTTCTCCCGGACGGCCCGTTTTTTATAATTATCCAGTTCGGCTGCGGCACGCACATATTTGTCGTAATTTTCCGCCGCCTTCTTTTCCATTTCCTGAAGTTTCACTATCAAATCCTCTTCTGAGGCTTTTGTCTTATCCTCCATCGTTGAATCCGCTTTTTCTGTTCCGTCCTGAAGGTCTTCATTCATTCCAGCTGTATCCATTTTCACCTTCTTCGCCATAGGTTCTTCACCTTATTTGTTATCCGGTCTCTGAAACAACTTAAAATCGACCATTTCACAGATGACATGTCCCACCGTGATATGCACCTCCTGAATGCGGGGGGTGCTGGTGGAGGAGACGTTGAGGGAATGATCGACGATCCGGGCGACATCTCCTCCGTCCCGGCCGGTCAGTCCGATAGTGATCATGCCCATCTTTTTTGCCGCTTCCAGGGCCTTGATCACGTTCGCGGAGGTACCGCTGGTGCTCATCCCCCAAGCGATGTCCCCCCTCTGGCCGATGGCCCGGACCTGCTTGCTGAAGATATCAGCAAAATCATAGTCATTGCCGATACTGGTGATGACCGACGTATCGGTCGTCAATGCAATGGCGGGAAGAGGCGGCCGTTCGATCACGAACCGATTCACGAATTCCGCAGCCAGATGCTGGGCGTCCGCTGCCGAGCCGCCGTTTCCGAACAGGAGGATCTTGTTGCCGGCCTTGAGGGCCGCCGTCACCGCCTTGACTACCGCCACAATCCGCGTCAGATTCTCGTTGACGAAGTTCTCCTTGCTCTGATTCGACTCCCGGAATATCTTGATGATGTAATCTTCCATCTCCCCTTCTATGCCCTGTATTTCAGAAACCCCTCAAAAGTGGGCATAATATATGAATCACCCCGGACCCTGTCAAGGGAGGCAGGCCGATTAAAAAATTCTCAAGGTGAAATTAATGGTTACATCTGATTGTTTTCCGCCGATTTCCTAGAACACCGGAACCGGCGCAGGCAGGGCGTGCTATTGGCTTGATCATTTCTCTGCATGATGAGGATTGAGACAATTGGCAAGCGTCTCCAATAAACCTTTAACGGAAATTGGCTTGACGATATACCCGGCTAGCCCGAGATCCGCAGCCTTCTCTTTATCACTTTCCATCGCAAACCCGGACAGGGCAAAAATGGGAATATCCTTTAAATCGGGATCTGCCTTGATGATCTTCGTTGCACTCAATCCATCCATCCCCGGGAGCTGTATGTCCATCAAAATGAGATCCGGACGGTGCTCCCGGACCAAGCGAAGTCCTGTCTCTGCGTCCATCGCTTCCAGCATCCGATAATTTCCAGTCTTGAGGACGGCTCTCATGAGTTTCATGTTCATTTCGTTGTCTTCAATTACCAGAATGGTCTTGTCTGTCATGATGAGACTCCTATCACTGAATAGGCAGGGTAAACCGAAATGAGGATCCCTTTCCCGGACCGTCACTATCCACCCAAATCCTGCCGCCGTGCATTTCAACGAGGCTCCGAGTAAGGCTCAGGCCCAATCCGGTTCCGGGATACTTTCGGCTGAGCGAACTTTCCAGCTGGGAAAAAGGCTCGAAAATTTTTTCAACGTCCTCTTTCCGAATCCCGATGCCTGTATCCACCACGCTGACCTCTACTTCATTCCCGAGAGATTCGATCTCTGCCGGGATTCCCATTTCCGGCCCGACTATCATGCGGGCGCCCAGGCAGATATTTCCACCGTCTTTGGTAAACTTCACCGCATTGGACAGAAGGTTGTAAACGATCTGCTTCACTCTGAGCTCGTCGGCGACGATCGTCTCGGGAATCTGATCGATTTTTGTCGTAAGATGGATATTCCGCGCCGCGGCTTTATCCATGATTGAGAGGGACTGCTCCAGTAATTTTTTCAGGTTTATCTCCAGATTTATGCAGATCGAGCTTTCCCGCCTCGATTTTTGATACGTCGAGGACCTGATTCACCAATGAGAGCAGATGCTGGCTGCTTTTATAAATGTCGTTGAGGTATTCCTCCTGGGTTTCATTTAAGTCTCCGAAATTTTTACCCATAATCAATTCGGTAAAACCCATGATATGGTTCAGCGGCGTTCTGAGCTCATGACTCATGTTGGAAAGGAATTCACTCTTTGCCGCATTGGAGGCCTCAGCGGCAATTTTGGCCTGATCAAGCCGTTCGGCCCTTTTCCGATCCGAGATATCGCGGGTCACCCCCAGGAGGCCCACGGCCTTGCCATCGTCGTCCCTCAAGAGGGAAGCGGTCACTTCAGCCCAACTGATCGATCCATCTTTGCAATACTGCTCGATTTCCATGGTCTTCGATCGGTTCGGATCCCTGTTACCGGAGGCCTCCAGGGCAAGTTCCTCTTCAAGCGCCTTTGCCACTCTTTCCAAGGATTCGGGCGTCAAGGTCTCTTCCAGAGACAGTGCCATGGCCTCCTCCACAGAATAGCCCCGCATCCGCTCAACCGAAGGGCTGATATAGGTGAAACGTAAAGGCTCCAGACTCATCGTCCAGATCGTATCGGTCACATTATCCGCAAGCAGCCTGTACCTGAGCTCCGAACTCTTTAACTCAGCCGTATAGTTTTCCAGCTGCCGCTTTGATTCAGTGAGTTCCCGGTTGGCCGTCTCCAGTTCGAGCGCCAGTTTTCTCGCTTCATCATATTTTTCCTGAATGGCCTGGTTGGTCTCCTGGAGATCGTTGATGGCCTTCCGATAGACGCCGTACGTCTGAAAGATGCGCTTCCAGAGAGACGGCCTTTCCTTGGGACTCCCACTGGACCCGGTAGAGGCACCCTTTGCTTCCGTATGTGCGGTTTATCCGGCCAGATTCTCTC
Source organism: uncultured delta proteobacterium (assembly GCA_963842685.1). Lineage (GTDB taxonomy): Bacteria > Desulfobacterota > Syntrophia > Syntrophales > UBA5619 > JAKAFS01. The sequence goes on along the minus strand of CAWJHT010000097.1, from coordinate 8,788 downwards.
GCCGTATGCCTCCGGACGACACCTGGCATTCGATCTCCTCCACATGGGCCAGAGGCATATCGAACAGGTCGGAATGCCGGCAATAATGCCCCGGGTATAGTCGCAGTCGTGGCGGGTTTTCTGAGAGCTGTCATGATACCGGTCTTCCAAAACCACCCAGGAATCTCCCGAATCGTGGATATACACGTCTCCGTTGGCCTTGAGAAACTTGTTGTACTTGGGCGCTTGCGTGTAGATCAATTTCGGAGTTCCCAGCAGCCGGACAATCCAATCCAGAAGCCCCAGGGATTCAAATCGTTTGGATGCCAAGGCCATTTTGTACACCGGGTTTTTATCCCCGAGGATTGTCGATCATCCGCGCATAGAGGAGCATGCAGGAATTCGTGGGAAATCCAATTGTTGGTATCGGTGAGGTATTTTTCGTCAAGTTCCAGGCCGTCCAGGAGGTTCCCGAGTGAACCGTTCATCTCCCGGACGTACATGATCAACGTACGCGTGATCCTGCAACTGATTTCTCTTTTCGTCGATGCGCTTGAGCCCATGTCACCAGAAGCTGTCTTTTCGTGAAGGAGTGAATCTTTAGATGATATCCTGCCGTATTTCATATCGGCAATCGACGGTGAATCATTTAACATCAATGATTATATATGTCTGGAGACGACTTATGTGAAATTCATCATCCCGTCAATTGGAATCTTAGGCAGGGAAATACCCTTCGTTACGGTTCCTGTCGCCAAGTTCGGCCCGTTTCCCCCGGTTCCAGCCCGACACCCTGCTCACATACTGGGAGATCCGGGCCAGCCCGTCCACCTTTTCCGACCCGCACTGCGGGCATTTTTGCAGGAGTCCGCGGGAAGTGGCTCCGCAGTGGCCGCAAGTGGTGAATTCGGGAGTAAAGACGATCTGATTGTTTTTTGTCTCCCTGAACGCCCGGATGAGAAAACCGGCAAGGGCTGATGCAGGGGGCTCCGCGGCGCCGAGTTCCACATGCGTCACGGCGCCGGCGCGGAAGTAGGGGTGGAAGAGCCCCTCCAGCCTCACCCGGGTCAGCGGATCGACCGGCGCCGCCGGATGGAGGTGGGTGGAGTTCGTGTAGTAGATCTCCCCGCGGGCCAGATTGCCCCGGACGAAACGGCCCGAAAGGGGCGAAAAATGCTTCAGGTCGAGACGGGCGAAACGGTAGGCGGTGGTCTCCGCGGGGGTCTGCTCCAGCACAAACCGCATTCCATGGATCTCAGAGAGTCTGTCGGCTTGTTCTTTGATCCGGCCGATCACTTCGAGACCGTAAGCCAGGGCCTCGTCGGACTCGTGCAGCTGACGGCCCTTTCCGGACCTGGACAAGCTCGTTCAGTCCCGTCATCCCGATGAGATAATGGGCATCGGCCATCCGGAGATGAGGGGCGCCGTCGCTCTGCGAGGCAAGCATGGCCAGAGGTCCTGAGTCTCCGAGGGCGAGGAGCTTCTCGATGAAGTCGCGTTTCTGGATATGGGCCTTGGCGGCAAGGGTCATCAACTCCTCAAGGAGGGTGAAAAGCTTGCGGTCGTCGCCTTCGGCCCGGTAGCCGAGACGGGGAAGGTTCAGGGTGACATTCTGGATCGACGCGGAACTCCTTCTCCAAGGTTCTCTCTGTAAACCCGCAGTCATCCTTTCCCCCGGGATCGATGAAGCCGCAAAGAGAAGAGGAGACGCCTCCCTCCCGGTCAAGGACGAAGCAGGGATTCCCCTTCGCACCGGCGACACCGCAGACTTCCTCAAGAAACGTCTCATGACCCGGTGTCCGGAAGAATTCATCCGTGAGATGGACGATCGGCCGGGGGAAGATGAACGGTTTTCCCGTGGCGTCTCCCTCCCGATAGACGGTCATGAGCGCCCGGGCAAACTGCTGCGATTCTTCCCGGTATTCCCGACAGGGCCGGCCGGTCGGCTTTCCGCCGGGACCGACGGCGGGCAGGTCGGCAAAAAAAGGGGGGACTTCCCAGTAGAGATGGATGTCGGTAAAGATGGCCTGCCCTCCCCGGGCGGAGGTGAGCTGCGAGAATTCGTAGATCAGCATCTGGGCGAACTGCTCGATCTCCCTCTCTCCCATCCCTGTCAGATAGGGGGCGAAGGAGAGATTGACCGCATCCCAGCCGATCACCCCGGCGAAGTGCCCCTGGAGGGAGGCCCCGAAGCGGACCATGTGGGCCAGGAGAACCTCCGCATGTTTGGCCGGCCCGGCCACGGTCACGGAATGGGGGAGTTTCAGACCGAACCGTTTGATGTATTCGAGGGACTGACAAGAGCTGTAGGGCCTGTCGATATACCCCAAGCCGTGCAGGTGGAGATCCCCGGAGACATGCGCATCGCCCACCTCACGGGAGAAGACGTCATGGAGGGCGTATTCCCGCTTGATCCCCTCGACCAGGGCGAGGCTGGTCCCTTCCGGGGCATGGGGAACATTGGCGTTCTCCTTGTTCTGATGGCAGATGAGCTGCCGCACGTCATAAAGGGGAAACCCGAGGCGGGCATGGAGCCGTCTTGCCTGTTCCAGGCCCCTTTCGATGAGTTTGGCGTCGACCAGTTCCCGGATCAGCGCCGTCGTCAGCAGGCCGATCCCCGAGGAGACGATCTGTTTTTCCACCTCCCGGCTGATCGCTTCGGCCGTCGTCTCATCGATCATCGCTTCGCGGATCAACGCATCGACGATGCGCCTGCGGTTCCAGCGCGCGACTTCCTCGCCGGAGGTTCGGACAAACAAGGTGAGATCGGTGGTTTCCGGATGAGTGGTCATCGTCAGATATTCGTCCTGACCGCCCCTTCCACGGTGTCGAGGGTCCGCTCCGCCGCCTTTGCGAGGAGATCGTCGCGATCGTGGTTTCGGGAAAAGACGCGGAAATGGACGATGCGCGCCGGAATGAAGCGGTAGATCTCCCGGAGGGGTTCGGGAGAAGTGATGCCCGTTGAAGGATTGAAGATATTGACCCGCTTTTCCGTATCCGCCATCGGGTTCAAGGGTCGCGGGTCCTGCGTCGCCAGATCGACGCGCAGTGGCGTATTCCTCAGGGAACCGGGAAGGTACGATCGGATCTGCTCTTCATAGTCCGCGGCGCGGGAGAAGCGGGTGCCCTTCTGGAGCTGATCGATGGAAATCTCCGCCGAAAACGACATCTTCCACTTGACCTCCCGGCGGTGGAGCTTTTCCCATTCCCGCCCGAGCCTCTGCTTCTGAGGATCGGCGCTGTCCGGCCACTGACAAACCTCGGAGAAGAGACGCCACTCGTCGCAGTCGAGATAGGCATCCAGCGCTTCGGCCGGATTGACGGGCAGGATGAGTCCCATCGTGTCCCGGAAGATCTCCTGGAGATGGAGATCGAGCGCCCGCGTCGTCCGGTGGAAGTAGACGTTCGCATAGAGATTCAACCGGGCGTTCAGAAAACGGCTGAGGGCCGAAACGCCGGCCTGGTGGAGCGTGAGGCCGTCCTTCGTGAAAAAGGTATAGAAGCGCAGCCGCGTGATGTCCACGATGTCGAGCGAATAGCCGGTCATGAAGGCGTCGCGCTGGACGTAATCCAGGTTGTCCACCGTATAGGTGCCCGAGAAGAGCTGCCGGAGGAGCTGAAGCCAGCGGGGCGCCTTTGCATCCCGTTCGTCCGGCATCTTGATCAGGAAGGCCACCGCCGCCGGATCGAGAGACTCGCCCTCGGCGAAAGGACCCGAGGGGCTCCGCCGGATCCGGCCGATCACCCTCCCCAGCTTCCGGATGATGATCAGCCGCCCCATGTCCTCGTGGGTGAGACCATACCGGTCCAGAAAATGGTCGTCGAAGAAGTGGCCGTAGGGGCCGTGACCGACATCATGGAGGAGACCCGCCACACGGAGCAGCTCTTCCACATAATTCGCGGAGGGAACATCGGGGCAGACCTCTTTCAGGGACGGGTAGAGGTGGCGGCCGAACTCGCCGGCGATATGCATCGTCCCCAGGGAGTGCTGGAAGCGCGTGTGTTCGGCGGCCGGATAGACCCAGCGGGCGCTCTGGAGCTGGTAGATGCGGCGGAGTCGCTGGAGCCAGGGGGAGTCGATCAGATCCTTTTCCGTCTTCTCGCCGCCCCCCTCCGTCACGGGCACCGTAAAAGAGGCGTACCGGTAGATCGGATCGGCGATCAGCGCCATCCCCTGATACGTACCCGCATATTCGATTGACGTCGTTTTCATGGTCCATCCCTATAATATTCACCCCCAAATAGCAAGTCTCCCTTGACTTCCCGCCTGGCCTCTTCTATAGTTCCAAAGGGTTGGCGGTCATACCATTGTTCTTTAAACCTCTTCAATGAACACATACTACAAGGGTGAGCCATGGGCACGAACAATATCGTTTTTCTGGAAGTCATCGAGTGGTTCGACGAATCGGGAAAGGAACTCGTCCACCGGATCCCGGAGGAGGGTTCCGGCGAGATCAAATGGGGCGCCCAGTTGACCGTCCGGGAGAGCCAGGCCGCCGTCTTCTTTTACAACGGCAAGGCCTACGACGCCTTCGGACCGGGGCGTCACACCCTGAAAACGGCCAACATCCCCATCCTGACCAAGCTCCTGAGCCTCCCCTGGGGGATGACGAGCCCGCTGCGCGCCGAGGTGTACTTCACAAACATGAAGGTTTTCCCCAACCTCACCTGGGGCACCCGCGATCCCGTCGCCTTTCGGGACAGGGAGCTGGGCCTGATCCGCCTCCGGGCGTTCGGCGTCTTCAACCTGCGGATCATCCAGCCGGTCCTCTTCATCAACAGCCTCGTCGGGACGCAGGGCATCTATACGACGGAGGCGATTTCCGAATACCTGAACCGGGTCATCGTCTCCCGTTTCAACGACTTCATGGGGGAGAAAATCGATACGATCTTCGACCTCCCTGCGAAATACGACGAACTCTCAGGGGAACTCAAGACGCTCCTCCAGACCGACTTCACCCAGTTCGGACTGGGGCTCACCGACCTTTACATCAACTCGATCACGCCGCCCCCGGAGGTGCAAAAGGCGATCGACGACAAGAGCCGGCTGGGCGTCTTCGACGACCTGAACAAGCTCCTGAAGATGAAGGCCGCGATGGCCCTGGAAACCGCCTCCCAGACGCAGGGAGAAGCGGGCGCGGGCCTCGGCATGGGAATGGGATTCATGATGCCGGCCATGTTCGCCGAGGCCTTCCGGGGAGGATCGGGGCAGACCCCAGCCGGAGGCCGTTCTCTGCCCCGGCTGCCGTCGGCCCGTCCAGAAGGAGGCGAAATTCTGCTCCCAGTGCGGCCAGCAGCTCCTGATCTTCCAGAAATGCGCCGGCTGCGGAGAAGACCTCCCCTCGAACGCCAAGTTCTGCCTCCAGTGCGGCCGCTCCGTGGAACTAAAACCGCAGGCCAGAATATGTCCCCATTGCAGCAAGGAGAATCTGCCCAACGCCGCCTTCTGCAACCATTGCGGTGAGCGGATTTGATAAGCCGGGCAGAGGTCTTTCGCCATCAAGTCAATTGCGCCCGTCAGGGTGTATGAAAAAAAAGGCAGGGTCACTTCTGATCCTGCCTTCCCTCCGTGATAAGAATCTCGGTTATTAAAACCCGTTGTATATGGACTATTTGTGAAACTTTCTCCTCGCTCCTGCCAATCCGACCAGACCAAGGCCAAGAAGCAGCATCGTTGCCGGCTCGGGAACAGGAACATCAGCTGTCTCTCCTTGTATACTCCAAAAAACGAGATCAGTTCCGTCCCCTGGAAAATTATCGAGATTGCACGACCCTGCCATGTATAGTGTCCCGAATTCTGAGTCTCCACAGACCAGATAGCTCAAGCCCAATAAATTCAGACAAGGCATTAAATCCAGACAAGGGTTGAAAAGGTTTAAAAGTCCCATTTACAGTTCCATGCGCCGGGTAACTAGCCGTTGCGTCGTCATCGAACGTTGCGTCTATAAATGATTCAGGGGATCGCCGGTCTTGTTCCGTTATATATACTGAACCATTAGTGCCACTGTCCACATGCCTTAAAAAAATATCCACTTCATCTGCATAAGGTTCTCCATTAGGTGGCAAAGGGTCGAGTGTGATGTGGACATAAAGATTGAGATCAGTGATGATCCCTGTATCAGTGGCATTTGAAAGTTATGACGGTTGCGGGATCTGTATCGACATCGTGTTGCGATGGTCCTAGCAAAGGTAGAAATTCGTCGCATCAGCCTAGGGAGGTTAAAATCAAAACGGCGAGTCCAATCAATACTCTTGAATGTCTTTTCGTTTTCATATTCCATCCTTTCTTAAAACATTTTTATTAGTTTAAACTCCTTATCCTTATGTCTTTATTAATTCAATTTTTGTACCAAAGTCTTATCTTAATTATATCATTGAGAATTATAAAATTCAGGTCTTCAATAAAGAGTGAATATGTAAATGCTCCCGACATTTCTTCTCTGAATTATACTCGATTTCATCAGTGAATAAAGAAGGATTTGAAAATAAAAACTAATAGTTATAATTTTTCATCGGAAGAACTTTGCCATTGTAAAACATATCGACACCCAAGAGGGCCGTCTGTTAAAAATTTCATTCAGGATCTCGCCCGTCCAAGATTCATAGTGACAGAAGTACAGGAGGTGAATACCAGGTCATAAACTGGTAATTTGGAGTAAATTATATATTTATTGGTGAGTTAGAATTTGCTTGCCAAGCCGGGCTGGTTTCTGATGTTCACTCTTTTGATATAAATGTCCTTGACACAGAAGATTCCTTTCCATATCTTCAATTCGCACAAAAAAAATAAATTCCTGTCAACAATACGTGAATCATGAAGAGACGCTTAACAGTCCTGATCGTCATATTGATCGCAGCCGGTTCCTTCCTTGCCGGCTCCTGGATGACTTATCAGGGCGGGAGTAAAGCGACTTCGGAACGCAAGATCCTCCATTACATGGACCCGATGAATCCCGCTTTCAAGTCCGATAAACCGGGCATCACGCCCTGCGGCATGCCCCTCAGCCGGTCTATGCCGACAAACACGGCGTTCCCGCGGCGGTAATCAATCCCCTGGCGTCCCTGCCGCCGGGACGGTACGGATCACCGCGGAAAAGCAGCAGCTGATCGGCGTCAAAGATAATAACCGTCGAAAAAATCCCCTGGAGCCATACCTTGCGGGTGCTGGGGCGGGTGACGCCGGACGAGACCCGCACCTACCGGATCAACGCCGCCATCAACGGCTGGATCGAGGATGTCCATCCCGTCACCACCGGCAGCCTGGTCAAGGAAAACGAAGTCCTAGCGACATTTATTCCCTGGAATTCCGCAATCTGGTCCAAAATTTTATTAACCTGCTCAGCGTCAGCAAGGAAGGCTCCCGGAGCGGGAAGCCCATGCCTCAATCCTCCGCGTACAGCGCGGTCAGGTCGGTGAAGGCTCACAAATCGAATATTACCGAAAGAGCCTTCTCACTTACGGGATGAGCCCCCGCCAGCTCGAAGAAATAGAACGCACCCGAAAGATTCCGGAGCCTCGACATCCGATCCCCGGTCGCAGGATTCATCCTCTTCCGAAATGTCTCTCCCGGCCTGCGCTTCGACCGGGGCGCGGAGTTCTTCCGGATTGCCGATCTTTCCCGGGTCTGGATCCTGGCCGATCTCTTCGAAACCGAGGCATCCTATTTCAAGCCCGGGATGCAGGTCAAAGATGGAACTGCCCTATCAGAAAAAGACCCTCTATGCGGAGGTGAGCCACGTGCTGCCCCAGTTCGACCCGGCCACGCGCACCCTCAAGGTGCGTCTGGTGGCGGACAACCCCGGCTATGCGATGCGCCCCGATATGTTCGTGAACGTGGAGCTCCCCGTGAGCGGTCCGTCGGCCATCATCGTACCGGTGGATGCGGTCATCGATTCGGGGCTGAAAAAAATCGTTTTTGTCGATCGGGGAAACGGATATCGAATTGAGGCAGGTGGAAACGGGGCGCTCGCTGGGAGAGCGCGTCGAGATCTCCCGGGGTCTCATGCCCGGTGAAAAGATCGTGGTGTCCGGGAATTTCCTGATCGATTCGGAGGCGCGGATGCAGCAGACCGCCTCCGGAATCGTCGGAAAGATCGCCCATGATCCGGTTTGCGGCATGAACGTCGATGAGGACCGCGCCAAGGCGGAGGGCAATATACCGCGACTACAAGGGCAAGAGCTATTTTTTCTGCTCGTCCGGAGTGCCGGGACGATTTCGGCAAGGACCCGGAGCGGTACCTGAAATCCGTCATCCGGCGCAAGGGGCCATGCCGCCGGCCGGTTCGCGGGATGCCGCGGCGAAGCACACCCCCCATGGTTCCGCAGCGGTTCCCAGGCCGCGCGGCGCGAAAGACCGCGCCTGCAGTGCACGATGGCATGACGATGCCCGTCAGCCCAAACCCCTGCGATGCCTGAGATGTCTACCGCCTCCCCCAAAACTGAATCTAAAATGGGGGGGATGGCGATTCCCTCCACCGCTGACCCCGGGGATGGGTTCCCAGTTGCCAGCCTTACCGGGACAGGAGGGCATGCCGATGTCGATGCCGCAGGAGGCTGCACCGATGTCCGGAGTGCAAACCGGAGAGACCGCCACTCCGGCGTCGGTAACCAAAACTCCCAGGATAAAAGCGAAATCGCCACGACATCGCTTGCCGGGAACTGCGCCGCAGGTCGGACAGCAGGAAGCTTCGCCCGTGCCCGGACCCAAAGCCGGGGAGATGCTGCCTTCCGCAACCGACGACCCGGAGGTGAAACGGTAACCGATGAATACCTCCGACGGCGGGCATGCCCATGATTAACCGGATCATCG
>CAWJHT010000096.1:0-30454 GCA_963842685.1 uncultured delta proteobacterium | reverse complement strand
GCCTCGGCGCGGCCATCTGGAGCGGGAATATTCACCGGGCCCACCGTATGGCACATGCGCTCCGGGCGGGCGTCATCTGGCTCAACGACTACCACCGGATCGACCCGGCTTCGCCCTGGGGAGGATTCAAGATGAGCGGGATCGGCCGCGAGAACGGAGTGGAGGCGATCCGACAGTACACGGACGTCAAGAGCATCTGGGTCAGCCTGGACGAGCGTCCCAACCGCTGGTACGAGTCGGACGATACAACCGAACGTCTCAACTGATTGCCTATAATCTTTCGTAACTATAAATTAACAAGGCGTTTGTTAGTAGATTGAGCTGGAATATACAAATAGAAATAAATTAAGAAATTGGAGGGTATCTAACCATGAAAAAATTAGGCGGACTTTGTTTGATTACGGTTTTTCTTTGTTTGGCTGTCCCGCTCATTGCATTTGCCGGGTCACCGAAAGACATTACCGTGTCGGCGGCAATAAGCCTGAAGAATGCATTCGAGGAAATCGGCAGACTCTACGAGTCCAAATATGGAACAAAGTGCGTCTTTAATTTCGGTGCATCCGGAGACCTTGCGAAACAGATTATCGGCGGCGCGCCGGTGGATGTCTTCGCATCGGCGGCGCAAAAAGACATGGATGACGTAGACAAGCAGGGACTTATTGTCGCCGGGACTCGTGCCGACTTTGCCGCCAACAGTGTTGTTCTGATCGTTCCCGCCGGGGCAAAGACATCGCTCAAATCCTTCGAGGGATTGAGCGCAGCGGAAATAGAGAAGATCGCCGTCGGAAATCCGAAGACCGTTCCCGCCGGCCGGTATGCGGAAGAGGTTTTTGGTTTTTACCAAATGCTGCCTTCCATCAAGGATAAACTCATCTACGCGGAAAATGTCCGGCAGGTCCTCGATTACGTTGTGCGGGGCGAAGTGGACGCCGGCGTTGTGTATGCTACGGATGCGGCCGTGAGATCAAAAGAAATCAAGATCATCGCTACCGCTCCTGAAGCCAGCCATAAGCCGGTTGTTTACCCTATCGCCGTCGTCAAGGGGACAAAGAGCGAGGCAGACGCAAAAGCATTCATCTCTCTGGTGCTATCGCCGGAAGGCAAGAAAATCTTGCAGAAGTACGGTTTTAAATAGGACATCCATGGAAGGCTCGGTTCTTTTTTCTGTCCGTCTCTCATTGCAGGTGGCGTCTGTATCAACGGCGCTCATCATGCTGTCGGGGATACCGCTCGCTTACGTTCTCGCGCGACGAGACTTCAGGGGCCGGGAACTGCTTGATATGTTTTGCACACTGCCTTTGGTTCTTCCTCCGACAGTCACCGGTTACTATCTTATCGTACTCTTCGGCAGAAACGGCTTCATCGGCAGGTTTATCTATGAATGGACGGGGTGGAGCATCATGTTCACCTGGTATGCGGCCGTCCTTGCCTCCTTTGTCGTGGCGCTGCCCCTCATGATAAAGACCACGAGGGCTGCCATCGAGTCCGTTGACAAGAACCTTATCAACGCCTCGTACACCCTCGGACATTCCGAGTTCGATACTGCCGTAAAAGTCATTCTCCCTCTCGCAAAACGCGGCATTGTTGCAGGCACGGTGCTGTCATTTGCCCGGGCAATGGGCGAATTCGGGGCAACACTCATGCTTGCGGGGAATCTGCCGGGCCGGACCGACACGATGCCCATTGCGATTTACAGCCTCGCGGGCGGCGGCGAATGGCAGAAGGCCCATTTGATGGTTGTCCTGATGACCGCGATGTCCGGCGTCTTTTATATACATTGCAAACCGGTACGCAAAGAGGATCATCTGATGGGGCTGCAGGTAAGGCTTCAGAAAAAGGTCAATGGCTTTGCCCTTGACATAGAATGGCAGATCGGCAACGAACTGGCTGTCCTCTTTGGTTTTTCGGGTGCGGGCAAGTCCATGACCCTCCAGTTGATCGCCGGTCTCATGAAGCCCGATAAAGGGCAAGTGAGTCTCGATGACATCGTATACTTTGACAGCTCAGCCGGGACTGATCTTCCTCCGCAGGAGCGGCCTTTCGGCTACGTATTTCAAGATCTGGCGATCTTCCCCCACATGACGGTTTTGCAGAACATTCTTTATGGTGCGGCAAATCTTCCCAAGAAAGAAAAGCTGGACAGAGCGCGCGAAATGATCCGTGCATTTAAACTCACGGGGCTTGAGGACCGATACCCGTATGAGATATCGGGCGGTCAAAAACAGCGGGTTGCATTTGCACGGGCGTTAATCCGCCGACCGAAGATGCTTTTGCTGGATGAGCCGTTCTCTGCACTGGACCGTCCTCTTCGCCTTGAGATGAGGCGCTTCCTGCGAGAGGTCAGGGATAACTTCAGCATTCCCGCCCTTCTGGTCACTCATGATTTTGAAGAGGCGGTCGCCATCTCAGACAAAATAATCGTTTATGAACATGGCAGAATCGCTCAGATTGATTCACCCGAAAGAGTGAAGAGCTCGCCTGTCAATGGATACGTTTCAAAGCTTATTGCATGCGATGACAGCACAGGTCAAGATGCGTTGGCTGTAAACGAAAGGAATGGCGCCTGCTGACTTTTTTAAATTTGCGCTCAACGGCATTCGCGGAGATCTCCGGCGTCTTCCAGAACCAATCGTTCTTCCCCGGAATACACGTATCCGGCATTGCTGCGAACATAGCCGAGGAGAGTCACGTTGTACTCGCGGGCGAGAGTTACCGCCGCCGCGGTCGGCGTCGATCGGGAAACAAGGACCGGGACGCCAAGTCGGATGACCTTGGTGATGATTTCCGAAGAAACCCTCCCGCTCACGAACAGCATTCCGTTTCCTACAAGACTCATCTTATCGTTTCTAAGCAGCACGCCTGCTATTTTGTCGAAACAGTTGTGCCGTCCGATGTCTTCGTTCACGACGGAAAAGAGTTCCTCGATGGGAACAGGACGCTGTGAACCCCGCCGATCTCCCTGTAAATCTCGGAACCCCGCTCGAACTCCTTCATGGCGCGCAAAATGTCGGAGAGGGAAAATTGATCCTGACTGGACACCGACAGAAATTTCTCATGCTTCAGGGGATTGATGTATGTAAAGCATTTTCCGCAGCCGGACGTCACGCTGCGCAGGCTCTCACACTTCTCGACCGATCTTCCGGAAGCAAGATCAATCATCACCGCAGAAGAGGCGCTCATTGTAGGTGATCGACGCCACATCGTCGATCGCATCAATAACGCCCTCGCTGTAAAGAAATCCAAGGGCAAGTTCTTCCGCCAGTTGGTTGAGACAGAGGAGGGAGGCGTATTCCGTGCCGTTGATGTAGATCTTTAAAGATATTTCGCCGATCACGCTTTTTTCGGCATCGCGCATCCCGGCGACGCCGTCATTACAGATGATCTCTTTGACCGGAAAGTCGCTATAGAGTCTCTCGTCCATCGTTGCCCCCTTCACAAGCCGTCCCGTTACGGCATATGATTGAACACAACTCATCCGTCGCATGTCCGGACAAGCCACCCTTCTTTCGATGGTGAGAAGGATGCCGAGCCCGGGAAAAATCTCAATATCCTTGTGGTAATCCTTGCTCAGGCCTTGGTCAGCCTACAGCCGAAGCCGTTGTGCTGTGCGCCGCCTTTGTCCCAGTTGCCCGGAATAATCGAATTGACGGGTTGACCTGCATTGCCGGAGACGCCGCTGCCCGGATCAGGATAGGAAGGCGTCCAGACCACCCCCGGCAGAACGGCATCGGTGATCTTGACCTTGACCGGCATCCTGCCGACTTCCGTCTCCAGCAGGGCCGAGTTTCCCTCTGCCAGATTGAGCGCCTTTGCCGTTTCGGGATGGATCTGAACGGAGTTCCCGTCGGAGAACTGGGCCATGTATCTGGACCAGGTCGTCACGGACTGCTGCCAGTGATGGACCACCTTGCCCTGTGTAAAAATGAGCGGAAATTTCTTGGGATCGCCATCCTCTCCCAACGGACTCCCTGTGGGTTCTTCCCATGCCAGCGGTCCGAGACCGGGGATATCGAGTTCGACCTTGCCGCTTTTGGTCCAGAAACGGGCATCTTTGAAGAGCGTTCCCCGGCCGTCCTTGCCGTCCGGCGAAGGGCACGGCCAGACGATACCGGAAGGACTCGCCTTGACACGTTCCAGGCTCATTCCGCCCCAGGTGGGCGACATTCCCCGCATCAGTTCGTAAATATCGGCCGGGCTTTGCACGGGGGGATAGGCACTTCCGTGCATGAGCCGCCCCAGATCCACATAGAAACGCCATTCGGGCACCGTCTCTCCGAGGGGTTCAATCACCTTTTCCCGCCAGACCACCTGGCGGTTCAAGCCATATTGGGAGCCCTCACTCTCGAAGTTCATTGTGCCCGGAATGATGAGATCCGACACCTTGGCTTCCTCGTCCATGAAAAAGGCCCGGTGAATGACGAAATCCACCTTATCCACGGCCTTGCGGACCCGGTTCGCATCCGGGTATCTCCGGTAGCTCGAGTCGAGCAGCAGGACCTTGAGATATTCCCGCTCCATGTTGTTGAGGATTTTCCGATAGTGCAGCCCCCTGGGCATATCGGGCATGGAGTATTTTTCCTCGAAGGCCTCGCCCCCGCCCGGCTTCCCGCTCTGGAAATGCAGCACGCCCTTTGCCGGACCCCGCCAGATTTCCGGTCAGGGCCTGCATCGCGATGATGGCCCGCGCCGTTTGAATCGCGTTCGTGTAACGTGAAATCGCACCGGATATCCAGGCGATGGTCCGGCGGGACCGCCCCAGGATTTCATATAGGTTTTGGATCTCATCCTGCCGCAGCCGCGTGATCTGCGCGACCTTCTCCAGGGTGTAAGGCTTGACGGGCTCGGCCACGAGATCGAATCCATTGACGTGGGCTTTCACGAATTCCTTGTCGTAAAGATTCTGCGAGATCAGGTAATTCAGGATGCCCATGACCAATGCGCCGTCGGTGCCGGGCCTGGGTCTGAGAATCATATCGCATTGTGCGCTGGTGGGGGTCCGCCGCGGATCGATATAGATGAGCTTTGTTCCTTTTTCGTGCGCCGCCTGCAGCCAGCGGATGCAGGTTGGATAAAGCTCGGCGATGTTGGCCCCGAAAAGGACGACGACCTCGGCATTGGGAAGTTCGTCATGCGTTGTTTCGGCAACCATCGATCCCAGGCATGCATCCAGGGCAATGCCCGCGTTGATGATACAGGTATCCCCGGAGTGGCTGAAATCGGGAAAACCGGCGATATGAAAGGTCATATTGGCGGCCAGTTCCCCTTCCCGCGATTCCCACAGAGGCGCGAACAGGGCCACCCGATGGTGATAATCATCGGGGAAATCCTTCTTGACCTTCAGGATCTTTTCGGCCGCGATTTCCACCGCCTGCTTATAGGAGATTCGCTGCCACGAATCCCCCTTGCGCAGCAGGGAATGAAGGAGCCGATCCGGATGGTAGGTCAGTTCGACCATCGATTGGCCTTTGGGACACATCTTACCGCCGGTCCACTCATTCTCCGGTCTTCCATATACATTGATGACTCGATCATCCTTGACCTGGACTTCCATCGAGCAACGCGCCTGGCATAGCATGCAGGAAGAAGATACAGTTCGATCGACCGGTGTCGGAGGTGCGACTTCACTGCGTCTTAAGCTATCCTGACAAGCGGTTAGCGGTAGAACGCCTCCGGTTGCAGCTACAGCTCCGACTTTCATGAAATCCCGCCGCGTTATCCCATTGGCTTTTTCTTCTCGACATTGTCAGCCTTCATGTTCGTTGTCTGTCATAATGTATTATCTCCAGAATAATTTTCCAACTGCTAATGGGAGTAATCCCAATATCCCGCTCAGGCTTATTCCATCCGGAAAAGAAAAACCTCACCTCATGTTTTAACGACCGTCTGATATGTCATATTTGACATAAGTGCAACAAAAAAAATCCTAATACGGTTGCACATAAATTGACCTTATTTCATATCCAATCTCTTCTCAGGTCCCTTCTGTGTTGACATTTAATGGATGTTGGTTAATCTGTTAAAAAAAACGAGGAGGATCGGCATGGAAATCAAATACAAGATCTGGATCGAAAAAGACGGGAGGGTTGTCTTTGGCAAAGGCCGAGACGCTATCCTCACGAGCATTCAGGACACGCGAAGCCTCAATGCCGCAGCCAAGAAACTCAAGATGTCCTACCGGGCGGCATGGGGGCGGTTGAAAGCCTCGGAAGAGCGGACGGGCATGAAGCTCGTCGAAGTCGACTCGACTGAAAAGGGCATGCATCTCACACCGCAGGCAAAGGCCATCATTGAACGATTCGAAAAATTAGAAGAGGATGTGAAATCGCTCCTCGCGAAAGCCAGCCTTGACTTCCAAATGTTAATCGAAAAAAAGAAAAAATAGGATCATAGGCCCACTGCCACAGTGGGGATCTCTCATCAGCGATGACAAAGTCACTGGATCCATGGTCATCGCACCGGCTTCTGTGAGCCCGGTCAGGACGAGCTGATGATTTGTCTTGACAGTATGTCATCTTTGACATATGTCAGCACCGACATATAATTTTCGTCGGTGGTCAATGACAAAGCAGCAACGAGCGCCGGATCTTCCCATGTACTCGCATAGCAAATATGAGGGAAACGGTGCACTTAAGCCTCATCGACGGGGGAACCGATAATGTGAAGCAGGCCTTTCGTGAATGTCAATACCCCGGAGGAATTAAGAAAATCAAATTAGAATTATGTCAAATATTGGAAAGGGGGCAAAATGCAAAAAATAACTCTTACAGTAAACGGTGTTCAACAGCAGGTCACGGCAAGTCCGGATATGGTTCTGATCGACCTCTTGCGCGAGGACCTGCATCTGACCGGGACGAAGCAGTCCTGCGACCGGAAGGGGCAATGCGGCGCCTGCACGGTCATCGTCAACGGGAAGGCGGTCCGCTCCTGCCTCACCAAGGTGGTGAAGCTGGAAGGCGCCGATGTCATCAGCGTCGAGGGACTGGGTACACCCGAAAATCCTCACCTGATTCAGGAGGCTTTTGTCCTGGCGGGCGCCATCCAGTGCGGCTTCTGCACGCCGGGCATGATCATGGCGGCCAAGGCCCTGCTGGACCAGAATCCCAATCCCGATGATGGCGGCAATCAAAAAGGCCCTGGCGCGCAACCTGTGCCGCTGCACCGGCTACAAGAAAATCATCGAAGCCGTCCAACTTGCCGGCCGGTTCATCCGCAAAGAGACCACTCCGGAAGAGGTTCGCAGCAAGATCGGCAAGGGCATGCTGGGTGTATCCCACGTAAGGCCGACGGCGATGATCAAGGCCTGCGGCGCTGGCACAATTTCAGCGCACGACATCGAACTCCCGCCGGATGCACTGGAACTGGCGGTCGTCCGCAGCACCGAATACCATGCGATGATCAAGTCCATCGATACGTCGGCGGCGGAAAAGATGCCCGGCGTCGTCGGTTTTGTGAGAGCCGCGGATATCAAAGGGACGAACCGCCTCAGGCAGGTTCACCCGGACCAGCCGGTTCTGTGCGAAGACAGGGTCAGAATTCTGGGTGACCCGATTATTGCGGTCGCGGCCGAAACCAGAGACCAGGCCAGGGCGGCCGCGGCGGCGGTGAAGGTGGAATACGAACCTCTGCCGGTCATGATGACCCCGGAGAAGCCCTGGCACCCGGGGCTTATCAGATCCATCAACCATGCGCCGGACAATATCTGCGCTACGCAGCCGATTATCAAGGGCGATGCCGAAAAGGCCCTCGAAGAAGCCAAAGCCGTTGTTGAAGGCGAATTCTCAACCCAGACCAATCACCAGGCGCCGCTGGAACCGGAAGTCTCTTCGGCCTACTTTGAAGGCGAAGGTGAAAATCGCGCAACTGGTCGTCGTCGGCCGGAGCATCAACATCCATTTCCATCTCAATCAGTTGAAGGAAGCGTTGGGATATGACAACATGCGCTACAAGGAAGCCTTCTCCGGCGGGCAATTCGGCATCAAAACGTGGATTATCACCGAGGCGATTGCCGGCGCCGCGGCATTGCATTTCAAACGCGCCGTGCGCTATGTTCCCACGCATGGAAGAATCGATGCTCATCACCAAAAGCGGCATGCCTATCCAGCATCAAGGTCAAGCTCTGCCGCCGATGCAGACGGGCATATGACGGCCTTTTTCTGCGATTTCACTGATGAACAAAGGCGCTTATACCTTGAACGGCCCCGTCATCCTGGGCCGGTCCATCATGATGCTGTCAGGGTTCCTATAACATCCCCAACATCAAGGTGCTTCGGAAAGTCGGTCTATACCAATAACGCCTTCGGCGGTTCGGCACGCGGCGCCGGGCCGCCGCAGACCACCTTTGCCCCGGAATCGGCCGTGGACATGCTGGCGGAAAAGATGGGCATCGATCCGCTGGAATTCCGGCGGATGAATTCGCTGAAACCGGGACAGACGAAAGTCGACGGGCATGGTGGTCCAGGAATGGTCTTTTGTCGAAGTCTGTGACGCCATCAAGACCTGCTTACGACAAGGCCAAGAAAGCGGCGCAGGAATTCAATGCCCAGGGCGGGCACATCAAACGCGGTGTGGGCATTGCCGCCCACTCCTTCGGTATCGGCGGCGCAGGCGATTCGGCCAAGCTGTCCATTGAAATCGATCCGGATGACGGCGTCACCATTTATGCCGCCGTCGCCGATCCGGGCGAAGGCAACGACTGCATGCTGACCCAGATTGCAGCGCATCAGTTGGGTCTCCCCCTGGAAAAAGTGCGGTTGTATACCCGGGATACGGACAAAACGGTATTGATGGGACCTGCGGCCGGCAGCCGCATGACCTTCATGGCCGGCCATTCCCTGTTGAATGCCATTGCCAACCTGGAAACAGGCCATGAAAGAGGCCGGAACGAAGACCTACGCAGGCTTGGTCAAGGCGGGAAAGCCGACACGCTATGAAGGCGCATCACAAGAATCGACGGACCTGCCGGTCTCGATCCGAAAACCGGACAGGGGAACGCCCAGGTATCGGAATGCCATAACATCCAGATGGCCGAGGTGGAAGTGAATACCGAAACCGGCGCGACCAGGGTCCTGAAAATGACGGTCGCGGTGGATGCGCGGGACCATCATCAACCCGCAGGCCTTCGAAGGACAGTTGGAAGGCGGCATGGACCAGGGTGTCGGTTATGCGCTGCGGGAGGAGTATGTCACTCGGCAAGACGAAAGATTATGTCTCTTTCAAATTTCCCACCATTCGCGACGGCTTTGACATTGAAATCATCACGCTGGAAACGCCCCGGTCGAACGGTCCGCTGGGGGCGACCGGCGTCGGGGAAATGACGATGGTCTCCACCGCTCCGGCGGTGACCAATGCCATCTACAACGCCTGCGGGGCCAGGATTTACAATTTGCCGGCCACGCCGGAAAAAGTGAAAGCGGCGCTGGCCGGGAAATAAAAGACGTATTTTAATGAATACAAGTCGTGCAATCGGCAAGCCTTCGAAAGAGATGGGGCTTGCCGATTTATTAGAAGACAATCAGATGAAATTTGAAGATAAGCCTCGGGAAACATTTTGTGATAAGATGGCTGCATTGGATGAAGGCATCTAGAGAATCATTGAGGTATTCCAGTGGATGGGATTCGTGAATAGCAAGACTCATTGGAAGAATGCAGAGATGATTTTCCGTCACTCGAAAGACGGCGGAATGGAAAACCTCCCATCTACCTGGACAATGCCTGCACGACGCTGGTGCCGCGACAGGTCATTGCATCGCATCAACGAGTATTATACGGATTATCCCGCCTGCGGCGGCAGAAGAAGCCATCACTGGTTTGCCGAAGAGGTGACCCAACGCATTGAAGGGAATCCCGATAAGGGGATCAAGGGCGCCCGCCAAATCGATCGCCGAGTTCATCCATGCCGGGTCCGAAAAAGAGATCATCTTCACCCTCAATACCACCCATGCCATCAACACCGTGGCGCTGGGTTTCAAGTTTCAGCCGGGGGATGTGGTTTTACTGACCGACAAGGAACATAACTCGAATCTGATTCCCTGGCTGAGGCTGCAAAAATCGGGCATTATCAAAGTAGACTGCCATGGCAGCCATCCCCGAGGGGGCATTTCGACCTTGCAGGCTTTCGAACAGAAGCTTGAAAAACAACAGGGTGCGCCTGGTGAGCATGGCCTATACATCGAATGTCACCGGCTATACCCTCCCTGCCGGAGAAATGATCAAAATTGCCCATCGATACGGCGCCCGGGTACTGCTCGACGGCGCCCAGACGGTGCCGCATCAAGCTGTAGACGTTCAAGACCTGGATGTCGATTTTCTGGCCTTTTCGCTGCACAAGATGTGCGGGCCGCGGGGAGTGGGCGTGCTCTATGGAAAAACGGAACTCCTGGGACGGGAGCCGGACGAAGAGGATCGGATGGCGATGTTATCGAACCGGCGATTTTGGGCGGCGGCACTGTCGGCGATACGACCTATGATTCTTACAGCCTCTTGGAGGCGCCGGAGAGGTTCGAAGCGGGGATTCAGAATTACGCCGGTCTGATTGCCTCCGGGCTGCGTGATTCAATACCTGCAGCAGATCGGCATGGACCGGATCTCTGCCCACGAGAAGAGGCTGAATCGTTTTCTGACCGAGGAACTGCTGAACCGTTACGGGGATACGGGATGGTTCAGAATCCTCGGGCCCCGCGATGCAGCGCAAAGGGGAGGCATCCTGACCTTCGAGGTCAGGAGGCCGAATGCGGTGGGGATCGCCGAAGAGATTGAATGGAAAAAGCAACATCATGATCAGGGATGGCGTTTTCTGCGTCCATTCCTATTTTAACGAGCAATTCGGCCAGGGATGGACCCGTCCCAAGTCTCACCGCGACCACCGAATGATCTATCGGGTCTCTTTTTACCTTTACAATACGATTGAGGAATGCCGGGTCTTTGTCACGACCCTGGATGAGATATTCAAAGAGCGAAGCTACATCTAGGTAAGCAGGCCCGACGGGATTGGATAAAAAGTCGTATGGAAGAAGCGTCATCAAATATTATCGCGAATTGCTGAAGGAGGATTTTCCGACATGCCGGTTCATTTGAAAATGCCTCGATCTTCGTGGAAGCCGTCGGTGAAAAGATGATCGATTGCGGCAATACCGGCAATTACATGCAGCTCTATCATCACATGTCGTCGACCACAGGATTGATGACATCAAGTATCTGTGTTCCTGTGAACCGACGGCCAATGTCGCCGTCGAGATTTTATGCACGCTGGTGAAAGGCAAGACGCTGGATGAAGCCGCCGGTGTGACGGAACAGGCTTTTTATCAATTTCTGGGAAGCAAGGATGAGGAACTGCAAAAGAAGGTCAGGGGCGTGTTGGAACTCCTGAATGAAGGGATCACCCGATACAATGCGCAAGGAGTGCAGAATGGCCTCTCCAGCGTCTGCGATGCTATGGTGAACACTCCTTCCGGGATGGGATTCAAGAAAAATGATCGTTGGAATCATCTTATCAGCCGGGGAATCAACAAGGATGGGCACGCCGAAGCAACTCCTGCCCTGGGGGAAAACCATCATCCTCCAGCAGGGTCGTGGACATGGCATCGGCTTCCCGGTTGGAGATGATCTTTGTTGATATTGGGCTACCGCGCCGATGAGATCGCAAGCAAAATCACACTATCCCCCAAAAGCCGCATCCTGGTCAATCAGGATTTCAGAGAAGGCATGAGCTCTTCGGTAAAATGCGGGATTAGAAACGCACCTGCCGATGCCGAGGCGTTCATGATTCTGCTGGGAGACCAGCCGCTCATCGATACGCATGTGATTGACACATTGATCGATGCCTACCGCGCGGGCAGACATGGCATTACTATTCCGGTCTACAATGGACGACGGGGGCATCCGGTGATCTTCGATGCACGGTACAGGGCAGAACTGCTGTCCATCGGCGATCAAGGGGCTCGGGAAGTCGTAAACAAACACGCCGCGGACATTTTCGAAGTCCCCATGGACACACCCACTGTCCTTACGGATATGGATACGCCTCAGGATTATCAAGAGGCAAAGAAGCAAGCGGGAGAACAGGATGATTGAAGAAGTGAAGATCGAAGACGCAATGGACGTGCCTCTCGCTCACGATGTGAATAGGTCAGGTGACAATCATGGATGATATTTATGAGGCAATTGCCAGTCTAAGACGTCGGGGAGAGAAGGCTGTTCTGGCTACGATTGTCAGCACCCGCGGTTCGGCGCCACGGAAAGAGGGCGCCAAGATGCTCGTACAAACCAACGGTAAGATAGTCGGCACGGTAGGGGGCGGTTCGCTGGAACATCAGATATACAAAGAGGCGCTTAAACTCATTGAAGGAAGCGAATCACATCTGGCGCATTTTGAGTTAACCAACGAGGATGCCTCCAAGGAAGGGATGCTTTGCGGAGGAATCGTGGATGTTTTTATTGAGCCGATCAAACCCTTGCCGATGTTGCTCATCTTCGGCGGCGGGCACATTTCATTTTCTCTGGCACGAATAGGCAAAATGGTGGATTTCCGTGTCGTCGTCATCGATGACCGTCCTGAGTTCGCCAATGCCGAGCGCTTTCCCGAAGCCGACGAGACCATTGCCGAAGACATGACATCCGTAATGCAGAGACTGGATATCAACAGTTCTTCATACATCGTCATTGTCACCAGGGGGCATCAGAACGATACCCAGGTGCTGGAGTGGGCAGTCGCAACTCCGGCGGCATACGTCGGCATGATCGGCAGTAAAAGAAAAATCCAAACGATATTTTCCTATCTGAAAACCAAAGGCATCACACAGGAGCAACTGGACCGGGTTCATTCACCGATCGGGTTGCCCATCGGCGCCGAGACCCCAGAAGAGATTGCCGTGAGTATCATGGCGGAGATTATACAGGTACGCTACCAACTGAATGAGACAAAGCACAGGCCCCTAAAGATATGATTGGAGCATTGCTATTTCGGTTTGCCTCCCGATTGCTAATGGCAACACCGGGATAGGATATCTTTTTTCCTAAGTAGCCCGTCATTTGATAAAGTCATGAAAAGTCGATGATTCCACATGACAAACCGCATCGAATGGTCCGGAATCAAATTCCATCCCATCACAATAGGTTGTGATAAAATACCCTTGACTTGAAGGATTCTTTTCCGTATTCTCAAGCCACGCAAAAGCAACTTCTTATCAATCCGAAACTTTCGGGAATTTGCCACATTGCGGCTTGTCATTGCGGCAAGCGTGAACATCTTCATTCCCAAGCATTTATCGAGTGGTGTTAAAATCACGCCTCGGGCAAGTGAGGCCGCATATGAAAAGAGTCACGCTTTACAGCAGTTCCAGCCGGTCGCGAAGCCCTGTCCGGCCAAGCGGAATAAGCCCTCCGAACCAGGCTGGACAAAACGATAAAGCCCTTGAATCCCCTTCCTCTCCAGTTCCTCCTCTCTTCATTCGCCTCTGGAAGTTCATCCAACGCCATAACCACGCCCTTTGGATAGTTGCCGGCGGCGCTCCTGGCCCTGCTCCTCGTTTGGGGGTATGCGTCGATGGCGCCCGCACCCGGCCGGATCACTCAGAAGGACATCGAAAGGGCGGTGCTGCACACGCTGGAGACCCAAACCCTGCCGTCGCCCGCGGCGAAGGCCTACGAGGCCATCAGGCCGTCGGTCGTGCGCGTGCGCGGGCTGGACACCGACCCCGACCGTAACAACGAATACGAAAAGAGCGTCGGCACCGGGGTCGTGATCGTCGACAAGGGACTGATCTTGACGAACCTGCATGTGGTCGCCCGCGCCACGCTCGTGAAAGTGGTCTTTGCCGACGGGCTTGAATCCGAGGCCGAGGTGGTCGGCCTGAGGCCCGAATACGATCTGGCCGTGCTTCAGGCGAAGACCATCCCCGACGATCTCGCCCCTGCCAATTTGGGATCCACACGCGATCTCGCCCTGGGAGACCACGTCGTTGCCGTGGGCTTTCCGTTCGGCATCGGCCCGTCGGTATCGGCGGGAGTGGTGTCCGGACTGAACAGCGTGTACCACTCACCGGAAAGCAAGCGCCTGCTGACCAACCTCATCCAGTTCGACGCGGCCGCCAACCCCGGCAACTCCGGCGGCCCGCTGGTGAACGCTGACGGCGAGGTCGTGGGCATCGTCACGGCCATTCTGAATCCGACCGAGCAGCGCGTGTTCATCGGCATCGGATTCGCGGTGACCATCGAGAGTGCGGCGACCGCCATAGGTCTGCCGCCGTTCTGAGCTGCATTGGAAGGGATGGATATGAGCACCAGCGAAACGAGTCGTTCGGAAGTTTCCACGTTGATGGAGCGAATCCTCTATGAAGTGAAAAAGATCGTCGTCGGGCAGGACCGTTTCCTCGAGCGCGTGCTCGTGGCCATCCTGGCCCAGGGGCATTTGCTGGTGGAGGGGGTGCCGGGTCTTGCCAAGACCCTGACGGTCAAGACCCTCGCCCGGACCATTCGCGGGACCTTCCGGAGAATTCAGTTCACACCCGACCTGGTGCCGGCGGACCTGGTGGGGACCCGCATCTACAATCAGAAGACCGGGGAGTTCACCACCGCGCTCGGACCCGTCTTCACCCACCTGCTGCTGGCCGACGAGATCAACCGGGCCCCGGCCAAGGTGCAGAGCGCCTTGCTCGAAGTGATGCAGGAATACCAGGTCACCATCGCCGGAGAGACCCACCGTGTGCCGCAGCCGTTTCTGGTGATGGCCACGCAGAATCCCATAGAAACCGAGGGGACCTACCCGCTGCCCGAGGCCCAGGTGGACCGGTTCATGATGAAGGTGCTCGTCGGCTACCCCAGCGAGGAAGAGGAGATCGTCATCGTCAACCGCGTCACCGGTACGGAGAATGAAGTCACGGCCGTCGCCACCACCGAACAGCTGAGGGCGCTGCAGCGCGAGTGCCGAGCCGGGTTCGTGGACCCCTCCCTCATCCAATACGCGGTGCGGCTCGCCGCTGCCACGCGGGACCCCGACCGCTTCGGGATACCCGGCCTGGCGCCGTACCTGTCCTACGGCGCAAGCCCCCGCGCTCCCATCCACCTGATCGAGGGCGCGCGGGCCCTGGCCTACCTGCGCGGCCGCGGCTATGTACTGCCGGAGGACGTGACCGACCTTGTGGCCGACGTCTTCCGCCACCGGCTGGTGCTTTCCTACCAGGCCCTGGCCGATGCCATGACGTCCGATCAGATCATTCAGCAGGTCATGCAGCACATACCGGCTCCCGAGAAGCCGCTGGAGGCCCATGTCCAAGTCGGCGTGCGATCCTGAGAAGATCCTGCTGCGGCTGGAGTGGACCGTGATCCGTCGCCTCGACGGCCTGCTCCACGGCGACTACCGCAGCCTGTTCCGCGGGTTCGGCGTGGACCTGGCCGACCTGCGCGAGTACCAGTACCACGACGACGTCCGCCACATCGACTGGAATGTCACGGCGCGGCTGCAGACCCCTTACGTGCGGGTGTACAACGAGGACCGGGACGTGACCGCCTGGTTTCTGCTGGACCTGAGCCCTTCGGTGAGTTTCGGCTCCGAGCAAGTACAGAAGCGCTCCGTCGCCATCGATTTCGTGACCGTTCTGGCGCGGCTGCTGTCCCGATACGGCAACCCCGTCGGGGCGCTGTTCTACGGCGACCGCGTGGACACGGTGATACCGGCGCGGAGCGGCCGGCGTCATGTCCTGCACATCCTCAGCCGGATGCTGTCCCGGCCCGAGCCCTCGCGCGCAGCCGCAACAAACCTCAAGGATCTGCTGCTGACCGGCCGCCAGGTCATGTCCCGGCGTTCGCTCGTGTTCGTCGTTACCGATTTCATCAGCGCCCCCGGCTGGGAGGAGCCGCTGGCCCACCTGGCCCGGCGCCACGAAATCGTGGCAGTGCGGCTTTACGATCCGCTGGAGATGGAACTTCCGGACCTGGGACTTCTGGTCGTTCAGGACGCCGAGACCGGTGAGCAGGCATGGGTCGACACCAACGACGGCGGCTTCCGCCGGCGCTTTGCGGCCGCCGCCGGGCGGCGCGAGGCGGACCTCCGATCGGCCCTTGGCGACGCCGGCGTGGACGCTCTGGAGCTGTCCACCACCGACGACCTCGTCGATGCGATTCTGAGGTTTGCCGACCTGCGCAAGCGGCGGCGGCAGCTTTCGGCGGGCGGCAGCCTGCCGCGGCACCTGGGAGGCAGCCATGACGTTCATCTGGCCTGAGATGCTATGGCTTCTGACTGCCGTACCGGCGCTGATCGCAGCCTACCTGTTCCTGTTGCGCCGCAAGAAAAAGTCCGTGCTCCGCTATACCAACCTGAGCCTGGTGAAGGAGGCTATGGGTGCGGGCTGGAGATTCCGCCGCCACATCCCGCCGCTGATTTTTTTACTGGCCATGACCGTCCTGATCTTT
This sequence comes from uncultured delta proteobacterium, assembly GCA_963842685.1. Classification (GTDB taxonomy): domain Bacteria; phylum Desulfobacterota; class Syntrophia; order Syntrophales; family UBA5619; genus JAKAFS01. Next base: position 14,050 of record CAWJHT010000096.1, on the reverse strand, counting down.
GCCACGGCTCGACCGTCTGCGGTGGTCACCCTTCCGACCCAGCACGAAACCGTCATCCTGGCCATGGACACCTCCGGCAGTATGCGCGCCACAGACGTCGAGCCCAGCCGGATTGCGGCGGCGCAGGCTGCCGCCAAATCCTTCGTGGCCGACCAGCCGCGACGCACACGGATCGCGGTGGTGACCTTCGCCGGTACGGCGGCGGTCGCCCAGGCCCCCACCGATAATCGCGAGGAGATCCTCGCGGCCATCGATCGCTTCCAGCTGCAGCGCGCAACCGCCATCGGCAGCGGCATCCTCGTCTCGCTCAAGGCGATCTTTCCGGATGCAGAATTCGACCTCCGGTCATCCAACCCCCGGCACGATTCCACGCGCGGCGCCCCGCTCGACCAGCCGCACGAGTCTAAAAAGCCGGCATTCAAGCCCGTGCCGGCCGGCTCTTACGGCTCGGCCGTCATCATCCTGCTGACCGACGGCCAGTCGAACGTCGGGCCCGACCCCATCGAATCCGCCCGTATGGCCGCCGAACGCGGTGTGCGCATCTACACGGTGGGATTCGGCACAACGGAAGGCAAGAGTCTGCAGTTTGAAGGCTGGTCGATGCGCGTGCGCCTTAACGAAGAGGCGCTCAAAAAGATCGCGGAGCTGACGCAGGGCGAGTATTATTATGCGGGCTCCGCCGCGGACCTGAAAAAGGTTTACCAGACCCTGAGCGCCCGGCTGGTGTTCGAAACCCGGGAGACCGAAATCACCGCCCTTTTCTCAGCAGCGGCGGCCGTCCTGGCGCTGCTGGCGGCCTTGCTGTCGGTCCTGTGGACCAATCGAATTCTGTGACCGTCACGCTCAAAAAGAGGGGATGGGGATGATCCGGAACATAACGGTTGTGTTTGACGATTCGGACTGAAAACCTCTCCCCTGCGACGGGGGAGAGGTAGGGTGGGAGTGGGAAGTAACCGGATTTCAATGTGTTCCATCCCCCTCCCCTTAATCCCCTCCCGCAAGGGGAGGGGAAATATGTATAGTCCCTCCCGCGACGGGAAGGGGGAATGTGTATAACCCTCCCCTGGCGGGAGGGGGAAATTTACTTTTTATGAAGTTGTCAAAATTCACGGGAGGTGACATCATGGTACGAACGAAGCAGCTTCTTGTACGCGGTATGGTTGTCCTGTTCCTCGCTCTTGTCCTGCTGCCGGGACCGGTCATGGCGAAGACCGAGATCCAGTGGTGGCACGCCAATACGGGCTTTCTGGGCGAGAAGGTCACCGAGATCGTGACCAAATACAACTCCAGTCAGAACGACTATGAAGTCAAGGCGGTCTACAAGGGGTCCTACCCGGAAACCCTGACGGCCGGCATCGCCGCCTACCGGGCCAAGACCCAGCCCCACCTGCTCCAGGTCTTCGAGGTGGGGACCCAGACGATGCTCTCCTCCGGGGCGGTTTACCCCGTCTACCAGCTCATGAAGGAGCAGGGGATCAAGATCGACTGGGCGGATTTCCTGAGCGTCGTGCGCTCTTATTACTCCCAGGGCGGGGAGCTCTACTCGATGCCCTTCAACTCCTCCACGGCGATCCTCTACTACAACCGGACGATCTTCAAGAAAGCGGGCCTCGACCCGACCAAGCCGCCGACGACCTACGAGCAGATCGAAAAGGCGGCCAAGGCCTGCGTCGCCTCAGGGGCGACCAAGATCGGCTTCACCACGGCCTGGCCCTCCTGGACTCTCGTCGAAAACGCCCACGCCTGGCACGACCAGCCCTTCTCCGACATGGACAACGGCTTCAAGGGGATGCCCACGCGCCTTCGGATCAACGGCGACTTCGGCGTGAAGATGTGGACGATGCTCGCCCGCTGGCAGAAGGAGGGGATCTACACCTACTCCGGCCGGACGAGCAAGGGCGATCAGCCGATCGTCAACGGGGAGGCGGCGATCGGCCTGGCCTCGACCGCCCTGGTGGGCACCCTTACGAGGACCGCCAAGTTCGACTGGGGGACGGGGAACCTCCCCCGGATGGCCGGCTACCCCCAGGGGAACTCGATCATCGGCGGCGCGACCCTCTGGGTGATGAAGGGGAAGAAGGCCGAGGAATATAAGGGGGTGGCTGCCTTCCTCGAATTCCTGACGAAGCCCGAGCAGCAGGCCTGGTGGCACGCGGCGACGGGTTATCTCCCCGTGAGCAAATCGGCGCTGGGCGCCCTCCAGAAGACGGATCACTTCCAGCGAAACCCCGACATGTGGACCGCCTTCAATCAGATCATGAGCGGCAAGACGACCGCCAACAGTCAGGGAATCCGCATGGGAAACTTCTCCGCGGTCCGCGACAGTATCGAGGCCGAGTTGGAAAACGTCGTCGGGGGGAAGAAGACCCCTAAGCAGGGTCTCGACGACGCCGCCAAGGAGGGGGCCAAGATCCTTAAAGAGTTCGCCTCCCTTTACAAATAAATACCCTCTGGGGACAGCGCCTGTCCCTCTCCCCGCCTCCCCCTCCCGCAGGGGGAGGCGCGTAGGGTGGGGGTGGAGATTAGCCGATGAGACGAAGCATCTTTAAGAACCCCTGGCTCCCCTATGTCCTGATCGCCCCGCAGCTCATCGTGGTGATCGTCTTTTTCTTCTGGCCGGCGTTCGATTCGCTGCGGCTCTCCGTCTTCAAGGTCGCCCCCTTCGGGGACCGGGAGATCTTCGTGGGGCTCGATAATTTCAAAGAGCTCCTCACCGCCCCGGAATACGGCCGGAGCGTTCTGAACTCCTTCATCTTCTCCCTGGGGGTCACGACCCTGGGGCTCGCCATTTCGCTCTCTCTGGCGAGCCTCGCCAACCAGAAGCTCCGGGGCCTCACCTTCTACCGGACAGCGGTCCTCTGGACCTACGGGATCGCACCGCCCGTCTCGGGGATCATCTGGCTCTTCATCTTCCACCCGAGCTACGGGATACTCCCCTATCTCCTCTCGATGGTGACGACCTACGAATTCAACTGGCTCCTCAAGGGGTGGATCGCCATGTTCCTGGTCATCTGCGCGGCGGCCTGGGCGCACCTGGGGTACAATATCGCCTTTTTCCTCGCGGGACTCCAGACGATCCCCCGCTCGGTCATGGAGGCCGCACGGGTGGACGGGGCGAGCGGTTTCGGCCTCTTCCGCTGGATCACCTTCCCGCTCCTCTCGCCGGTCACCTTTTTTCTCTTCATCATGAACATGGTCTTCTCCTTCTTCGAGACCTTCGGGATCATCCACGCGGTGACCCAGGGGGGACCCGGCGACACGACGACGATCATGGTCTACAAGACTTACGTGGACGGCTTCGTCCACCTGCGGATGGGCTACTCCGCCGCCCAGTCGGTCATCCTGATGGCGCTGGTGATCGTCCTCACCGTTCTCCAGTTCAAGTACACGGAAAGGAAGGTGACCTACTGATGGCGGCCTCCGCACCGGCACCAACCAGAAGAAAGCGGCCGCTCGTACAGGGAACGCTCCTTATCCATGCGATCCTGATCCTGTCGGTCCTCCTCATCGGCTTTCCCCTCTATTACGGCTTCGTCATCTCCACCCAGAGCATGGACGAGGTGATCCAGGTCCCCCAGAGCCTGATCCCCTCGGCACATATGTGGGAGAACTACACCAAGATCTGGAACCGCCTCCATATGGGGCAACTCCTGATCAACAGCACGATCGTCGCCCTGGCCGTGAGCATCGGGAAGATCCTGATCTCGATCCTCTCCGCCTTCGCCATCGTCTTTTTCAACTTCCGGGGGAAGCAGGTCGCCTTCTGGATGATCTTCATCACCCTGATGCTCCCCGTCCCCGTCCGGATCATCTCCACCTACCAGGTGGTGAGCTACCTGGGCTGGGTGGACACCTACGCGGGGCTCACGATCCCGCTCATCGCCTCGGCCACGGCCACCTTCCTGTTCCGGCAGTTCTACCTCACCATCCCCGATCAGATGGTCGATGCGGCCAAGATCGACGGCGCGGGGCCGATGCGCTTCCTCTGGTCGATCCTCCTGCCGAACTCCGGGGCGAACATCGCGGCCCTCTTCGTCGTCATGTTCATCTACGGCTGGAACCAGTACCTCTGGCCGCTTGATGGTGACCAATTCGGAAAACATGCGCGTCGTCGTCACGGGGATCGCCCAGACCGTCCCCACCGGGACGCAGCCCCCCGAGTGGAACCTCGTCATGGCGGCCGCGATGATGGCGCTCCTGCCGCCGGTCCTGGTGGTGATCCTCCTCCAGCGCTGGTTCGTCCACGGCCTGATCGAGCCGGAGAAGTGAGCGATCGGGGGATCTCTTCATATGAAAGTTACACACTCCCGGGATCCTTCCCCCCCGAGGAGAGAGAGTGCAGTGCCCTCTATCGCCCTCCCTCTTAACGGGAGCGGGTGGGGTGGGGGTAATTTTCATCCTTCGTTGTGTCCGATCCCGGGCATTGGGGATTAGTATGGAAGGAGCACACAGCGTTTATCGACGGGCCGCCTGGGCGATTGTCCTGCTCTGCGGCCTCTGCGGAGGGTTCATCATGGCATGCGCACAACCAGAAAGCGACCCCCGAGCCGGGCGCCGCCTGGCGGGGAAAGTATCCGATCGTCGTCACCGCCCACCGGGGATTCTCCGGGCAAGCGCCGGAGAACACCCTGGCCGCCTTCCGGGCGGCGATCGCGGCCGGCGCCGATATGATCGAGCTGGACGTCCACCTCACCCGGGACAACGAAGTCGTCGTGATCCACGACGACACCCTCGAGCGGACAACCAACGGCAAAGGGAACGTCGCGGAGAAGACGCTTGCCGAGCTCAAGAGCCTGGATGCCGGCTCCTGGTTCAATTCCCGTTTCGCCGGGGAGCGGATCCCGACCCTTACAGAAGTGCTGGACATCACCCGCGGCCGGATCCTCGTCAACATCGAACTCAAAAAGGGCAAGAATTTCCCCTACACGATGGAGGAGCTGGCCGACCGGACGCTCGCCGTCGTCGAGAAGGCGGGAATGACCGACCAGGTCCTCTTCTCCTCCTTCGATCCCGCGGCCGTCGATCGGATCCGTGCGAAGAACCCCCGTCTCCCCATCGCCGTGATCACCCAGAAACCGTGGGCAACCCCCGAGGAGGCGGGCGGAGGGAAGCTCTATCCAGCGATCAACTCCTCGTTCAAAAACCTCAACGAGAAAAATGTTCGCCTTGCCCGCACGGCCGGGCTCCAAGTCCATGTCTGGACCGTGAACACGACGGCGGCCATGGAGAAGTTCATCGCCCTCGGTGTCGACGGGATCATCACCAACCATCCCGACAGCCTCATCGACCTCCTGAAGGGAAAGACGGCGAAGTAAACATAGAGACAAAGCAACAAAGTTTGAAGAATTCTCGCTCTAAATATGTTACAAGTCATCACGAAAATCAGCCACGGCAAGGGGGTACACCGGATCGCAAAACACATGAAAGGAGGAACAGGAAATGGTTAAGGCAACAAAGGCAAAGCAGCTCAGTTTTTCTCTTCCCAGCAAGATAGGATTACTTTCGGAGGTATCCGCGCTTATTACCGCAGCAAAAATCAACATTGAGGCTATCTGCGCCTATGAGATGAGCGAGCAAGGGTTTTTCATGCTGATGACCGACAATCACATAAAGACCAAGAAAATTTTATCCCATATGGGGGCAGAGGTAAGCGTGGATGATATCATTTCCGTAGAGCTGCCGAATAAGATAGGAGAATTGCAGAAGGTTGCCAAAAAAATCTCCGATGCGGGAATAGACATCAGCTATATTTACGGAAGCCCCGTGAAGGGAAAAATGACCCTCATCGTCAAGACGGTAAACGATAAAAAAGCATTAAAAGCTTTGAACAAGTAAACCATCTGACATAAAAGCGATACCCCGGCTTCCGCAGTCGCCATGCTGCGACGAACGGTTATGTGTTCTGTTCAATCGGGAGAAAAATGAAAAGAAACGTTTATGCCAATATTTTATTGGCTGTACTCGGTATGGCGCTTTTGTTGCCGACCGATCTGATGTCCCAGGGATCGGGAAAGAAGAAAGATCTTGATGAAAGAGTAAGGACATTTCTCGAAAAACGGCAAGGCACCTGGAGAGATCTCAATATTCCGGCGTCTGACGGAAAAATCTTGTACGATCTGATCATAAAAAATAAATATAAAAAGGCGCTCGAAATTGGGACCTCTACGGGTCACTCCACGATTTTTATTGCCTGGGCGCTCAGTAAAACAGGCGGGAAGGTGATCACCATCGAGATAGACAAGGAACGGTATCGACAGGCGCTGGCAAACTTCAAGGAAGCCGGTCTTTCCGATTATATCGATGCAAGGCTCGCCGATGCACACCTATTGGTCAAGGAGCTTCAAGGGCCTTTTGATTTTGTTTTCTGCGATGCCGACAAAGAGTGGTACAAAAATTATTTCATCGATGTTTACCCTAAACTTGCGACAGGCGGGTGCTATACAGCTCACAATGTTTCCGCCCGAGGCCGGGGTATGGGGAAGGGACGAGGGAATTCTACGATTACATAAAAAACCTGCCTGATATGAAAACGACGGTAGATGAAAGCGGCGGCGGACTATCGATCAGTTATAAGCAATGACGTGCATACCGCCGGTGGCGTATGGCTGAAAGCACACAGAATAATAAACAGAAGAAGGTGAACTGCGCATCCTATCAGCATTACTACATCACTTTCGATCAGCGTTTCCCAAACGGGTGTCGAAACGCAGGTTTCAAATCACGGTTGCTCCCACAAGACCGTTTTCCCTATCCTAACGGGGTGTGGAAAAGCACCCTACTATGCAGGCTGTTGAAAAATGGTTAGATGCAAGTCGCGTAAAAAACGAAGAGGAGGATATGGAGATGCAAGCTTCACCACTGGGATTTCAGCGTATCAAGGCGATTGCCCTGGCCGTGACGGATCGGGCGCGCGCCGGAAGATTCTACGGTGAGACACTCGGCCTGGCGCCGGCCTTTGAAGCTGACCGGCTGGTCGGCTATTTCCTGGGACCGACCATCCTAATGCTGAAGGACGACTGGTACGGCGTCCCGACCGCGTTGCCCAATCCCCGTATCACCATCGCGGTCGATCATGCATCGAGCATGGAGGCGGCGCTGAAGGAAAGGAAAGTGACCATTGCCGATCCGGTACAGGCTTACGACGATGGATTTTATGTCGGAAGTTTCCTGGACAGTGAAGGAAACAAGCTCTGGTTCTGCTCTCCCATTTAACGGTACAATGCCTGAGAGGAAACCGTTTCCTTTACTACGGTAAGAGAGCGGCGTCGAATGAACGAACCGGTTTGGTAGGTTGAATCAGTTGATCCGGCTGGCGCGGTGCTTCTAGCATCAATTTTAAAAACGTTTTTGTAATTCCGGAATCTGGTTTTTTGCTGAAACGATTCAGATGTATCGGTTTCGCCGGGATGATTCTGTTAATTCTGTTATCCTTTGATGTCGGCTTTGCCTTTGAGAAAGTCAAGTTTGTCGTCATCTCCGATCCCCATATTTCCATCCCCCAGCAGAAGGGCGTTTCCGACGGTTTTAAACTCGGGCTGAAGACCCAGATGCTCTCCGAAAACACCGTCGCGGAAATCAACAAGATCCCCGATGTCAAGTTTGTGCTGTTGTCCGGCGACCTGACCCAGGATGCGGAGCCCTGGAACATCGATGCCCTTCGCAAGATCCTCGACGGCCTGAAGGTCCCCTACTATGTCACCCTGGGCAACCATGACCTGAGCCGCGTTCCCCATGAAAAGAAGGACCAGCCGATCACCCTTTCCAAGTACACCGTGGCCGGCGCCTTCATCGGCAACTCGGGCGGCATGACGCCCGGGATGACCTACTACGCGCACGAAATCGCGAAGGACCTGGTCCTGGTCAATCTCGACTCCTCACGTGCCCAGGTTTTTGTACCGGAGGCCGGTCTGAACGATTTCGGCGGGACGATCGATCCAGGTCAGATGCGGTGGCTGGAGGCGACCCTCAAGAAGAACCAGAAAAAGACGATGGTGGTCCTGATCCATCACAACCTCGTGGCTTGGAGCGAAGGGGACAAGACGAACCACAACTCCTGGGGATGGTTCATGATGGACAACGCAGACGAGGTCAAGGCGCTGTTGAAGAAATACGGGGTCAAGGCCGTCTTCTCCGGTCATCACCACATCTCCACCCGGTACCAGGAAGCGGACGGAACCTTCTACTTCATCCATCCTTCCCTTTCCACCTACCCCATGCGCATACACCGTTTACGAAATGACCCCGAGGGGGTTGAAATGGGAGGTGAAGGACGTACCCGCCGCTCCAGAAGTCTGGGAACTGGCCAAGAAGAACTTCCTTGCCGACAAGTGGTGGCGGGGACCGGATCACCCGGATACGCCGGAAGGAAACCAGAAGTATATCGAATTCTATGAGAGCCCCTCAACCATGAAGGGAGAGGTGACGTTCAAGACGGCAGCGAAATAAAGAGCCTCTTCTCAATCCATGCTAAGGCAGATTCACCAAATGGCTGCCCTGCGTTTCAGGCGGGCGGATGATCGACTTCGCAGATTTTCCGCCCCGCCTGTTTTCTTCTCATCGTATTCCTGTCCGTCTCGTCCGGAGCGAAGAAAGATACTTTTACTTCTATAGTTGTGATATAATGAGACGTGGATGTTGACGTCTGGATGAGAAGGGGGCTTGCGGAAACGCGATGCATGGTCTGGCGCGTCTTTGAAGTGTTATGTTTATTGTCGAACGAGTGAGGACGGCGAAGCGGCTAAAGACCACTTTGTTTCGATGTAACTTCAAATGTTTTATACCAAAGGATGGTTTAAATGAGTGAGTTATTAAGAGATAGTACGTGGGATCGCTATGGTGTCATTGATAATATCCTCGGTTCGATCGAGATCCCGCGGATGGCGAAAATAGAGCAGATTTTTGAAGACAACTCTATCCGGGATATACCGACAGCAATAGCCAACGAGTTTTCAAAAAATGAAATAGCCTCCACTATAAAACCCGGAATGAGCATTGCAATTACTGCAGGAAGTCGAGGAGTTGCGAATATTGACCAAATTCTCAAGGGAATAATCGCTCATGTGCAAAAACTTGGCGGAAAGCCTTTTATCTTCCCCTCGATGGGAAGTCATGGAGGAGCGACCGCGGAAGGACAACTTGAAGTTCTTGCCAGTTATAACGTGACAGAAAAGACAATGGGTGTTCCGATAAGATCAAGCATGGAAACGATCATCATCGGACATACTCCTGAGGGTAAATCTGTCTATCTTGACAAGATTGCATCTCAAGCTGATGGAATAATCGTTGTCGGAAGAATAAAGCCGCATACTGCATTTAGGGGGACATATGAAAGCGGCTTGCTGAAAATGATGGTCATCGGGATGGGAAAACAGAAAGGTGCTGAAAGCTGCCACATGGAAGGCTTTGGCCGGATGGCCCACAATGTTGAAACCTATGCCGATATTATTTTGAAAAATGCCAGGATTCTTTTTGGAATCGGGCTTATCGAAAATGCATTTGATAATACCTGTAAAATAGTAGCAATCCCGAAAAATGAAATTAAAAGAAAGAGAAAAAGATTTACTCATAGAAGCAAAGCGATTAATGCCTCGAATCATGTTTCCGAAATTTGATATTCTTGTGATCGATCAGATCGGAAAAAACTTTTCCGGCGATGGGGCAGATCCCAATATTTCAGCAACCTACTGCACGCCATATGCCAGCGGTGGACCGGAGTTCCAACGATATGTCATTCTGGATCTTTCCGAAGAAACACACGGGAATGCGATCGGTATTGGGATGGCTGATTTTGCCACAAAAAGGGTTTATGATAAAACGGATTTTGACATGACCTATCCCAACGCACTGACATGCACGGTGGTCAGTGGAGTACGTATGCCGATGATATTACGAAATGACAGGCTTGCTCTTCAGGCCGCCATTTTTTGTTGTACGGAAATTGATAAAACAAAACCCAGAATTGTAAGAATAATGAATACATCACATATCGAAACCCTATGGATTTCCGAGCCTCTTGTTTCGGAAGCATTAACAAATAAAAACATTAAAATCATTCAACCTGCCGGTGAGGTCAAGTTTGATAGTGACGGAAATCTTGTCTCCTCAGATTAGCGGTTGCTTCGCAGGCCTATTCAGGTCCAAAAATCCGAGTGATGTGTGTGATGGATAAAAGGTATTTTATGGGTTATCGCCGCAGCGATGGTTCCGCAGCGACACGGAACCATGTGCTGATAATGCCTACCATCGTCTGTGCCAATCATGTTTCGCGGGCCATTTCACAAAATGTCAGGGGATCGGTGTGGGTGGAGCATCAGCATGGTTGTTCGCAACTGGGATCCGATGCCGCACAGACCGCACGGGTTTTTGTCGGACATGGCACTCATCCCAACGTCTTCGGAATCGTAGTCGTCGGTCTTGGTTGTGAGAATATGCGCGCGCAGGATATTGCCGCCGAAATTAAACGGTTGTGCCCCCATAAACCTGTACATTGCGTTATTATCCAGGAAGCCGGCGGGTCCTATGCGGCGATTGCTGAAGGATCGAAAGCCGCCAATCAGATGATGCAAGACGCCTCTTTATGTGTACGGGAACCTGTTCCGATTTCAGAGCTTATTCTTGGCACCGAGTGCGGCGGCTCTGACTCGTGTTCAGGGATGTCGGCGAATCCGGCGCTGGGAGAAGTCAGTGATATGCTGGTTGATGCCGGCGGCACTTCGGTGTTGTCGGAGACTCCTGAAGTGATCGGCGCAGAACATTTGCTGGCATCAAGAGCGGTGAACGATCACGTTGCCGGAAAATGCTACGCGGCAATCAAGAGCTGCGAGGATTCGGCAAAAGCGATGAATGTCGATATGCGGGGCAGTAATCCCAGCCCGGGCAATATGGAGGGCGGCCTGACTACCATTGAGGAGAAGTCTCTGGGTTGTATTTACAAGGGAGGAACCAAACCGCTTCAGGCAGTGATCGAGTACGCTGAAAAAATTACGCAAAAGGGTCTTGTCTATATGGATACGCCGGGACAGGATATCGAACAACTTACGGCGCTGGTGGCAGGGGGATGCAACATCGTGGTATTTACAACCGGACGCGGGACTCCTACCGGATCGCCGATTGTTCCGACAATCAAGGTTGCGTCAAATACCGACATGTTTAACAAAATGCGGGATAACATGGATCTGAATGCCGGAACCGTTATCACCGGCGAGGAAACGGTAAAGCAGGTCGGTGAGCGGATGTTCAACGAGATGATTGCTGTCGCATCAGGGAAGCTGACAAAGGCGGAAATTCTGGGACACAATGATTTCGGAATAAACCGTATCGGGCCTACCATGTAGTCTTTTGTGAGAAGTCATTGATGCTGAGCGACGAGGAAAAGAAAACATTGATCGAGAAGAACTGGCGACTCGAAGATGTCCCCGAGGTGCCGTTCCTCATCGAGATCGGCGGCTTTCATGCGGCTACATCGAAGTATTTCTCCGATCACGCGGCGGAGCTCGGCTGGAACATGGATTTTCACAAGCAGCGGGAGGGCATCTGCGACTACGGCATGCCCAACATCAAGCCCAACCAGGGCATCAACATCATCGCCTCCGCCTTTGGCTGCGAGTACACGGTGAACGACGACGCCGATCCCTGGGTCACGCCCCTGATCCGGGACGACAATGTGCAAGACGTGCACGCCCTGAAGGTCCCCGATCCAAAGACGAACCCCGTATTCAGGCAGGCTTGGGAACGGGTCGATTATCTCCAGTCCCACTCCGGCCTGCCGCTGCGGCTGGTGAACGTGCCCTCGCCCCTGGTGACGGCCTCCCTGATCTGGGAATACACCTCCTTCATCACCGCCACGATGCTCCACCCCAGGGAAGTGCATGTGCTGCTGGAGAAGATTACCGAGGCGACAATCGCCTATCTGAGAGAGCAGTTGGCGCGCATCCGCAACCTTCACACCATGGGCCACGAAATGTGGTACATTCCGCGTGAGATCGGCGTGCGGATCAGCGACGACACGGCCGCCATCATGTCGCCGAAACTCTACCGGGAGTTCGGCGTGAAGTACAACAGCATGATTTCCCGGGCCATGGGCGGCATCGTCGTGCATTCCTGCGGAAGCGTGAAAAACGTCGTGGAGCCCATGATGGAGATTGAAGGCCTGCGGGGTTTGGACTTTACCATTCCCCAGACGGACTGGGAGACAGTCAGGAAAGCCGCCGCGGGGAAAACCGCGCTCTGCCTGCGCCACTACCATTGGGATCACGGTATGGAGGCACAAGTGGACTTGGCCGCGTATTCAAAAAAGCTTGTCGACTTTTTCGGCCGCAAGGGGCTTTTCATCCAGACCTCCACGCCGACGGCCAAAGAAGCGCGGGAACTGGGCGCCCAACTGCATCGGGTCTTGTCGAGATGATCGTGATGGAACCGCTGCTCACCTCCCTTCCCAATCGCATCGCCAGCCCCTGCTTTTCGATACTAAATATCCCTTGACAAGCAAAAACAGCCCCCCTATACTTCCCGCCATCGAAAGCAATACCTTATCAAAAACTAAAGACGCGCGTTTACGGCCTGCTCATCCCTTTCCAGCGGCAGGCGAATCACTTTCACCCAAGGAGGTACGGTTATGAAGTCACGGTTCTGGATGGCGGTGTGCGGTATGCCTTGCTCGGTGTGGCCTTGACGGTCGCGCCGGCAATGGCCGGCATGAAGATCAATGTCGGCTCGACCTTCGGGCCCGGCGCCCCGGTCTACAAGGGCCAGGAGAAGTTCAAGGAACTGGTCGAGCAGCGCTCGAAGGGTGAGTTCGAGGTCTTCGTCCATCCCCTCGGCGCCATGGGCGGAGAGCGGGACGTCTTCGAAGCGATGAGCACCGGCGGCCTGGAGATGGGCGCCATGGGCTCGGGCGACATCTCGATCTTCTTCCCCAAGTACCTGGTCTTCGAGGTGCCCTATGTCATGAAGGACATTAACCACTTCTGGAAGTTCTGGAACGGTCCGCTCGGGGCGTACATCAACGACGTGCCGCTGAAGCAGAAGGGGGTCAAGACCGTGGGCATCGTCTATCGCGGCCCCCGCCTCCTGACCGCCAACCGGCCCGTCAAGACCCCGGCCGACGTCAAGGGCCTCAAGCTCCGCCTGCCGGAGATCATGCCCTGGATGGAAGTCTGGAAGTCGCTGGGCGCCCTGCCCACCCCGGTCCCCTTCCAGGAAGTCTACATGGCCCTGAAGACCGGTGTCGTGGACTCCCAGGAGAACCCGCCGGAGTCGATCTGGTCCCTCAAGTTTTACGAGGCCCAGAAGTACATGATGCGGACCGAGCACATCTATTCGGCCTGCAAGTACCAGATCTCCATGAAATGGTTCAACACGCTGAAGAAGGACCATCAGGACCTCATCATCAAGGCCTGGGAAGACGCCGCCAAGTACGCCAACGAGATGGCCGTGGCCGCCGACAAGGATTATACCGCCAAGCTCCAGAAGGAAGGCGGCATGACCCTGGTCGAGGTGGACAAGGCGGCCTTTGCCAAGGCGGTGGCGCCGGCCATGGACAAGCTGGACAAGGAAGTGTTCGAGCCCGGCTTGCTCAAGAAGGTCCGCGACATCAAGTAATCCTCTGCCCGCGAGCAACCCGAAACGACAACCCCGCCCGGGCGTATTCGACCGGGCGGGGTTGTTGTCGGAGAAACCGCATATGAAAAAATGGGTTGACCGCCTCAACGGGGCGCTGCTCATCGTGATGTTTCTGGCCACGTTCTACCAGGTCCTGACCAGAAACGTCTTTTTCATCACCGCCATGTGGACCGAGGAGCTGGCCAAGATCCTCTTCGTTTCCATCGTATTCTTTGGTTCGGCCACGCTGATGGAAAGCGAAGAGCACATTCGCATCAGCATCCTGTCCGACCGCCTTCCCGCCTGGCTGGCCCGATGGCACCGGCTGTTCGTCCAGTTGGTCCTGGTCGTCTTCGGGGTGTTCTTCGTCTGGAGCTCCTGGATCAACGTCCTTAACAGCTGGGAGTTCTACGCCCCGAGCATGTCTTGGTTCCGGCTATCCTACCTCTAT
>CAWJHT010000095.1:0-33083 GCA_963842685.1 uncultured delta proteobacterium | reverse complement strand
TTTTATTGATGGTTATGGCGGTGATGTGTATCGGAATCATCAGTTTTGTCACAGGTAATGGACTGGCGGCCGAGGCCTATCCCGTTCGGCCTATTCAGGTGATCGTTCCGTTCCCGCCGGGCGGCGTTGCCGACCTGGTGGGCCGCCCGTTCGCGACGGCTCTGGAGAAACAGCTCAAACAGCCCGTGGTCATCGTCAACAAGACCGGCGCCGGCGGGGCCGTGGGGATGCAGGCCCAGGCCGTGTCCAAACCGGACGGCTATACGCTGATGGTGGCCCTTTCGAGCATTTCGGTCATGCCCGAAGTCGATGCGCTCTTCGGCCGGCCGCTGGTGTACAAATTGAGTGATTTTGCGCCGATTGCGCTGCTCTCCTCCGATCCCACCGTTCTGGTGGTCAGCAGCAAATCCCCCTGGAAGACGGTCGCCGACTTTGTGGCCGACGCCAAGAAACGGCCGGGCGAGATCAAGTACGCCTCTTCCGGGGTTTACGGGACCATGCACGTGGCGATGGAGATGTTTGCCCATGATGCGGGGATCAAGCTGCGCCACATCCCCACGGGGGGAGGAGGGCCGGCCCTGAACGCGCTCCTGGGCGGCCATGTGGATGCCATCTCCGGCGGGCCGAACGTCTCCATCCCGCAGATCAAGGCGGGCGCCGTCAAGGTCCTGGCGGGCTGGGGGGACAAACGCCTTTCCGCGCTGCCGGACGTCCCGACGTTGAAAGAGGTCGGTTACAAGGATGTGGAATTCTACATCTGGTCGGGGTTCTTCGCCCCGGCGGCCACGCCCGAGCCGGTCCTCAAGGTGCTCCGCGAGGCAACGGCCAAGGCGGTCCAGGCGCCCGAATTCAAAGCGGCCATGGAGAAGATGGAGACGCCGATTTCCTACCTGGACGCCCCGGAATTCAAGAAATTCTGGGACAAGGACGCCGAGCGGCTGATCAAGGCGGTCCGCAATATCGGCAAGGTGGAGTAAAGGAGGGGGCATGCAGCGAGTCGGATTCGTCGGCATCGGCCTGATGGGGCGGCAGATCACCAAGCGCCTCCTCATGGCCGGATTTCCCCTCACGATCTGGAACCGGACAAAAGACAGGGCCAAGGAGATCCTGGACGCAGGCGCGGCATGGGCGGAAACGCCTGCCGCCTGCGCCCGGGCGGTGGATGTGGTGATTACGATGGTCACCGATTCGGCCGCCTCCGAAAAGGTGATCTGCGGGCAGGGCGGCGTCCTGGAGGGGGCCCATCCGGGGATGATCCTCATCGACATGGGGAGCATCGCCCCCGAGATGTCCCGATCGATCGCCGCGCAGGCGAAGGTCAAAGGGGTGCCGATGCTGGATGCCCCGGTGACGGGGAACCCGAAGGTGGCCTCCGAAGGGAAGCTCGGGATCATGGCGGGCGGGCCGCGTGAAACCTACGACGCCTGTCTTCCCCTCTTCGAAGCCATCGGGGTGAAGATCATCCATGTGGGCGAAGAGAACGGCATGGGGACGACGCTCAAGCTCATCAACAACCTGGTCATGGGGGTGGCGATCGAGGCGGTGGCCGAGGCCCTCGTCCTCGCCGACAAGGCGGGGATCGATCCGGTCAAGGTGATCGAGATCACCTCGGTGGGCGGCGCCCGGACCGGGGCGATGGAAACCCGCGGGATGCGGATGATCACCCACGATTTTTCGCCCCATTTCTCCGCCGACAACATGTACAAGGATCTCTCCTCGGCCCTGAACCTGGCCGAGAAGGTGGGGGCCTGCCTGCCGGCGGCCAGCATCTCGCGGGAGATGCTCCGGGCGGTGAAAATTCAGGGCAATGGGGGAATGGATTCGGCCAGCGTCGTGACCGTCATCGAGAAGTTGGCCAATACAGTTGTAAAAACAAGAGAATAAAGTTTTGCCTCTTTCCCTCTCCGGTGGGGAAGAGGCTTATGAATATCTGAATGGTTTATCCTTCCGGTTATCAGATGATAGGATTTCGGTGATATACGAGGCCAGCGCTCCTACTCAACATAGGAGAAAAATGTTTCAATATATTGGAGGTTGAACCATGAAAACAAATCGATTGGTGTATGTAGGAGTGGCGATTATTACCGCATTATTTCTGAATGCCTGCCAGACGACGCAAAAGACCGGGAGCGCTACAAGCCCGGCGCCAGCGCCCAGTGCGAAGGCCGAGACACCCACAGATAGGCAGACCGTTAAGGGGATCAACGACTGGGAGGGAGAAATTGTCGGTAAGCCGGCTCCGGGAAGCAAGTTCATGAATCTGAAGATCGGCATGGGTATGAAGCAGGTGACTGATATGATCGGACAGCCCACAGATCAGGGAGCCTACGTGACCGGCAAGGCTTGGATACCTTTCTATTACGGCAGTGATCGCTACCGCCACGAGCTAGTGTATAAAGGCCAGGGTCGTCTGATATTCTCCGGGGGAGGCATGGGCGATTACTCCTCGGGACACCTGACTTCAATCATTCACAATGCCAAAGAAGAAGGCTACCGCTAAAATGTTCCGGGCGGTCAAGATTTAGGGCAATGAGGGAATGGAGTCGGCTAGTGTCGTGTCAGTTCATCGAGCGTTGGCCAATACGGTCATCAAGGTGAGTGGATAAGGTTTGGCCTCTTCCACGCACCAGCGAGGAAAAAAAAGGGCGGCTGGTTCCTCCGCTCCATGAGGTAGGTAGAAGCTATTGGCCTGGGCGATTCACGAAAAAAGATGAAGCTATAGAGAGCGTGCCGGTTATTTTCAACCGGTAACACACCTCCATACGCAGAGCATTGAGTCGTTACCGTTACTGTAACGACTCAATTTATCTCTATCCTACCAAAGCGTAACTATGCCTGATACAAAGTTTAAACAGATATTTTTTAAAAAAAAGACATTGAAGCGGCTGAAAATTCTGTTCGTGATGCTTGGTGACAGAGGGAAGCTCCATGAAAAGGATTTGTCATTCATTCAAGCAGTCTTTTTTCATGGCTTTGATCGCGATTCTCTGTTTGTTTGGTTGCGCCGTCATTCCAAATTATCCATCTCAACTCGCCCCGCTGGTTCCCGGCCACGCGAAGATAGATATATGCCCAGATATCGCAGAGTGTTCCTCCGGCAAAGGGATCGCCATCTCACCGGAAGGCAAATCATTGGGCTATGTGTCTTTTACACGAATTCTCCATGACAATGACTCTGATAGAGACGCGACCCTTAAGAATGCCGATGAGAAGCAGGCTCCTATCAAATTGAGTTTGCAAAGTGTCAATATACGGGCGACCATCTCAAGCATAGACGTGCTCGGAGATGTAACGATGAAACCATTTCGAGAGTACGGCATGGCGGCGAACTTCAGGCTGCCTTGGGCGTGGTATTCTCAATCAGACTGGGGAGCCGGCACAAGGCTGATGGTCAGCGCCGGCGCTCTTTATGGTGGCGGGGAAACTGCGTTGGTCGTTTCTCTCATTCCCCTGGTTGCCTTTGGCAGTCAAGATGGGAGGTTTACATTAGATATAGGAGCTGGCGGGGCTCTGCTTAGCAGGCATCACTTTGGAATGCAAGACTTCGGCGGATACTTCCAATTTGCCCTGACTGCGGGCGTTGGTATTCCGCTCTTCGAACGGCTCGGAGTGGGCTACCGGTTTCTGCACTATTCCGATGCTGGAATCAACGGACCTCACACTACGGGGGCAGATATGCACATGCTGGAACTCACCTACCGGTTTTGAAGGCGAAGTTGCCTCCTCGCCGCCGCTGAACCGGCGACGTTGATTAAACACTGCCAACTTCTGAAACGAAAAATGATGTACACAAAATTCTTTATAAACAATTTTTTAACGTTATATAAATTCTATTGAATCACAGGTGGCTTCAATAACCGGCACATACCGGTGAATGAATTTCTCTTGACATCCCTCCGGCTGCTTTAGTATACCGTCGACGGTGCACCGAGGACGGTATTCCAACACATCCGAAATGAATTTGGAGGGAAAATCCGTGGAAGAAAATTTTCTGAAAAAGATGGCCGAACAACCCCCTCTGACGGCCGATCTGCTGGTGCGTAAGATCTACTCCCTTCTCGAAGAAAACATCATCAGTATGGCGCTGCTGCCGGAGAGCAAACTGGTCGAAGACAATATCGCCCGGGCTCTCGGCGTCAGCCGTTCCCCTGTCCGCGAGGCGTTGATGCAGCTGGAGAACGCCGGCCTGGTTGTCCGGCAGACCGGCAAAGGGAGGGTCGTGGCCAGTTTCACGGAACGGGAAGTCATAGACAATTACGAAGTCTGGGAGATGATTGAAAGCTATACCGGAGGGCTTGCCTGCTTAACCGCTACTGAGGAGGATTTCCGAAAGATCGAGGCAATCCTGGATCAGATGAAGGAGTTCTCCAGCGTGGAGGGGGAATTCAGCAATTACCGGCATCTCAATTACAGCTTCCATTACAACATGATTGCTCCTTGCTCCAACAAAGCGCTGATCAAGATGTATGAAAACGCCCTCAAACCGATCAAATGGTGCTGGAACCTCAGCATCTTCTGGAAGCGGGACCTTTCAAGGTCCTACGATGAGCACGATGAAATGCTAAACGTTTATCGGAACAGGGACAGGGCGAAGTACGAGAGGCTGGTGAGAAGACATATCCACGACGCCTCGGAGCGTTTCCGGAAGGAGTACGCGCGGAGAAAGAGTGCGGGGGAGGTAGGCGCCCCGGCGATGAATGGATAGCGGCGGGATATGACCGGAAGAGACTGCCGCGAAAGAGCACCGCAAAGCCCAAATAAAAATGGAAGCTCTCCGCAGGAAGCTGCGGGGTATGCGCTCACAACGGATTCAGGAGGAGAGTCATGAAAATCGTCATGTATCAATACGCGGAGAGGGGCTATCGTCTCGGGGTGCTGGCTGAGGACGGGCGGATCATCGATCTGAACTATGCCTATGAGAACCTGCTCGCCGCCATGAAGGAACCCCGCTACCAGGTCCTGGCCGCGGCCATTGTCCCGGCCGACAGCGTCGCTTTTCTGGCCGGCGGCAAACGTTCCTGGGAGGGAGCCGCAGCGGCCCTCGATCATGCCAAGGGCAGCCACTACGCGGATCTCAGTGTTTTCGGCAAGCGGTTCGTATTCGAGAGGAAAGAGGTGAAACTCGGCGCGCCGGTACAAAATCCGTTGCGCATCATCTGTCTGAGCCACAACTACCATGATTTCCTCAAGGAGACAGGTCTACCCAGGCCGGCGGCGCCCAGGATCTTCTCGAAATACAACAACGCCCTCTGCGGCCCCGACGATCCGATCATCTACCCGAAAATGTCGAAGATGCTCGGTTACGAGGTCGAACTGGCGTTCGTCATCGGAAAGAGGGGCCGGCATGTCCCCAAGGAGAGGGCCATGGAGTACATCGGCGGCTACATGATCCTCAATGACGTGAGCGCGAGCGACCTGACCGAAACGGATAAGCAGGTCCTCCGCGGAAAGACCTTCGACCATTTCGCCCCCTGCGGTCCCTTCCTCCTTTCGGCCGATGAACTTCCCGATCCGGGCAATCTGGCCGTGAGACTCTGGGTGAACGACCGTGAACTGCAAAGCTCCAACACCCGGGAACTGGTCTATGACTGTCCGACACTGGTCTCTTTTCTTTCGGAGATCTTCACCCTGGAGCCGGGAGACATCGTGGCGACGGGCACCCCCGGGGGCCTAGCGAAATTCCGCAATCCGACGACCTTCATGCAGGTCGGCGATGTGTGCACCCTCGAAATCGAAAAGCTCGGCAGACTTTCGAACCGGATCGTGGCCGAGGAGAAAACCTCGTTTTAATTGCTCCCGGCGCGGGGCTGTCTCCCCGGTCGCAGGGATCGGATCCTTCCGTCATCCCGCGGGTGGCGTGGTGCGGTGGGGATTCGGAGAAAACACGAAAGGAGAAAAATAATAATGTTCCAAAACATCGTATTTCAGACACCGACCATCATTTTCGGCATCGATACGGTCAAGCAGATCGGCGAGCAGGCCAAGAAACTGGGCGCCGGTCGAGTGCTTCTGATCACGGGTCCCCGGGTTCAGAAGGCGGGCCTTCTGGATAAGGCGGTCTCCTTTTTGAAGGCGGAGGGGATCACGGTAGAGGTGAATATCCAGGATCGGGACACCCCGGAACCGGCCACCGAGGTCGTGGAAGGAACGGCGGCGATCGCGAAAAAAGGGAATTTTGACGTGATCATCGGTTTCGGCGGCGGGAGCATCCTGGACGTGAGCAAGATGGCCGCCGCACTGGTCACCAATCCCGGCACGACCAAGGATTATTTCGGCAAGGAGAAGGTTCCCAAGCGGGGCACGCCGACGATCATCGTACCGACGACCGCCGGGACGGGGGCCGAGGTGACCAAGCACGCCATCTTCCTGGACCGGGAGATCAACGTCAAAAAGGTGGTCGCCTCGAGTAATCTCCTGCCCAATGTCGCCATCGTCGATCCGGTCCTGACCGTCACCTGCCCCCCTTCGGTGACGGCCAGCTCCGGCATCGATGCCTTCATCCATTCCGCCGAGGCGTTCCTCTCCAAGAACGCCAACGCGATCACCGACGCCCTGGCTCTGGAATCCATCTCCATCATCACCAAATGGCTGGGGCCTGCCTTTGCCGACGGGCAGGACATGGAGGCGCGCTATCAGATGTCCCTGGGGAGCCTGATGGCGGGGGTGGTCCTCAACAATTCCGGCACGAGCCTGGTCCATGCGATGGCCTATCCGGTGGGCGGGGAACATCATACCCCGCACGGCGTGACCCTGAGCGCCCTGCTTATCGCCTGCTTCGAGTATGTGGCGGTGGCCAAGGCGGAGAAGATGGCCGCGCTGGCGCGGGCGATGGGAGAGCCGATCGACGGTCTTGCCCCGCGGGAAGTGGTGGAGCGAGTCCTGGACGCCATCCACCATCTGATCAAGAGCGTCGATCTGCCCGCGTCGCTCACGGATCTCGGGATCAGCAAAGAGAAGACAAACATCCACCAGTGGGCGGTGGAAGCCCACAAGGAACAGAGACTCCTCACCCGGTCCCCCCGAGTCCTTTCGGTGGAGGATATTGAACTGATTTATAGAAACGCATTTGAATGAGAAACCAAACCTCATAGAAAGGGAGTAAATGACTATGGCTAAAAAGAAGCTTTCGCGGATCGATCTTCAGCAGATGAAGGACAAAAAAGAGATTCTGGTCTGGATAACGGCCTACGATTACTGGACGGCCAAGTTCGCCGAAGAGGCGGGGATGGAGATGATCCTCGTCGGGGATTCCCTCGGGATGTGCATTTACGGCTATGACGGGACGGTGCCGGTGACGATGGACCAGTGCATCTACCACAGCGAGGCGGTCCGGCGCGCAGCCCCGAACACCTTCGTCATCGGCGACATGCCCTTTCTCTCCTACCAGGTGAGCGTGGAGGAGGCGGTTCGGAACGCCGGCCGTTTCTACAAGGAGGCCCGCGTGGATGCGATCAAGCTGGAGGGGGGACGGCGCATGTGCGCCCAGATCCGGGCGATTGCGGACGCGGGGATGCTGGTGATGGGTCATATCGGTCTTACTCCCCAGAGCTCCGGGCAGCTCGGCGGCTTCAAGGCGCAGGGACGCACGGCGGAGACGGCGATGGAACTGATCGAAGACGCCCGGGCGATCCAGAAGGCGGGAGCCTTTTCGCTCCTCGTCGAGGCGGTGCCGCCCGAGGTCTGCCGGATCATCCGCGACGATCTGAAGATCCCCGTCTACAGCATCGGAGCGGGAATCGACGCCGACGGCCAACTGATGATCTGCAGCGACGTGTTGGGAGTCTTCCAGGCCTTCACGCCGAAATTCGTCAAGAAGTACGAGAATCTCGCGGACAAGACCCTCAAGGCCTTCACCGAGTACGTGAAGGACGTCCGAGCCGTGAATTCCCGAAGCCGGAACACACCTACAAGATGGTGGAAGGGGAGCTTCCCAAATTGGAGAAACTCCTGAAGCGGTAGTTTCCGTCAACCACCCCTACCCAGCTCTTCCCCTCGATGGGGAGGGAATTGCGGAGTCTTCTACGAACGGGCATCGATTTCCGATGCCCCGGTTGCGAAAGAAAAGGAGCTTGCCATGAAAAGAATAGAGTTTTGTTATCCGTCGTCGTCGCTTTTTCCCTGTTTACCTTCGTCCTGGCGATTTCGCCGGCCCAGGCCGCCTTTCCCGATAAACCGATCCGGCTCATCGTCCCGTTCCCGGCGGGAGGAAACGCGGATATTGTCGCGCGCTCGATCGGCAACGAACTGAGCAAGAATCTGGGCGTTCCGGTTGTGATCGAGAACCGCGGCGGCGCCGGCGGAGTGATCGGTTCGGAGGTCGTTGCCAAGGCTCCGGCCGACGGCTATACGATCATGATGGTCTCGGCGAGCCACGTGATCAATCCGAGCATGCAGAAATCGCTTCCCTACGACACGATCAAGGATTTCGCCGGTATTTCGCTGGTGGCTGAAGTGCCGACGGTTCTGGTCGTCCATCCCTCTGTACAGGCCAATTCTCTGAAGGAGCTCATTGCGCTTGCCAAGGCGAACCCCGGCAAGATCAACTTCGCTTCCGCCGGTAACGGGACGGTCGGCCACCTGGCAGGCGAACTGCTCAAATCGATGGCGCAGATCAAGATGGAGCATGTCGCATACAAGGGCAACGGTCCGGCGATGACCGACCTTCTCGGCGGCCATGTGCAGATGCTCTTTAGCAGCATGCCTTCCGCACTGCCGCATATCAAGTCGGGCATGCTCCGGGCTCTCGTCGTGACCGCCCCCCAGCGTTCCGCCGCCGCTCCTGCCATCCCGTCCACGACCGAAGCAGGTATGCCGGGGTTCGATGTGTCGACCGGTTTCGGTCTGTTCGCGCCTGCAAAGACGCCGCGTGCGGTGATCAACAGGCTGCACGCTGAAGTGGTGAAATCGCTGAAGCTGCCCGAGGTGCGCGATCGCCTGGCAAGCCAGGGCGCCGAGCCGGTGGGCAGCACACCGGAGGAGTACGACGCCTTCGTCAAGACGGAATCTGCGAAGTGGGCGAAGGTTTGCAAGGAAGCGGGCATCAAACCGGAATAGGACCGTTCACCCGGGTACAGCAAAAAAGAGGAGGGGCTTTCAGTGCCGACTCTGACAAAGGAAGTGTTACACGAGGTCACCGCCGCAATTTTCCGGGCGACGGGGGCCCCGGATGATCTCGCCGCGCAGGTGGCGGACGTCCTGGTTGACAACCACCTGGCAGGACACGACTCGCACGGTATCCTGCGCATCCCGGAATACGTCAGGAGCGTGAGAACCGGTGAGATCGTCCCTACGGCTCGACCGCAAGTGATCGAAGAGAGCGCAACCAGCGCGGTGATCAGTGGAAACTGGGCCTTCGGGCAGGTGACGGGGGTGTTCGCGGCTGACCTTGCCGTCGAGAAGGCAAAGAGGGAGCGGGTCGCCGTGCTCTCGGTCGTTCAGGCGGGCCATACGGGACGGCTGGCGGCCTTCACCGACCGCGCCGCCCGGCAGGGTGTAGTCATGTTCATGGCCATCGGAACGGTCAACAAGCCGACGACGGCACCCTATGGAGGATCGGCGCCGATTCTGGGGACCAATCCCATTGCCTTTTCGATTCCCAACCCGGCAGGTTCGCCCATCACGCTCGACTTTGCCACTTCCTCCATCGCCGCAGGGAAGATCAAGGCGGCCAAGGCGAAGCACGAGCCCCTTCCGCCCGGCGCCATCCTGGACAGCCGCGGCCTGCCGTCCACCGATCCGCAGGCGTTTTTCGAAGGGGGATTCCTGCTGCCCTTCGGCGGTCACAAGGGCTACGCGCTGGCGGTCATCGCGGAGCTGCTGAGCGGTCCTCTGGCCGGCGCCGATGCCTATCCGGGGGTGGTCAGCCGCAGCGGGATCTTCGTTTTTGCGGTGGATGCGGCCGTCTTTCGACCGCCGGCGGAGTACGAAATGGCGCTCGCCGAAACACTCGGACGGATCAAGGCCGTACCGCCCGCTCCGGGTTTCGAGGAAGTGCTGCTCCCGGGCGAGCCTGAGGCCCGCGCCCGTGCAATAAGGGAGCGCGACGGCATACCGATTCCGGAAGACACATGGAAGGCGGTCTGCGACGTGGCCACCGAGCTGGGGGTGAATATCAAATGAAAAGATCCGCGGCGACAGGCGACCCGTCGATTTGAGAAGAAGGAGATCGCAATGAGGTTACTGACATTCTCACCGATGGGGCAAGACGGTGTTCCGCGCCTTGGCGTTCTGGTCAATGACGATATCGTCGATCTTGCGGCACTGGATGGTGCTTGGCGGCAAAGAAACCCCGGTAGCGAACCGCTTCCGACGACGATGAGAAGTCTGCTGGCGGCCGGGGAAGCCGGCCTCACCCGCGTCCGCACGCTCCTCGACTATGCGGAGCGTCCGAAGCAGTCTCTTCCCAAGGAGTGGATTTACAAACCATCAGCGATCCGGTTTCTCCCGCCGGTGACCGATGCGGAGAAGTTTCTCTGCGTGGGGAAGAACTACCGTCAGCACCTGGAAGAGCTTCGGCGAAACGATCTCCTCCTCGAGACGCCGCAGGAGCCGACCTCCTTTGTCAAGTACAACTACTGCCTTTCGGGACATGACTGGGAAGTCGAGCGGCCGGAGGGGATCGTCCGGCTCGATTACGAACCGGAACTCGTGTTCGTCATGGGCAAGCGGGCGCTCGGCGTCAAGAAGGCGCAGGCGTTCGAGTACGTCGCAGGGATCACAATCCTGAACGATCTTACCTGCCGCGACCTGCAAAAACGCGAAGTGGCCTCAGGGTCGCGATTCTGGACGGGAAAGAACATCCCGGGATTCGGACCGCTCGGCCCCTGCATCATCACCATGGACGAGATCCGCGATCCCTACGATCTCTGGATGACCTGCACGGTCAACGGCGAGCGGCGGATGAGGTTCAACACCGCCGATCAGATATGGAAATTTCCCGTCATTATAGAGCATTTTTCCCGTTACATCCCCTTCGAGCCGGGGGATATGTTCGCGACGGGGACGCCGGGGGGGACCGCGATCGGAAAGCCGAACGCCGCCGAGCTCTTTCTGAAGCCCGGTGATGTGGTGGAATGCGGCA
Organism: uncultured delta proteobacterium; assembly: GCA_963842685.1. GTDB lineage: Bacteria > Desulfobacterota > Syntrophia > Syntrophales > UBA5619 > JAKAFS01. The sequence continues at coordinate 22,003 of CAWJHT010000095.1, read as the reverse complement.
TCGAAGGGCTGATGACGCTCAGGACACGAATCGTTGCGCCGAGCCGTTGACGCAGTATTTAATAATAAGGAGTGGCCGATGAAACTGGAGTTACGAAGCAACAAGGATTTCTGGGCCGGCATGATGTTCGTCGGGACCGGCGCCGGGGCGATGTTCATTGCCCGGCATTACCCCTTTGGTACGACATTGCGCATGGGACCGGGCTACTTCCCGGTCGTTTTGAGCGGGATCCTCATCCTGTTCGGCATTTACGTCATGCTCAGGGGGCTCCGCAAAAGCGAGAAAATCCAGGGCAACTGGTCTCTCCGGGCTCTGATCGTTTTGCCCCTCTCCATCGTCGTCTTCGGGATTCTGATGGACCTTGCGGGCTTCATCCCGGCGCTGGCGGCTCTGGTTTTCATCTCGGCGGCCTCGGGAAGGGAGTTCCGGCTCGTCGAGGTCCTGCTGCTGACCCTCTTTCTGGGTGCGCTTTCGGTGGCCATGTTCATCTGGGGCCTGGGTCTGCCCTACCCCCTGTTGAAAGGATTCTCTTAAGGAGCGCTTCATGGAGATATTCCATAATCTCGTATTCGGATTCAGTGTGGCGTTCTCGCTGCAGAACCTCTTCTACTGTTTCCTCGGTTGCCTTCTGGGGACCCTGATCGGCGTACTGCCCGGGATCGGGCCCCTTGCGACGATCGCGATGCTGATGCCGATCACCTTCACCGTCCCGCCGATCGCGGCCTTGATCATGCTGGCCGGCATCTACTATGGCGCCCAGTATGGAGGGTCGACCACCGCCATCCTCGTGAACCTCCCGGGTGAGACGTCGGCGGTGGTCACCTGCATCGACGGCTACCAGATGGCGCGACAGGGGCGCGCCGGGGCGGCGCTCGCGATCGCGGCCCTGGGGTCGTTCTTTGCCGGGACCTTCTGTACGCTGCTGATCGCCCTGTTCGGTCCGCCGATCGCCGGCATCGCGCTCAAGTTCGGGCCTGCGGAGTATTTCTCGCTGATGATGATGGGCCTGGTCACGGCGGCGGTCCTCGCCCACGGCGACATGGTCAAGTCGCTCGCGATGGTGGTGATGGGTCTGCTGCTCGGCTGTGTGGGGAGCGATGTCGATTCGGGCGTGAAGCGCTTCACCTTCAACATCATCGAGATGGCGGACGGCATCGGTTTCGTGGTCCTGGCCGTAGGGATATTCGCCGTGGGAGAAATCATCTGTAACCTCGGCGACCCGGAGGAGCGCGCCGTCTTCACCTCCAAGGTGACGAAACTCCTTCCCACGAAGGAGGACCTGAAGCGGTCCATCGGTCCGATCATCAGAGGGACCGCTGCTCGGGGCGTTCTTCGGCGTGCTCCCGGGAACCGGTCCGGCGATCGCCTCGTTCTCGTCTTACATGATCGAAAAAAAGGTCAGCCAAGGACCCGTCGCGTTTCGGTCACGGCGCCATCGAGGGGGTGGCGGGACCCGAGTCGGCCAATAACGCGGACGCGCAGTGCAAGTTCATACCGATGCTCACGCTGGGGATTCCTGCCAGCGGCGTGATGGCGTTGATGCTCGGCGCACTCACCATCCACGGCATCACGCCCGGCCCGCAGGTGATGATGAAGAATCCCGATCTCTTCTGGGGACTGATCGCGAGCATGTGGATCGGTAACCTGATGCTGGTCCTGCTCAACCTGCCGCTGATCGGCCTCTGGGTGAGCCTCCTCAAGGTGCCCTACCGCCTGCTCTTTCCCGCCATCATGGTCTTCTCCTCGATCGGCATCTACAGCCTGAACAACAGTCCTTTTGAGCTCTATCTCACAGCGATCTTCGGTCTCCTCGGTTTCGTCTGGATGAAACTCGAATGCAGCCTTGCGCCGATGCTGCTCGGTTTCGTGCTGGGTCCGATGATGGAGGAAAGCCTGCGAAGGGCGATGCTCATCTCGCGGGGCGATCCCCTGGTTTTCGTGACGCGGCCGATCAGCCTTGCCTTCGTGATCGTTACGATCCTGATCGTTATCGTGATGGTGGCGCCGGCCGTTCGCAAACGACGGAGCGATATTACCGACTGAGGGCGTGCAGCGGAGCGAATTCAATTTGACCGGGAGCGCTGCCTGCAAAACGGGCTTACACGCCGGGATAGAGGGCCAAAGCAAAAAATATTGCTTCACCCGATGGGCGGGTTGCTTTCATGAGCAAGGATGGGATCAAAGCCCAGTAGCAAGCAAACGCACTTTCACCTACAAACAAACGGCATGATTCATTCATCGATACTAAGAATTACTGATTGAAAGAGAGTAACACAGAGCTAAGCGCCTGGTTAGGTGTGAAGGCGCAACGCCTCTTTCACTACTTCCGCAACCGTGTCCTTGCTGATGCCGCGCTTCTTACAGTAACTCGACTGAATCCACTCAGAGAGTTTCTTTGTGCCTTTGCTTGAATTGCACGCTACGCAACATCGGGTAATATTCTCACGAGTGACGATACTTGCGTCGTTGATGATGTGTTCCCAGGTTGCCACAGCTTTCCGGGGGCCACGTGGAGGCATCTGCTCGATCATTTGGGTGCCACAGTAGACGCAGGTTTTGTCTCGCTCTTTCACTTCTCTTTCGAGCCAGTCAGGGATGCCCCAATGGTTCATGTGCCCTCCGAATCGGATGCCAAACAAGAAGGTCGGGAGCCAGATTTATCGGCGATCCGGTGCACCGACTCGTTATTTGGATTCAATTTCCTTTAAGGTTCTTCCCTCATCGTTCTTCCATGCAATAAGACCGTTAGCATGCCCGCCATGGACTACAGCCGCAGCCGCACTGGGGCTGGAAAATTCCTCATCCCGCGTGAATACAAGATGTTCTTCGGAGACGGAAAGAACACCTTCATCTTTGAGTCTTTGCCGCATATTTAGTGGCCACGGATATTTTTGCGACGATTTACGCTCATGCAGCACGGCCTGCGACCCTTTCAAGACAAGGAAGCCGTTCGGAGTGAGGCGCCCTCTCGCTTTCAGACCTTTTATCTCACAGTACAGCATTTCCTTTTCTGCATTAGCCGCGGCCTTACCGGCAGCGGGAACCAATAGTTCAACGCCAAGAACAGGCAATAGTTGATTTACTTTTTCCAGAAAGATTTCCATGTCTTCACGATCTGACTCTGGGAGTTTTGCTCCGCTGCTCTGGCCGTTCATGACGAGTGCTCGATTAGCCTGGCGAGCTTGTTCTATGAGCTTTCCTTCCAAGTAGCGGATGTGGGCTTTCGTGAGGTTCTCGTCTTTGCTGATGAAATAAACGATCTGGTTCCAGAAATCCTTTTCAAGGTGGGCCTTAATGCGATCTTTGATGTTTTCTGCTTCTCCGACATATAGAGCAAGCTTTCCCGATTCTGGTTCATTGCCCGTCAGGAAGTATACACCTGAACCACCGGACTCTTCGCGCCCGATCACACCTTCAAATTCGCTACGTGGTCCCGCAACTGCTTTGCCAGTCCAGTTTGAAAGTTCGGCCGTTCTGAGTCGCTTTGGGTCACCATGTACCAGAAAGATTCTAATCGTCGCGGTAGACATGTCTTAACTCCGGATAATACATCCATTAGCGATTTATCGAAGCCACACACAGTACGGTTCCGCAAGTCGCGCTACTGCGACAATTCCACGATAGCGCGATTTCATTCTTTCGGGATGTGGCGTCATGTCCTTTCGGATTGCACAGACCGTAGAACAACCAAGTATGAATTTCAGAGGCTTCTGTGTGTCAGAGAAGTCTCCGTAGCCCCACAGATCCAGTGTTCCATTGACGGCTGTCGTCATCATGTCGAAAACAAGGGCTGCTGCACTGGTATCTATCTTCCCAGTGACAGGGCTAATACCTTCGGGAAGTCGATGCCACAACTGTCCATCCTCGGAATACTCCCTGGCTGCGTCCTCTCTTGTAGTGGGACGAGCGCCACCCTTGGTCGCTGGCTCAACAAATATCGTGTATGCAGGTATCTTCTTGCAGAGCGCCTGTACTTGCGCGGGTCGTGCTTTTGGCGACCTCATGAGCCAGAAAGTCTTTGCCTGTTCGCTCAATATCGGTAGCTTTCCTGTGGAAGATCGCGTCAACGCCTTCGCCAGCATGGTCTCCCATCACGCTTATTATGCACTGTGGGCATGTCAGTACCTCTTCGAAACGGGGTTTTGCCAGCCAGTCCATAATTCCCCTCCAGCATGAATATACGGGGTGGAACTCTGTCAATTGCTGTTACATTATAATTCTGATTAACACGATTTTCATTCGAAATCTATTACATCGATTAAGTTTTTCACTTCATTGGCTTCAGGAAGGTATACGTAGGATGCATGATGATAAAATTTACTGCCAAGCTATCGAATGTTTCAACCTATAAGAGAGTGAGTCGGACCAAACCAACCTTTTCTGTAATATGAAGTTTCTTGATAGAGGCTCTGGCACCCAATTTTAGATTTCCTTTACTTTGATGCCGCCGCGGGGAGATGATGACCTGCCTATGGAAGGAGCCTCAGAATCACGGTAGCGCCCGTGGCCAGGGAAAGCAGGGTGAGGGCGAGGAGCAGGAGATTGTTTACGCCGTGCAGGAGGGGAAGTATCCGGCGTTGCTTCTTGTGGGTATCCATGCGCAGGCCGCTCCAGTATCCGAAGAAGGCGAGCAGTACGATGGTGATACCGAGGCGGAAATGGTTGCCGGTCATCCCGAAGGTGCGCCACTTCACCCAGGCGGCCGCGGCTCCCACAAAGGCCCCGGACATCAAGAGGTAAAGAGCCGTTTTGCCGAGGGACACATGTCTCTTCCAGAGAAAAATCCCCTGTCGGCCCAGATTGACAGCGGCGAACCTTGCCCATCCGAGGATGAAAACATATCCCGTCAGAAGAATGGCAGCGGCCTGCCAGTAAGGATGGATCCAGAACATCTCGGCTACCCCCGATACAGACGTTCGGCCACGAGGACAACGCATGCCGCGGCCATGCTGAGATTAAGATTGTGGAACAGGAATCGGCGCAGAGTCGGGAAACAGAGCCCTGCCAGGAGAGCGGTGGCTGAACCGACAAAAACCCACTGTGCGACGGCGGAGCGCACGAACCCGAAGGCGGGCAGGGCCAGGAGCATCACGCAGAAGGCGCCTACCCAGAGGGCGAAAATCCGGCCATACCGCTATGCTGCCGAAGATCCGCCAGGGAACGGGAATTCCCGCCGTCTCGTAATCCGGGGAGGAGCGCTCCGCTGCAAGCCAGAAATGGGGAATCTGCCAGAGGAAAAACAGCAGGAAGAGCATGAGCGGCACCGGCTGATACATTGCGCCTCCGCCGCACACCCAACCCAGAACCGGCGGAGCAGCTCCCGCGGCGGCGCCGGGAAGAAGAACCAGGAGGAAGCGGTCCTTCAGCGGGGTGTAAAGGCCGTTGTAGAAAAGGATTGTGAACGCAAGGATTCCCAAGGCGGGCCAGCCGCCGCAGGCCGACGAGAATGGGCAGGGATGCAGCCAGACACAACAGAATCCAGAGACAGGCGGCGCGGACGGAGAGCACTCCCCTGGCAAGCAAGCGGTTTCTCGTGCGGTGCATGAGGGCATCCCGTTTGCGTTCCTGGATCTGGTTCAACCAGGTGCAGGCCATGGCGAAGAGGAAGGCGCCTGCAAAGACCGCAGCCGTATGGCGATCCGGGATCGGCCTCGCAAGCAGGGCTCCGCTTGTCGCCGCCAAGGCCGTCGCCAGACAGAGGCTCCACCGTCCGATCTTGAGCAGTTGGCGGAGGCGACCCCATCCCGATTTCCCCGCCCTGAAGCCTCCCCGTGCCGATATACCCCCCTCCAGGGCATTTGGGGGGGGTGCCGATGTTTCGCGTTTCCTCAAGGCTTTTGCTCCCCGGCGAGAGATTTCAGAAAGGCCACAAGCTCGTCCAGATCCTGCTGGGGGATCAGTCCTTCATAGGAGGGCATGACCGGCGGATACCCCTTGACTACCTCCGCGTTGGGCCGGAGGATGGAGCGGCGAATATACGATTCGTCCGCCACGACCGGTCGCTCCCCCTGACCGGTGACCACGACTTGCGTGGTCCCATAGATCCTGTCCAGCGACGGCCCGATCCTCTGCAGGTCGTCCAGAGGGTGGCAGCCTATACAGCCGTGCTTTATGTAGAGTTCCCTTCCCGCCTTCCCGCCCTTCGGGGTGAGGCCCCCCTTGTACCAAAGGTCGAATTCTCCCGGTGGGAGCACGACAATCTTCGTGTGCATGGCAGAGTGACCCAATCCGCAGTACTCGGCGCACATGGCGTCGAACTCCCCCGCTTTCGGGCTGCGAAACCAGAGACTGGTGGTCATGCCCGGCACGGTGTCCCGCTTGATGCGAAAAGCCGGGGCGTAAAAACTATGAATCACATCCAGCGAGGTCATGTGAAGGAGCACGTCCCGGTTCATCGGAACATAGAGGATGTTGCTGTTCCGCCCGTTTTCGTATGTGAAGGTCCAGGACCATTTGCGGGCAGTGACGTCCACGCGCATGGCATCCGCCGGCGCGTTCTGCAGGGCGAGGTAACTTTTCCAGCCCGAGGCGAACATGGTCAGGACGATCAGGCACGGCAGCAAAATCCAGATCAACTCGGCCAGGAGATTGTCCTTGAAGGATGCGGCCTGGGGATGGCGCCCGTGGTGGTAGCGGATGAGGAACACGATCAATGCCGCTGTGATGAGCAGAACAGGAGGGCGGCCGCCACGGCGAAGATGAACAGGAAGGTCTTATCGACCTCTTTGACGGCATCTATGATCGGGTTATTGTTCACGGTGTTTCCTCTAATATCGGTATGCCGCGTCGAAGAAGGTGAGTCCTAGAAAAATCGCCAGTACCGCTATAGCGGTGACGAGCAGGTTGCGAAACAAACGGCTTTCGTGACGCAGATCCATGAAGAACAGCACCACCAGGCTCGCCTTGGCCGTCGCAATGGAGAGAACGGCCACGATGTTGAAAAAGCCCAAGTCCATTCGGGAAACCAGAATGGTGACCATCGTAAAGGTAAGAAGCGCCCCCCAGACAGCCGTCAATGTTTTCGTTACAGTCGGTCTTGTTTCGTTCATTATACCCTTCTTCATGTAATCAGGTAGAACAGGGGAAAGAGGTAGATCCAGATAATGTCCACCAAGTGCCAGTAGAGACCACAATTCTCCAGGATCACCGGTTCCCCGCCGTGGATGCGATCCTTGCGGATGAGAATCCAGACAACGCCTAACACCACCGCACCGATTGCGACGTGCACCCCATGGAGACCGGTCATGAGATAATAGAGATTGAAATAGAACACCTCCCCCCTTGGTCGTGCCAGCAATCCCGGCGCATTCGGGTAGATGCCATGGTTGATCTTTTCACTCCATTCCAGGGCTTTCGCGCCGAGAAAGGCGATTGCCAAGAGAATCGTACCGGCAAGAAACGCGAGCGATCTGACCTTTGCCCTCCGCTTCAGAGCCGCTACGGCGAGGGCCATACACAGGCTGGAGGTGATGAGAATGCCCGTGTTCGCACCTCCGAAGAGAATATTCATCTCCTTGGCCGCCAAATGGAACTCCCGGGGATAGCGCCTCAGGGCAACGCCGTAGAGAAGAAACAGCGCTCCAAACAGAAGCAACTCGGAACACAGGAAGAGCCACATGCCCAGACGGGCGGTCACGGGATCATTTCGCTTCTCAGACACCGCGTTGAACTCCCTCGAAGTCATAGGGTCCCCGGGTGATAAGGGGTGGGACGGCGAAATTCTCATGGGGAGGCGGAGAGGGCAGGGTCCATTCGAGGGTGGCGCCGCCCCAGGGATTGGCCGGGGCGGGTTTGCCATACCGGTAAGCCCGGTAGAAATTGAGGAAGAGAAGCACCAACCCCGTCGCCAGAAGCCACGATCCGATGGTGGAGAAGAACTGTCCCTCCGTATAACGAGCCAGGTAATCATGGTAGCGCCTCGGCATGCCCTGAAGCCCCAGGATGAACATGGGGAAATAGGTGGCGTTCAGTCCGATGAAGATGACAATGAAGGCCGTTCTCGCGCTCTCCGGGTCGAACATGCGGCCGTAGATCTTCGGGAACCAGTAATAGAGTCCGGAGAAGAGGCCGAACATGGTGCCCCCGAAGATGACGTAGTGGAAATGCGCCACCACGAAATAGGTGTCGTGGACGTGTACATCGGCGCCCGCGGCGCCCTGCACCAGGCCGCTCAGACCGCCGATGGAGAACAGGACGATAAAACCCAAAGCATACAGGAGCGGGGCGTCGGGATAAATGGAGCCCCGGTAGAGCGTGGCGAGCCAGTTGAAAACCTTAATCGCCGATGGAATCGCCACCACAAAGGTGAGAAAGGAAAAGATGAAGACGGCCGTTTCGCTCATGCCGCTGACGAACATGTGATGGGCCCAGACCAGTGAGCCCGCAAAGGCGATGGCCAGGCTGGACGCGGCAATGGTCCGATAGGAAAAGATGTGTTTGCGGGAAAAGACCGCCACCACCTCGGTCACAATCCCCATTGCCGGGAGGACCATGATGTATACCGCCGGATGAGAGTAAATCCAGAAAAGATGCTGGTACATCAGGGGATCCCCGCCCCTGAGTGGATCGAAGATCCCCGCTCCCATCATACGATCCAGAAACACGAGAAGGACGGTAATGCCGAGAACCGGCGTGGCCAGCACCTGTATCCAGGCCGTGGCATAAATGCTCCACACAAATAGGGAAAGCTTCCCCCAGGTCAGACCCTCGGCGCGAAGGCGGTGGATGGTCGTGATGAAATTGAGCCCGGTGATAATGCTGGAAAAGCCCAGCACCAAGACCGCGAGAACCGCAAGAGAGACGTTCGTGGTGGTCTGCTCGCTGAAGGGCACATAAAAGGTCCAGCCGGTGTCGGGAGCACCCTGACCGGTGAAGAGGCTGGTCAAGGCCATCGCCGCGCCGGTCAGATAAAGCCACCAGGAAAAATTGTTGAGACGGGGGAAAGCCACGTCGTTTGCCCCCAGATGAAGAGGGAGAAAGAAATTGCCGAACGTGGTCGGGATGCTGGGGATCACCACGAGAAAAATCATGTTCACCCCGTGCAGGGTGAAGAGGGCGTTGTAGGCCTGGGGCCCCATGATGGTCCGGCCGGGGGCGATCAGTTCGAGGCGCAACAAAAGCCCGAGCACCGCGCCGAACGCGAACAGCAGCATGATCGTGTGGAGATACAACAGGCCTATTCGCTTGTGATCGGTGGAAAAAATCCAGGAGCGGATCCCCCGCGCCGGTTCGCTCCAGAAATTCCCTGGAGTCGGTGTTTGTCTGTTCCACCATCGCGTCCCCTATTCTTTCGCCTTTCTTTTCCTGCGTCCTCCGAAGGTGAGAGCGAGAAACAGGACTATGGCAAGACCCACGACTGCAACCCCGGTAACCCGGAGGACATTCAGCGCGTAGTGCTTGCCTTGGGGGTCGTAGCTGAAACAGTAGGCGAGTGCCCGTTTGATGGAAAGACCCGCGCGACCCTCGTTCGCCTCGGTCATGGCCATGGTGATGTCGAAGGGAAGGGGCTTGTAACCGTACAGGTAGCGCACAATCTTGCCCCCCGGCGCCAGGGCCACCATCACGACCGGATGGACGAACTGGTCCTGATTCCGCTGGAAGTGGAATCCGATGGACCCCATCATCCGGCGGATGTTCGTGTCGTCGCCCGTCAGGAACCGCCATGCCGCCGGGGGCCAGTTCTCACCTGCGGCGGACAGGTAATCTTTTCTGGCCTGGCGGGCCATGGCCGGGGTTTCGGTGTCGTCGAAACTGAGCGAAATGACCTGATACTCTTTTCCCGGTTTGAGATCCACCCGGGGAAGGAGTTGGGCGATGTTGGCCTGAAGCAGGCTGCATACGTTCGGGCAGCCGTAATAGACGGGAAGCAGGAGCGTGGGAACGGTGAGGATATCCCCGATCCGTATCGGCGTTCCATCCTCGTCGCGAAAAACCGCATCGACTGCCACCGAATTCCCGAGCCGTTCCGTGACCCCCAGGGGGTCTGTATTACTAGAGGTCGCAGCGACATCGTGCTCTGCATCTGAGTGCACAGCCGCCCATGTGCCGGACAGGGAAGGTACGTGGGCAAGTGTTAAAAGAAGGAGAAGGAGTATCATTGTGCACCGAGGTGTAATGTAAAGCATTGTGTCCTTCCTCAGATAACAACTGACTTTTGGGGAATAGAGTATAGGAAGGAATCCATATATGTCAATGGAAAGTGACCTGCCCCTATAGATTTTGCTGGCTGCATCCGGGGCATGTCCGTCCTTGAGCAGGTCTTCGGCCACTTCGAGGGCATGCTCGGCTCTACGGAGATATCTCTTGATCTCATCCGTCATATGGGAATGCCTTCTTTTTCTCCGTGCCTGTAAAATGACATCCCTTTTTCCGTGGAACTGCGGAAACGCGCTTCGGAGAATACCTTTAAAGAGATGATAAGCGCCAAAGATAAATCTGTCATCGTTTCTTTAGCATCTCGGTTCCGGACGAATTCCTTCTGCGCTGATGCCATGGACAAAATAATGCGGGTCGTTGAGAAAATTCAGGAAAATGATAACAAATGAGATGGCTACTTCAATCATAAGGGTCTTGTTCTGGTATAATGCCGATAGTTGCTTTTTACGGTCGGCGTGTTTTGGTTGATCAAAAACAGACATAAATAACCCATCCAGACGGTGCCCTTTTTGGGGAGGTGTCACCTCTTCAAGTCCACCGGATTGTGCATATGCCATTGTCTCCTTTAGGATTTCTCGTAATGTTGAGACGGACGTCTCATGGTATCCAAAAATATGCAGGGTGATCCTCTGGGCTTCCTCCATGCTGGCTTTGGCTAGGGCTTTAAATAGACCCTGGCTGATGGAATCTGCTGCGGCTGCCTCTCGCCGCCGGATGAGCGACATCAAAACAATGTTTTTGAATAACTGGTACAGTCGTTCGGCGCCGTTCAAAATCAATGTGGTCTGGTGGAGTCTCTCCGGCCTATACCCTTTGTAAATATTAGTGAAAATGGTCTGAAATATGATTTCGAAAAAGTCCACTCCTTGTAAAGGGTCCTGGAGATCAATGCGCATGTCAAAAGTGTTATCCAACCGGTCTGCAAGCTTGACTCTCACAACTTCCGGGGCATTACCGGCCTGATCCAGCAAATGACCGATATAATGATTGTAGGTCTCAGAGGGTTCTTTGGTCAGCCATTGCAGATGTTCCAATAAGCGCCTCTGGTGGCTTTTCGGTATCTCCCTTAAGAAAGCCTGGAACAGGTGATCCAGCTTTATCCGGTTCGAATCTTTGAACTTTGTCGGCTTGAAATCCTCGAAATGATCATGCAGTAGACATGTCATGACATCCAGCAGGTCAACTTCCTTCGACGCATGGGAAAGCAACGCCGTGGCCCTGAGCGGATGCAAAACAGAGAGTGGTCCAAGGTCCCTTTTCGTTTTTCCATAGATTTTTCCCAAATAATCGAATACATGAAGCAACACCTTTTCATCACGGGGCGCTATCGGTTTCCCTTCCAATAAAATGGATGTGATGTTGTTCCAGCTTGGTTGCTTGGCACTCAACTGGTAGTTCAGTAAAGCGGAGATTTTCAGGAAATCGTCCAAATCATAGTACTCCATAGCACCCCTCTGCCTTTCATTATTTATGAAAAGCCTAAGGAAAATAATTGCGTCTGTCAATAGGAATCACTTTATCATAACCTGCCTGCACATGAAAAAACGGTGGCATTCTGCGCCGCTTCGTGGCAAAATCCGTCCGTATCATCCATTGGAAAGGGTATTCATGATGGAATCGCGCATCGTCACCAGCGGCATGGCTTCGCTGGACCAGGTCCTCCAGGGGCTGCGTCTGGGCGACAACGTCGTCTGGCAGGTGGACCGTCTGGAGGACTACATGCACTTCGCGGAGCCCTTCGCCCGGCAGGCGATACGGGACGGGCGGCGGACGATTTACTTCCGCTTCGCCCCCCACCCGCCGATCCTGCCGGCCATCGAGGGACTCGAAACGATCACGGTGAGTCCCCATGCCGGATTCGACGCCTTCAGCGGCAACCTCAACCAAATCATCGAGGCGGAAGGGCGGGAGGTGTTCTACATCTTTGACAGCCTCTCGGCGCTCGTCGTCGAGTGGGCCACCGACGAGCTCCTCGCGAACTTCTTCCAGGTGACCTGTCCGTTTCTCTTTGAACTCGACACGGTCGCCTACTTCGCCCTCACGCGCGGCCGGCACAGCCACAGCGTCGTTGCCCGGATCAGGGACACCACGCAGCTTCTGCTGGATATCTACCAGGTGAAGGGGGAGATGTGCCTCCAGCCGATCAAGGTGTGGGACCGCTACTCACCCCAGATGTTCCTCCCCCACATGGTGTCGGATTCCGTCTGGACGCCGGTCTTCGGGAGCGGGGATGCCGCGGCCCTGTCGGCGTCGGCAAGCCGGAAACCGCTCCAGGCCAGGGCGAAATCGATCGCCCCCTGGGAGAGCGTCTACCGGCGTCTGATGCAGTACCACGAAGCAGGGATGGATCTCGACGAGAAAACGCCGGAGATCTCCGCCCTCAAGCAGGAGCTCTCCCGGATGATGATCGGGACCCATCCGGAGTTCAGCCGTCTCGTCGATAACTACATCACCCTCGACGACCTCTTCGCCATCCGGGACCGCCTCATCGGTTCGGGGCGGATCGGCGGGAAGGCGGCGGGCATGCTCCTCGCCCGGCGGATCATCGTCACGGAACCGGGAGAGATCGACTTTGCGGACGTCCTTGAGAACCACGACTCCTTCTATATCGGGTCGGACGTCTTTTTTACCTTCCTCGTAAATAATGACCTATTCCGACTCCGCCTTCAGCTTTCCCGCGCCACGCGTATTTCTCACGAAGAATTTGCCGAGGTGGAGAAGCGCTTTCTCGCCGGATGGTTTTCGCCGGAGATCATGGAGCAGTTTCGGGACATGCTCGCCTACTTCGGGCAGGCGCCGATCATCGCCCGTTCGAGCAGCCTGCTCGAGGACAGTTTCGGGAACGCCTTTGCCGGAAAGTACCACAGCGAATACTGTGCAAACCAGGGAACGCCGGAAGAGCGGCTGGAGGCCTTTCTACGTGCGGTGAAGCTCGTCTATGCGAGCGCCGTGAATCCCGATGCCCTGACCTACCGCCGCGCCAGGGGGTTGGGCGAGAGCGACGAGCAGATGGCGATCCTCGTTCAGCGGGTCTCCGGGATGCCGTACAAGCAATACTTCTTCCCCAGCCTGGCCGGGGTGGCCTTCTCCCGGAATCTCTATGCCTGGACCGACCGGATCGATCCCACCCGGGGGATGATCCGTCTCGTCTTCGGTCTCGGGACGCGGGCGGTGAACCGGGTCGGCAATGACTATCCCCGGATGATCGCCATCAGCCACCCCCAACTCCGCCCCGAATCCGGCGCCAGGATTGCCAAGTATTCCCAGTGGGAGGTGGACCTGATCGACCTGGAGAAGAACGAGTTCGCGACCCGGTCTCTTGAGGAAGTGCTGGAGGGCCGTGATTATCCGAACCTTCACCTCCTGGTCTCCCTGATGAAGGACGGCTACCCGGCGGACCCCTGGAAGAGCCGCCTCGAGACCACGACGGAGGCGCTTGTACTGACCTTCAACAATCTCCTCGCCCAGACCCCTTTCGTCCGGATGATCGGCGAAATGCTGACGCGCCTGGAGAAGGCTTACGGTCAGCCGCTCGACACGGAATTCACCGCCACGGTGGACGCCGCCGGCCGGGTCCGGATCAACCTTCTCCAGTGTCGGCCGATGCGTCTCCCGGGAGCGACGGGACCGGTCCAGCTTCCCGAGAATATCCCGCCCGGGCGGGTCCTTTTCCGATCAACTTTCCGATGCTGACGCGCCTGGAGAAGGCTTACGGTCAGCCGCTCGACACGGAATTCACCGCCACGGTGGATGCACCGGCCGGGTTCGGACCCTCCTCCAGTGTCGGCCGATGCGTCTTCCGGGAGCGACGGGACCGGTCCAGCTTCCCGAGAATATCCCGCCCGGCGGGTCCTCTTCCGATCGAGCCGGACGATCAGCGGCGGCGTGACGGCGCCGATCCGCTATATCCTCTTCATCGATCCGGCGCGGTACGGCGCCATCGAAACGCCGGAGGTGAAAAAATCCCTGGGCCGCATCGTCGGGCGGATCAACGAACACCCCGCCGTGGCCGCGGGCCGGATTCTGATGATGGGACCGGGCCGGTGGGGGAGCAGCAATATCGAACTCGGTGTGAACGTGACCTATGCCGACATCAACAATACGGCAGTGCTCGTGGAGATGGCGCGGGAGGAGGCGGGGCAGGTCCCCGAGGTCTCTTATGGGACCCATTTCTTCCTCGACCTCGTCGAGGCGCAGATCATCTACCTGCCCGTCTATCCGGGCGACCCGGAGGCGGAGTTCAACGGCGAGATCTTCGAGAGCCTTCCGAATGTTCTGACGGACCTCCTGCCGGATGCGGAGCGGTTCCGGGAGATCATCCGCGTCTTCGACCTGCCGGCGGCGACAGGGGTCTCTATGCCCATGTCGTGGCCGATCCGCAGACCCAGCGGGCGGTCTGCTACCTGGAATGAGTGAAGGTCGGCGCTTTTTAGAAGATGGTGTCACAATGAGCGGGAAAATGTTAGTATGACGTCCATGATGCGGCCCATCGGGACGCATGCGCCAAGTGAGGTGAAAGATGATTGAATTTTTCAAGATGAGCGGAAGCGGCAACGACTTCATCCTGATCGACAACCGGCAGGGCACCCTCGCCGTGGGGAACGTCGTTGAATTCGTCAAGAGCGTCTGCGAGCGGAAGGTCTCCGTGGGGGCGGACGGACTGATCATCATCGAGCCCTCCGACCGGGTGGATTTCCGGTGGCGGTTCTTCAACGCCGACGGCTCGGAGGTGGAGATGTGCGGGAACGGCGGCCGGTGCGCCGCCCGGTTTGCCTATCTCATGGGGATCGCCGGGGAGAAGATGTCCTTCGAGACCGGCGCCGGGATCATCGACGCCGAGGTGCGGGGGGATGTCGTCAAGCTCCGTCTGACCGATCCGCGCGATCTGGTGATGAACGACCAGATCCAGATCAAAAACCAGACGCTTTTCGTCCACAGCCTCAATACCGGTGTGCCCCATGTCGTCCATTTCGTCCGAGATCCGGACGGTTTCGATGTGTTCAACACCGGCCGGGCGATCCGCTACCATGAGCACTACCAGCCCGCCGGGACGAATGCCAATTTCGTCACGGTCCTCGACAGTCACACGCTCCGCGTCCGGACCTACGAGCGTGGCGTGGAGGACGAGACATTGGCCTGCGGGACCGGCTCCGTCGCCTCGGCCCTGATCGCCGCCCGGAAGGGGCAGGTGGAATCCCCGGTGGACGTCCGGGTGCAGGGCGGCGAGCTTCTCCGGATTTATTTTGAAATGACGTCGGACGGCTTCGCAAAAGTTTATCTTGAAGGAAAGGCCAAAGTGGTTTATCAAGGCAAGCTCTGGGACGAAGCCTGGAAGGGTAGTAAGTGAAAGGACAATCCCCGGAGAAGAATAGAAATGCAGATTGCCGAACGTTTGACGAAGATACCGCCCTATCTTTCATGGAACTGAGAAAGAAAATCGCCAAGGCCAAGGCCGACGGCGTGGACGTCATCAGCCTCGCGATAGGCGACCCGGTGGAGCCGACGCCCGATTCGATCATCGAGGAGCTCGCCAGGACGGCCCGCGATCCTGAGAACCACCGCTATCCGACGGACGAGGAGAAGGGGATGTTCGCCTTCCGCGAGGAGGTCGCCCGCTGGTACAAGACGCGCTACGGCGTGACACTGGATCCGGCGACGGAGAGTCCTCGGCCTCATCGGTTCCAAGGAGGGCTGCCACCACTTCGTCATGGCGCGGATCAACCCCGGCGATGTCGTCCTGATGACCGATCCCGGCTATCCCGCCTACCGGGCAAGCATCCTGATGGGGGGCGGGATACCCTACAACGTCCCGATCCGTCCGGAGAATGACTACCTTCCCGTTTTCGAAGAGATTCCCGCGGATATTCTGAAGAAGGCGAGCGGGATGTTCCTCAACTACCCGAACAACCCGACCGGCGCCTGCGCGACCCGGGAGTTCTTCGACCGGCTCGTCGCCTTCGCGAAGGCGAACGACATCGCCGTCTGCTACGACAACCCTTACAGCGAGGTCGTCTTCGCAGGCCAGGAGCGGCTCAGCTTCCTCTCGGCCAAAGGGGCGAAGGATGTGGGAGTCGAGCTCAATTCCCTCTCCAAACCTTACAACATGACGGGCTGGCGGATCGGCATGGCTCTGGGAAATCCGGAACTCATCGCCGCGATCAGCAAGGTGAAGGAGAACACCGACTCCGGGATCTTCAACGCCATCCAGTACGCGGGGATCCACGCCCTCCGCCACGAGACGGGGAACATCGACCATATGCTCGCCATCTATGCCCGGAGACGCGAGAGGGTCCTCAAGACCCTGGCGAGGATCGGAATCGCATTTCAATCCGCCGAAGGGGACCTTTTATCTCTGGGTCCCGACGCCGAAGGGGATGAGCTCCATCGATTTCACGAACCGGCTCTTCGAAAAGGCCGCCGTCGTCGTGGCGGCCGGAACCGCCTACGGCCAGTACGGCGAGGGGTTCATCCGGATTTCGCTCACCGTCCCCGACGCCCGCCTGGAAGAGGCGATGGTCAGGATCGAGAAGGCCTTTTTAGAAAATCGCGCTTCCGGGAATTGATTCTTCGGTTGTAAAAAGGTGGTATGAGATGGAAATAGGAATCCTGGGGCTTCCGCAGAGCGGGAAGAGCACCCTGTTCGAGATCATGACCGGCGTCCGGAGCCGGGAGATGCATGGGGAGACCTGCGTCCGGGGTCTGGCCACCGTGCCGGACGCCCGATTCGACCGCCTGGTGGAGATCTTCAAGCCGGTGAAGGCCTCGCCCGCGAAGGTCCCCTTCAGCGACGTCAATGCCGTAGGCGAAAAGGCCTGGGACGCCGTCCGCCAGAGTCTCTCCGGCGCCGAGGGTCTCCTCCATGTCGTCGACGCCTTTACCGCGTCCGGTGTTGCGGAGATCCTGAACCATTACCGGAAGCTCGAGGACGAGCTGATCCTCGCGGATCTGATGATCGTCGAAAACCGCCTGGAGCGTCTGGCGCGAACGGCGAAGAAGCCCATGACTCCCCAGGATCTCCTCCACACCCAGGTCCTCCCCCGCCTGAAGGAGCAGCTCGAGGGCGGCAACCCCCTACGGGAACTTGTCTTGACCGAAGAAGAGCGCCACGGCATCCGGAGCTTTTCCTTCTGGACGATCCGGCCCGAGCTGGTCGTGATCAACACCCCCGAAGAGAACCCGGCCATCGCCGATGCCTTTGCGAAGGAAGCGGGGCTTTCCGTCCCGGTCATCGGGATCTGCTGCGCCATCGAGGCGGAGCTGATGGCCCTCCCGCCGGAGGAACGGAAGGAATTCCTGGAGTCGCTCGGCATCGCGGAGGCCGCCTTCGGACGGATCATCCGTGCGTCATTCACGCTTTTGGGCCGGATCGCCTACTTCACCGTCGGCGAGGACGAAGTCAAGGCCTGGATCATCCCGGCCGGGTGCAAGGCCCCCCGGGCCGCGGCGGTGATCCACAACGATTTCGAGCGGGGCTTCATCAAGGCCGAGGTGATCGCTTACGACGAGTTCATCGCCTGCGGCGGCAGTCAAGCCGGCGCGAAGGCGGCGGGAAAGCTCCGGCTCGAAGGCAAGGAGTATATCGTCAAGGACGGCGATATCATCAACTTCCGCTTCAACGTCTGAAGAAAGACGCTCGATGAAGAAGACCAAGCCCGCATCCAAAGACTTGCTTTCCATCCCTGATTATCATAAAATCCGATAATCATATTTCACAGGAGGAAGCAATGATCCAGACCATCACCGTCACCGATGCGGTCCGGAACTTCTCGGAACTGCTCAACAGCATACGTTACCGAGGAGAACGGTACACGATCCTGAAGGGGGGAAAGCCGGCGGCGACCATCGGACCGGCGGCGGGTTCCGTGAAAGAACGGAAACTGTCCGACCTCAAAGACATCCTGCGCAACCTTCCACGTCTCGAAGACGATAGAGAGGCCTTCGCGAGAGATATTGCGCAGGCCATCATGGTGCAGCCGCCCGTCGGGGAGGGAAATCCATGGGCATAATCTTCGACACATCGAGAATCATTGGCATCGAACGCGGTCATGAATCTCTCGACACCCTCATCGCTGGGCGGGAAGAAGAGCCTTTTCGGCATCAGCGTCGTCACGGCGGCCGAACTTCTGCACGGCGTCGAGCGGGCTGATACGGAAGAGAGGAAACTCAGGCGGCAGGCCTTTGTGGAGAATGTGATCGAATCCTTTCCGGTTTTCCCCTTCGATCTGATGATCGGCCGGATCTACGCCCGCATCTGGGCCGCCGTCGCCCAAAAGGGGTGGACCGTGGGCGCCCACGACCTCATCATCGCCGCCACCGCCATTTCCCTGGATTACACCGTCGCCACGGTCAACATCCGGGATTTCGAGAAGATCCCGGGAGTAAATGGAAAAACTGCAATCGTCATGAAAAGTGTACCGCCCGTGAATTGAGATGATGGTAGCGTTACTCTGCCCTATCATTACGAAGGCAAGAAATGCGGCTGACCGAATCTGAAAATATCGAACTGAAGAAATCAACCGGTGAGTTGAAAGCGGGGATTATCTCCCTGGCGGCGATGTTGAACAAACATCAGCGAGGAGAACTCTGGTTCGGGATTAAGAATGACGGTACGGCCGTCGGCCAGAGCATCTCGGAAGCCAGCCTGCGGGAAGTCTCACGGGCGATCGGCGATCACATAGACCCCAAAGTCTATCCGACGGTCGAGCAGGTCATGGTTGACGAGAAGCCCTGCATCCGGGTACTCGTGGAGGGGAAAAGCGTTAAAGTGGGGTACTGTGCTCTTTGTCGCGAGGTTCCGGAGGAAGAGGCTGGGGAAAAATATCTCCGAAACAACCGGCACATCTTCGGAGAAAACTTCGGAAGAAACTTCGGAGAAAATCCTGGCGATCATCCGGTCGGACATGAAAATTACGACCCGCCACATGGCAAAAAACACTCTGGAATTATCTTCAAGGGCTGTTGAGATGCAGCCTGCCAAAACTCAAGCAGACTGGAAGGCTCAAACGGGTTGGCCCCAAGAAAGGCGGCCACGGGGAAGTGAGAGGAGATTGACGGCGATTCAGATTGGAGGGACTACCCAGAAAACTGCCCAGAAAACCCTGGATATGATCGCCGCTAATCCGTCCATAAGCCGTAAAGAATTGGCGATACAGATACGGCATAACCTCGGATGGGATCAAATACCATCTGGCCAACCTGCAAAAAAAATGGACGATTGAAGCGCATTGGACCGGATAAGGGTGGCCTCTGGGAGATCAGCGGGGATTGATGGCGATTAGGCTTTGTCATTCCCGCAATGGCTTTTGCTGGTCAGTGATGGCGTTTAGACCTCTGGCACGCATATGACATCGGCAACCATCAAACTCTTCCTTCACCAAGGATGCAGAGTTTTCCAGTTCATCTGCGGTGGCTGTCATACACAGTGGGAGCGCAAACGGACTTACCGCGTGGAAAACTGAGGGTGGCAAGTCGCTCAAACAGCTCGACGAACAGGCCTAACCAGCGGCTTCTGCGTACGGCTGACCGCCCCCCCGCAGAGCCATAGTGTTATCCCTTGAGAATGAAACGCGGGATTGTGCGCAAAACAAGGAGAATGATTACATACGCCACGACTGACTGAACAGGAACAGCAGGAGATCGTCCGCTTTATCGAGGCGGACAAGCCGCTGCCGGAGAAGTACCGCTTTCTGCTGTTCGAGGACAAGCGGGAGGTGGAACTGGTCTGGAACGGCAAGACGAGCGAGGTCTGCAATATCGTCCTGCCCTTCCAGGTCATCGAGCAGGTGGACGAGCCGCGCGCCGAAAAGCCGGAAGACACAGCGTTGCAGATGGACTCTGTTCGACTGGACGCCGCGGCCGCCAGCTCAAGGGCTGGACGAACAAGCTGATCTGGGGCGACAACAAGCTCATCCTCTCATCGCTGAAGAACGGCCCGCTGCGCGAGGAGATCGAAAAGCAGGGCGGCCTCAAGCTCATCTACATTGACCCGCCCTTCGACGTGGGCGCGGATTTCTCGCATGGACATCGAGATCGGCGGCGACACCTTCACCAAGAAGCCCAACATCCTCGAAGAAATCGCCTACCGCGACACCTGGGGCAAGGGCGCGGATTCCTTCATCGCCATGATCTACGAACGGCTGGTGCTGATGCGGGATTTGCTGGCGGAGGATGGGAGTATTTATGTGCATTGCGATTGGCGGGTGAATAGCTATCATTCGGCTTGTACTGGATGAGATCTTTGGCAAGACAACTTTCGAAACGAAATCATTTGGAAACGAACAGTCGGCACAGCAGCGATACGCAACGATTCGGCAATGATCACATGACACAATTTTCTTTTACTCAAAGTCAGACAACTACATCTTGAATCACACAATATCGGCCTACGACACAGAATACTCGACAAGCATTACGATATATCGAAGACACGATGGACGACAGTATCGATCGCAGACGATCTGACGCGACACGGTATCGGCCTGACAGGTAACTTTGAGTGACAAGGTTATCATCCGCCAAAGGATGGCATTGGCGATTGACTCCAGAAAGATTGAGAAGCTGATGACGAAGGACAGATTGTATTGCCACGAAGGAAGGCGAATGCCGCGTAAAAGATTATCTTGGATGAGATGCAAGGTAGTCCAGTTCAGATATTTGGGACTGATATTGCACGATGTCAACTCGCAGGCGATGAACGAGTCGGACTACCCCACCCAAAAACCCGAAGCCCTGCTCGAACGCATCATCAAAGCCTCCTCCAACGAAGGCGACCTCGTCGCCGACTTCTTCTGCGGCTCCGGCACGACGGCGGCCGTGGCGGAGAAGCTGGGCCGCAAGTGGATCGTCAGCGACCTGGGCAAGTTCGCCATCCACACCACCCGCAAGCGGCTGATCGGCGTGCAGCGGCAGCTCAAGGCCGAGGGCAAGGACTACCGCGCCTTTGAAATCCTCAACCTGGGCAAGTACGAGCGCCAGCACTACATCGGCGTCAACCCGAACCTGCGCGAGGCGGAGCAGCAGAAGCAGTTGGAGGAAAAGGAAGCGGCGTTCCTCGACCTGATCCTGCGGGCCTACCGGGCGGAGAAGACGACGGGCTTCGCCGCGTTCCACGGCAAGAAGGCCGGGCGGCTGGTGGCCGTCGGGCCGGTGAACCTGCCGGTGACGCGGCTGTTCGTCGAGGAGATCATCCTCGAATGCCGCAAGAAGCACATCACCAAGGTGGACATCCTGGGCTTCGAGTTCGAGATGGGGCTGTTCCCGAACGTGCTGGACGAGGCGCGGGCCAAGGGCATCGACATCGCGCCCAAGTACATCCCCGCCGAGGTCTTCGACAAGCGGGCGGTGGAGAAGAACCAGGTGGTGTTCCACGACGTGGCGGTCATCGAGGTCAAGCCGCACGTCGCAAGAAGGCAAGCCAGCGTGGCGGTGGAGCTGACCGACTTCTCGGTGTTCTACTCGCAGGACTCGATTGCCAACGCCGAGGCGGCGATCAAGAACAAGGGCAGCCGGATCGTGGTGGAGAAGGGGCAGATCGTGAAGGTGAGCAAGGACAAGGACGGCATCGTCACCCGCGAAGTGCTCACCAAGAACTGGACCGACTGGATTGATTACTGGGCGGTGGATTTCGACTTCGAGAGCAAACGGGAGATCATCCGGGTGAAGAATCGAGGAGACGCGGCGAATGGGAAGAAGCTGGACCGGGGATTACATCTTTGAGAACGAGTGGCAGAGCTTCCGCACGAAGAAGGACCGGTCGCTGGAACTGAAAAGCGTCTTTCACGAATGCACGCCGGGGCGGCGCAAGATCGCGGTCAAGGTGGTGGACATCTTCGGCAACGACACGATGACG
>CAWJHT010000094.1:0-31244 GCA_963842685.1 uncultured delta proteobacterium | reverse complement strand
TTCATCTGAACACTCCTGATATCATTCCCAGCCCCGCAATCGATGATCGTCCTCAGCGATAGAGCCGGCGGCTTCATGCCGCAGCGGTTTAACCATAACGATATCCGCCCTCTCCTGAATATCCAGGCCTGCTTTTTAAACGGCATTGTTTTTCGTGGGTTCGAAGTATAAAGGGGGTGTTTTTGCTTGTCAAGGGATATCATAGACAGGGATATCATGGACACCCGTGACAATATCTCCTTGACATACAAGACCGCTTTCCGTATCTTCAGCCCGCGCTTAAGCAAGTAAGGATGGCTGTCATATCAACAATGTATATCAACTGGGTGTTCGGCCGGCAGCTGTCAGATAAGGGGAGAACTTGGACTGCAAACTACTGGTTGTAGACATAGATGGAACGCTTTTTATCACTGCAGACGCCATCTCGAACGAGGACCGGGCAGCGCTGGCCGAGGTGAAGCGGCAAGGAATCCGTGTCGCACTGTGCAGCGCCCGGCCGATTCAGGCTGGCCGGAAGATAATCGCCGAGCTGGAACTGGATGGGTACCACGTGTTTTTTGATGGAGCGCTGGTTTCTGACCCGCATACCGGAGAAGAGGTCTATATCCGGACGATAAGCCGCAGCCTCGTCGGAGAAGCGGTAGAATTCGTGCACCGGGACAACATCATTTTCGACCTTTTTTCGGCGACCGGTTATTTTGCCGAGAAGGAGACATGGGTCACTGATATCCGGCGTGACTATTTTGGCATCATCCCGACATTCATTGATTTCGATCAGCTCCCGGAAGATGAAGATATTATCAAGGGGACGCTGGTGGTCCGCTCGCCGGAAGAAAAAGCCGCGGCCTGTAGATTTCGCCGCCATTTCGATAGCCGTCTCACACTGTCCATGTCGAAAACACCGGCTTACCCCGATGTTGATTACATAAATGTGATAGCTCCCGGTGTCTCCAAGAAAAGCGCGCTCGATGCACTGGTGCGGCACCTCGGGGTCTCCCTGGACCAGGTCATGGCCATTGGCGACGGTGTTAACGATGTTCCGATATTATCGTCCGTGGGTCTGGCGGTGGCGATGGGCAATGCGTCGGCGGAAGTCAAGGCAATTGCCGACTACGTTACCCTGGACGCTAACCACAGCGGGGTGGCACAGGCGATCAAGAAGTTTCTGCTGGCCTGAGGCATCAAAAGCCGATTTGTTTAGAGATAGAAAATAGAGACAACGAGCAATAGGGAGAATGGAATAGAACCCAAACGAATGACTAACGGGAGCTTGTCTTGATATGTTTCCTTTGACGGGAAAAACAGCCATCGTAACAGGTGCGAGTCGAGGCATTGGTGAGGCGATTGCAAAAGGATTCGCCAAAGCCGGTGCAGATCTCATTTTGGTCAGTAGAAACAGAGCAGCCCTTGAGAAGGTGGCAAGGGAGATCAGCGGCCTTGGAAGAAAAGCCCTTCCCATTGTGGCAGATATCGGTGTGCCGGAAGATATCCAAAGGGCCGTAGATGCCGCGTTAACCATCTTTCCTCGAATTGATATCCTCGTCAACAACGCCGGAATCAGTCCTGTCCTTAAGAGGGCTGACCAATTAGCCCTCAATGAATGGGATGAGATTCTCAGGGTCAATCTCACCGGAACTTTTCTGTTTTGCCAAGCCGTAGGAAAGGTGATGATTCAGCAAGGGGGCGGCAAGATGATCAACATGGTTTCCGTGGGAGCGGTGGTGGGATTTCCGAGACAGGTTGGATACTGTGCCACAAAGGGAGGTATCCTTCAATTGACGAAAGTCCTTGCCCTGGACTGGGCAAGGTTTAATGTTCAAGTCAATGCGATCGGACCGTCCTATCTCGAAACGGAATTGACCCAAGGGATGCGAGAATCGAAAGTCATCTCGGAGAATCTCCTTCAGAAGAACACCAATGGGCCGGTTTGGCAAACCTGAAGAAGTCGTTGGGGCTGCCCTTTATCTTGCCTCCGACGCTTCGAGTTATGTCACGGGTCAGACCCTTTTTGTTGATGGGGGTTGGCTTGCCTTTTAACCGGAGGTAGTTGAGCTTGGATATTATTTTCGATCTTGGCGGTGTGGTGCTGACCTGGGACCCACGGGCGATCATCGCCGGGGTGTTTGTTGACGAGGCGTCCCAGGCCCTGGTGCTCTCAGAGGTGTTCGGACATTGCGACTGGGTGGAACTCGATCGGGGAACGATGCCGCTCGAGGTCGCAATCTCAGGTGCGGTTTCACGGACGGGCCTGCCGGAAGCAGACTTGGCGCGAATGTTTCGGCGAGTCCCTTTGGCTCTGGTCCCGATCCCGCAGATGCTCGACCTGCTCCACCGGCTTAAAGCGCGAGGCCACTCCCTTTACTGCCTGTCGAACCTGCACGCCAACTCCTTCGCACATCTGAAAGCCGAGTACTTATTCTGGGAGATCTTCGACGGCGCCGTTATCTCCTGTCTTGTCCATCTGTGCAAGCCGGAGCCGGCGATCTATGCGCACATGCTTGAGTCCTTCAGGCTGAGCGGACCCGAAACACTGTTTATCGACGACATGGAAGCGAATCTGGACGCGGCGAAACCCTTCGGTCTGCGCACCATCCGGTTCGTGACACAAATGCAGTGCGAGCGGGAGTTGGCAGCGATCGGTTGTCTCTGACAGGCGGATCCACCCGACTCGGCCCTCGGGCGGCGTTATTCCTGCCTCTGTCTTTACAGGAGAGCTCTTTCACCTATGCCAAGGACGTCTATCTGTTCTTGGCAATAATCATGAACGGTCAGAAAGAAGAGCGTCAGCGCGGCCTGTTGGAGATGACCGTCCATTTCCGGAGGGTTTTCAATCCTCTATTCCCGGCTTCCTTTTCGCCGGAATCAGGATGTGATCCGTATTCAAAAAGATCGCAGCGACGCCGGGGATGTCATCAGTGTGGTGGATGGCTGGAACGACGTTGAAAGAGTGCCTTCCGATCACCCGGGAAGGGAGGCGGCTTCCTTTGTCGCAAGCCGATATCCCGAGGTATTTCTTGCCTTGAAGGAACGAACCCTCAGCCCTGCCGCTCAGGACGCCGCAGATACAGGTGGATCGCGAATTCCTCCAACGATACCCTGCC
This sequence comes from uncultured delta proteobacterium, assembly GCA_963842685.1. Classification (GTDB taxonomy): domain Bacteria; phylum Desulfobacterota; class Syntrophia; order Syntrophales; family UBA5619; genus JAKAFS01. The sequence goes on along the minus strand of CAWJHT010000094.1, from coordinate 28,143 downwards.
CATGTTGGCTCGGTGGGCGCCTTTGCATTTTGCTCCCGGAAACAGACGGTGCTCGTGTCGCTTGGAACCATCAATGTATGGATATGGAATGGAACGAAGTGGCACAAACCCGAAGAAATCGGAGATTACTTTTTGCCCGAGCCCGAATACGAAAGCGGGTCGCGGACGTTTTGGGGTCGCGGAGAGCTGAAGGATAATCCCTTCTATGCATTACGGGCTGATACCGTGGTGCTCTCTCCGCAAACCCCCTTTTTCATTGCCACCGATGGGATGGATGATGTGCTCACCCTGAGCGAAATCAATGAGATGCAGGAAGAAACCCGGTCATCCTTTCCCGGTTTTTTCAAGGCCCTGGTGGAAAAAGTGCTGAGAGGCAAAAAACAACGAGACGACATCACCCTCCTGATGCGCTGGAAACGCTGATCTGCGCCTTTTTAGCTTGACAATCCCTTTCGTTTTTTCGTAAGGTCAGACGAAATCACATCGAGTTTTTATCATCTCTTTTTGATCACGACCATTCAACCAAGGAGGGGCTTATGAAACGCTGGTGGATCATTGTAATGGCGGGAGTATTATTCGTCCTGGCAAGTACGGCGATGGCCCAGGAGAACGTATTGGTTCTCTATGGCAGCCCGGACCGGGATTGGGTCGCGGCCGTAGCGGCAAAGTTTGAGAAGGATACGGGGATCAAGGTCCAGTGGATCCGCGCCAGCAGCAACGAGATGTATGCGCGGATCGAGGCGGAAAAGGTCAATCCCAAGGGGGATGTGTGGTTCGGCGGAACCGGGGATCCGCATTTTGACGCGGCCCTGAAAGGGCTGACGGAGCCGTACTGCACCCCGATGATGTCCGAGCTTCGTGAATGGATGCGCGATCCGATCGGCGGCTGCCGGACCCTGGGGCTCTATGCAGGGCCGCTGGGGTGGGCCGTGAACGAGGGACTGCTGAAAAAGCTCGGTAAGCCGATGCCCAAGACCTGGGATGACCTGGCCAGCCCGGAATACAAGGGGCTGATCGCCGTGGCGAATCCCAATACGTCGGGCACAGCCTACACCGAGCTCGTCACCATCCTGCTCATGAAGGGAGAGGACAAAGGCTGGGAATATCTGGCGAAGCTCCACAAGAACACCTCTCAGTACACCAAGTCGGGCTCGGCTCCCGGACAGTTGGCCGGCCGCGGCGAGGTGGCCATCGGCATCGTTTTCCTGCACGATGCGGTCATGTACGCCGATGAGGGCTTTCCCGGTGAAGCCGGTGGCGCCGGCGGACGGGACAGGTTACGAGATCGGCGGGTTGAGCCTGATCAAGGGGGCGCCCCATATGGCCAACGCCAAGAAGTTCATTGACTGGGCCTTGACCCCCGATGTCCAGGCCATTGCAAAGGATTTCCGGTCTTTCCAGCTCCAGTCCAACAAGAAGACCCCGCTTCCATCGGTGGTCATCAAGCACGGAGTGGACTTCGAGCATGTGAAGACGATCAAGTATGACTTCCTCTGGGCATCGCAAAACCGCGACCGCATCCTGAAGCGGTGGTCGGAACAGATCTTTTCCCAGTCCCGCTGATCCCTGAGCGGCCCGGCTCGATCGCCCGTATCGACCGGGCCGCTGTGTTCCGGATGTCCGCCTGGTTTGAGACCAAGTGACCAGGAGAGTACCTGGAGGATCCGTGAGTATTGTACGCACCCCGGCATGTCTGGCCGAAGGAGTAGGCCTGCTCGCCACAGTGGCGCTGGTTCCCTTCGTGTCGCACGGGGGAACCACCTTCATACCGACAAAAGGCGGGCTTTCCCTCACGGCCCTGGCGCTCGCGAACCAGCAACCGCTCTTCTGGATTCTGGTCGTGATCGGCCTTGCCTGGGCCGCCTATGGCTTCCTGGCGGAAGAACGGTCCAACCGCGCCGCCGTCTGGGGTGGAGCCGTCGGCTGTTTCCTGGTCTTCTGGCTCACCTGGATGGTGGCGGTCAAGCCCTACGCTTTTGGCCCGGGCGCGCTGCTGTCCCTGGGCATTTGCCTGCTGATCCTGGGCCACGGCCTGTCCCGGAGCGGCTACATCCGGGCGGATACCTTCGTTGCCGTCAGCATTCTGCTCGTCTCCCTCTTCATCATCCTGTTCATCCTGCTTCCCCTTTTTGCGATCCTTCGGCAGAGCGTGATGGACGGCAGCGGGGTTCGGGTGACGCTGCTCGCCGAAACCCTGAAACGCTACCCGGCGCTCTGGCGCGTCGTGGGGAACAGCCTGGGTCTGGCCGTCTTCGTGAGCTGTACCTCGACCCTCATCGGATTGGCCTTTGCCCTGGCCGCAACCCGATCGCGCTCCCGGCTCACGGGGGTGTTGCGGGCCTTTTCCCTCCTTCCCATCATTACGCCTCCTTTCGTCGTCGGCATGGCCATCATCCTTCTCTTCGGCCTCCAGGGATTCGTCACGAGCCAACTCCTGGGGTTGAAGACACGGGGGATCTTCGGCTTTCCGGGCCTCGCGCTGGCGCAGACCCTCTCCTTTGCACCGGTGGCATTCCTGGTGATCTCGAGCGTGGTCGAATCCATCAACCCGGCCCTGGAAGAGGCGAGCCTTACCCTTCGGGCGGGACGGTGGCTGACCTTCTGGAAGGTGACGCTGCCTCTGCTTCGGCCGGGAGTCGCCAATGCGTTCCTGCTGACCATCATTGAATCGCTGGCGGACTTCGGGAATCCCATCATCATCGGAGGCGAATTCGAGGTCCTCTCCACGGAAATTTATTTCAGCATCGTGGGCCGCTTCGATCAGACCCTGGCGGCCACCCTCGGCCTGATCCTGCTGGCCTTTTGCCTGGCGGCGTTTCTGCTGCAGCGGTACTGGCTGGGGGAACGCTCCTACGTCACGGTGACGGGCAAGCCGCCCTCGGGCCGGCCCATGCCTCTCCCCAAGGGCCTCGAGATCGGGCTCCTTGTGTTCTGCGCCTTCTGGTGCGCCTTTACGCTGGTGATCTATCTTTCGGTCGTATCGGGCGGCTTCGTGGAGATCTGGGGGATCAACAACACCTTCACCCTGCGTCATTACCACCAGTTGCTGCGGGACGGCATGGACGCACTTTGGACCACCCTGATTCTGGCGGGCGTTTCGGCTCCTCTCACCGCGGCGCTGGGGCTCCTCATTGCTTATCTGGTGGTCCGGCACCGTTTCCCGGGCCGAAGAACCCTGGAATTTTTGTCGATGCTCTCCTTTGCCGTTCCCGGAACGGTCATCGGCATCGGCTATGTCATGGCCTTCAACCAGTCGCCCTTCCTTCTCACCGGGACGGCCACCATCCTGGTGATCGCTTTTATCTTCCGGAATATGCCCGTGGGGATCCGCAGCGGGGTGGCGGCCCTGGCACAGATCGACCAGGCGCTGGAGGAGGCCTCGGTGACGCTTCGGGCCTCCTTTGCGATGACGATCCGGCGCATCGTTCTTCCGCTGATCCGACCGGCCATCGTTTCCGCCCTGGTATTCAGCTTCGTCCGTGCGGTGACGGCCATCAGCGCCGTCGTGTTCATCGTGAGCGCCAAATGGCAGTTGAGCACCAAGGTCATCCTGGATCAGGCGGAGAACGGTCGCTACGGACTGGCGACAGCGTATAGTACGGTGCTTATCGTGATCATGGCGGCGGCCATTGCCCTCATGTATTTCCTGGTGGGCAGGAAGACCGCGCGCGGTGGTCTGGAGGGAGGGGGACTGACATGAGGCTGGAAGCCGCCAAGGTGCTCATCAAAGACGTCACCAAGCGATTCGGTCAGGTATTGGCGGTGGATCGGGTGAGTCTTCAGATCGAGCCGGGGGAACTGGTGACGCTGCTCGGCCCCTCGGGTTGCGGGAAGACGACGATACTCCGGATCGTGGCCGGCCTGGAGACCGCAACCGACGGGCGGGTCTTCATCGGTGAGGCCGACGTGACGCGTCTGCCGCCGAACGCGCGGGATGTGACCATGATGTTTCAGTCCTATGCGCTGTTCCCTCACCTCACGGTATTCGAGAACGTGGCCTACGGGCTTCGAGTCCTGAAAAAGCCCGAGGCGGAAATCGGGAGGGCGGTGCAGGAAGTCATGGAACTGGTGGGCATGACCGGGATGGAGGGCCGCAACCCGAGCGCCCTCTCCGGAGGCCAGCAGCAGCGGGTCGCCCTGGCAAGATCCCTGGTATTGAATCCGAAGGTGCTTCTGTTCGATGAGCCGTTGTCGAACCTCGATGCGAAGCTCCGCAAGCGGATGCGCGAGGAGATCCGCCTGCTCCAGCAGCGCCTCGGCATCACGGCGATCTACGTGACCCATGACCAGGCGGAGGCTTTGGCGATCTCGGATCGGATCGTGGTCATGGATCGGGGCCGCATCTCTCAGATCGGCACGCCGCTGGAGTTGTACCACGAGCCCGCGAACCGCTTCGTCGCCGAGTTTATCGGAGAGGCCAACTTCCTGCCGGCGACGATCGAGACCGCTGGTGGAGGGCTGGGTGAACCTCCGGATCGGACCCCAGTCCCTGCGGGTGAAGAGCCGCCTGTTATCACCCGGCCCCGTCACGGTTTTGGCTCGACCCGAGACCATTCGGATCCATGACCAGGGTGAAGGACTTCCCGGCATCATCCAGAAAGTCTCCTATCTGGGATCTGCCGCAGACTATACGGTCGAAACAGCTTTGGGGCCAATCCTGATCACGGATTACGATATGGCGGGCGGAGTGCTTCCATCCGGGGCCGCGGTCCGCCTGGAGTTTCTCAGCCACGGGATCTATCCCCTGCCGCCGGAATGATCACGCCGCCGTTGCCACCTGGTTAAATGTCTTCATTAGATGAAGCTTAGAGCCGTTACACAGACCCTTTGATTGCAAGGAACGATGAATCTGCTATTCCAGGAGGGACTCGTATGAAAGAGTGTGTCATCGTATCTGCCTGCCGGACCGCCATCGGCGCCTTCGGCGGTGCGCTTCGCGATCTGAACTGCGCCGCACTCGGGAGCATCGTGATGAAGGAGGCCGTGAAGAGGGCCGGGATCGATAGCGCCCTCATCGACGACGTCCGCTTCGGCTGCTGCATGGAGCCGGTGGACGCCCTCAACGTCACCCGGATCGCCGCCCTGATGGCGGGGATCCCCGAGACCGTCACGGCCGTCACCGTCAACCGGGTCTGCATCTCCGGGATGGAGGCCGTCGTCTCCGGCATGGCGATGATCCAGGCCGGCATGGCGGACATCATCCTCGCCGGCGGGATGGAGCACATGTCGGGGATCGCCTACTCCGTCCCCGCGGCCCGCTGGGGCTGCCGTTTTCAGGACCAGGTCTTCGTGGACGACATCGTCCATGGCCTCCATGCGGGCTCGCACCTCCTCCCCGGCCTGGAGAAGGGGCCGGTCAAGGAAGGGGGCGTCGTCGAGCTCTTCCGCGGGAAGCCCTACATCATGGGGGTCACCGCCGAACTCATCGCCCAGATGTACAACCTCTCCCGGGAGGAGATCGACGCGGTCGCCCTGCGCAGCCACAACAACGCCGAGCGGGCGACAAAGGAGGGCGATTTCCGGGAGGAGATCGTCCCCGTGGAGATCCCTCAGAAAAGAGGAAAGCCGCCCGTCATCTTCGCGAAAGACGAGCACTTCCGGCCGGGGCTGACGATGGCCGATCTCGCCGCGCTGCCCGCCGCCTTCGTCCCCAAGACCGGCAAGGTCACGGCGGGAAACTCCTCGGGCGTCAACGACGGGGCAAGCGCCATGATCATCATGTCCGCCGAAAAGGCAAGAGAACTGGGGCTGAAGCCCCTCGCCCGGATCAAGGCGGTCGGCCGCGGCGGCTGCCACCCCTCCGTCATGGGGCTGAGTCCCGTCCCGGCGGTCCGGAACCTCCTTGCCCGGTCGGGTCTCACACTCGCCGATTTCGAACTGATCGAAGTGAACGAGGCCTTCGCCGCCCAGTACCTGGGCTGCGAGCGGGAACTTGGGCTTGAACCGCGAGATTGTCAACGTCAACGGCTCCGGCGTCGGTCTCGGCCATCCGGTGGGCTCGACGGGCTGCCGGATCATGGTCACCCTGCTCCATGCGATGAAGAAAGCGCGGGAAGACCCTCGGGATGGCCACGCTCTGCGGCGGCGGCGGCGTCTCGCTTGCCGCTGTCCTGGAGATGCTCGTAGCGAAAGGTCCATAATTCGCCTTCTATCCATCCAAACAGGGAGAAACTTTTTTCTTGACATCTTCTTCCTCTGTCGATATGTCAGCTATCCAGTCTTACCGGTCAGACCAATTTTGAGGTAACAGATGACTTTTGAAAAGCTATCCCAAACCCGGTTCAAGAAAAAAAGTTCATTCATCGCCGATCAGATCCTGGGGATGATCAATACCGGACGCTACAAGGCGGGCAGCAAGCTCCCTTCGGAGCGGACCATCACCGAGCAGATGGGGGTCAGCCGTCCCTCGCTGCGCGAGGCGATCAGCGCCCTGCAGATCGTCGGCATCCTCGAAAGCCGTCCCGGCGACGGCACCTACGTCTCCGCCCCCGTCGCCACCGAAGACCTCATGCGCCGGGCGGTCGCCGTCCTTGAAGAATGCGACAGCCCCTTCGAAAACATGCAGGCCCGCAAGGCCCTGGAAATCGGTGCGGTGCGGCTCGCCATCAAGGTCGCGACCGACGCCGACCTCGACGCCCTCAAAGAGGCATGGGACGAGAAATGCGTCCGGGGGCGCCAGGGAGATCTGGAAGAGTATCTCCGCTACGGGAAGGAATTTCACCTCGCGATCGCCAGGGCCACGAAGAACCGCATCATCGAGGCGATCATGGAAAAGCTCCTCGACATGACCATCCAACCCCTCTGGATCAACATGCGCCGTGACTATTTCCTCAAGGATCTTTCCCGGATCGAACTGATGCTCGACATCCACGACCGGATCATGAAGGCGATCATTGCGCGCGACATGGACAGGGCGATCCATGAACTGGAGATCCACTACGACATGCAGATCGAACAGATCTACGGTCAGAACGAAGAAAATAATGGCGATCAGGCAAACGACAGGAAAAAACCGATTCCATGAAATGAGATAGAGGAGGTGATGCGGGCAATAGGTGTTGCAGGAGATAAGGCACCGGTTTTGTATGGTATTTTTAACTGTCCGGTCGCCGGCGGTCGATTTTCGGAAACCTGCCGGCGAACCGGTCATATCAAGGAGGAAAATAATGAAAAACCTGAGTAAATTATCCGTATTGTTTTTGGTTGTCTTGTTTGTCGCCATCGGGGCGGGAAACGCCCTGGGCGCCGGTAAATACCCCGAAAAACCGGTTACCTTGATCGTCCATGCCGGCGCCGGCGGCGGAAGCGATATCTTCGCCCGGACCATGGCCGCAGCCTTTGAAAAGGACAAACTGCTTCCCCAGCCGCTGGTCGTCGAGAACAAGCCGGGCGGAAGCGGCGGCATCGCCTTCGCCTATGTGGCCGGCAAGAAGAAGGACCCCTACTTCCTCGTCACCGCGGTGACGAGCTTCCTGACCACGCCGCTGATGGGCATCACCCCGGTCGGTCTCAAGGACTTCACCCCCATCGCCAACTTCGCCTTCGACGAATACATGCTGATGGTCAACCCCAAATCGAAGTACAAATCGGTCAAGGAGATCATCGCCGACGCCAAGGCCAATCCCAAGAAGATCACCGTCGGCGGGACGCAGCTCGGCTCGTCCGACTCCATCTGCGCCTATCTGATCGAGAAGGCGGCCGGCGTCCAGTTCAACTACATCGTCTTCAACGGCGGCGGCGAGGTCAACGCGGCCCTCCTCGGCGGCCACATCGACATGGCGGTCAGCAACCCCGGCGAGGCGCTGGAACTCTACAAGGCGGGCAAGGTCAAACTCCTCGGCGTCTTTTCCGACAAGCGCCTGGCCGGCGCCCCCGATGTCCCGACGATGAAGGAGCAGGGGGTCGACGTCATCTACGTCCAGAACCGCGGTCTCGTCGCCCCGGCCGACATCCCGGCGGACGCGAGGAAGGTCCTGGAAGAGGCCTTCGCCAAATACACGAAGACGGACATCTTCAAGAAGTACTGCAGGACAACATGCTCTCCGAGGCCTGGATGGACGGCGACACCTTCGGGAAGTTGCTCGAGAAGGAAAACGCCAGGTATGCCGTCATCCTCAAGGACATGGGGCTGATCAAGAAGAAGTAATGTTTTAGCAAAGCCTGTTCACTTTCGGGAAACCGGGGTGCGGAAATCCGCATCCCGGCTTCCCGAAACAGAATATAATCAAGCGAGGCGGCTGATGAAAAAGGCAGAAATGATTACCGGTTTTGTTCTTCTGGTCCTGTCCGGTTTTGTGATATGGGAGGCCTTGGAGATGCCCCCGTCGGCGACGCTTCGGACCGGGGGCGGGATTTCTCCCCTTCTGGCTCGGGGTGCTTCTGGCGGTGCTGGCGACGATCCTGTTCGTTTCCGCCTGGCGCCGTCAGGCGACGGAGAAGGAAAACGCACCCGTCTTCCCGGGGAAGCAGGCGCTGATCGCGATTACGCTCGGTCCTGGTTGGTCTTGCGGTCTATATCCTCCTCATCGAGGTGTTGGGATATCTGGTGGACACGTTCCTGTTCGTGGTGTTCCTGGTGAAGGTCGTGGAACGGGAGAAATGGCCGCTGACGCTGATGGTCGCGGTGGCTACAACGGCCGGACTCTTCATTACTTTCCAGATCTCTGTTGAAGATTACATTGCCCTCGAACATGTTCGGGTTTTAGTCTAAAGTGGAGGTATTATCGTGGATATATTCCATAATCTGATTCTCGGATTTCAGGTCGCAACCTCGTGGGAGAATCTCCTTTTCTGTTTCATCGGGGTGCTGATCGGAACGCTCATCGGGGTGCTGCCGGGGATCGGTCCGACGACGGGGATCGCCATCCTGATCCCGATCACCTTCGGGATGAGCGCGACGACGGCGATCATCACGCTGGCCGGGATCTATTACGGGGCGATGTACGGGGGATCGACCACATCGATCCTGATCAACCTGCCCGGGGAGTCCGCCTCGGTGATGACCATGCTGGACGGCTATCAAATGGCCAAAAAGGGAAGGCCGGGACCGGCGCTGGGGATGGCCGCCCTGGCGTCATTCATCGCGGGAACTTTTGCCATCATTATGCTGACGTTGATTGCGCCCCCCTTGGCGAGTTATGCCGTATCATTCGGACCGCCGGAGTATTTTGCCCTGACGTTCATGGGACTCACGCTGGTCTCGGCATTGGGCGGCGATGCGCCCCTGAAGGCGTATATCAGCGCGGTCCTGGGACTCCTGGTCGCCTGCGTCGGCATCGACGCCATCAGCGGGGTGGCCCGGTTCACCTTCGACAGCATGTACCTGCTTGACGGCGTCGGTTTCATCGGTATGGCCATCGGGCTCTTCGCCGTCTCGGAGATCCTGGTGAACATCGAGGAGCCGATGCAAGCAGGTCTTCTCGGATGCGAAACTGGGCTTCCTGAGTCTTTTTCCGAACCTCCAGGACTGGAAAGATTCGTTCGGGGCGCTCTGGCGGGGCTCGCTCCTCGGGTTTTTTATCGGGACGCTTCCCGGCTCCGGGGCGACGCTCTGTTCGTTCATCGCCTACGCGGTGGAGAAGAAGGTGAGCAAGCATCCGGAAAAATTCGGGACCGGCGTCATCGAGGGGGTCGCGGCGCCGGAAGGGGCGAACAATGCGGCGGCGGGCGGCGCGATGGTGCCCCTGCTCACCCTGGGGATTCCGTCGGGGGGAGCGACGGCGGTCATGCTGGGGGCGCTGATGATCCACGGCCTGCGCCCCGGCCCGATGCTCTTTTCGACCAATCCCGAGTTCGTCTGGGGGCTGATTGCCAGCATGTATATCGGGAATGTGTTTCTGGTCATCCTGAACATGCCGCTGATCGGAATCTGGGTGAAGCTTCTCAAGGTTCCCTACAAGGTGCTGATGCCGCTGATCCTCACGATCTCGGCGACGGGAATCTTCGCGACGGACAACAACGTCTTCGACATGTGGGTCATGTTTTTCTTCGGCCTGGTCGGTTATGTGATGCGGAAACTCGATTTCCCGGCGGCGCCGATGGTGCTGGCGCTGGTCATCGGACGGTTGGTGGAGATGTCGCTTCGCCAGTCGCTCACGATCTCGCACGGGAGCATCTCCATTTTCTTCACCCGACCCATCTCCGCGGTGCTGACGGTCATCGCCCTGCTCTCCCTCTTTTCTCCCCTCTTCCGAATCCTCTGGATCAGGTACCGGGCAAGGAAAACGGCGGCGGTGTAAAAGCACATGCCAAAGGGTGGCAGTGCATTGAAAAGATTTTATAAAATAACATGACATGAGGAGTTGTTCATGAAAGTCATCGGAGTTCATATGGACCGCTGCACAGGCTGCAAGACCTGTGAGCTTTACTGCGGAGCGGAAAGGGGAAGCGAGGGGAAGACGCTGCTCAAGGCCGTTCAGGAATCCCCGGTCCCCCAGCCCCGTGTCCGTGTCGAGGGAAGCGGGGACGTCTCCTTCCCCTTACAGTGCCGTCACTGCCTGCAGGCGCCCTGTCTGGACGCCTGCCTCACCGGCGCGCTGACCCGGGATGAAGAAGAGCGGCATGGTGATCATCCGGGAGGATCTCTGCATCGGATGCTGGACCTGCACGGCCTTCTGTCCCTACGGGGTGATCGCCCCCTCCCCGGAGAGGAAGATCGCCGTCAAGTGCGATCGATGCCTCTACATGGAAAAGCCGGTCTGCGTCGACGTCTGTCCGACAAAGGCCCTGGAGGTGGTCGACCTTGAAGAGATCGAAACGCTGCTCTGTGAAAAGCGCCGTAAAACGGCGGAAGCGATGGCGAATAGCGGCGGGGAAGGCACTTCGCCTTCTCGATCTGGGACAGATAACCTCGCATAGCACATATCGAAAAATCAGGGAGTTGATAAATCTATGGAAACGATTCATTTCAAAACAGTCGACCCGGTGAGCCAGGACCTGCTCCGCGGGGCGTCCCAGAGAGGGCTTGGCCTCAACTGGGAACGGTATGAAAAACAGCAGCCGCAGGACGGTTTCCTGCGGCTGGGGCTCTCCTGCCCCTACGGGTGCATGCAGGGTCCCTGCCGGATCGATCCTTACGGACGGGGAGCGGACCGCGGGATCTGCGGTCTGGACCGCGACGGGATGGCCGCCGCTTTCCTGCTCCGCCTGGCCCTCCAGGGGGTCATGGAAACGATGGGCACCTGTCATCAGGCTGACCATCCCGGCGACGAGATCGCCTGGCCGGCGCCTCTCGACAAGAAGGCGGCCGCCGCCCTGAACAAGTTCGGCGGCGCCCCCCTTTCCACCCGGGAAATCTTCGAGAGCGCCCTCCTGCTGACCAGGCCATCCGCGACACCGGAGGCCCTCATCCGACAGGCGGTGCGTCTGGGCCTCCTCGGCATCGGCCTTGCGGAACAGCGACCGGGCAAAGGATCACGCTCCGGATCGATGGGATGCCGCGTCGGATACGGCCTTTTGGCCGGCGACGCGATCCTGATCGGCATCGTCCGGACGGATCCCCGACGGCCTTGGTCCAGGCCCTCCTGAAAGAGACCGCCGGCCTGAAAAATCCGGAAGTGCGCCTGATCTCCCTCGGTGACTGGATCCCCGCCGGAGGAGACTTCCTTCCCATCGTCTGCACGTCCGGCGAGGCGGAGACGGTTCTTGCTTCCGGCAAGATTGAATCTTCTTCTGGCCGGACCTCAGAGCGATCCGGGTCTTTTGGCCCTCTGCGGGAAGATGAACGTTCCTCTCGTTTTGAGCGGCGACAATCCCGGGGCGGCAGCGATTCTCAAACAGGCCCGTGCGGCCTTCGACCGTCGCGTTCCGGTTTCCTTCACCCCCGATGCGGCCCTGATCGGCTCAGGAAAGGTGAGCCTCGGCGCCGCCGAGGTGGAAGCCGCCCTTCAGGACGGCCCTTCGGCGAAGATCGCCCTGCTCGGCGGGGCGGACACCCTGCTGCAGTCTCTCGGCCACCTTCCCGTCGAGCTGGCCAAGGCGCTTCGCGGAGAGGATCATGCCGTCGCCTCCTGGGGCGACGCGGCCCTCTGGATGGTCAAGCAGGAGCTCCCCGTCGGCATACTGGACGCCGATGAAGGACCCCTGACCGCGGTCCGGGCCCTGGCGGCCGACGGAAAACTCTCGACTCTCAAGGGGATCTGCTTCACCGGCCTCAAAGACTGCCGGGAGTTCACCTTCGCCCTGGGGCTTGCGGCGCTCGGCCTGAAGGTTTTGGTCGCCGTCCCTCTGCCCCTCTGGGGAAGCGAAAAGGTCCGCACGACGCTCCGTGAAGACCTGGCGGCCGCGGGCGGCATCCTGGCCCATTTTGACCACCCGGCCAAGGCCGACGAGATCCTGGACTGGTTCCTCCGGGCGTAACGAGAACGCCCGGAAGGGCTCATTTAGGCTCATAAGGAGCAGTCGTATGGATTGTATCATTGTCGGCGGCGGCGCGGCCGGTTTTCAAGCCGCCATGACCTGCCGGACCGTATGGCCGGAGCAGGGCCGTCACGCTGATCGATGCAGAAAAGGAATGCGGTTATTACCGGACGCTCCTGCCCCAGTTCATGGTCGGGGCGCTCCCCGAGGAAAAACTCTTCTTTCCCGCGCGGAGAGGATGATCCGCTCCTGACGGTCAGGACCGGTGTCCGGGTAAAAACACTGGATCGCAAGGGCAGTCGCCTGCTGCTCGACAATGGCGAGACGCTTTCCTACGACCGCCTGATCCTCGCCCACGGCGGAGACCCTTACCTGCCGGGCATCCTCGCCGGTCCGCCCTGTAAAGGGATCTTTCCCGTCCGCGATCTGACGACGGCAAGGGCGACGAAGGCATGGCTTGCCGAGCACCGGCAGGTCATCGTCTTCGGCGGCTCCCTGGTCGGGGTCAAGACGGCGGTTCATCTCAGCCAGGCGGGATTCGAGGTCTCGCTCGTCGTCAGACGGGGTCATATTCTGCTTCGCGCCCTCTCGCCGGAAGCGGCCCAGGTCGTCGAGGCGCACCTGGTGAAGATGGGGATCCGTCTCTATGTCAACTCGCCGCTGGAGGACATCCGTGTCGAGCAGGGGGCGATTACAGCCCTCAAGGCGGGCGCGCAATGGATTCCCGGCGACACCCTCCTCGTCGCGGCCGGAACCGCTCCCGATACTTCGTTTCTGGAGGGGACAGGGCTCCTCACGGACGGTCAGCTTGTCGTTTCACCGGCCCTGCAGACAGCCGATCCGCGGATCTTCGCCGCCGGCGATGTGGCCGTCATCGCCGCCACCGGCGGGGAGAGATTCAGCCCCAACACCTGGCCCCAGGCCGTCTCCCAGGGAAGATGGGCGGCCGAGAATCTTTATCGGAAGACACCCCTGCCGTACCGCGACCTCACGAGGGTCAACGCGATGGAACTCCACGGTCTGGCCATGGTCATCCTCGGTCCCCCGGTCGATGGGGCGGAGGTGATCTCCTATACGAGACCGGAAGAGTGCATCCGGCGAGAACTCTTCCTGGTCGGGGGAAGACCCGTAGGGGGGGCGCTGATCGGCGACATCTCGGCCGCCGGGACCCTCCGCGCCCTGATCAACGCCGGACGAGGAGATCAACACCGGGGAAGCCGCACTTCTGAGGCCGCGGAACGAAAAGCGTCATCCCTTTCCCCGAATAACGCGGGCCGCAGACAGGCCCTGATTCTTTCACCAAAGAGGTAAACGTATGATCATTCATGAAGAAATATGTGTGGGTTGCGGTCGCTGCCAACCCTACTGTCCCACCGCCGCGATCCGCTATGACGGACTGAAGAGCGTGATCGACCAGGATATCTGCTACGAATGCAGCACCTGCCTGCGCGCCGCGCACTGCCCCGTCGACGCCATCGCGGAATCGCCCAATGTCTATGACTACCCGCGGGCGCTGCGCCGGTATTTCAGCGATCCCAGCGCGACGCACGCGGCCACCGGCATCCAGGGCCGGGGAACCGAGGAGTCGAAGACGAACGATGTCACCCTCCGCGTCGGTCCCGGCGAGGTCGGCGTCGCCATCGAGATCGGCCGGCCCACGCTCGGGATGTCGCTTCTGGACATCCAGAAGATCACCCGGGCGATCGCCCGCGCCGGCGTCCACAAGATCGAGCCGCACAACCCGATCCACTCCATGATCGCCGACGAGGCGACGGGGGATCTGAAGCCGGAGATGCTCGGGGAGCGGGTGCTCTCGGCGATCATCGAGATCAAGGTGAAGCGGGATGAGCTCCGCGGCATCCTCCGGACCCTGAAGGAGGTCGCCAAAGAGGTGGACAGCGTCTTCTGCATCGACGCCTGCACCATCGTCGAGCCGGGGCTCACGATCCCGGAGGAGGTCCTGGAGAGCATCCGGGCGGAGGGTTTAACCTGGCGGCCGAACGCCAAGATCAACATGGGCCTGGGACGGGCCTGGGAATAGATGAAGGATGATACTTATGACGCACAGTTTGCACAGAGAAGGCAGTCTGGAATCGCTGGAGAGGGAGTATGTCCTGTTCATCTATCCGGCGAGGGGATTCAACTACAAGGGGAGCGCCCCGAAGATTCGCCACATGGTCGAGCTGCTCTACCAGGCGGGCCCGGTCAACATGATCCCGACGTCGCTGCGCCGCAACATGTACAGCGGCGTCACGAACGAGGAGATCCTCGACAGCATCACCGTCGAGGGGACGCGCGTCTACTCCGTCTTCAACGACCGGGAGAAGCTCAAGAAGGCGCTGATCCTGATCAAGGAGGCGGACGAGGGGATCTCGATCATGGTCAGCGGGGTCACCGACCGCGTCCGGGAGATCGCCGCGGAGCTCGGCATCACCCCCCACATGGTCAACCTGTCGCTCGGCATCCACGGGCGGACGGACCGCCTGCCGCCGGCCGACATCCGGGAGTTCACGACGATGTGCGGCCACGGCGTCGTCTCGCCCTACCTGGTCAAGGACATGATCCGCCGGGTCAAGACGGGCAAGGTCAGCGAATGGGACGGGAGCGTGCTCCTCGCCGAGCCCTGCACCTGCGGGATCTACAACCCCTGCCGCTCCGCGGAACTGCTCCGGGAAAAGGCGCCGCTCTACACGGTGGACCGCTGGTAGCGGCGGAAGGATCGAGATGAAGCTGGGATTCATCGGTTTCGGCGGCGCGGGCTATGGTCTGGCCAAAGGCCTTCTCGGGGCGGGACTCGAGGAGGTCCATTACCACGATCGCATGCAGGAGACGCCGCCCTATGCGGAGGTGATTCGTCGTCATGCAGCCGAGATCGGCGCCATACGGGCGGCAAGCGTCGACGAGCTTCTCTCGCGCGTGGAGACCGTCATCTCCTGCGTCACCGGCGCAATGGCCGTCTCCGTTGCGAAGGACGCAGCGCCTTTCCTCGGACCCGGGCATCTCTATGTCGATGTCAACACGGCTTCGCCCAAGGTCAAGGAGACTGTGGCCGGGATCGTGGAAAAAACCGGGGCCGCATTCGTCGACGCCGCGATGATGGGGGCGATTCCGACCTTTCTCCACCGGGTGCCGATCCTCGCCTCCGGTGGCGGCGCCGTCCGCTTTCTGGAATCCATGCAGCCCTACGGGATGAACATCACGCGTGATCGGTGCGAAACCCGGCCAGGCCTCGGCGATCAAGATGTTCCGCAGCATCTTCATGAAGGGACTGCTTTCCCTTTTTCTTGAAACACTGACCGCGACGCACCGCTACGGCGTCGACGAGAGGGTCCTCGGCTCCATCGCCGAGTCGCTGGACGGTGTTCCCTTCCTGGAAACCGCACGTCTGCAAATGACAAAAGGAGCCGTCAATGCGGAGCGGATGGCCCACGAGATGGAGGAGGTGATCGCCACGCTCGAAGAGCTCGGCGTCCCCGCCGGGATGTCCAGGGCCGCCACGGGAAAAGCTCCTCTGGTGCGCCGGCTTCGGCCTGCGCGAACGATTCGGCGGCGAACTGCCGACAACCCTCACGGAGGTCCTCCAGGCGATGGAGCCCACTCCGGCTACCACATCACATTCCACTTAAACTAGGAGGTTATCAAACATGAAGCTTTGCTTTAACGCCGGACCGCAACCAATGGAAGAATACTTTACTTTTGCCAAGGAGAACGGCTTTCCCTGGATCGAACTGAGCTGCAACAACCCGAACAACTTTCTGGACAAATGGACCCCCGCGCGCGTGAGCGGGATCAAGAAACTGCGGGACAAGGCCGGCGTGAAGTACGGCCTCCATTCTGCCTCTTTCGTCAATGCCGCGGAGATCGAGCCGACGGTCCGCAAGGCCGTTCAGCAGCACCTGATCGATTATGTCGAGCTTGCCCACCAGCTCGAGGCCGAATACGTCGTTCTCCATTTCGGCTACCACTTCAGCCTCTTCATGGACCATGTCTTCGACTGCCTGATCAAGACCTACGGGCCTGTCGTCGAACTGGCAGAGAAATACAAGCTCCCGATCGGGATCGAGAACATGAACAAGATCCACGAGGAGGCGGAGATCGCCTATCTGGGCGTCACGGTCGAAGAGCTGGCGCGCGTCTTCAATGCGATTCCGTCCAAGTACTTCGGCCTCACGCTGGACATCGCCCATGCGAGCCTGCTGCCGGGCGGTCCGGAATCGTTCATGGAGGCCTTCCCCAACCGGATCATCAGCACCCACGTGAGCGACAACGACATGGTCCTCGACCATCACCTTCCGGTCGGGAACGGGAAGATCGATTTCAAACGGGTCTTCAAAAACCTGATGAAACTTGGTTACAAGGGAACGCTGAACATCGAACTTCCCCGGTCGAACGAGGACCGCGCGCTGAGCAAAAGGAGGCTGGAGCCGATTCTCGCCGAGCTGGGCATCCTCAAAGAGGCTCTGACGCCTTAGTCAAGCCGTTTGCGCATCGGGCAGGTTCACCGTTTTGATTCCAGGGAATGGTGCACCTGCCCATGCTTTTTCAAACAAACGCTGTCGATCAGGTAAAATGGTCTTCCACACCTATGGACACCACAACGATTGCGGTTTTGATTATCCTGTTCGTCTCGACGCTCGTCCGCGCCGTCTTCGGTTTCGCCAACGCCCTGATTGCCATGCCGCTTTTGGCCATGACCGCGATCGGCATGAAGACGGCCACCCCTCTCGTCGCCCTGATCGCAGCGATCCTGTCCCTGGCCATTCTCGTGAAGGACTGGCGGATCATCGACTTCAAGTGCACCTGGCGGCTACTGATCGGCACTCTCCCGGGAATCCCCCTCGGGCTTCTTCTTCTCAAGGGTCCTTACGAAAACACGGGAAAGATCATCCTCGCCCTGGTCATCATGGGCTTTTCCCTCTACCGCCTCTTCCGGCCAAGGCTGTTCAGCCTGAAACAGGAATGGGCGGCTTATCCCTTCGGCTTCCTGGCGGGCATCCTGGGCGGCGCATACAACTCCAACGGCCCCCCGGTCGTGATTTATGGCACCCTCAGCAAATGGCCGCCGGACTGTTTTCGGGCGAACCTCCAGGGCTATTTTTTCCCGGCCAATCTCATCATCATCTTCAGTCACGGATTGGGGGGTCTCTGGACGCCAACGGTCGGCTGGTATTTTCTCCTGTCCCTCCCGGCCGTTCATGCTGTCGATGTGGATCGGAAACCTCCTCAATCGAATGATTCCTCAAGGAGAGTTCGAACGGTATATCCACATGATCCTGATCCTGGTCGGCGCTCTGCTCTTCTTCCGGACGGTTTGGACGTAACGATTTCTATTTGCGGCTTAACGATCCGAGCCTTTCTCGGCGCCTCCCCCTGCCGGAACGGCAGGACCCGGCTGAGTGACCGCTTTTCCTCCATGCTCCTGCACCGCAGCCGGATGACCCGCGGAGTCCAGCTTTGCCGGTGGGATACCTCCACCCCCTTGCCCTGCCCCCGCAGAATCCGATTCATTCAGAAGTTCTTCATACTCCGGAATGACGATCCCCCTCCGGACCATGATGTTATAGATCGTCTCCGCCCTCTTCTCCGGATAACTCCCTCCTGCCCCGGGATGGTAACGCAGTGGGCTCGGCAGGACCACCGCCAGCCGTGCCGCTTCCCTGGCCGTCAGGTCGGCGGCGCTCTTCCTGAAGTAATGGAGGGATGCCGCTTCAATCCCGAAGATGCCGTCTCCCCACTCTGCGACATTCAGGTAGAGTTCGATGATCCGCCGCTTGGAGAGATTCCGCTCCAGACGCCAGGTCAGGACCGCCTCCTTGATTTTCCGGATGGGATTCTTGGACGGGGTGAGGTAGAGATTCTTCGCCAGCTGCTGGCTGATCGTACTCCCGCCCGCCTTGAACTGCCTCTTCTTGACGTCCTTTTCAACAGCCTTCTGGATCGCCTCGAAATCGAATCCCTCGTGTGCCCAGAATTTATCGTCCTCGGCGATGATCACCGCTTTCACCGACATAGGGTGAGATCCGGTTCAGCGATACCCACTGCTGGTTGACCTTCTTTTTCGCCCCTTCCCTCTTCCATTGACGCTCCCGGTAGGCCATGAAGGAAGTTTTGCCGGGCCGTTCCTTTTGAAGCCGGGAGACGTCCGGCCAGACGAGGTAAATGGCAATATTCAAGGCCAGGGCCGCCGTAATGAGTATCGCAACACCTGCTGTCCATTTCTTTACCATCTTCCCCAAATCCTCGATCCGACCGTATCAGGAAGTCGGGCTGTCGAACCATATCCTAAATTTATCAGTCATTTATTTAATCGCGGGTACGAAATCGAAGCAGGATTTTTCTCGGCAAGCAGTTGCCCGATCCGTTCGTCTTTCTCCAGCCAAAGCTGGTAAAGCCACTGCTGGAAGGCTTCGCGGAATTTCGCATTGTTTTCGTAGTCGCCGCCGATAAACTGCTTCGGTATTTGCAGATGCTGAATACGGACAGTGATCCTACTGACCATCCCGCAAAGGAAATCCCAAAAACCGGGCGCTCCATCGGGATAAACGATGGTCACGTCGAGGAGAGACTGGAATTTGTGGCCCATGGTTTCCAATGACAAGGCAAGACCTCCCGCTTTTGGTTTCAGGAGGAATCGATAGGGCGATTTCTGCTTGTCATGCTTGGTTTGGGTAAACCGCGTTCCTTCCGGAAAGTTCATCACGCTGGTGGGAATCCGTGCAAATTTCTCACAAGCCTTACGGGTGGTTTCGAGATCTTTCCCCCGCATATTCGGATGCTTCTCCAGGTATTCCCGACTGTGCCGACGCATGAAGGGGAAATCCAGCGCCCACCAGGCGAGGCCGATCACGGGGACGTAAATCAACTGGCGTTTGATCAGAAACTTCAGAAAGGGTATTTTGCGGTTGAGCAGGTGTTGCAATACGAAGATATCGACCCAGCTCTGATGATTCGTGTTTACAAGATACCAGTTGTTGTACCGTAAACCATCGAGACCCTGTATATCCCAACGGGTTTTTTGGGTCAGTCGCATCCAGCCGCTGTTGCAGGATATCCAGTTGGCTGCCACTCCGTTCAGGATATAGTCGATATGTATCCGTACCGGTTTGAATGGCAACAGCAATTTGAGAAGGGCGAAAAAGAAGACGATGATGCACCAGAATAGGGTGTTTATCGAGAGCATGAGGGAGGAGGCAACCCCTATGAGTGTTTTCGCATACGACGTGACGACATCATGAATGCATTCTCCTGATCCGGTCTTCAATCGGTTGCTCGAAGTCGACCTTTAGCGATGCAAATGTACATATCGGGTTTGTCGGACATTTACAATAAGGAATATCCATTTTAACGGCTGCAAAATCACCTGATGAGGGATTCAGGGCCTAAGGAGAACATGTCGGCGAGGAACAGGAGAATACAGCTAAAAACATATGTAAAAATGGGTTTGACTTCCGGAAACAATTCCGATAAAGAGTGCCTTCAGTTCCCGTGTGCAGTTTGTCATCCACCGGCAAAATCTGTGCACCGTTCGCGGAGTGGGGGAGCCCCCGATTAAATTAAGAGGAGGTACTTCATGATGAGACGGCGGATTTTCCTATGGATGGGACTTATCGTCCTGTTCGCCACCATTGGCCTTTCCCGAACAGGGCAGGCCCGAGTGACCCATCAGGGCCAATCTGGTGATGCACGTTTGGCCATCTCCGAAAAGGCCGACGTCGCTCCCCACGCCCCGAAGGCGGCCCACAGACAGCAAAGCGGCACACCCAAATCCGATCAAACCCCTATCACCCCTTCATCCAAAGTCAAAAAAGTCGCAAACCCGGTAAAATCTTCACCTCCCGGCAAAGAGGTCTATTCCGTCCGGAAGGGGGACACCCTCGCCCGCATCGCAAAAAAAACAGGGGTTTCCATCGCCGAACTCCGCGATCTCAATCGTCTGGAGGGAAGTTTCCTGAAGATCGGGCAGAAACTGGTCCTTCATCAAAGACGGGATCGTGATGAGGTATCGGCCCCGGCCGAGTACGCAAAAAATGAGCCGTTGCCGGAGCTGCGGAACTGGAGGAAGAGGAGGATGGCGGGCTCGTCGGTGAAGAGGACTGGGCCGACAGCGAGAGACGAGCGAAGGAGAGAGAGTCTCTCCTCGGCAACTGGACCAACCCCGATGAACCCAAGCTACTCGTCAAGGTGGCAATGGGCTTCCTCGGCGCCCCCTATCGGCTGGGCGGCTCCTCGGTCACGGGAATCGACTGTTCCGCTTTCGTCAAGAAGATCTATCAGCTCTTCAACATCACCCTCCCCCGGACGGCCTTCGAACAGTCCCATGTCGGCCTGCGCATTGCGCGCGGCGAGCTGATCGAGGGGGATCTGCTCTTCTTCAACACGCGAAGAAAACTCGGTCACGTCGGGATTTACATCGGCAACAATGAATTCGTTCACGCCTCCTCGCGAAAACGGGGTGTTCGTATCGACAGCCTGAATACACCCTATTTTGACAGACGTTTTGTCAAAGCGATCCGTCTCAAGGGAAACGATGGCGGCCTGTAGAGTGCCGGTGAATAACCGTCTCCCAAGGCAAAACAATGCTTCTTTGACGGAAACACCTGGATTGGCCCCTTCGACGTCAAGTCACAGAGACGGCCGAATCACAAGGGTACTGCCCCTTTTTTTTCTGACACTTCTCCTGACTCTTCTCCTCATCGGAGCCGCTGCGAGCCACCTTCCCGCCGCATCCCAAATTTCAGACTACCAGCCGGTTTTTATCCCCTTTTATGACGAAGACGGAACGCTTCTGGCCGCCGTCCGAAAGTACAATCGCGACGATCACCGCCACTATCTTGTTCTCGATCCTCGGCGCTTTTCGCTGTCCGAGATGACCGCCGAAAAAGTGCTCTCTGCACGCCCGGCAGATGATGAGGCGTGGCGGGAGTCCCCTTTTTCCCTGGCCCTCATCCGTCAGACCTCCCCCCCTTACCCTTTGCAGAATGACGGCCTGCGCGAAGCGGAACATCCCGTACCGGGATTTTTTCTCACAGCGGATCTCTGCCCTTCAAAAAAGCCCCTGGATCGTGTTTTTATTGAGGCGACAATGGCGCTCCCCTTAAAGCCTCCCGTACCGCTCGCTCTGATGGTCAGCGGCCTCTGGATCCAAAGGCATGAGGCCGACCTCGCCTGGCTGAAGGATCAAGTCGCTGCGGGAAAACTGGCGATCACCTGGGTCAACCACTCCTACACCCATCCTTATGATCCCGCCGCCCCGCTGGAGAAAAACTTCCTTCTGATGCGTAAAACGGGTTTTACGAATGAGGTGCTCTTCCTGGAACGTCTTTTGCTCGAACAGGGAGTGCTCCCCTCCCCCTTTTTCCGTTTTCCCGGTCTTGTCTCGGACCGGCAGCTGATCGAAAACCTCCGCGACCTCTGCCTCATCCCGGTCGGGAGCAGCGCCTGGCTGGCCAAAGGGGAATCTCCGCAGGCGGGAAGCATCATCCTTGTCCATGCCAACGGCAACGAACCGGAAGGAATCCGTCTTCTCCTTTCCTTCTATGACCAGCAGCGCGAGGCCTTCCGGCGAGGCTCCACAGCCCTTCTTCCCCTCCGAGAGGCACTCCTCCCCCGCTGAGCCAGGTTTAAGTTGATTTCTCTCCTGTGAATCCTTATATTCCTACAAGTACCGGGACGGTTTTTCCCCTTATCGGGAGACGAAGCATGCCTGGAAACAACGTAACGGATTGAACGCATAATGGAAAAACAAAACATCCGAGACATGTCCCATGCGGAGATCGAAGCCCTCATCACAAGCCTGGGCAAGGAAGCGTACCGTGCCCAACAGGTCATGAAATGGCTCTATCAGAAAGAGGCGACCTCCTTCGCAGAGATGACGACCCTCTCCCGGGAGGTCCGCGCGCTGCTGGAGGAGACGGTCGTCATTGCCGAGCCGACCCTCGACCGGATCCAGTCCTCGGCCGATGGAACGAAAAAGGCCCTCTTCCGGCTGGCGGACGGCCTTTTCATAGAAAGCGTCCTCATCCCCGGCCGGAACCACTGGACCGCCTGCCTTTCCACACAGGCGGGCTGTGCGATGGGATGTCTTTTCTGCCTCACCGGCCGTCAGGGGCTCACCCGCAACCTCTTTCCCTCCGAGATCACGGGCCAGATGACGATCCTCAGGCGTCAGACCCCGGAAGGTCCGGAAATCAAGAACATCGTCCTGATGGGAATGGGGGAGCCGCTCGCGAACTACGACAATACCGTCAAGGCGATCCGGATACTCACCTCCGATTACGGTCTCGGCTTCTCCAACCGGAAGATCACCGTCTCCACCTGCGGCCTTGCCCCGCAGATCATCCGGCTGGGACAGGACATCTGCGTGAACCTCGCCATCTCGCTCAACGCCCCCGATGACCGCAGGCGAAACGACCTCATGCCGGTCAACCGGAAATACCCCCTCAGGACACTTCTTTCCGCCTGCCGGGACTATCCCATGCCCGGCCGGCGGATGCTGACCTTCGAATACATCCTCATGTCAGGCATCAACGACTCCCCTGCGGATGCAAGAAAGGTGGCGCAACTTCTCAAGGGGATCCGCTGTAAATTAAACCTTATCACCTTCAACGAATTTCCCGGTTCTCCTTACAAGACACCCTCCAAGGAGGCGGTCAGTGCGTTTCAGCAGATCCTGCTTGATCACCACTACACGGCAATCCTCCGGGCAAGCCGCGGCAGGGACATCCTCGCCGCATGCGGTCAACTCAGCGGCACCGCATCAGAAATGCGCGATTCATCCTGTGATACAGAGGATTTTTAGATGGTGTATCGTCTCCTGGCCGATCTCGTGGTGATTTGTCATGGGGTATTCGTTCTCTTTGCCTTCCTGGGTGGGCTTTTGCTTCTGCGGCGGCGATGGTGGGCGTGGATTCATGTCCCGGCATTTCTCTGGGCGGGATTCATCGAACTGACCGGCGGGATCTGCCCGCTGACGCCTTTGGAAAACCAGCTTCGCGCCTTGGGCGGCGGGGACACCTACCGGGGGGATTTCATCGACCACTACCTGATTCCCCTCCTCTACCCGGAATCCCTCACCAGGGAAGTCCAGATCGTCCTCGGGGTCTTTGTCATCCTCCTTAATGTCGGCTTCTATGCGTGGTTCTGGCGCAGACCGCAACAGAAGGGAAAACCAGGATAGCGACCGGAGTATCGCCTCTCATTCACGATTTTTCCCAAGGATCTCATCCACCGAACACCATCGCAGTGTTGAAGAACACCCCTTAAGCAGACTGTTCAAAAATGCTTAGATGCAAGCGCGCAGAAACCGATTTGCAAAGTGTGTTTGAACGAAACGCGTAAAATTCTCTTTGCTATTTTTTTTCTTTGGGGGTGTTTTTCGCCTCCTCCTCGGCGAGGCGCCGTTTCGATTCGATGAGGTAATAGCTGACTTTGTAATCAAGACCGACGTTCGCATATTCCCGCGCGATCTTCTCGAACCGCCGGAGGGCCGCCCGGTACTGCTTGATATTGAAGTAGAATTCCCCAACGTAGAACTCCTGCTCGCCCAGGATCTTTTTGCACTCCCGGATCATTTTCTCGGCCAGGAAGGAGAATTTGCTGCTGGGAAAGCGCGCCGTCAACCGCTCGAATTCCTTGAGGGCCTTGAACGTTTCCGACTGGTCGCGGTCGATCGTCTCGATCTGATTGAAGTGGCACATCCCGATCTGATACATCACATAGGAAAGGTTCTCGTTCGTCGGGTGGAGATTGAGAAATTCGCGGTAAGCGAGCTCGGCCTCGAAATAGTCCTTACCGCTGAAATAGGAGTCTGCAATCCCCATTTCCGCCAGGATGGCAAGCTTGCTCAGGGGATACTCCTCCTTGAGCCGCTGGAAAATCTCCACGGATTTCTTGTAGCTTCCGTCCTGATAGTACTCAACCGCCTGCTGATAGAGTCCATCCGGGGTCGCACGGGTCAAGGAGGTTTTCTTCGCCCACGGCCAAGTAAACGTACAGCCGGAAAGAGTCACCACCAGAACGAGGAGTACCGGCAGAATTCTTTTGTTACACACAGTCATCACCTTTCGGCATCCGTCTACAGGGCCTTTTTGATAAACGCCTCGAGGCGTTCCTTGGGAACGAGGCCGATGAGGGTGTCGAGAACCTTCCCCTCCTTGAAGAGGAGCAGCGTCGGGATGCTCCTCACACCATAAGATGCCGCTGTTTTCGGATTGTCGTCGATGTTCACCTTTGCCACCTTGACCTGATCGTGGTACTGATCGGCCAGCGCCTCGACCAAGGGACCGATAGCCTTGCAGGGACCGCACCAGGGCGCCCAGAAATCGACCAGGGCAGGCTTGTCCGCCTTCAGGATTTCCGTCTTCAAAATTCCCGTCGCCGACGTGTGCCAGATGTTTTTCCGCCATCGTGTGACCTCCTTGTTTCATATTGATGATGTACTATGGCATATTCCGACAAATGATGTCAAGGCAGTTGCTCCCGTAATTCTCGTGCAGGAAGGAGAAAGAACCGCAAGGCTGCCTTTTGACAGCTCATGGTAAATCTGCTATACGCTGACCCCTGACCATCTTACACATCGTATGACTTCGTGAGGTCTTTTAAGGAGAGCGAATGAAATCCCTGGGCATCATCTCGGGAACCCTCTTTATGCAGGGAAAGGGGATTTTTGCAGATCTGCGGGAAGAGACGGTGGAGACTCAGTTCGGCCGCGCATCGTCTTCCGCTCAGACGAGATCGTCTTCATCCCCCGTCACGGGAAGGATCCCCATCGTCACATCCTCCCGCACCTCGTCAACCACAAGGCCAATCTCCAGGCCCTGAAGGACCTGGGCGTGGGGGAGATCCTCGGCGTCAATTCGACCGGTTCCCTGAAGCGGCGTCTGAAGCCGGGGATGCTCGTCGTTCCCGACGATTATATCATGCCGACGGCCGGGCCCACGGTCATCAGTGAGAAACCCGTTCATATCGTGCCGGCATTGAATGCCGAGGTGCGTCGAAAGTGGCTGGAGGCGGCGCGGGAATGCGCCGTCGAGGTGATCGACGGAGGGATCTACTGGCAGACCGCCGGCCCCCGTCTCGAAACGCGGGCAGAGATCGCGATGATGTCACAGTTCGCCGATCTCGTGGGGATGACCATGGCCAGCGAGGCCATCATTGCACAGGAGTTGGAAATGCCCTATGCCTCACTGTGCTCGGTGGACAATTACGCCCACGGCCTTGAAGACAAAGAACTGACGATGGAGAAGATCCTCTGGCACGCGCGGCGAAACACAGAAACGATACTCCAGATCCTGACCCGTTATCTGGAAATGCACATTCCGTCCGGCGATCCCGACTGATTCAGAAAGCCCCGAGCTGACAGGGTTTGATCTTGATCTTCAGCGCTTCGCAGGCGGAGGACACCTTCATCCGGGGGATTTTCCTTTCGGCGGCAATCTCCCAGGCCGCCGCACAGGGAAGTCTGCCGTTGGAAAGACGGCTGCGGATCTCCTTCTCAAGCTCCGGAATCACCGCTATCCTCCGGCAGGACGGTCTTCCCTTCCGCCGCATAACCGAAAAGACCGAGCTGGCAGCGGTTGATCCGGACTTCCAGCAGATCCAGCGTTCGGCCCACCTCCGCCATCGCGGCACCCTAGTTCTGCTCCGATCTTTTCAGCATCGGCGCAGGCGAGTTCCCCTTCCGTTGCCTTTGAGCGGACCGCCGCGGCGATCTTCTCATCCGGGCTCCCGGCCCGGTGCGTGTTTGGCTGCATAGCGGCCTGCATTCGAATGTGTCATCGCATCATCCTCAATATTTCATGTAGTGAAAAGGTTCCACGGCCGAAAGCGCCTCTGCATCCAGCGTCTGAAAGCCTTTCTTTTCGAGGAGCTTTTCGGCCTTCTCGATCTGATCGACGCTGACCACGAAGACCGCCTTCCGGCTGCCTTCAAGAACGAAACCGTAGGCGTTGTTGATATTGATCCCCTCCGCGAAGAGAAGCTGCGTCAGCTTGTCCAGACCTCCCGGCTGGTCGGGGATGACGACGGCCAGAACCCGGCTCAGCGTGACCGTCATGCCGGCCTTTGTGAGCGCCGCCTTCGCCCGCGGGGGGTCGTCGACGATCAGGTTGATGACGCCGAAGGTATCGGATGTAGCGATCGTCGTCGCCCGGATGTTGATCTTCTCCTTCGCCAGGACCTGCGTCACAGCCGCCAGCCTCCCCGGCTTGTTCTCGGCAAATATCGAGAGCTGATAGGTAATCATATCTCCCCCTTTATTAACACTACAACGATACATAATAAAATAAACGATTGACAAATACGCCTGACTCTGCTACTTGTTTTTAAAAAACGAGGACAGGAGGTCGGCCATGATACCGGAAAATCGTGTTTATGATGGTAGCTTTCCCATCCCGAAACTGTTGATCGACAAAGGAGATATTACCCGTTTTCTGGAGGAGTTCAAAGGATTTCACGCCCAGTTTGCCGATTGTTTTTCCCGTGAGGAGCCGCGGGAGAACTTTTATCAGTACATGGCAGGCCAGATGAGCCAACTGGAGAGGGAATCCCATCGAGCCGATCGCCCTGAACGTGGAGAGCGGCAAGGTGCGGGCCATGCAGCACTTTCTGAGCGATATCGTTTGGGAAGAGCGAGCGGATTCTTTCCCGATACCATGGCCTGGTGTCTGACGATCTGGGGGATACCGAGGGGGTGCTTATTATCGACGAATCGGGGTTCGTGAAGAAAGGAAATGATTCCGTCGGAGTTTTTCGGCAATCTTCGGCAACGTCGGAAAAGTCGAGAACTGCCAGGTGGGTGTCTATGCGGCCTATGCCTCTCGCCACGGATACGGTTTCCTGGATAACCGGCTGTTCATTCCTGAGAAGTGGTTCGGCGAGGATTACGCAGAGCGCAGGAAGAAATGCAGGCTTCCCGCCGAGAGTTCTTTCAAGACTAAACCACAGTTGGCGGTAGAGATGCTGGAGAAGGTCGTCGGCGAGGGGGTGATTCCTTTCCGATACGTGGCGGCGGATTCGATTTACGGAAACAGCCCGGAGTTTCTGGCGGCGGTGGAAAAGGTTCCTGGAGTAACGTACCTTGTGGCTCTCCCTCGTGATACCCTCTGCTGGCTGCAGGACCCGGCCACTATGGATAAGACTTACCGATACGCTGGGGAAAAGAGGACAAAGCGCATCCTTTCGGAAACCGAGAAGAAACCTTTCACCTTTGAAAAGATCGCCAGGGGAACGAACAACTACTTCTGGTATCGCCGGACGGTCTCCGAGGGGACGAAGGGGCCGGTGACCCTGAATTTATGAAACGTCGGGTCGTTCTGTGTAAGGCCGGAAAGCCCGACCGGACGGTTTGGCTGATTGTCGCAGGACACTTGGGGAGAGCGCTCTTTCCTACTTCATCTCGAATGCTGGCAGATCCACCCGCTTGAAAACCTTCGTTTGGCTTTCGGGGGTTCGGTGGGCTATCGAGCAGTGCTTTGAGGAGGCCAAATCGGATCTGGGGATGGACCATTACGAGGTGAGGAAGTTTCCCGGGTGGCGACACCATATGCTGACCTGCATGCTGGCTCATTTTTTCCTCTGGCACATGAGAATCCGGTTGGGGAAAAAAAGCACCAGCTATTACGCTGTCGCAGCTTAGACTACTCATCAGCGCCGTGTTGCCTATGAAAATGTTTGATACTTTTCGAGCTCATTAAACTTGTCTCATGGATACAGATGAAGAATCATCGGGCCTATCTCTCTCATCGGAAACGAAAACTTGCGGCGTTGAAGGTCTCATGTCATGTATCG
>CAWJHT010000093.1:0-51358 GCA_963842685.1 uncultured delta proteobacterium | reverse complement strand
CGGCGAAGTAGGGGTTGTTGAACTGCTCCTCGTAGGAGTCGACCAGCTCCGCCCGCTTGGCGGCCGGGTCGGGCGCTTCGGCGATCTCGCGGCGGTAGATGATGTTGCAGGCCCCTTCCGCCCCCATCACGGCGATCTCCGCCGTCGGCCAGGCCATGACGTAATCGGCCCCGAGATGCTTGCTGCACATGCCGATGTAAGCCCCGCCGTAATCCTTCCGGGTGACCACGGTGATCTTCGGCACCGTCGCCTCGGAATAGGCGTGGAGCAGTTTGGCCCCGTGGGTGATGATCCCCGCCCACTCCTGCTGCGTGCCGGGCATGTAGCCGGGGACATCGGCGAAGGTGAGCAGCGGGATGTTGAAGGCGTCGCAGAAGCGGATGAACCGGGAGGCCTTGTCGGAGGCGTCGACATCGAGGACGCCGGCGCTGAACTTGGGATTGTTGGCGATCACGCCGACCGGCCGTCCCATGATCCGGATGAAGGCGACGAGCATGTTTTTCGCCCAGAGTTCGTGGGGTTCGAACATCTCGCCCTCGTCGGCGACCGCGGCGATCACCTTTTTCATGTCGTAGGCGCGGTTTGCCTGATCCGGGATGATCGCGTCGAGTTCGGGGCATTCCCGGTCCGGGCTGTCCGTGCGGCGGCCAGGGGCAGGGGGCTGTGGCAACTGTCGGGCAGGAAGGAGAGGAGCTTCCGGATCTTCGCGAGGCAGTCCTCGTCGCTCTCCGTCGCAAAATGGCAGACGCCGCTCTTGGTCGCATGGGCCACGGCGCCGCCCAGATCATCGTGGCTGACCTCTTCGCCGATGACCGCCTTGATCACCTCGGGGCCGGTGATGTACATGTAGCTGCTCTTCTTGACCATGAAGACCCAGTCCGTCAGGGCCGGGGAGTAGACCGCGCCGCCCGCCGTGGGTCCCATGATCGCCGTGATCTGGGGGATGTAGCCCGAAGCGATCGAATTGCGGTAGAAGATGCCGCCGTAGCCCTCCAGCGAGGGGACCCCTTCCTGGATCCGGGCGCCGCCGGAGTCGTTCATCGAGACGAAGGGCTTCCGGGCGGCGACCGCCATATCCATCACCTTCCAGATCTTTTTCGCGTGCATCTCCCCGAGGCTCCCGCCGGCGCTGGTGAAATCCTGGGCGGCGGCAAAGACGGTCCGGCCGTTGATCAGACCGAAACCGGTGACGACGCCGTCGGCGGGGATCTCCTTCTCCCCGAGACCGAAGAGCGTGGAGCGGTGCTTCACGAAGAGCTGGACCTCCTGGAACGTCCCCTTATCGAAGAGCCTGTCGAGCCTCTCCCGGGCCGTGAGCTTGCCCGAGCTCGTGCTGCTTCTGGACCAGCTTCTCGCCGCCCATCGTCATCAAAGCAGCTTTTTTTGCTTCGTATTGCCTGATTTTTTCTCCTGTCACACTTTTCAGATCCTCTTCCATAGACAGCTCCTCTGTGATTTCCGAGACGGTAAAGGCGTAGAAGGCGCTCCCGGTCAATTATGGCTTGACCTGTACCATTTGTATCGCGTATAAACGCTATATCAGCCTTAAGGACTTATTTTCAACTGATTTCATCATCACCCGCCGCGGAAGCAGAAAGGAGGAACCATGAAGTTTATAGACGATATGGACATCCGGGGAAAGAAGGTGTTATTCCGGTTCGATTTCAACGTTCCCCTTGACAGTTCCCTGAACATCACGGATGACACAAGAATCAGGGCCGTCCTCCCTTCCATCAATCATGCCCTGGACGAAGGACGCCCGGGTGATCATCATGTCCCATCTGGGCCGGCCGAAGGGCAAGCCGGTGCCGGAGATGAGCCTGGCGCCGGTGGCAAAGCGGCTTTCCCGATCTCCTCGGGAAAGAGGTCCGGATGGCCCCGGACTGTGTCGGAGGGGAAGTCCGGAAACTGGTCGATGACCTGAAGCCGGGGGACATCCTCCTGTTGGAGAATCTCCGGTTTCACAGCGAAGAGGAGAAGAACGACGACCGTTTTGCCGCCGAACTGGCCGGATTGGCGGATGTGTATATCGATGACGCCTTCGGCAACGCCCACCGCAAGCATGCCTCGAATGTGGGGATCACCAAATTCATCAAACAGTGCGGGGCCGGTTTCCTCATCAAGAGTGAACTGAACTATTTCGAGAAGGCCCTGGACAAACCGGCGCGACCGTTTGTGGCGATCGTCGGCGGTTCGAAGGTCTCCGGAAAACTGCAGGCCGTCGGGCATCTGATCCGGAAGGTGGACAAGATGATCATCGGCGGCGGGATGGCCTTTACCTTCCTGAAGGCGCAGGGGTACGACGTCGGGAAATCCCTTGTCGAGGAAGACCTGATGGGGGAAGCGCTGGAGGTCATCAAAACCGCCAAGGAACTGGGGGTCAAATTCTATCTTCCCATCGACTGCGTCATCGCCGAGGACAAGAGCCCCGACGCCGAGACAAAGATCGTTCCCATTCAGGAGATGAATCCGAACTGGATGGGTCTCGATATCGGCCCCGCGACGATTACCCTTTTCTCGGAGGCCCTGGGCGATGCCAAGACGATCATCTGGAACGGCCCCATGGGGCTTTTCGAAATCGACGCCTTCGGCAGGGGGACCGCGGCGATGGCGCACAGTGTAGCGAACTCCTCTGCCCTGACCATTGTCGGCGGCGGCGATACGGATGTGGCGATCCATAAGACGGGAGAAAGCGACAAGATCACCTATATCTCCACCGGCGGCGGCGCCTCACTGGAGCTTCTGGAGGGAAAGGTGCTGCCCGCGGTGGCGGCACTGGAACACTGTGGTGAAGCAGTCAGTGGGTGATCGGGCGGGGTCGGAACGATTGATCAAAAGGGGGAGGGACTCTTCCCCCTTTTTTCTGTCCGGACGGAGCGGAAACGGATCCAGCGATGAGGAATATCAGACTGATCGTCGAGTATGACGGCGGCGCCTATTGCGGCTGGCAGCGTCAGATCAACGGCCTCTCCATCCAGCAAGTCCTCGAGGAATGCATCGGCAGGGTGACGGGCGAGGAGATCCGTGTGATCGGGTCCGGCCGCACGGACGCGGGGGTGCACGCCCTCCATCAGGTTGCGAATTTTCATACCGCCTCCCGTCTCGCCGAGAGGAGTCTCCTGATGGGGATCAACAGCCTCCTCCCGGCGGACATCGTCGTCAAGGAGATTTGCGAGAGGCCTCTCGCCTTTCATTCCTGCTTTGATGCGATGAGCAAGGTGTACCTCTACCGGATCTGCAACCGGCCGGTTCGTCCCGCCCTGGAGAGAAACCGCTGCCTGGTTCCTATGGAAGCCTCTCGACCTGCCGAGAATGGTCGAAGCGCTCCCCGTCTTCATGGGGATGCATGATTTTTCCTCCTTCTGTTCCACCCATACCGACAGTGAGAACCACATCCGGACGATACTCGCCCTCACCGTGGAGAAGGACCCTGCCGGTATGATCGATATTTCGATGGAAGCCGACGGTTTCTTGCGCTATATGGTCAGAACCATCGTCGGTACGCTGGTCGATTGCGGCCGGGGAAAATGCGATCGGGAGAGAGCGGCTGAGATCCTGGCGGCGAAGGATCGTCGAATGGCAGGTCTCACCGCGCCGCCGCAGGGACTTTATCTGATGGACGTGAAATACCCATAAGGGAATTTGCAGGGCATAGGGAGGAAGAACATTGTCGGGAAGAATTGTCATCCTGCCGGAAACGCTGACCAATTGCATTGCCGCGGGTGAAGTGGTGGAGAGGCCGGCGTCCATCGTCAAGGAGCTGCTGGAGAACGCCCTGGATGCGGGAGCCACGGAGATTGCGGTGGACCTGGAGAAGGGCGGCTCAGCCATCCGGGTGACCGACAACGGAGAGGGCATCACCCGCGAGGACGTCCCGCTGGCCTTTGCCCGGTATGCGACGAGTAAGATCGGTTCTTTCGACGATATCTACCGGGTCCATTCCTTCGGTTTCAGGGGCGAGGCCCTTCCCAGCATCGCCTCGATCTCCCGGGTGGAAATGACGACACGACAGGCCTCCTCGCCGGCCGGCACGCGGGCGATCATCGAGGGGGGCGAGGTGAAGGAAATCTCCGATACAGGCTGCCCTGTCGGGACTTCGATCCTCGTCAGCCGGATCTTCGAACCGGTGCCGGTCCGCCGGAAATTTCTCAAGAGCGATACGACGGAACAGGGGTACTGTATGGACGTGATCACCCGTCTTGCCCTGATGCAGCCTGCGGTCAAGATAAGGGTGTCGGTGGGCGGCCGGCCGGTCCTGAATATTCCGGCGGTGCCGGATCTCTCGGAGAGAATCGCCCTCACCCTGGGTCAGGATTTCCGCGGTCAACTGATCCCGGCGGCGGGTGAAAGCGAAGGTGTGAGGCTGCAGGGATTTGTCTCCCGGCCGGAGTTTACCCGTTCCGGCGCTACCCAGATGTACCTCTATGTGAACCGGAGGTTTGTGAAGGATTACCTGCTGAACCATGCGGTCATGACGGCCTACCGCCGCCTGATCGAGGCGCGGCGTTATCCGGCGGTCGTTCTTGGTTTGGAAGTCGTGCCGGGGGATGTCGATGTGAATGTCCATCCCGCGAAAATGGAGGTCCGTTTCCGGAATCCGCGGGGGATCTATGCCCTTATCGTGGAGACGCTGAGCGGGGCGATCGGGGCGGGCCTCACCCCGGCAGGGGAAGGTGCGGCGGTATCGTCAGGCGCAGGTCCGTCCGGGTATGCCTCCCGTATCGAAGAGGCCTTGAAGCGGTACCGGGTCTCCTCCGGACCGGGAAAACTGTTCTTCAGCGGTCCGACGAGCGTAAAAAAAGACGTTCCGGCGGTGGCTCCGCCGCCCCTCTCTCGGGAAGAGACTGTGGAGCCGGAACCTTCTGCCGCTCGACACTGTTTTTCCGATCTGCTTTACATCGGTCAGACGGCGGGGACGTACCTGATCTTTACCGGTGAGGAGGGGATGGTCCTCGTCGATCAGCATGCCGCCCATGAAAGGGTCCTCTTTGAGAAGCTCCGGAGGCAGGCGCAGGGGGAGAAGGCGGTCGGCCAGCGCCTACTCCTTCCCGAAGTCGTGAGCCTTCCTCCCCGCGATATTGCCTTCCTGACGGAGTCCTCTCCGATCCTGGAAGAGGCGGGTATGGAAGTGGAGCCGTTCGGCGGTGATTCCGTCGTGATCAAGGCCATTCCCGCCTTTCTGTCCCATGCCGAAGCGCGGACCCTCCTCCTCGACCTTCTCGCCGACTGTGCGGAGGCGGATCGCGGTCTGCCTCTACAGGAAAAACGCGAGAAGATCTTCACGGCCCTGGCCTGCCGGGGAGCCGTCAAGGCAAACCGGAATATGACCGGCCCGGAGGTGGCAGGGCTCTGCCGCGAGCTTGATGCCGTTACCCATGCGGCCACCTGTCCGCACGGAAGGCCGCTTGCCGTTTCGATCTCCGTCACCGAGCTGGAGAAGATGTTCAAGAGGAGATAGAGAGGCGCCCATGGCCATCTCCGGTGCACCGAAACCACGCGTGATCCTCCTGGTC
The DNA here is from genome assembly GCA_963842685.1 of uncultured delta proteobacterium. Taxonomy (GTDB): domain Bacteria; phylum Desulfobacterota; class Syntrophia; order Syntrophales; family UBA5619; genus JAKAFS01. The sequence goes on along the minus strand of CAWJHT010000093.1, from coordinate 45,845 downwards.
GGACCGACCGGTGTGGGAAAAACAAAGATGGCCCTGAAGATGGCCGGGCTTTTTGGGGGTGAGATTGTCAGCGCCGATTCGCTGCAGGTCTACCGGGGGATGGATATCGGCACCGCGAAGCCGACAGCGGAGGAGCGACGGTGCATTCCTCATCACCTGATCGACGTGGTCGATCCGGATCAACCTTTCGACGCCTCCCGTTACTGCAATCTGGCCCACAGGGTCATCGCCCGTCTGCACGGGGAGGGAAAACCCATCTTCGTTGTCGGCGGCACCGGCCTCTATCTCCGGGCTTTATTGGGCGGGCTGATCGCAGGACCGGGTGCGGATGAATCCCTGCGTGAGATCCTCAGGGAGGAGATGAAACGGTTGGGGAAACCCCATCTCTTCGAAAGGCTCCGTCTGAGGGATGAGAAGGCGGCGGCGCAGATCAATCCCCATGACGGTGTCAGGATCATCCGCGCCCTGGAGGTCCTGGAACTGACGGGACGGTCCATCGTCGACCATCAGCAGGACCACTGTTTTCGCGAAAAGCCCTACGAGGTCATCAAGATCGGTCTTACGCTGGATAGAACGGTGTTGCAGGAAAGGATTGAAAAGAGAACGGACCGGATGATCGCGGACGGATTCGTGGATGAGGTACGACGATTGCTTGCGATGGGATATGACAGATCCCTCAAGCCCATGCACTCTCTGGGATACCGCCATATTTGCGGCTTTCTTGCCGGGGAGGGGGATCTGGAGGGAGCCGTACGGCTGATCAAGCGCGATACCTACCGGTACGCAAAGCGGCAGATGACCTGGTTTGCCGCCGAGCGGGAGATCTCCTGGCTGGCGCCGGAGGATTTCGATACGGTTGCCGAGCGGATCGGTCTTTTTCTTCATCCATGACGAACCTTCAGGCAGGTGAGGATCTCACGGGGCAATAAGCCTTTTTTAGCGGTCGGCAGGAAGCCTATCCGACGGGAGAGGGAAAACTCTTGACTTCAAAAGGTGATGAAGATATGGAAAACTGCAGGGATGGAAGGGAAATGGATGTATTCGCACGGTGTTTTTTCGAGAAATGAGACCATGGGGATGGGCCGAGTGAAATCGACAAATCTGATCAGACTTCTGGCGGCGCTGGCCGCAGGCGTCCTGATGATTTCCTGCAGTTCGAAGATGCAGTTGCGATTGACCCAGCTCGACACTCCGGAGCATCATACCTTTGCCGGCGTCGTACTTGCTCAATCAGGAGAAATTCGCCGATGCGGGTCGTGAATTCGAACTCGCCCTGCGGCTGGATCCGCATAACGCGAAGGCCCATGCCGGTGTCGGTCTTGTCAAGGCCTACCATGGGGACTTCACCGGTGGATTCGATGCAATCAAGCAAGCGGAAAAGTACGCCCAAAACAATGAGGAGAAAATCTTAGCCCTGGTGGGAACCATCCGTGTGAATAACCTGAGTCATGCGACCTGTCTGCGAATCGGGACCGAGTGTACATCCAATGATCCCTGGTTTAAATCCTCAAAGGAGGCGTTCGATCAGGCGGTTCTAATCGATCCCAAGGCCGCCGCCGTCTATTATTTCATGGGCGAAACCTATCTGACCGTTCTGGAGCTTGAACTTGCAGGCCGGATGTTCAATCGTATCCTCGATCTCAATGGAGACTATGTCACCGAGGCCGCCGGCCGATGGAAACTTGCGCAGAAGATCCAGCGGGCAATGCCGGAGACCATCACGGGGAAGAAGATGGCCCTGATGGAACGGATCACCCGGGCGGATATGGCGCTCCTTCTGATGGAGGAAATGAAGATCGACGCCCTTTACGCATTACGTGCACCGAGAACCTTTCCCACACCGCTCAAGGATTTGGAAAAATCCCGGACTATAGCGGCAACACCGTCAACGGCGGCGGACATCGACCGTCATCCTCGCAAAACGGATATCGAAGGGATTCTCCGGATTGGGATGCGGGGGCTCGATCTCTATCCGGACGGCACATTCCGGCCCGACGAACCGTTGGACCGGGCGAGTTATGCGATGATGATCGAGGATATCCTCATCAAGGTTTCAGGAGACAAGTCGCTGGCGACGCGGTTTATCGGCAGCCCCTCTCCATTTATCGATCTGCAGGCCAATCTTCCCTATTTCAATGCAGTGATGGTGGTGACCTCTCGGGGAATCATGGAGGCGAAGGACCTGGCGCCGGGTAGATTTGCACCGCTCAGTCCGGTGACGGGTGCGGAGGCCCTGCTTGTGATCCGCAAGATCAGGGACGAATTGCGTTATTAGAAAAAACAGGAGGATTTCGGAAATTCAGCAGCTGGTCTTCAGGAAGAGAAAAAAGGGGTTGCCGAACGCCGACAGAGGTCATTGCAGAATAATTTATGGATGAAGGGCTTGCGGCTGGGACCAGGCGGGGCGGATGCAACACCGCCGGTCCGACCGGCGGCCCTTTTGGTTTATTTATGGGAGAGGATGCATGGGTAAAGAAGTGTTAACGAAGGTTTATGAGCCCCGGGCGGCGGAGGCCAAATGGTATCAGTACTGGCTGGATAATGATTTTTTTCATGCGGCGGACAGAAGTTCGAAAAAACCGTTTTCCATCGTCATCCCCCCGCCGAACGTGACGGGGATGCTCCATATGGGGCATGCCCTGAACAACGTTCTCCAGGACATCTGTGTCCGTTACAAGAGGATGCAGGGGTATAACGCCCTCTGGATGCCGGGGATGGACCATGCGGGGATCGCGACGCAGAATGTCGTCGAGCAGGAACTGGCGAAAGAAGGTCTCACGCGGCACGATCTCGGTCGGGAGAAGTTCATCGAACGGGTGTGGGAATGGAAGGCCAAATACGGCGGGGTGATCATCCATCAGCTCAAGCGTCTCGGCTGCTCCTGCGACTGGGCGCGCGAACGCTTCACCATGGATGAGGGACTTTCCAAAGCCGTCCGCGAGGTGTTCGTCCGTCTTTACAACGACGGACTCATCTACCAGGGGGATTATATCGTCAACTGGTGTCCCCGCTGCCGGACCGCCATCTCCGATCTGGAGGTGGAATACCACCAGGAGGCCGGCCATCTCTGGAGCATCCGCTACCCCTTTGCCGAGGGAGAAGGGGGGATCGTTGTCGCCACGACGCGGCCGGAGACGATGCTGGGCGATACGGCGGTGGCCGTCAATCCCAACGACGAACGCTACCGGGATCTGATCGGCAAGGAGGTCATTCTCCCCCTGATGAACCGGCGGATTCCCGTCATCGCCGACGACTACGTCACGATGGAATTCGGATCCGGCGCCGTCAAGATCACGCCGGCCTCCGATCCGAACGACTTCGCCATGGCGGGGCGCCATAAGCTCGACGATCATCCGGATCATGGACGACAATGCGGTGATCAACGAAAACGGCGGGGTCTATCGAGGGTCAGGACCGCTACGAATGCCGCGAGAACGTCGTCCGGGATCTGGAGGCAGGGCGGCTTCCTCGTCGGGACGGAGCCCTATACGCACAACATCGGCCAGTGCTACCGCTGCAAGACCGATATCGAACCCGCCGTTTCCCGGCAGTGGTTCGTCAGGATCGCGCCGCTCGCCAAGGAGGCGATCGCCGCGGTGGTCACGGGAAAGACCCGCATCGTTCCGCCCACCTGGGAGGCCACCTATTTCGAATGGATGAACAACATCCGCGACTGGTGCATCTCGCGGCAGATCTGGTGGGGCCACCGGATCCCCGTCTGGACCTGCGAGGGGTGCGGGAAGGTGATCGTCGCCGCGCAGGATCCCGACCGCTGTCCCGATTGCGGCGGCGCCAAGCTCCGGCAGGAGGAGGATGTCCTCGATACCTGGTTCAGTTCGGGGCTGTGGCCCTTTTCGACCCTCGGATGGCCGGAGCAGACCGAGGCGCTCAAGACCTTCTATCCCACGTCGCTGCTGGTCACCGGATTCGACATCCTCTTCTTCTGGGTCGCCCGGATGATGATGATGGGGCTCTACGTGATGAAGGACGTCCCTTTCCACGATGTCTACCTCCATGCCCTCGTCCGGGACGAAAACGGCGAGAAGATGAGCAAATCGAAGGGGAACAGCATCGATCCCCTCGAGATGATGGACAAGTTCGGGACGGATGCCTTCCGGTTCACGCTGGCCGCCTTCACCGCCCAGGGGCGGGACGTCCGGATGTCGGAAGAGCGGATCGAGGGGTACAAGTATTTCATCAACAAGATCTGGAACGCCACGCGGTTCTCGATGATGAACCTGGAGGATGACGCGGCCCGGTACCGTCGTGCGAAGGGAGGATGAATCGATCGCCGACCGCTGGATCAGGGCGAGGCTCAACCGGACCGTCGCCGAGGTGATCCGGGGGCTGGACGAATACCGCTTCAACGACGCGACGGCGGCCGTCTACCAGTTCGTCTGGCACGAGTTCTGCGACTGGTACCTGGAACTGGTCAAGCCCGTCCTGTACGGCAAAGAGGACACCGCCGCGAGAAGGGCCGCGCAGAAAACCCTGATTGACGTCCTGACGACCTCGCTCAAGCTGCTCCATCCCTTCATGCCCTTTCTGACCGAGGAGATCTGGCAGACCCTGGTCGCGGATGGCAGCTCGATCATGGTCAGCACCTTTCCCGAACCGGACGAGGCGATGTCGGATCCCGAGGCGGAGGGGGAGATGGCCCTCATCATGGAAGTGATCACCCGAATCCGGAACATCCGCGGGGAGATGAACGTCGCCCCCTCGCTGAAGCTCAAGGCGACCCTTGCCGCACCCGCCGACGACCTGCAGGCGACGCTGGAGAAGGGGAGGGTCTACATCACGAATCTGGCCAATCTGGAGACCCTGACCATCACCGGTGAGATGGCGGAGCCGAAGGGGGCGGCAACGGCGGTGGCCGGTCCGGTTCATGTCTATCTCTTTCTTGCCGGGGTGATCGACGTTGCGGGAGAGGAGAACCGTCTGCAGAAGGAGATCGCCAAGGTCGATAAGGATCTGGCCGTTGTCTCGCGAAAATTGGCCAATCCGGAATTTCTGGCGAAGGCGGCGGAAGCCGTCGTCAAGAAGGAGCAGGAGAAGGCCCGGGAACTCAGGGAAAAGAGGGCCGCCCTCGATGCGGCCCTCACACGGCTGGCGGCCCTTTCGAAGGCCGTATAGGAGGGAGATCATGTCGTTTCGGCAAGCGCTTACAAGGGTGATCCGGACGGCCCTCGAAGAGGATATCGGTCCGGGGGACATCACGACCGGAGCGGCGCTCCGGGGAGATGAGACAGGAATCGCCCGGGCGACGGCCAAGACGGAAATGGTCGTGGCCGGGATCGATGTCTTCGGAGAAGTCTTTCTCACGCTGGACTCCTCTTTGATCTTTACAGCCCGGCGGCGGGACGGAGAAACGGTTGGGAGGGGGGATCTCCTTGCCGAGATCTCCGGCAATCTTGCCTCCATTCTGACCGCCGAACGGGTGGCCCTGAACCTCTTCCAGCGGATGTCCGGGATTGCCACGATGACCCGGCGCTACGGCGATGCAATCAGCGGAACCCGGTGCAAAAATCCTGGATACGAGAAAAACCGCGCCGGGATTGCGGATCCTCGACAAGTACGCCGTTCGTGTGGGGGGAGGGTTCAACCACCGCTTTGCCCTCTATGACGGGGTCCTGATCAAGGACAACCATATCGCGGCGGCCGGCGGGATCGGACCGGCCGTAAGGCGGGTCCGCGAGCGGATCCCCCATACCCTGAAGATCGAGGTCGAGGTCAAGGATATGGCCGAACTGGAAGAGGCGCTCGCCGCCGGGGCGGATGCGATCCTCCTCGACAACATGGGACTCGAAGAGATGGCCGGGGCGGTCCAGCGGGTCGCGGGAAAGATTCCTCTCGAGGCCTCGGGAAACATGACCCTCGAAAGGGTCCGGGAGGTTGCAGCAACGGGTGTGGATCTGATCTCGGTGGGTGCGCTGACCCACTCCGTGACAGCGGCGGATATCTCCCTCAACGTGATGCAGGTGGGGTGCATCCCCTCATGAAGGACCATAAGGGGGATCGGTGGTGTCATTCCGTGAAGGATGGGGTTCATGCGGAGCGAAGCGGCTGGGCGCCGCGTGGCAGGTCTGATGATGGACGGCAGAGAATTTGACGCAGAGGCGGTGCAGTCCCGTTTGGCCGGGCGGAGGATGGATTGGCGGATTCACTTCCTCCCGATTGTCGATTCGACGAACCGCTTGGCTCTGGAACTCGCGCGGGAAGGAGCGGCCGAAGGGACGGTCGTGTTCGCCGACTGTCAGACCAGGGGAAGGGGACGATTGCAGAGGGTTTGGCAATCGCCGCCCGGCTGTAACCTCTATACCTCCCTTCTGCTGCGCCCTGCCATTGCCCCCGCGGATGCCGCCCGGATCACCTTGACGGCCGGAGTGGCGGTCGCGGAGATGATCTCCATTTTCTGTCCCGAAGGCGTGGGGCTCAAGTGGCCGAACGATGTGCTGATCCGGGGGCGGAAGGTCTGCGGCATACTCACCGAGATGAAGACGACAGGAAGCGCCCTCGATGCGGTTGTGGTGGGGATCGGTCTGAATGTGAATATGGCCGCTGAGGATTTTGATCCGGCGTATCGTGAAACGGCAACATCGCTGCGGGAGGAGACGGGGAGGAGTTTTCCCCGTGAGGATGTGGCCGTTCTTTTGTGCGACCATTTTGAGAAGTGGTATCAGATTTTCCTGCGCGAGGGATTCGCGCCGGTCCGGGAGCGGTGGCTCGCCCGCTCGGGGATGACGGGCAGTCGCGTCCGGGTCCTCTTCCAGGGTGAGGTGCAGGAAGGGGTGGTCGTCGGCATCGACCCTGACGGGGCGCTTCTGCTCGACGATGAACGTGGCGCCGTCCGGAGGATCATCGCCGGAGACGCTTCCATCATGAAAGGGTGAAAAATGCTTCTGGTCATCGATGTGGGGAACACCAATACGGTGCTTGGTCTGTATGACGGGAAGGAACTGGTCCACGACTGGCGGATCAGAACGGTCATCGATCACACCGTCGACGAGTACGGGATGCTCATCCTCAACCTTCTCAAGAACTGCCGGATCAGTTCCAAAACAATCAAGGACATCATCATTTCCTGCGTCGTGCCGCCGATGCTCAATATTCTCGAACCTCTCTGTCAGAAGTACTTCGGCATCGAACCTCTCATCGTCGGACCGGGGGTGAAGACGGGGATGCCGATCTTCTACGACAATCCCAGGGAGGTGGGGGCGGACCGGATCGTCAATGCCGTCGCGGCCTATGAGAAGTACCGGCGGGCGCTGATCATCGTCGATTTCGGCACTGCGACGACCTTTGATTACATTTCACCGAAAGGGGAATACATGGGCGGCTGCATCGCCCCGGGGATCATGATCTCCTGTGAGGCCCTGTTCGAGCGGGCCGCCAAGCTCCCCCGGGTGGAGCTCACCAAGCCACGCTTCGTGATCACCAAGGACACGGTGAGCGGCATGCAGGCGGGGATCATGTATGGCTATGCGGGGCTGGTGGACGGGATCGTCGAGCGGATGAAGGCCGAAGCGGCCTCCTCACCTCTTGTCGTGGCGACGGGTGGACTGGCGAAGGTGATCGCCAGGGAGGCGAAGCAGATCGATGAAGTCGATGAGCTTCTCACCCTCGAAGGGCTGAACATCATCTTCACGAGGAACCGGCCGAAATCCACTGTCTGATCGGGAGTCTGAATCCTAATACCCGTGATGCAGACGGGACGCTTTATATCACCTGAGAAACGAAGATGCTGAATGTGGGCCTGACAGGAGGAATTGCCACCGGTAAATCGACCGTCGCCCGGATTCTGGTGGAAAAAGGCGCCCGTCTCATCGACTTCGATGAGCTCAGTCATGCCGTTGAGGAACCGGAAGGGCCTGTGTGGAAGCAGATCGTCCGCCATTTCGGAGAGGGGATCCTCCAGGCGGACCGGACCATCGACCGCCGTAAGCTCGGCGACATCGTCTTTGCCGATCGGGAGAAACTGGACCTGCTCAACCGCCTCGTCCATCCGGCGGTCTTTGAGGAGTGGCACAGAAGGATCGAAGAGATCCGGAAGGCGCAACCGGACGCCATTGTCCTTTCCGACGTCCCGCTGCTCATCGAGGCCGGCATGAAGCCGATGGTCGATCTGGTCCTCCTCGTCTACGTCCCTCCCGGAGGAACAGATCGCAAGGCTGATGGCCCGCAACGGTTACAGCCGTGAAGATGCCGAAAAGAGGATCGCCTCGCAGATGCCGATCGGAGAGAAGCTCCCGCATGCCGATATCGTCATCCGCAATGACGGTTCGCCGGAGACGACGCGAAAGGCACTGAATGCAATCTGGACGGAGCTCATCAAGAGGGAGAGGCTTCGACGGGAGGAGATGGGATGATCGCAAGATGTTCACAGGGATGTCTTTTATGGCCACGGCAAAATGGATGTGCAGCGATCCATTTCAAGTTGCGCAGTCTGAGTGCAGCGGCACGATTCGTAGGGGCTCTCTGCTATTAGGACCTATGAACTTGGGTTAAAACTTCTAAAACACTGCAAATTCCAATAACACAAAATGAAATCATTAGTAGATATGCACCTGAAAGATACATATAGTTTATTGGTAGCGCCCGATGCAATTTCATTGTATGAAACCCCTGAAATTAATACAATAAAACTTGCGAAAATTCCCGTGAGAAGCAACCAAATATTCCAGAAATACTTGTCTTCCGTTCTTCGCCTCTTAACCACAAATACAGTGATCAACAGATAGGAAATTAAACCTAAAGCGGCAAAAACAACACCAAAAAATCTATATATCTCTGTAATATAATTAAGCCGGTCAATATATCGTTGAGCAAACAACATGTAACTGTCAGCCACACCTGCACCAGTGACATAGTCTAAGTGAAATGCAGTCTTTCCATCATCGTTTCGCTGCACAGTTCCGTTTAAAGGTATTTTCTCTAATTCCAGACCATTGGAATCCACAACCATTAAAAAAAAGGCATCATTTATATTTGGGACATTAATTTCAATACTAAATCTACAATATTTCGCATTTTTATACTGATAACCATTCTTTTTAGCAAAGAAGTTATGCACGTCTTCGCTAGGCATTTTCTCCACAGGTGCTACAAAATTATTATTGACATCAACTATAGATAATGAATAATTTGTAGCATCATCATAAACGAAAAACCATCCTTTTACTTTTAATGGATTGTTGTGCAGGCAAGATTGCTCTGTTGTTCGTAATGTTTTCAAACAGTCGAATCCCTTCAGCACCATCTGTTATGCTAACTGCTGGCCCTGTCTTTACAGTATCGTAACTTACAACAAAGAAAATAGCTTTGCCCACTGTTACAGGCAATTTTTGTGCAAAGTTATTCCGCCATGGTGGCATGAGAGCGGATGGCATTACTGCCCGCTTTTTTAATTTTCCCTCTGAAAATGCAAGAGCGATTTCACTGCAGACTTTTTCATAAAATACATTTGCTTTATGTGGACTTTCATAATATCCGGCATAGCTTACACCATCCCTCAATGCCCAAAAAAACCAACCATCCTCTACATTGCCGTCCCCTGGATGATTATCATTTTTATCCCATAAAGAATAGGACGCATCAAGTTCTTTTTTTATTCCGGCAAGAGTTGGGCTAACTATATACAACTTATCAAGTGTACTTTTAGGTACAGAGCAGTAGTCTACAATGTCGTCCGTATCGACTGCATAAATATTTTTCATTGCCGATGCGAAATTACTACCATTAAGTTCATTTGAGTAATACACACCATAATGTTGATAATTAATAAAAGAAATTAGCGCAGATATTCCCAATAACAAAATCAACGGAATACAAACACAAATCGTTTTCTGAATGCAAATATTATTTTTAAATGTATGGTAGCTAAGAACAATCGACACAATCGTTAGTATTGTCGCTACAACAACGAACGGCATGATCCAAATGCCATCTTCCCTCGTATGGTGTAATGATGCAAGAGCAAGCCCGGCACCCATGGCCCAAGGTAGTAATACTTTTGGTGCTTCTTTTCTTCTAAGATAGACTGCCATCAAACAACCAACTATTATAAGTACTTGTGAAAGAGTGATTCCGCTCCGATATACCCTTTGCAGCGTCCACATCGCAAATGATAAGGGGTTGAATAACAATACTAAATAGGTTACAAATAGAGGTGCTTTCGTATTGAATATATCTTTAATTGCAAAAATAAATATGATGCAGGAAAAAGAATATAAAAGAGTTGATGCAGAAATATATGAAATGCCTAGAAAGTTCGTAATAGCAAGAAACAGGGGGAAAAATACGCCCTTTACAAAAGTTAAATTTGTATATCCTCCCAACCATTCTCCCTTTAATAAGGAATCCGTTAAATTCACCATCAACCTATCATCATGGACTGCATTTGATATCGCAAAAATCGGAATGTTGCTAACTGCAATTTGCTTAATAATGGCAAAGGAAATCATAAAAATAATTAAGCCATATTTTTTATACAAAATTCTCATCTCCATGTTTATTCCTGATCCTCAATCATATCCGTCCAAGATAGTTTTGGTCATTGAAAGGGTGCACAGGGAATAGAAATGTACTACATTTATCTCCGGCCTACCCGTTCCTACTTCTTTTTGTCATTCTCACAGGTTCATTAATAGGCACTTCTTTCTGTCCGTGAAGAAGACATGAGATCACTGTGGTGAGAAAAGCGACTATTTTTACCAATGCATCTTACGGTGTTTTCATACTTCGGAATCGTCATTGATGCTTGATATCCAGCACGCTCAAGAAGAAACTGGCAAAGATTATCTGGATTCCGAGGCATAAACAAGTGAGTGAAGGAATGGTGATTCGCATTATCTGAGCCGGCTCCAAAGGTCCGAAGGAAACGTTACCCCAGGTGAAAACAGCATAGGCGGAGGTCGTCAGCCCGGCAAGGCACAAGGTGATACCGAGGATCAAACCACGTTCAAGATTGAAATACTGCAAGATTATTATTTGTTTTTCATCTTTGGCCAGAAGACGGATCTTGATAGCGAAAACTTTAGAAAATAATGCAAAGGCGATAATCTGAAAACCCACAATGCCCCCCATGGCTGCGTAAAGCATCGTATGAATGTCAAAGACAACCCCTCCGATCTGCCTGGGGCCGGGTATGAGAATCATCATGATGATCAGGCCGAGAGCCATCAGAAGGAGCCCTGGGTAGAAAAAAAGCCAGCGGGGACAGTATACAAGAAGAAACCGCAGGTGTCGCCAGCCGTCTCGCCAACTGCGCAGGTGGGGGGGGCGACTCCTTCCGTCCGGCGACAGCGTCGTAGGCACCTCCGCCATGCGGAGTTTATTTAGCGTTGCCTTTACAACCATTTCGCTGGCAAATTCCATCCCCGTGGTAGTCAGGCCAAGATTCAAGATGGCCTCTTTGTTAAACCCACGGATTCCGCAATGAAAATCACCGATGGGGCTCCGGAAAAACAACCGGCCGATCCCAGTGAGGACAGGGTTACCGAGATAGCGGTGCAAGGCCGGCATGGCCTTGGCGGCTATGCCGCCCTGAAACCGGTTTCCCATAACCAACTCGCAGCCGGCACGCAGTTTCTCGACAAAAGGCATTAGATTCACGAGATCATAACTGTCATCGGCGTCGGCCATGATGACATAGCGGCCGCGAGCGGCCAGAATTCCTCCCATCACCGCGGCTCCGTATCCTCGGATCGGAACTGGAACGACACGAGCGCCATGGGCTGCAGCAATTGTCTGAGATCCGTCTGTACTGCCGTTATCGGCGATGACAACCTCGCCGGCAATGTGATGCTTTTCAATAAAACCTCTGGCCTTGTCGATGCATGTAGCTAATGTTTCCGACTCGTTAAGACAGGGCATTACAATAGATAGTTCGTAGTTCCCATCCTGATTCCTTGATGTAGATTCCATGCTGGTGACTTTATTCCTTTCCGCGAGTCATCTTTATATCGTTCTGGTTCTTACCGCGAATTGATAATTATATCAAGCATTGGATTGTACATAATCCACCACCAAATTTTGCACGATGGATTCGAAATTGGGATGGAGATTGTGATCAAGGCCCATTTCTCAGGGCAGAGGATCACCGAAATCCCATGCATCTGGCACGACAGGCAGCAGGGGGGCTTACGGTTCAGGATTCTTCACCGGCTCCCGAAGTATATGAAATGGTATCTTTTCGCCATGAAGAAAAGAGTCGGCTGATTTTTTATTAACCCGATGACTCATTACCGATGACGGATTTCCGGCATACGGCGATGAGGCTGCAGAACCATTTGGCGCCGTTGACGACAGACGGGCCGATCCGAAAAATATCCACATGGTTAAAATGGCGATGCAGCAACGCTTCCAACGCCGGCTGAGTAAAAAAATTAATATGGGTGGCTTCCAGTAAATGCCAGGGTACCACCCTCTGATGGAATCCCATAGGAATCGCGCTGATATCGGGAACCGTCAACACCACTTGGCTGACAGCCACCCGTGCAAGTTCGCCGACGATTGCTTCATAATCGGGAATGTGTTCCAGGACCTCCACCGCGATGGCACTCTGGAATTGTCCGTCGGCAAAGGGAAGGGGCAGTGAACCGTCATACAGAATGACGTGCGGTTTCACGTCAGGTAATAATGAGGTAAGAAAATGATTCGACCTCAATTCCAGTCCGACGGACTCTTTGCCCCGGACTCGCAGCGCGCTGACAAGCGCACCGCTGCCGCAGCCGAAGTCGAGAATGGGAGCCGGCAATGACAAGGCGATATCAAGGACCTCGGGCAGAAACATGTCAGGAGGCGGTCCTACGCCATAAATATCTTCCCTATGTCCGATATCCGTTGTCGTAAGTAAATCTCGGTAATGTGGAACGGACATTTGGAAATCGGCGGTGGCGGAAAAGAAGGGTTCGTTCGCACAAGCCACCGTGACCGTTGCCCGTCCCGGATGTGTCAAGGTATCAGGTAAAACATAGAGGCACTCGAATCCAAGGAATCCGCTGGCACTATGTATTCCCGAGGAAACATCGGGACGCCACGTCCGATAGACTTGGCTCAAGGGGATGGGTTCTTCATTCCACCGGCAACTCGGTAAGAGATGGGAAGGGATCACCGCTTCGGCATGCCACCCCTCCAAGCGGATCACCCCGGCGGATTCCACCTGGAGGCTGTCAATCATGCCGTTGGGAATAGCCCGGCCGATGGTCATACGCTGGATCGCGGCAGGGTCGATCCCGATCTTTTGTCGCGTGCGGGACAAAAGCGAACTGAGCCGAGAAAATAGAGAAGACATCATGTCTGGCCGCCGATAAATAAGATCTGCCGAGTCCTAAACCCATTTCATCCCCGTCCTCTCACCAGCATGGAGGACGGTCATTTTGGGGCAGGCTTGCATATTTATCGGCATTCGTCAATTGAATGTTCTAGCGGTGCTCCTTGAGCAAACAATGCTCGATCTCCCGTTATTCTGGATTACAGTGATCTGCATAGCTGCTATGCATGAGTGATTTGAAGGGACATCAACCACTCGTACCTTCCGGCCTTATCTGACAAGAGACGCCATTCCGAACAGCCTCTTATACGTTTTTCCTCCGTATCAAAGAATTTCGGCAGATTTTCTCAAGTTTCCCTCCTTTATTCCGATAATACATGCAGAAGAGATCTCTTTCTTATGACTGGGCTCCAGAGGTGGGGGAATAGAGTTCCATGTCGAAGGCTGGAAAATCCCCGGGGAAAAAACTTAAAATGGTATGAAAGCGAAGGAGGAAGGAATAATGAAAAAGATTGTAGTCATGGCATTTGCGTTGTGTATTGTGTTTGCTGCCGTCGTTTATGCTGACCCTTTTCCGGAAGATCTGGTACAGAAGATGATGGGTTTGAAGGCGGATGCGGAGGCAAAAAAGGACATGCCCACCACCATCGAGGGGCTTCCCATTGTGAACAGCGAGGAGGCGAATAAGCTCTTCAAGGGGAAGAATGCTATCTTCCTGGATAACCGGGTCAAGGCGCAGTACGACACGGAAAAGATCACCGGGGCGCAGTGGTTTTTCTGCGATACCCTGATCAAGGATCCCACGCTGGCAGCGAAGCTCGATAAGTCGAAGGAGTATGTGGTTTACTGCAACGGTGTTCTCTGCTGGCGCTCCCCCGCGGTGGGGATGATGCTCAAGCAGCTCGGCTTCGCGAAGGTCTACTGGTATCGGGATGGGCTTCCCGATTGGAAAAAGCGAAGTTTCCCGACGGAATAGAACTGTCCGTATCATCTCGGGGGTCGGTATCAAGGACGGCCCCTGATCATAATCCTGAAAGGATCCAAGGTGAATAGCGATGCAAATACGCATTAAGCTTGGCCTTAATACGCTTCTGATCATCATTCTGACTGCATCGATTGTCGTGGCGGGCGTTGTGGGGATGGGACGCATCAAGGAGAAGGTAGGGTATCTCACTGAGAGAAGCACGCCGTACCAGACTCGGACAATTGAAGCACAACGGGCTATTCAAGGTGCTGTGGCATCCCTGACCAAAGTGGGGGCGTCCCGAGATATGGCGGAATATGGGATCGCCAAGGGGGAGGCGGAAAAGGCCCTGCAGGAGGTGAAAGCCGCCTTCGATACCCTGAAAAAGCTCTCCAGTTCAACGGATACCAGGCGTTTACAAAGAAATGGACGGCTTGCCGCGGAGATTTTCAAGACCACGGAAGGAAAGCTCAAGGCGGTCGACGCAGCGATTCAGGCCGACAAGGATGCCTCCAAGACGCTAAAGGATGTCTCCAAGACGCTCAAGGACGTCTCCAAGACGTTCAAAGAGGTGTCCGGTGAGCTGGCGAACCTGGACGCCAAGATCCGGGCGCTCCAGCTTAACCGCCAGGCTGCCTTTCAAACCCTGATGGCAGGAGGCGAAGGACCTGAACGCCGTGAAGGAGAGCAGCGTCCTGACCCAGGCCAACATTGCCACCAATATCCTGATGGGTAACGCTGAGCTGGTCTCTCTCGGGAGCGCCATCGAGGCATCGGCGGCACGGCTCTTCACGGCCGCCTCCCACGAGGAGATCAAGGGCATCGAGGCCGAGCTCAAGGCCCGCTTTGAAAAGACGGACCCGATCCTTGTCATTGATGGAAAAGATGCTCAAAAAGCTCGATGCCAAAGAGGAGCAGAAGCTCGTCGCCTCCGTCAAGAACCGTATCGAGTCGGTCCAGCGTCCTGCTTCTTCAGACGGTGTGGCCTTCCGGATCGGATCCCGGATCGCCATGGAGGAACAGGCGAAAAGGACAGCGGAGGAGGCGAAAAAGATAGAAGGGGAGGCGAAAAAAACGGCCGAGAAGCTACCGGTCGTGGTTGCGGCACAGGTGGTTGCCGGCCGCAAAACGGTGACTCTCGCCCAGGGGGAGCAGGAGGCAACCGTAGCGGAGGTCAACAGTGTCGTAACCCGCTCCAGCAGCGGTATCCTGGCATTGGGCGGCCTGGCGCTCCTGCTCGGAATTGTATTCAGCGGCCTCCTTGCCAGGTCCATTGCAAGACCCATTCGCGAACTCACCACTGCTCACCGAGCGATTTGGGCAAGGGGACTTTTCCACCCGGATGGATTCGCAGCGTAAGGACGAGTTCGGGAAGCTGGCCTATCATTTAAACGAGGCGATGGAGAAAATATGCGGCATGCTCGGCCAACTGTCATCCGCATCCGAAAACCTCGCCGCCGGTTCGGAGGAGCTTTCAGCAACATCTGCCGGTATCATGGCTGACGCCACGGGCATTTCCACCATGGTTGTGCAGAATTCACAAAATACCATGGAAACCCGCAATCGGATGAGCGAGGCCAAACAGGTGATCGAGGTATCGAATCTCTCCATGGAGGAACTCGATGCGGCGATGAAAGAGATTGCCGCGGTCAGTGCTGAGGCGCAGAAAATCGTTAAGACCATCAACCAGATCGCCATGAAGACCAACCTCCTGTCGCTCAATGCCGCCGTGGAGGCCGCGCGGGCTGGTGAGGCGGGAGCCGGGTTTTCCGTTGTTGCGGATGAAGTGAGAGGTCTGGCTCTCCAGGCGGCGACTGCGGCCGATAGCACATCGGTCCTCATGAGCGACATCATGTTGAAGGTCAAGCGCGGAGGTGATCTGGTGATCAGCGACGAATGGGGCCTTTAAAAAGGTGACGGCCATTCCGGAGAAGTGGCCGGCTTTATCGAAGAGATTGCCTCTGCTTCGGGAACCCAGTCGGATAAAGTGGAACAGATTCAGGCCGCCGTGGCGGAGATGGACAAGGTCGCCCAGCAGAATATGGCCGAGGCCGAAGAGCTCTCCGCGGCGATGGCCGTTTTCAAGACTGAGGAATATAAGGTTCATATCCCACGCCGTGCAGAACTACAATCGAGGCACATGACTGACAAAATCATAAAAACTGCAGCTTGGTTGCACAAATATCCTGTGCCTTGACTCGCCTATGGCTCCCGTTTTTGTCCATCGGATAATGAGCTACTTAATCGCGAGGTAAGCGTATGAAAAAGGTAGCAGTGGTGTTGGCATTCGTCATAATGGCGGGCAATCCGGTGCCGGGGCCTTCTACGGTTCTGTCAGCGCCGAATCATGGCAGCCTTTGTACGAGACACAAGGGGGTGCCGCCTATGCCTTCACTACAGAGGGTCGTTATCCGCACCGGCGACAATGTTCAGGTCCGGATCCGGGCAGTGGAAGCGCTGACAGCCGGGAAAGAAAAGGTGACAACGATCATGTATGACATTCACTGCAGGCACCGGACATTTCGCATGATCGAAGTGGTGGAGGCGGAAGAGGGGGCTGTTGAGCGTCTGTAAAAATCCATCGGATGATTTCCCCATCCGTCCGGATAAGCACCCGCACCTGGAAAAACTGCACACGAGGGTCTGTGATTGACATATCTCAGAGGGCATCAGGACGTGAGTGTTCCCGATTAGCGCGGGGACTCCCTCTACCGAACCGATATCGAGGAGAGGTGAAACAATGCAGACGAGGAAATTGGGGTTCAGTGATCTTCATCCTTCCGTTATCGGACTTGGCACATGGGCAATCGGCGGTGGAGGGTATGAATGCGGCCTCGGTGCTCAGGATGATCAGGAATCCATCCGGACGATTCGGAAGGCGATCGACGAAGACATCAACTGGATCGATACCGCGCCGATGTATGGTTTGGGGCATGCGGAAGAGGTCGTTGGCAAGGCCATCAGTGGAATCCGAAGTCAGGTCCATATCGCAACGAAAAGTGGAATTCTTTGGGATGAAAACAAGTACCTCCGGTTTTGTTTGAAAAAAGACAGTATCCGGACTGAGGTTGATGCAACCCTCCGAAGAATTGACACGGACTACATTGATCTTTATCAGATTCATATGGCAACCCCCGAAGAGGAAATCGAAGAGGGTTGGTACTGCATTTCAGAGTTGATAAGGGAAGGGAAAGTCCGATATGCCGGCGTTTCCAATTTTAGCCTTGAGCAACTCAAGAAGGTTCAGAAGATACATCCGGTCACATCCATTCAGCCGGCCTACAGCATGTTCAACCGTGATATTGAACAGGGCACTATGGACTACTGCGCTCAGAATGGCATCGGCATCATCTCCTATAGTCCCCTTTGCTCCGGGCTGATAACCGACGGGATCTCCCGGGAGCGGATAAAGAACCTTGCCGGGGATGACTTTAGGCCCCGACTGCCGGACTTTCAGGAACCGCTGCTGAGCACACACCTGAAAGCTATTGGGCGTTTGAAGACCATTGCAGAGAGAAACGGGTTGACGCTGCCACAACTTGCGATCGCGTGGGTATTGCGCCACAGGGATTTGACTTCGGCAATTGTCGGAGCGAGATGTGTCGACCACATCGACGAGATCGTGAGAGCAGGGGAATTGAGAATGGTAAAAGAGGATCTTTTGGAAATCGAAGTAATTCTGGCTGACCACCAGGCAGAGAGCAAGAAAGACCATGCCCCATATTTCACTAGGATAATTTCAGGAACTCCTGAATTTTCTGACCAACCTGTTTCGCTGGATGAGAAGCGTCTGAGTATGCCGCCAAGATACGAAAGTCGTCTGAAAGCTGGAAGAAAGATTCCGGTTATAAAATCCATATACACCGCATGCTTTTCTTACAGGCTTGGGACGTTATGAGATGAATCAGAGCACTCCGAAAGGGCTATACTTCTCCGGGGATGACATCATCTGCAATCACACCATCCGGGATGTGCTTTATCAGCACTGCCAGTGCAAGAGTCGCACACCTGCTTCTCATTTTCAAATCCTTTGACTTTACCGGATCGTATGGACCATGACGTGCGATAGCCGCACTTTTAAATTCATACAGTGATCTCATTCGCTTGCCCTCTCAATGCGGTACATCAAAATGCGGACCCTCTTTGCTGCACATAACAACTCGTTATCTTTTAAGAAAAAAATGATATCTTGTTTTGGATAATAATTCACGTCTGCCAAATCCTGTATTGGCATTCATCTTGCTCACATCTGACCTGTTTTCTTGCGTCCGATGGATAACGGAAATAGTCTCGATGCATGTGGGAGAAGGGTATTGTATATTGACATCACCTGACCTATCTGTTACAGATTTCACGTAAAGTTGTCATTCGGGGGTCGTCTGTAATTGAGTCGTCAGAACCGGGTGATGACTGAGATCGGTTCGGAGATTCTGAGCCGAAGTCATCAGTATCGGCAGGTGGAATGAGAAACACTAGAATGTCTTAGGAGGCAGGTATGGCTCGATTACATGAGCATGAAGGTAAAGCGTTGTTCAAGATTGCCAAGATGCCGATCCCTCAGGGAGAGGTTGCCAAGACGCCCGAGGAGGCCAGGAAGATCGCCGAGAAGATCGGGAAACCCGTCGTCATCAAGGTGCAGATCTGGGCCGGCGGACGCGGAAAGGCGGGCGGCGTGAAATTCGCCGACACGCCGGAAGAGGCGGAAAAGATGGCGGCCGCCCTGCTGGGAATGACGATCAAGGGCTCTTCTGGTGGAAAAGGTCCTTGTCGAGGAAAAGCTGGATATCGACAAGGAATACTATGCCGGGATCATCGTCAACGCCCAGGCGGATGCCCGCTGTCCCGTGGTCATGTTCTCCACCGAGGGCGGCATGGACATCGAGTCGGTTCCCGCCGACAAGATCGCCCTGATGAACGTCGATGTCATCCGCGGATTCAAGATCTACGACGCCCTCAACCTCGCCAACAAGGTCAAGGTGCCCAGCGCGCACATCGTCCAGGTGGCCCGGCTGATCGTCGGCCTCTACGAAACCTTCAAGAATTACGGCGCCCGCCTGATCGAAATCAACCCCATGGTCGTCACCAAGGACGGAAAGGTCCTCGCCAGCGACTGCCGCATCTCCATCGACGACTCCTCCGTCATCCGTCATCCCGAGCTGGGGATCTCAGGTGGCCCGCGAGTCGGGCACGCCGCCGACGGAGCTCGACAAGATCGCCTGGTGGGTGGAGGAGAAGGACCTGCGCGGCACCTGCTATTTCGCCGAGATGAACAACCAGATCAAGGGGGAGGTCTTCGGGACGATCGGTTTTCACGGCATGGGCGGCGGCGGTGCGATGCTCGGCGTCGACGGCCTCAACAAGCAGGGGTTGCGGGTGCCCAACTTTGCCGATACGAGCGGAAACCCGCCGGCCTCCAAGGTCTACCGTGCGGCCAAACTCGTCTTCTCCCAGCCGGGGATCGACGGCTACATGCTGGGCGGCTTCATGGCGGCCAACCAGGAGCAGTGGCATCATGCCCACGGCGTCGTCAAGGCCCTGCGGGAGGAACTTCCCAAGCGTCCCGGATTCCCCGTTCTGCTCCTTCTGGCCGGCAACAAGGAGAAGGAGTCCCTGGAAATCCTCAGGGAAGGGACGAAGGATCTCAACGCCCGGATCCGGATCTACGGCGGCGAACGCGTGTACGATACGGTGGGGCTTGCCGCGGAGATGAAGGAGATGGTTCTCGAATACAAGAAGGAAAGAAAAGGGTAAAGGAGGCCACCCATGGAATTTCAGGAACAGACGATCAAGGTCATCATCGATGACAGCAAGTGTCAGGAGTGCGAATCCAAGGCCTGCATCGCGGCCTGTAAGACCTACGCCCGGGGGATTTTGGTCCTGAAGGACGGAAAACCCGCGGTCGAGGGTGATGCCAAGCGTCTCGGGACGGAGTGCCTGGCCTGTGAATATGAGTGCTGGTTCAGGGGCAAGGGAGCGATCAAGATCGAGGCGCCCATCCCGGGGCTGGAAGAGTACCGTAAGAAGCACGGAATATCTTAACCAGAAAAGGTGGTGAACATATGGCTATCTTGTTGACGAAAATCAACGAAAGTGGTGGTTCAGGGGATTACCGGCAGGGAAGGCTCGATGCGGGCCAAGTTCATGCGGCGCCTGGGAACGAACGTCGTCGCCGGCGTCACGCCGGGCCGCGGAGGCGAGGAAGTCGATGGAATCCCCGTGTACAATACGGTGAAGGATGCGGTGAAAAACCACGGTCTGTTCGATGTCTCCGTGACCTTCATCCCCGGGACGGGCCTGAAGGACGCCGTCTTCGAGGCGCTGGACGCCGACATCAAGTGGCTCGTCATGCCGGTCGAACGCGTTCCCCTGTACGATATCCTGGAGATGGTCGCCTACGGGAAGAAGAAAGGCGCGATGCTCCTGGGGCCCGGCTCCATCGGGGTGAACACCCCGGGGATCGGCGCCCTCGGGCTGGCTGGGCGGTTCGGTCGAATTTGCCAGCAAGCATTTCGTGCCGGGTCATGTCGGGGTCATCTCCCGCAGCGGCGGGCAGTCGGGAACCCTTCCCTACGTGATCGCCCAGGCGGGATTCGGCGTCAGCACCGTCCTTCATGTCGGTACGGAGCCGGTGACCGGTATGTCCTTCTCCGACGTCCTCCCCCTGTTTCAGGAGGATCCCGATACGGATGTCATGGCCATCTTCGGCGAGATGGGCGGTTCCCATGAGGAAGAGGCGGCGCAGCTGGTGAAGTCCGGAAAGTTCACCAAGCCGATCATCATCTACGTCTCCGGCGCCTGGGCGCCGGCGGGGATGAAGTTCTCCCATGCCAGCGCGATCGTCGAGCGCGGCAGCGGCTCCACTCAGGACAAGATCACACGGCTCAGGGAGGCGGGCATCATCGTGGTGGACAATCCCAACGAGATTCCGGCGACGGCTTCGTGAGTTCAAGCAGCAGGGAAAACTTGAGGGTCAAATAACCCGTCACAGACCAAGAAAGGAGAAACGATTATGGCAGTCATGAGATCGGTATTTTATGTTCCGGGCAACAACGAGAAGATGGTCGGCAAGGCGCCGGAATTTCCGGCGGACATCATCACCCTGGACCTGGAGGACTCCGTTCCCCCCGCCGAAAAGGCGAAGGCCCGCGAGTGCGTCCGGGAAAACCTGAAACACGCCGGCACCGGCGGATCGAAGGTCTATTCCCGGATCAACAACTGGGAAACCCTGATGACGAACGACGATCTCGAAGCGATCGTCCATGAGGGTCTCTCCGGCGTCTGTCTGGCCAAGACCGGCGAGGCGGACAACGTGAAGCGGCTCGACTGGAAGCTCGAAGAGCTCGGAGACGCCGACGGGGCCTCAAGGTGGGCAGCATCGCCATTCAGCTCCTGATCGAAACGGCCAAGGGGATGATCAACGCCTATGCCTCCGCCACCGCCAGCAAGCGCGTGAACTCGCTGATCTTCGGCGCCGTGGACTATACGAAGGACATGCGGGTGAAGCTGACCTCCGAAGGCAGCGAGCAGCTCTACGGCCGGTACTACACCGCCGTGGCCGCCCGCGCCGCCGGCTGCGTCGCCATCGACTGCCCCTTCGTCGACTTCAAGAACGTCGAGGCCTTCGAGGCGAGCGTTCTGCAGGGCCGCCAGATGGGGTATGAAGGCAGGATGCTGATCCATCCGAGCCAGATCGAGCCTTCCCACCGGCTGTACATGCCGTCCGCCGATGATATCGAGTGGGCCACGGGCGTCGTGAAGATCTTCGAGGAAGAGGGGATCGCCAAGGGCGCCGCCGCCGTTTCCTACAAGGGCAAGATGGTCGATACCCCGGTCTATGACAATGCCCGGCAGATCCTGGCGACCATGAAGGAAATCACCGACATGGAAGCCATGAGGAAGAAGTAGGTTCAGGCTCGAACATGCGTGATTAGGTCAGGAGCAGAATAAAGGAATACCAGGAGTAGCACAAAAGCGAAGCAATCGCTGATTCGTGATTGCTTCGCTTTTTTTTGAATGTCGGCCGGACGGCATCGAATGCCGGACGGCCGGGAACTGCGAAGGAGTTCACGATGGAAAAGGAGTACGATGATCAGTGAGCTGGTCCGGCTGGTGGGCAAGGAAAATGTGCTGAGTTCCGCAATGCACTTCAGGCTCTATGAATACGATGCGTCGCTGATCCGTTCCAAACCCGATTGCATCGTTCTTCCCACCTCCACCGAACAGGTGTCGAAGGTCGTCAAATTTGCCCATGATCACAAGATTCGCGTCATCGCGCGGGGGGCGGGGACGAACCTGAGCGGGGGGAGTGTTTCCATTCAGGGCGGCATCGCCATCGTCCTGACGAAGATGAATCAGATCCTCGACATGGATATCGAGAATCAGCGGGTCGTCGTCCAGCCCGGTGTAGTGACGCTGGATCTGAAGAATGTGCTGGCCAAGCACGGTTATCTCTACCAGCCTGATCCGGCGAGCGAAAAAGTGACCACGATCGGGGGAAATTTCGGCGAGAATGCCGGAGGGCCTCACTGTCTGAAATACGGGGTGACCAGCAACCATGTCCTGGGGGCGGAAATCGTCCTCTCCGACGGCCAGGTCGTCCAGGTCGGCGGCAAGGCCCTGGACAATCCCGGCTATGACCTGATGGGCGTTCTCGGGGCGTCCGAAGGAACGCTCGGCGATCGTCACCAAGGCGGTGCTCCGGATCATGCCGAAGGCCGAGGCGGTCAAGACGATGCTCTGCATCTACAATTCCATCGAAGACGGCGGCAATACCGTGACCGCCATCATCGGGGAGGGGATCATTCCCGCCACCCTGGAGATGATGGACAACCTGACGATCAAGGCCGTCGAAGAGGCCTATCATGTGGGCTTCCCCACCGATGCGGCGGCGATCCTGATTATCGAGCTCGACGGTCTGAAAGACGGCATGGAAAGGCTCACGGAGCGCATCCTCGACGATCTGCAGGCAGCACAATGTGCGGGAAATCCGGGTGGCCAAGGACCAGGCGGAGCGCGACAAGATCTGGGCCGGCCGGAAGGGCGCCTTCGGCGCCGTCGGCAGGCTGCGTCCCAACTATCTGGTCAACGACGGCACCGTGCCCAGAACCCGATTGCCGGAGACGCTGGCGAAGGTCGTCGAAATCGGCAAGAAATACAAGCTTCCCATCGCCAACGTCTTCCACGCCGGAGACGGGAATCTGCATCCGCTGATCCTTTTCGATGAGCGGGACAAGGATGAACTGGAGAGGGTCCATGCCGCGGCGACGGAGATCATGAAGGTCTGCGCGGATATGGGAGGAACGATCAGCGGCGAGCACGGCATCGGCGTGGAAAAGATGCAGGGGATGTCGTTGATTTTCAGCGCCAAGGACATCGCCGCCATGAAGAAGGTCAAAGCGGCCTTCGATCCGCTGAACCTGTTGAATCCGGGGAAGGTGCTGCCGGAGACGGAAAAAGCCGCATAGCGACGAGGAAAGGAGACCGTATGTCCAATTCAAACCAATTGGTTTCCGCCCTGAAGGGAATCGTCGGGGAAGCCAATGTGATACAGGATCCGGATCGGCTCAAGGCCTATGCCGTAGACGGCCTGGCGCCCAAGGCGGTCGTCAGTCCCGGAAGCGTGGAAGAAGTATCGAAGCTGCTGGCCTATGCCGATTCGGAAAAACTGGCCGTCGTGCCCCGCGGCAACGGCACCAAAATGGCTCAGGGCGGGATTCCCCGAAAGCTCGATGTGGTTCTCTCCATGCTGAGGATCAACCGGATTACCGAGCATGACATCCCCAACCTGAGCCTCTCCGTGGAAGCGGGGATGACCCTGTCGGCGGTGCAGGAAAAGCTGGCCGCCACGGGCAAGGGTTCGTTCCTGCCCCTGGATCCGCCCTTATACGGATAAAGCCACCATCGGCGGCATCATTGCCACCAACGGCAGCGGGCCGCGGCGGTATCTCTACAGCACCGCCCGGGATCTGCTCCTGGGTCTGAAGGCGGTTTCCCCCAACGGCGATATCGTCGCCTTCGGCGGGAAGACCGTGAAGAACGTCTCCGGGTACGACATGACCAAGCTGATGATCGGCTCCTGGGGGGCCTTGGGGGTGATTACCGAAATCACGACGAAACTCCTGCCGCTGCCGGAGGCTTCGGCAACGCTCCTGGTTTCTTTCGAGGACTCTGGCAAAAGCCGGGTCCCTGACGAGAAAGGTCCTCCATTCCGTCCTTCTTCCCTCGGCCATGGAACTGATGGACGGAAAGGCCGCGGGTCAGCTCGGGGAAAAGGGGAAATACCTGGTCGCCTTCAATCTGGAAGGGGTCGGAGAGGCCGTCGAGCGGCAGGTGGCGGAAATCGGAGAGATGGGCAAGAAGGAAGGGGCGATCGATACGAAGGTCCTGAAGGGGCAGGAGGACCGGACCTTCTGGATCCGGGTTCGCGACTTTGCCCTGGTCACGAAGGCTCCCGTCATTCTCAAATCCAACTTTGTCATCTCCAAGCAGGCGGAGATCCTGGGGAATTATGAAAAATGGGCGCAGGCAGCCGGGATCGGCTGCGCCTTTATCGGCCATGCCGGCAACGGAATCCTGACGTCCTATCTCCTGGAGAACGGCGTTGCGAAGACGGGTCCGCTCGTCGATCTGATCGGCAAGTTCACCGCCGAAGCGGCGAAACATGACGGCAATCTCGTTGTGGAGTCCTGTCCGACGCGAGCTGAAGGCAGAAGATC
The DNA here is from genome assembly GCA_963842685.1 of uncultured delta proteobacterium. Classification (GTDB taxonomy): domain Bacteria; phylum Desulfobacterota; class Syntrophia; order Syntrophales; family UBA5619; genus JAKAFS01. The sequence goes on along the minus strand of CAWJHT010000093.1, from coordinate 20,896 downwards.
AGTGTCTGGGGGCAGCCGCGGACCGATGTGGTGGTGATGCGTCGCCTGAAGGAGAAGATGGACCCGGTCGGCGTCCTGAATCCGGGGCGATTTGTCGGGGGGATCTGAGCTTAAAACCGCAGGAGGATCCCTCCGGGTTTTCCTGATCAGCGGATGAAGAGGTCATTGAATTATGGAAAAGAAAGAAGTGTTCGGTGAAAATACCCGAGAAAATATCTATCACTGCATCAAATGCGGTTTGTGCATCGCCCATTGTCCGGTCTATAAGGAAGTCCTGCTGGAGGAGGCGACGCCTCGGGGCAAGGTGCAGCTCTCCCGCTACCTTTCCGAAGGCAGTCTGGAGCTGTCCGAGGATGTGAAGGAGGCCTTCTTCTCCACCTGCCTCCTGTGCGGATCGTGCGTGGCCAACTGTCCCAGCGGCGTCCACGGCGATCACCTCTTCTCCGGCGTCCGCTGGCGGGCCGCGCAGCGCTACGGCATCGACTGGAAGAAGAAGATGATGTTCCAGCTTCTGGCCAGCAAGTGGATGATGTCCACGTCGGCCTGGTTCGGCAAGTGGGCCCGCAGGATGTTCGGCGGTCCCTGGATCGAATCGAAGCTCAACGCCGGCGCCCTGAACGTGGAGAGGATTCCGCCCTTCAACGACAAGCCCTTTTCCGAGACGGTTCCCGAAGTCGTCAAGCCCGAGGGGAAGGCGAAGGCGAAGGTGCTCTATTTCCACGGCTGCGCCACCAACTACCTCTACGGCGAGATCGGTCAGGCGGTCGTGGATGTCCTGAAGAAGATGGGCGTCGAGGTGATCATTCCCAAGGACCAGTCCTGTTGCGGTCTTCCCATCTTCATGTCCGGGGAGCGGGAGACCTCGCTCCAGTGCATCCGGGACACCCTGAAGCTCTTTGCCCGCGAGGATGTGGATGCCGTCGTCGTCGACTGCGCCACCTGCGGCGCGGCGCTCAAGAACGAATATGCCCACCTGCTCCGCGACCTGCGTCAGTTGGGCGAGAAGGTGACGGATGAGGAGATCCAGGCGGCGGAACTGCTGGCCGGCAAGCTGAAGGACGTGACCGTCTTCATCGACGAGCACAAGGAGTGGCTGCCCAAGATGAAGGCCAACGGCAACAAGCTCCGGGTCACCTACCACGATCCCTGCCACCTGGTGAAGGGGCAGAAGATCAGCGCCCAGCCGCGGAACGTCCTCAAGTCCATCCCCGGCGTCGAATACGTGGAGCTGCCCGGCGCCAACGACTGCTGCGGCGGCGGCGGTTCCTTCCAGGTGGAGCATGCCGACACCTCGCGGAAGATCACGAAGCGCAAGGTGGACAACATCCAGGAGACCAAGGCGCAGGTGCTGGCCACCTGCTGCCCGGGGTGCAACCTGACCATTTCCAACCACCTCGATCCCGCGATCCAGGTGCTGCATCCGGTCCAGCTCCTGCAGAAGGCGTTGAACAGTTAGAGACGCGGGCCGACGATTCGATGTCTTTCAAGAGGACCGGAAGGGGGTGAAAAGGGTACCGGTAGGAAAAAGGGAGCGCCAGCGTAGTTTAGTGTCAGGATGCCGGCTTGCGGTGTTGACGTCGATTGTCGACCGAATCAGTCACGGTTTTTCTTGACAATGACAGTGCGCCAGTGTTAGTCAATCACGTTACTTGCAGCAGATGATCAACCTTTTCTTTTGAGTGAACTGTTTTTTGCAGTGTTCAAACGGTGGGATGGATACAAACGATAAACCTAACCAAAGAAGAAGGAGGAGTGTTCATGAGCAAGAAAGTCAAAGAAGAAAAGATCACCGGTGAAAAGAGAATCGCGTCGTAGTTTCCTGAAGACCGCAGCCGTGGCGACCGGCGCCGCGGCGGGCGTCATGGGTTTCCCCGGCGTGATGCGCCTGTCGGCGGCGGCCCCGATCAAGTGGAAGATGCAGACCTGCTGGGACGCCGGTACGGTCGGCTACACCAAGTTCCAGGACTTCGGCAAGAAGGTGGCCGAGATGACCGAGGGCCAGCTCCTGATCGAATGTCTGCCCGCCGGCGCGATCGTCGGGACCTTCGAGATGTTCGACGCCGTCAAGGCGGGCGTGTTCGACGCCTACCACAGCTTCGACGTCTACTGGCCCGGCAAGATCCCCGTCGGCACCTTCCTCTCCTCCTACCCCTTCGCCATGGACCGTCCCGACCAGTGGGACACCTGGTATCAGGTCCTCGGCGGGCAAGGAGATCGCCCGCGAGGCCTACGGCAAGCACAACATGATGTACCTCGGGCCGATCCAGCATGACGACAACCTGATCCACTCCAAGGTCCCCATCCGCTCCTTCGAGGACTTCAAGGGGAAGAAGATCCGGTACCCGGGCGGGATCATCGCCGACATCTACCGCGCCGCCGGCGTCTCCACGGTCCTGCTCCCCGGCGGGGAGGTCTATCCGGCCCTGGAGAAGGGCGTCATCGACGCCTCCGACTTCGTGGGCTGGGCGGTCAACTACAACCTGGGGTTCGCCGAGATCGCCAAGTACATCATCATCGGCCCCCCCTCCACCCCGTGCCTCCACCAGCCCTGCGACTTGATGAGCATCGAGGTCAACATGAACAAATGGAAGGCGCTCCCCAAGCACCTCCAGGTCCTGCTCGAAGCGGCCGTGGCCTGGCACTCCATCGACCACTACACGGCGATCCAGAAGGCCGACCTCGAGGCGATTCCCAAGTACCTGGCCAAGGGCGTCGAGATCATCCGCCTGAAGGATTCGGACATCGAGAAATTCAAGAAGTTCGCCCCCGAGCTCTGGGTGACCGTGGGCCAAGAAGGACCCGCTGGCGATGAAGGCCTTCAAGTCCCAGTGGGAGTTCATGAAGTCCATGAAGATGGGCTACTACACCGACGCGGACATGGTGGACCGCAACGGCAAGAAGCTCGTCTTCTAAGTTGATCCGGCGGGGGGAGGGAAGGGTGTCCTTCCCCCGCTTTTTTATGAGTATCCCTTCACGCTGAAAGAACCAGAAAAAAGGTGGAAAGGTTGATTCTATGGATAAACTGAGAACCTTCATGATGGCCGTCGAGAAGACGAACGTCTTCGTCGGCAAGATGATGGCCTATGTCTCGCTCGTCTGCGTCGTCGTGATCTCCTTCGAGGTGATCATGCGCTATGTCTTCGGCATGCCGACGAACTGGGGACATGAACTGATGTATTCCCTGTTTGCCATGTACTACGTCATGGTGGTGGGCGTCGTCCACTTCTAGCGGGCCCATGTGCGGGTCGACGTGATCTATGCCACCCGGTCCCGCCGGACCCAGGCGATCATGGATCTGATCACCGGCGTGTTCTTCTACCTCTTCGTCCTGGTCTACATCTGCACCTCCTGGAATTTCTACTGGAGCTCGCCAGATGATGAACGCGGGCAACACCTTCCTGGGGATCGAAATCATCGGTGAGGCCTCCTTCACCGACTGGGCGCCGCCCCTCTATCCCGTCAAGTTCCTGATGCCCTTCGGCGGGGTGCTGCTCCTCCTGCAGGGGATCGTCTGGACCATCCGGGACGTCCACATCGGCCTGTACAGGGAGGGAATTCAAATGAGCATTGAATGGATCACCATCCTCATCTTCGGCAGCATGGTGTTTGTCATGTTCATGGGCCTGCCGGTGGCCTTTGCCACCGGCGTCGTGGGCATCATCTTCACGGCGATCTTCCAGGGACCGGAGGCCGTCAACATCGTCCCGACGCGGATCTTCGGCCTGATGATCAACTACCTGCTGGACGCCATCCCGCTGTTCATCCTGATGGCGAACATCCTCGAACGGAGCGGGATCATCGAGGACATCTACATGATGGTCTACCACTGGCTGGGCTGGCTGAAGGGCGGCGTCGCCACGGCGACGGTCGCCGCCTGCACGATGATGGCGGCCATGGCCGGCGTCGTGGGGGCGACCGAGGTGACCATGGGCCTGATCGCCCTGCCCCAGATGCTCAACCGCAAGTACGACAAGCTGATGGCCCTGGGCGTGCATCCTGGCCGGCGGCACCCTGGGGATCCTGATCCCCCCCAGCGTCATGCTGATCGTCTACGGGATGGTGGACAACTCCTCCATCGGCCAGCTCTACGCCGGGGCCTTCCTGCCGGGATTCCTGCTGGCGGGGCTTTACATCCTCTACATCACGATCCGCTGCTACATCAACCCCATGATGGGTCCCCCCGTCCCCAAAGAGGAGCGGCTGGACTGGAACGGCCTGTTCAAGGTGGCGCTGCCGATCATCCCGGCGAGCATGCTGATCTTCCTGGTCCTGGGGACGATCATCATCGGGATCGCGGCCCCGACGGAGGCGGCGGGCGTCGGCTGTCTGGGGGCCTGGATCATCGCCATGATCAAGGGGCGCATGTCCTGGAAGGACCTCGTCCAGGCGGCGGAAAACACGATCAAGGCCACGGGCATGGTCATGTGGACCATGTTCGGGGCGAACATCTTCATCGCCCTGTACATCATGGTGGGCGGCGGGGACTTCGTCAGCAACATGCTCCTGGGCTCCGGCCTGGGCGAGATGGACGGTCATCTGGATCATGATGGGCATCCTGATCTTCCTGGGCTGCTTCATCGACTGGGTCGGGATCCTCATGCTCACCGTCCCCCTCTTCGGGCCGATCATCCGGCAAGCTCGGGTTCGACCCGATCTGGTTCGGCGTCCTCTTCGCCGTGAACATGCAGATGTCCTTCCTGTCGCCGCCCTTCGGCATGTCGCTCTTCTACCTGAAGAGCGTGGCGCCGCCGGAGATCTCCACGGTGGACGTCTGGAAATCGGCCGTCCCATTTCTGGGCCTGCAGTTCATCGGCCTGGTGCTGTGCATGTACTTCCCCGATATCATCCTCTGGGTCCCAAGTTGCTCTTCGGGAAGTGATCGCGGAGAGCGGTCGCGGGCATGACAGTGCGTTTATGGAGATGAGGGGAGCCGGCTGACGGGTTTCGGGACCCGACGCCGGTTCCCCACTTCGGAAAAGGAAGGTTCATGCAGGCAGGGCAGGGGAAGGAAAAGACACGGGTCTTTCAGGCCCCGGCGCTCTTTGTGACGGTCTTCTACGGGCTGCTTCTGGTCTGGACCGTCGGCACCGTGCCCCTGATTGACCTGAAGTTCCAGCAGGGGGGGTTCCGGGGAGACTGGCTGTACGCCGTGATGATCGGCTTCTTCTATCTGTACACCTGGTTCTGGTCCCTGGGGCTCTTCTACCGGATCGCCCTGGATGCCGAAGGGCGGATCGAGTTGAGAAGCCTCAGGCGGACGCTGGAGATATCGGCGAAACAGGTGCGCACCATCGAAGGGTCGCGGTTCTCCGGGGGGTTCGGTTTTATCCGGATGAAACTGCCCAAGGAGAGCGGCTATCTGTTCTGCCATCGCCGGGACGGTGATCTGGAGGAGATCTTCCGGGAGATCCGGAGGATGAACCCCCTGGTCAGGACCGTCCGGATATAACCTTCGGGACCGGAAGACAGGCATGATACGGCCCTGAAATCGAGTTGGAAGGAGAGTAAAATATGGATACCATGTTTACAATTCCTCACAACATCCTGCTGGTCATCGGCGTCGGGATTGTCCTGGCGACCATCGGTTTTGTCATCTATGGCTTCGTCAAAGGCTGGAAGAACGTCATGCCGGACTATGACAAGAAAAAGAATGAATTGACGATCGACGGATAGCATGAAATTCGAGCAATCGCTTTCACCGCCATGGATCATCGATCTGTGGCGGGAAAGCGATGACTTTGAAACGATCCTTTTCCCTCTGTCAGGCTCCCCTATCTTCCCTTTGCCCCCATCGGGCTCTCACGCCGAATCTTCCCATAATCAGGAACGAAAAAAACAAAACTTGAATAATCCCTTTCTCTTTGCTAATAAACCCGATTACTGTGTGCCGTTCATTGAAAGTCTCAAGCGGAGAAAGATGGGAAGTAACAATCCATAACAAAAAGGAGGGGGGGTAACATGGGTTTCAATATCTCGAAAAAGTATATGAAGGCAGATCCCAGAAAACTCGCAGATTGGCAGATTGCGGACATAGCGGAAGAAAACATGCCCACTGTCGATCAGTGGCGGGACAAACTCGGCCTTCAACCGGATGAAATTATCCCCATGGGGAAACTGTGCAAACTCGATTTCATCAAGATCATGGAGCGTCTGAAAAAAAGGCCGGACGGAAAGTATATTGAGGTCACAGCGATCACCCCTACCCCCCTTGGAGAGGGAAAATCGACGACGAGCATGGGTTTGATCGAGGGGCTCGGCAAACGAGGGCAAAATGTCGGCGGTTGTCTCCGTCAGCCCTCGGGCGGTCCCACCATGAATGTGAAAGGAACGGCTGCAGGAGGAGGCAAATCCCTTCTCATCCCCATGACGGAATTCTCGCTTGGTCTCACCGGGGACATTAACGACATTATCAATGCCCATAACCTGGCCATGGTCGCTTTGACGTCCAGGATGCAGCACGAACGGAACTATGACGATGCGGAACTGGCGAAACGGAAACTCAGACGGCTCGACATCGATCCGACGAATGTGGAAATGGGCTGGATCATGGATTTTTGCGCCCAGTCGCTGCGAAACATCGTCATCGGCCTCGGGGGCAAGCAGGACGGCTTTACGATGCAATCCAAATTCGGGATTGCGGTAAGCTCCGAACTCATGGCCATTCTTTCCATTGTCCGGGACCTCAAAGACCTTCGGGAAAGGTTGGGCAACATTGTCGTCGCCTATGACAAGAAGGGAAAGCCGGTTACGACTACCGACCTCGAAGTGGCGGGCGCCATGTGTGCATGGATGAGAAATACCATCAACCCCACGCTGATGTCCTCCACCGAATATCAGCCCTGTCTGGTCCACGCCGGTCCTTTCGCCAACATCGCCGTGGGACAGTCCTCCATCATCGGCGATCGGGTCGGATTGAAGATGTTCGATTACCATGTGACCGAGAGCGGCTTTGCCGCGGACATCGGCTTCGAGAAGTTCTGGAACGTAAAGAGCCGGTTGAGCGGTCTGACTCCCAATGTCTCCATTCTGACGACAACGATCAGGGCATCGAAGATGCACGGCGGGGGACCGACGGTCGTTCCCGGACGGCCTCTGCCTGAGGAATACGCGAAGGAAAACCTGGCGCTTCTTGAAAAAGGGCTCTGCAACATGACCCACCTCATCGGTGTGATCCGAAAATCCGGAATCAACCCGGTGGTCTGCATCAATGCGTTCCACACCGACACGAAGAAAGAAATCGCCATGGTCCGGAAGTATGCCGAGCAGGCGGGCGCCCGTGTCGCCCTTTCCGAGCACTGGCTCAAAGGCGGCGATGGCGCCCTTGAGCTTGCCGATGTCGTCATGGACGCCTGCAAGGATAAAGTCAAACTCAAATTCCTCTACCCGCTGGAGTTGCCGCTCAGACAAAGGGTCGAGCTCGTCGCAAAAGAGGTATACGGCGCCGACGGCGTTTCCTGGACCCCTGAGGCCGAAGCCAAAGCCAAACGGTTTGAGGCCGATCCTGCAATGAAGGATTTCAATACGATGATGGTGAAGACCCACCTCAGCCTGTCGGCTGATCCGACCCGCAAGGGGGTCCCCAAAGGCTGGATCCTGCCGGTTCGCGATGTCTTGGTCTTTGCCGGTGCGAAATTCCTCTGCCCGGTGACGGGAACCATCAGCCTGATGCCGGGGACAGGCTCCGACCCTGCCTACAGAAGGGTCGATGTCGATGTGAAAACCGGCAAGGTGAAGGGACTATTCTAAAGAGGGGGGAAAGAGCATGACGGCACAATTGATCAGCGGCAGCGAGATTGCCCGGCAGATCCGGGAGGAATTGAAAGAGGAAACGGCCCGCCTGAAGGAGAAATTCGATGTGGCCCCGGGGCTGGTGACGATCCTGGTCGGCCAGAATCCGGCCTCGATGAGCTATGTGACGGCCAAGCAGAAGGCCTCCAAGGAGCTCGGATTCCATTCCATCCAGGAGAACCAGCCGGAGACGATCACGGAGGCCGATCTTCTGGCCTTGATCGACCGATACAACCGGGATCCCAAGATCCACGGCATCCTCGTTCAGCTTCCCCTTCCCAAGCACATCAACGAGACGAAGGTCCTCTACGCCATCGATCCGAAGAAGGATGTCGACGGCTTCCATCCGGTCAATGTGGGGAAGATGATGATCGGCGAGGCGGATTATCTCCCCTGCACGCCGGCGGGGATCCAGCAGCTCCTGATCCGCTCCGGCGTCAAGACCGACGGGGCGGAGGTCGTCGTCGTCGGCAGGTCGAACATCGTCGGCAAGCCGATCACGAACATCCTGCTGCAGAAGCAAAAGGGGGCGAACGCCACGGTGACGATCTGCCACACGGGGACGAGGGACATCGCCTTTCATACCCGCCGGGCGGACATCCTCATCGTGGCCGCCGGGAAGCCGAAGGCCATCACGGCGGAGATGGTCAAGGAGGGGGCGGTGGTGATCGATGTGGGCGTCAACCGGATCGGCATGACGCCGGACGGCAAGGCCAGGCTCTGCGGCGACGTCGATTTCGATGCGGTCAAGGAAAAGGCGTCCCTGATCACACCGGTGCCCGGAGGCGTGGGGCCGATGACGATCACGATGCTGATGCTCAACACCGTCAAGGCGGCCAAACTCGCAGCCGGGATCGAATAGAAAGTCATGCCCGGTTTGCGTCAACGGCCGGGCGCCTCGACGAGGCATCCATATAGGGGGGAGATCAAATGGAAAACCGTTTCAAGACATCATTGCTGGATCCGGCGACCCTGTCGGTCACATGGGAACTCGTTCCGGGAAGGGGGGCGCGGGAGAAGGACCAGGAGAAGGCCCTGACCGCCGCCCAGCAGGCGGCGAAGGGGGGGAAGGTTCATGCCCTGACGATCACGGACAATCCCGGGGGAAACCCGGCCATCCTCGCCGATTATCTGGGCGAGGAGATCCTGCGGACTGGGGATCGAACCCCTTGTCCATTTTACCTGCAAGGACAAGAACCGAAACCAGATCGAAAGCGAACTCTACGCCCTCGATCGGGCGGGAGTGCGGAACCTCCTGGTCATGAGCGGGGATTATCCCGTGACCGGTTTTCAGGGAAGGCCCAAACCGGTCTTCGACCTCGATCCGGTGCAGGCCGTCGAGCTGATCAGGCGGATGAATCAGGGGCTGGAATACCCGGGCCTCAAGGGGACCATCAAGCACCAGCCGAGTGATTTTTTCGCCGGAGTGGCCGTTTCCCCCTTCAAGGCGAACGAAGCGGAACAGATGGTCCAGTATTACAAGCTGAAGAAAAAGATCGCCGCCGGGGCGGGATTCGTCGTGACCCAGCTCGGGTATGATGCCCGGAAGTTTCATGAGGCCCTGCAGTTCATCAAACAGAATCGCTCCGGAGATGCCCGTCGTGGGGAACATCTACATCCTCCCCTTCGGAGCGGGGAAGGTGATGAACCAAAACAAGATTCCCGGCTGCGTCGTCACGGACAAGCTCATCGCCGAGCTGGACGAGGAGCGGAGTGCGGCCGACAAAGGAGAAGGGGCCCGGCTGCTCCGGGCCGCGCGGATGTATGCCATCATGAAGGGGATGGGGTTCAGCGGCGTCCATATCGGCGGACACAACCTCCGCTACGAACAGGTCGAATACGTGATCAGCGAGGGGGAGGCCCTGAGCCCGAACTGGCGGGACCTGGTCCATCATTTCGACTACCCGCAGCCGAAGGGATTTTATTATTTCGAAAAGGATTCGAAAACGGGGCTCAATACCGATACGCCCACCCGGAGGCAGGGATTGCCTCTCGATGCCCCGATCGATTTCTCCTACCGGATGTCGCGCCTCTTCCATCAACTGATGTTCGAGCCGGGGAAGAACCTGTACGGTCTCATGGCCGCGATCAGCCGGGCCGCTCAAGGATCGAAGCTGGAAGGCGCATACCACAAGCTGGAACACCTGGCGAAGGTCCTCCTCTTTGATTGTCACGATTGCGGCGATTGCGCCCTGATCGATGTGGCCTACAGCTGTCCCATGTCCCAGTGTCCGAAGAATCAGCGGAACGGGGCCTGCGGGGGGAGTTTCAACGGCTGGTGCGAGGTCTATCCGGAAAAGAGACGGTGCGTCTATGTGATCGCCTATGCAAGGCTGAAAAACTACGGCGAGGAGACGGGTCTGGACGGCGACCGCGTCCCCCCCTGCAACTGGGACTTCTATCAGACCTCCTCATGGATCAATTATTACCTCGGCAAGGACCATACGGCAAAGCGCAGGGACGTTCCGGCGGCCAAAAAAGAGGGATAGTAAAAGGCGGGGCATGTCGATTGACCGGCGGCCTTTCATGATCCCTCGCCTTTTCGATGGTCATTGAAACAGAACCCACATTCGAAAGTACGCATGATACAAGTGTCAAGATCTAAAGGGCGGGATCTCCTTTCCTGTGCGCTTCTTCACGGATTGAACCACGCGTACATGGTGATCCTACCGCCGCTCTACCTGTCCATGCGCGATGACCTGCGGCTACCCAATCTCAGTCGGATCATGCTTCTGGGTACGATCTACCTTGTCGTGTATTCGCTGATGAACCTTCCCTTTGGTTTTCTCGGAGACCGATTCAGCAAAAAGAAAATTCTGATTTTTGGGGCGGTGGTCAACAGTCTCGCATTTCTGACCGTCGCGGGCGCCTGGTCTTATCCTGTGATGGTTGTCGCAATGGTCTTGGCTGGAATCGGAGGCGGAGCCTACCATCCTGTTGCAAACGCCCTGATCTCGACTCTGTTCAGAGATCGTATGGGCCGTGCCTTCGGATTCATAGGCATGGGATCGTGCCTTGGCCTTTTCCTGGGTCCTTTGATCAGTGGATTTATCGGGCAGCGATTCGGCTGGCGGACGAGCTGTATCCTATTTGCATTATCCGGTCTGATAATAGCGACAGTTTCCGTGTTTACACTTTCTGATGAAGAAAAAGTACTGGAAAAACAGGAAGAGGCAGCCGTTCCCTGGAAAAGTCTCGCTGTCGTCCTGCTGCCCGTCATTCTCACCTTCGGCCTCCGCGATTTTTGCCTCTGGGGAGCCATCTACCTCACCCCGGCCATGACCCAAATGAGACTGGGTTTTTCGAGTCAGACCGCCGGGGCGCTGATTGCCCTCATGAGCCTCACGGGATTGGTCTCCCAGCCTTTGTCGGGGGCCATTTCAGACCGAATCGGGTATCACCGGGTGATTTTTATTCTCATGGTCATCGGGGGGCTGACCGTATTTTTATTCCCCCTGGTGAACGAAGCGGTTATTTTTCTCGTCACGGCCCTCAGCGGTTTGATGATGATGGGCACCATACCGATCATCGATGCCATGGCGGCAAAACTGATCCCGCCTGACTGCCGCGGAAGGGTGTTCGGCTTCATGATGACCCTGGGGATCATGTTCGGCGCCGTAAGTCCCTATGTCACCGGTCTTATTTATGACCAAACCGGCAATTACCAGACGGTCTATTTTGTCCTTGGCGCTGCGGCTCTGCTGGGAGCGGGATCGGTTTTTTTCATACGGCGCCGTGGAACACCGGAACCGGCGGATTGACGCCGACGGTTCAGCCTGAAGAGCCATTCCAGCTCATCTCCTGTCCTTGACGAACTCATTGAGCCAGTACAGGTTCAGCTCGGCGAGCTTGCCTCTCGTCGGTACGCCGTCCTTGGGATCCCAGCCCATCGTCTCATAATAGAGGGTCAAGAGGTCTTCAAACTCCCCGCGATCAAGCCCCTGGCCCTTGAGCGCCCCGCTCTCCAGAGGTTCAAAGAGCCGGTCCGGGAGGGTGTCGTCCTTTCGTCCGAATCCTTCGCGCAGATTGAAAACCCGGGCCATGGTGACGGTCCTCTCGCCGACCTTCATAAGCTCCCACAGGCTCGTCTCCCAGCCCGTCACCGCCTGGACCACTTCCACGAGTTTGGGAAGGGTCAGAGCCCACACCGGACCGGCCACAAAGTTGCACACCCCCAGGGATTCGTAGAGCGACCAGATGAACTGGAGGTAGGTGAAATTGCGCGCCTTGCGCGGTCCCATCTCTTTGGTCGGAATCGGCTCCAGGAGGCCGAGCGGAGCGATCCGATCCAGATTGGGCCCGGAAGCCTGAAAGGCGGTGTCATGGGGGGCTCTCACATGGTCCGCACCCGTCGGCGAAATGGCGAAGCTCAGACCCTGACCTGTCTTCCCGCGCGGGTCGTGCATGGGGAGTTCCTGCCCTTTGATATGGAGGGCGAACTTTTCCGAACCCTTGCCGATCCTCGCCGCTGCGATCTTGACGCCGTCGGCCAGAAGATCGCCCAATCCGGGCTTGCGGAAAGCGATCCATTCAATGCCCTTCAGCATCGCCTCGGGGTTCCCGAAGGTGAACTCGATCCCGTCCGTATCGGACCGGGTCAGGATGCCCTTCTCGAAGCACTCCATGGCAAAACCGATTGCCACCCCTGCGGAAATGGTGTCCAGCGTATAGCGGTTGCACAGCTCGTTCCCCTTGGCGATGGCCGCCAGGTCGTCGATACAGAGGAGGGAGCCCAGTGAGCTCAACGTTTCGTATTCCGGCCCGCCGTACTGCCTTGCGGTCGCATAGGGGCCGGAGAGGATTTCCACCGACCGTTTGCAGCGCACCGCGCAGGCATAGCAACCTTCCTCGCGCTTCAGCATCGTCTCGGGCATTCTCTCGCCGCTGATCATTTCCGCCTTCTCGAAGAAGCCGGTGCGGAAATTGTGGGTCGGCAGGATGCCCTGGTTGCTGAGAGGTTTAATCAGATTGGAGGTTCCCATCTTGTGGAGGAGCATGTTGGGGCCGTGCCGGCCGATCAGCTCCGCCAGATCCTTGGAGAGTTCCCGGAGCTTTTCCGGATCATGACTCGTCATTTTTTTTGTTCCCCGGACGGCAATGGCCTTCAGGAGTTTGGAGCCCATCACCGCGCCCATCCCCGTCCTCCCGTTGACGTGCTTCAGTTCGTTCACCACGCAGGCGAAGCGTACCCGGTTTTCCCCGGCCGGTCCGATGAGGGCCACACGCGCCCGGTTTTCCTTGAGCTCCTCCCTGATCATCTCCTGGGCCGGTCCTGTATCGAGTCCCCAGATCCTTTCCGCAGACCGGATCTCGACCTCGCCGTCATGGATCCACAGGTAGCAAGGTTTTTCGGCCTTTCCGGTGATGATCACCGCGTCAAAACCGGAGAATTTCAGTTCCGGACCCCAGAACCCGCCGGCTTCCGCCTCTCCGTATGCACCCGTCAGGGGCGACTTGGCCGCCACGGTGAAGCGGACCATCCCTGCAATCGGCGCCCCGGAAATCACCGAGGAAGCGAAGATCAAAATATTGTCGGCCGACAGGGGATCGATGCCCGGTTTGAGCTCCCGGAGCAGATAGTAGGATGCCAGCCCCCCGCCTCCCAGGTAGGTGCGATAGACGATCTCTTCCGGTTCCTCCACCTTCACCGTTTTGGAGGTCAAGTCCACTCTCAGAATTTTTCCGTTATACCCGTTCGGCATGCGCCCTCCTTTTTTTCGATTGAGTCTATGAGAAAATATCACCTGCTTTTTTTGCACAACCAGTCGTGACGGTTCCACCTTTTCCGCATCCAGTGCCGACCGTTGTCCGATGTTGGTCAAAGTATAAGCGGGATAGGTGTTGTCGTGTCAATGAATAAAGCACATGAATAAAGCACAGAGTGCGGAGTTAGGCGTCCGGGAATCGTTGTGATCTGTCGTTCCCGGCATCGGGATCTGTTCCTCAAAAAGAGCGGAGCTTGTGAAGGTCTTCGGGGGTGTTGACATTCAGGAACATTCGCCCCTCCGGATCGAAGGCGCCAAGGACTTCCGGTGAAATCTTCAGGATCTGGTGTCCCGGATAGAATCCTTTGATCTGCAGGCGGTTCTGGTCGAGGTGCGCCCGGATGGCAGGCAGACAGCGGCGGGCGTAAATGGCATGGAGAGGCTGGAGTCCGTCGGGCGGCGCCGGGACGACGATGTCATATCCGGTCGCCTGCTGGACCATGTATTCCATGAAAGCGATGTTCAAGAAGGGCATGTCGCAAGCGGCGAGGAAGGCGTACTCATCCGTGGCGTAAAACAGACCGGTGTAGAGCCCGCCGAGGGCGCCTTTCTCCGGGAGGATGTCGGTGACGATGATGGCCTCCTGATCGAGATAGTCGAGGGGACTGGTGGTGACAATGATCACTTCCCGGAAGACCCTCCGGAAGAGACGGACCGTCCGGTCGATCAGACGCTCCTCGCCCACCCTGAGAAAGGCCTTGTTCTCCCCCATCCTCGTGTTCTTGCCGCCGGAAAGGATGACACCGGTCATGAAACGCCTATTTTCTTAAAAACCGACAGTTGGAGAGCATGCCACGCGTGCCGCCGTCTCGATGGCAATCGCAGCGACCGCGGCTCCGTAATCCAGATCGATATTTTCAAGGGTGTCTTTTGTGTCGTGATACCCGCTCCTGCTGATATCGTAGTTCTCCATAAAAAGCACCACCGGCACACCGACATCGGAAAAGATCTGGCCGTCCGTATTGAAAATGGAGCTGTGGGGGTTATAGCGTGTGCGCACTTCTCCATCGAGGGGCAGATGTTTTGCCGTTTCGGGGATCTGCTGCCTGTCGGTGATGCGTTTGCCGCGTCCCCGGTGCCGTCTGTCGGCAGCCTGATTCCAGTGAGAGGTGCCCGCGTTCCAGATCAGATTGGCCATGTGCGCCTGCCAGGCCAGATAGAGGGATGCAGCGCTTTTCCCGGGCGATATCTGGAAAACATCCTGATCGTTTTCGCGATTGTGTCCTATCATGTCCATGATATAGACACCGACAATCTCCGTGTCGGACAGATCGGTAAACGTATCCGGCCCGAGCTGTAACCGGACGGTCTTTTCTATCAACGACCGGCAGAAATTTCTGGCGCCCATGCAATCGGCCGGAAATTCCTCACCGGTCAGATGGATCAACCAGACATCGCGTTCCAGTTTCCCTTCCTTCGACAGTTTCAGGAAAATAGGCGCAGCCTGGAGCAGGGTAGCGCTGGCGGAATAGTTGTCGTCGGCGCCGTTGGCCGCAAGACGGGCGCCTGAGCCCCCCCGTCCTTTTTCATAAATGTCTTCCATATAGGCGGTATCGTAATGGTCGCCCAGCACAACGGCCTGTCGGCGGTTCTTTCCCGGTATCACGACGAGGATATTGCGCTCGTGAGTTTTTCCTTTCTGATTGAGCGTCCAGCCGCCAAACAGGGAAAAGTCAAAATCGGTTTGCCATTTAAAAGGCAGTTCACCGCACAGGGCAATTCCCTCCATGCCGGCAGCGGCGATGGATTTTCTGTGGCGCTCCATCAAGTAGTCGCCGAGGCTTTCCAGGTCGCGGTTTCTGTGCTGAACCTGTGATAGCGTCGCATCATCCTGCATGATATCGGCGTTGTCCTTAGTGATGAACCGGCCATGCGCCAGGGTCTTGATGTCATTCCACCATTCCTCTTCGAAACGACGGCTTGCCGTTCCTGAATAAGTGATTGCTTCAGGCAGTTCATTTTATTTTGAGGTTCAATGATCTTTTCCAGTGCGGCTCGCATCTCTTGAACCGATTCCGGGGTTTTGCCGTGGCTGTCCAGTTCCTCGAGCCATTGCTCAAGGGTTCTGTGTTTGGAAATATTGATCAAGCTGCGGGCGTACGACCTGGTTAATGGGCGCCTCTCCTGCATCTGCCAGCCGTCCATGAGGGAGAGCATATTCATAGCGGTCTGGTGCGCATAATGGTCATTGCCTGTATTGAAATCACGCAAAGCGGAAAGGTACGGCCCGCGCCTCATCAGTCGCGGCCAGAGCTCCACCGGATGTGTCATGTCCTCATCATCCGCATGATAGGCGGCAAGATAGCCCATCAGGGATTCGGACTGAAACTCCACATTCCCCGATTTTTTTGAAACGTATGCGACCATCGGCCTGTGCCAATAGACGTCATGCATACCGACCCGCATCGGCGGGTAAAAGAAACGGTAGCCGAAGAGCCCTCCCTTAAGGATCGTCTTTTCGACCTCCATGATCTTTGCACGTGTCGCTTTCGGACCGTCGAGCAGTAGCGAAAAGGTATGGTCCCACAAATGGCTGTTGCGGGCCATTGGCTTGTCATAAAGACCCATTGCCTCCGGTTCGGTGCTGAACAGCGCCTTCACGATCTTCACTTTTTGCCCCACTTCGTTGAGTTCATCCTGATACCGGTGGACACGCTGCCAGCGGTGGGTACGATGAAATGAATCGCGCACCAGTTCGCCGTTCACGTCAGGGATGACGGCGTTGGGATGAGGATCATGAAGCCACCCCGATTGAGGAACCCTCATTCCTCCAATCCCCCTGTTGCGGGCCACCAAACGCAGCAAGGGAATCTGACCGGCCAGCGGCAACTTCTTCTTCAGACGGTTATAAGTGGGCATGCCCCAGAAAACGAGGCTTCCGGGGAACGGCAGCAGGGATATTTTACCCGCCAGATAACGCTCTTTTACGTCCGGCGGCAGAAAGGCGAAAGGCCTGAAGGTCAGCAGGTATTTCACCCGGTCGAAGGAGGAGCTGTCGTCAACGAGGAATGATCGGGCCCACCGAGGAAGTGCCGAATCTTTGTCTGACGGCAATATCCGGAATCCTGCACTGTGCAGCGACGCCTCATCCGACAGTTTCTCGTCGTAGGCTTCGGATAAGAGGCGGGTAAAAAAGGCAACCGATTCATGAACAGGTGCTTCCAGACCGGGTGAGGTATAGAAACTTTTCCAGAACGCCTGATCCGGACCGTGTATGCTGTTTCCAAAAAGGGTCCATGTGATGCGGCCCTTGTCGTCCTGCGTCCGCGAGAGCATCAGCGGAAGCAGGGCGACATATCTTTCCTGATCAAGGGTCCCCGCCCGCAGGGCAAGTTCCGGTGGCCAGTAAGGATTGTCTTTGAGATTTAGCCCGCCGTGGCCGTGGATCACATGTTCAGTCAGTCCTTTGCCCAGCCTCATCAGACCGCTCATGATCTGCCTGCCGACATGCTCTATGCCGGGCCTGAGTTCATATTCCTCCTCCATTTCAGTGATCAGCCATCCGTAAGGATCGTTCTCGGGGAATAACCCATAATCCACCTTGCCCAGGGGTTTGCGTCCCAGCTTTGGAGCGGGCATGTATTCCGAATAGGCAGTCAGAGGATAAGAACCATCGACGTTCAGCCAGGGATAACCGGTGAGCAGTTTTTGCCAGCCTTTGCAGATCTTTATCTTCCATATGCATCTCATTGTTCAGCGGGTTATTGACGATTTTGAACGAAATATATGTTCCGGCTATAATAATTCATCTTGTCAGCAGAGGCAAGAGAAACGAATAGGAGTGAAATGATTAGATGCCGGAATTCAATTGACACAAAAAGGTATCCCCCACCAAACACCGGCTTCATTGCCCGATGTTGAACGCCTTTTCTGTTTTACGGCTGCTATTCACCCAGATTTCCACACGCCATCGACCAAAGGATTTAGAGCCAATGATCTTGTGGTGCAGTCTTGATGGGTGAAGCATCCAGTAGAGCACGGTTATTTTCTTTGTCGGCATAGGTGATTTCACGATCTCAAAGTCGGTCTGCACTTTTTTATTCAAAGGATTGATCCATCGGAATTCAACCCCTGTTTCCTTCTCCTCGGGAAGAAACGTAAACTCTGCATGAATTTTCTCGTCCGTTGAGAAATGATCACTAATTTCCTTTACTTTCCCTTCTTTCAAACGATAGATCACGATCTGGTCTGAAGAATTTTCAGAAAAGGCAGGGGATAAAGAAAAGAGAAATAAAGCCAGCACCGGTACAAGGGCAACAAACATTTTCATAAGGGCTCCAGACAGCCGCCATAGTACGAGACCAGGAAAAAAACCATGAGCTTGATGATTTGGCTGATCCAGAATGATGTCTCCATAAATCCACATGAAAAATGTCATTACCTATCTGGAGGTGAGCTAAGAATTGTAAAGTTTCAGAAAATGATCAATAAACAGGGCGACCACACCGGGCATTCTGATGATTCTTTTATTTTTATAAGGTATCGCTTTCGATGGGGTGGAAGTATACGGGGGCTGTTTTTGCTTGTCAAGGAATACTAAGTAGGATATCAATCAAAGTAACGAAAAAAGAAGCAGTCTCATCGGGAAGTGATATTGTCCTTGACAGATGTGACCGCATCGGTTTAGAAATTGAAGATAATCTCCTATCCGCAAAGGCCAGGAAGATATTTCTTCAAACCGGAATTTCTAAATAACCCATGCGACTGTCCGATGTGTCGTACGAAAGCGACCATAGATGGCGTGTTTTGCCAGGGATGATCATCGATGAGAAAAAAGTTGACTGCAAAATCGGATCTGGAGAATTTAACGGTCCTCGGGAAAGAAAAGGTGACGCCGGGTCGAAGATTGGAGGCATTCCCCAATCATCATCCGGAGCGGGATTATGTGGTCACGATGCTGACCGAGGAATTTACCTGCGTATGTCCGTTAACCGGGCAGCCTGATTTTGCGAAACTGAAGATCCAGTATATTCCGGACAAGCGTGTCCTCGAATCAAAATCTCTCAAACTCTATCTGCATTCTTTCCGCAATGAAGGGACCTTTCACGAGCACGTCATCAATTGCGTCTTAGACGACATCGTCGGTGCCCTGGCCCCGCGCTGGTGCAAGATTACCGCCGATTTCGCCGTGCGCGGCGGCATCGGCATTTGCGTGGATGCGGAATATAAGAAATAACTCGACCCGCATAGAAAAGGCTTTCTGACATGCACTATCGGCTTTTCCCCGCCCTGACAGGCTTTTTTGTGACCTGCCTGATTGTGTCGAACATCATAGCCATCAAGCCCGTTGCCGTAGGTCCGTTCTTCCTGCCGGCGGCAATCGTCATTTTCCCTATCTCCTATATTTTAGGGGACATTCTCACGGAAGTCTACGGTTATCGACGCGCAAGACAGGTGATTTGGATCGGTTTTGCCTGCAACGCCCTGTCGGCAGCCGCCATTTACCTGAGCATCCTGATGCAGCCTGCCCCTTTCTGGACGCTCGCCCCTTTTTCTTCCCCCGAGAAATCGCAGGAGGCCTATGCGGCCATTTTCGGTTTCATCCCGAGACTGCTGGCCGCGTCCTTTATCGCCTATCTTGCCGGAGAGTTTCTCAATGCCTTTGTGATGGCAAAGATTAAAGTCGCCATGCAGGGACGTCATCTCTGGGTCCGTACCATTTCATCCACTCTCGTGGGGCAGTTGGCCGATTCAGCGATCTTTATCACCATGGCCTTTTATGGAATCCTGCCGTCGACGGTCCTGACCAACATGATCATGACCCAGTGGTTGACCAAATCTCTTTATGAAGCCTTATTGACGCCGCTCACCTATATTGCCGTCAGTTACATAAAAAGAGTCGAACGGGAAGATTTCTATGATTACGAAACGAATTTCAATCCCTTTGCTGTAAAATGATGTATTTTTGAGTGAGTCGAATGTGTCGAGACCGCCGGGAGGACCGACGGACAGGGTATTCCCTTTGATGGATCCTTTTAAAGTTTGACTTGATAATATCGGGCATCGGTTGTAGAAAACCATAGATGCTATAAACGGCGGAGGCGCGGCATGTACTGGGAAAAAGAGATCGAAACGATGGACCGGGGCAGCCTTGAGAAGTTGCAGCTGGCCAGACTCGGTGAGACCCTGGCTCGGGCGGAGAAATCCGTCCATTACGGAAAACGTTTCGCGGAACTGGGGCTGGATACAAAGGAGATGCGAACCCTTGCGGATGTCGAAAGGCTGCCGCTCACGACCAAGGAAGACCTCCGCGAGCAGTGGCCCTACGGTTTTCTCGCTTGCTCCCGCGATGAAATCATCCGGATGCACTCCTCCTCCGGGACGACGGGCAGGGCCACGGTCATCTTTCATACGGCGAATGACATCACTGCCTGGACGAATCTCCTGGCCCGCTCCATGTACATGGCCGGGATGAGGCGCTCCGATGTCTTCCAGAACATGATGACCTACGGCCTCTTCACCGGGGGGCTCGGTTTCCACTACGGTGCGGAGAAGATCGGGGCGCTCGTGATCCCCGCCGGGGCGGGGAACAGCAAACGCCAGATCCAGCTGATGCGGGATTTCGAGACCACGGCCATCCACATCATCCCCAGCTACGCCCTTCACCTCTCGACCGTTTTTACGGAGATCGGCGTCGATCCCCGCCGGGACACGAAACTGAAGATCGCCTTTCTCGGCGCCGAGCCGCATTCGGAGAAGATGCGCCGGAAGATCGAGGATTTCTACGGCTTCAAGGGATTCAACTCCTACGGCCTCTCGGAGATGAACGGTCCCGGGATGGCCTTCGAGTGCCCGGAGCAGAGCGGGATGCACATCTGGGAGGACAACTACATCATCGAGATCATCGATCCCGTGACACTCCGACCGGTTCCCGACGGGGAGGAGGGGGAATTGGTCGCGACGACGCTCCTCAGGGAAGGGATGCCCATCCTCCGCTACCGGACGAAGGACCTGACCCGGATCATCCCCGGTCCCTGTCCCTGCGGCCGAACCCACCGGCGGATCGAGCGGATCACCGGGCGGACCGACGACATGATGATCCTCAAAGGGGTGAATATCTTCCCGATCCAGATCGAAAAACGGCTCATGGAAATCCCCGGCGTGGGGCGTCAACTTCCTCATCATCCTCGACCGGGAGAACTACAACGATCAGATGACCGTCAAGGTGGAGGTCCAGAGGGAGTTTTTCGGCGGCGATCTGCAGCAGCTCGAAATCCTGAGGCGACGGATCGTGGAGGAACTCAAGAGCGATATCCTGATAACCCCGAAGGTCGATCTGGTGGAACCGGACAGTCTTCCGAAGAGCGAGGGCAAGGCGGTGCGAGTGATCGACAACAGGAAGG
>CAWJHT010000092.1:0-41578 GCA_963842685.1 uncultured delta proteobacterium | reverse complement strand
TCACCTCCATCGAGGAGGTCAACGAGTCCGGTCAGAGCCAAAAGCCACTCCAGGTCAACCTTCGCGGGACGGACATCGCGGTGTCTCAAAACTTATGCGGCAGAACTCCGCGACAAGATGTACGCGATACAGGGAATCAGGGACATCGAGATCAGCCTGGAGCACGACATCCCCGAATACCGGCTGGTCGTGGACCGCGAAAAGGCGGCGAGCGCCGGGGTGATGACCGACCATATCGTCCGGACTGTAGGCGCCCTGGTCGGCGGCGAGGTGGTCTCCACCTATGAGGACGAGGACGGCGATGCCGTCGACATCCGTGTCCGACTTCCCGAGAAGTTGCGCGAGGACCCGGATCAGGTTCGGAATCTGCGTCTCGCAGTGGCGAACGGCACGGGGTCCACGACGCTCCTGCCTCTGTCGAACTTCGTCTCTTATTCGGCCTATGCCACCCCGTCGGAGATCAATCGCCAGGACCTGACCCGCCAGGTGACCGTCAGCGCCAACCTGGACCAGCTCCCCCTCGGCACGGCGGCGGAGAACGTGAGGAGGCATCGAAAGCTCGCCCTGGCCCCGGGTTACCGGGTTGTGTTTTCCGGAGACGCCGAGATGATGGCCGAATCCTTCGGGTACATGGGCGAGGCCCTCATCCTGGCGGTGCTCTTCGTCTACTTCATCCTCGCCGCCCAGTTCGAATCCTTCCTCGAGCCTCTGGCGATCATGTTCTCGCTGCCCCTCGCCATCGTCGGTATGGCCGCGATGCTCCTGCTACCGGTGACACGATCAATATCATGTCGCTGATCGGGCTGATCATGCTGATGGGGCTCGTGACGAAAAATGCGATCCTGCTCGTCGATTACGCCAAAGTCCTCCGATACCGCGGTATGGAGCGGCGGGAGGCGGTCATCACCGCCGGGCGGACCCGGCTCCGTCCCATTGTCATGACGACACTCGCGATGATCTTCGGGATGTTGCCGCTGGCGCTCGCCATCGGGGCCGGAGCGGAGATGCGGGCGCCGATGGCCCGCGCGGTGGTCGGCGGGCTCCTCACGTCCACGCTTCTGACGCTCCTGGTCGTACCGGTCATGTACACCTTTATGGAGGATCTGGGCGCGTGGATGATGCGAAAGTTGGGATATCGGAGGAAGAAAGAGGTATGAAGCGTCGGCACGAAAAAATCGGTTGTACCCGTCTTATGTGGATCGGGATTGCCTCTGTGACGGCTATCCTGCTTCTGGCTGCGTCCCCACTCAACGCCCAGACTCGGATTCTGAAACTGGAGGAGGCCCTGGCCATCGCCGCAGAGAACAACAGAGACATCGGAAAGGCCAAGGAATACATCGCCTGGGCGCAGGGGAAGTACGTCGAGGAAAGGGCGGCCGCCTTTCCCCAGTTCACGGCCCTGGCCTTCCTGGGACGAGATCAGGATAAGAGCCAGAAGATTTTCGGCCCCATTATGACGGAACAGACGGAACGCCGGTCCGCGGGGGTCGGCGTGACCCAGCCTCTGTTCACCTGGGGCCAGGTAAGCGCGGCGATCCGGGCGGCAAAGGTGGGGCTCCAGTCCGCCGAAGAGCAGTTACGCGTCTACCAGCAGGCGGCAAAGCGGGATGTCTCCTCTGCTTTTTACGATGTGCTCTTCGCGCGGGAGCTTCACGCGGTGATGCTCAGCAATCTCGAACAGAAAAAGCGGCTCCTGGAGGAGGCGCGACGGAAACTCGAGGCAGGGACCGCCACCGATTATGATGTCCTGGCTGCCGGGGTGTCGGTTGAAAACGCCCGTCCCGAGACGATCCGGGCGGAGAATCTCATCCTCACTGCACGCGAGAGGCTGCGTTTCCTGCTGGCCATCGAAAAGGAGGATGTGGATGTAACGGGGAGCCTGGAGGTCAGCCTTACACCCAGCCCCTCTTATGATGAGGCCTTTGCCCTGGCCCGTGAAAAAAGGCCGGACCTTGCCGATATCCGCTACCGGATCGGCATCTACCGGGAACTGATCACTCTGGCCGATGCACAGAATAAGCCGCGCGTCGACCTCAAAGGAACGTACGGATGGAACACTCTCGAACAGCCTTCCGTTTCCGGAGACGGCCCTTCCTGGACCGTCGGGGTTCAGCTCAGCTATCCCTTCTTCGACGGTTTTCGGACGCAGGGGAGGGTGGCTCAGGCCGAAAGCGACCTCCGACGGATCCGGATCGACGAGGCAAAGCAGGTCGATGCGATTTCCCTCGAGACCCGCGATGCCGTGAACGCCATCCGCGTGGCAGAGGAGATCGTCCTTTCCCTTGCGGGAACGGTGGGCCAGACGGAGAGACTCCTGACGATGGCGGAGAAGGGTTACGAACTGGGTGTCAAGACCCTTCTGGATGTCGACGACGCCCAGTTGAATGTTCGGCAGGCAAAAATCAGCCTGAGCCGTGCCCACCGCGACTACCTGGTCGCCCGGGTCAATCTTGAGTGGGTCATGGGGGTCCTCGGAGAGGAAAAGTATTGATAGGGCATAGGCTCGATATTTTCACTGCCGCGGTGCAAGACATAAGGAGGGGAGAGAAAATGAAGCATCAGGAAGGGGTCTTCATGGGTGTCCGCAAGGCCGCCCTCTATTACCAGGGGTGGCTGCCGGAGGGGGAGATCAGGGCAGTTCTCCTAGTCGTTCATGGGCTGGCCGAACACAGCGGGCGGTATATGAACCTTGTCAACCGCTTCGTTCCGCTCGGCTATGCCGTGTACGGCATCGATCACATCGGTCACGGCAGGTCTGAGGGCCTGCGGCTCTTTGTGGATCGCTTTGTCGATTATACCGAACCACTCGCGACCTACGCGGACATGGTCCGATGCTGGCAGCCGGACAGGCCGATATTCCTGGTCGGCCACAGCATGGGAGGGCTGATCGGCGCCTTCCACTTGATCGCTCACCAGGAGAAGCTGGCCGGGGCCGTCCTGTCCGGTCCGGCAGTCAAGGCGCCCGGCAATATCCCGGCTGCGATCATTTTCGTCAGGGCGAATGCTCTCCATCCTTTTCCCCAGGGTTGGGCTGGTACCACCAGTGGAGGCGGATGGGGTGTGCCGCGATCCGGCGGTGGTGAAAGCGTATCTGAATGATCCTCTCGTCTTCCGGGGGAAGATGACGGCGCGTCTGGGAGCGGAGTTGCTCGGTGCGATGGTGCGTATCGTCGCTGAAGCGAACCGGATCACGCTTCCGATCCTGATCCTCCAGGGAGGCGCCGATCGTCTCGTCGATCCTTCCGGGGCGCAGAAGCTCTATGAAAAAGTCGCCTCCCTCGACAAGAAGCTCATCGTTTACGACGGCTTTTATCACGAGGTGTTCAACGAACCGCAGCACGACCGTGTACTCTCCGACGTCGAGCAGTGGCTGGAAGGGCATCTTCCCGTCCGGAAGTAGCCTTGCAGTGCCCCTGTGCGCACTTCCCGAGTTGTACTCAGAGGTTTCTCGGGGACTCATCCTTCGGAACTCCGCGCCGACACCGACATTACCGTTGCCGACTTCTGAGTAACTTCAATAAAGTTACTCTATGATAAAGTGCCTCTGAGGGGGCGCTATTTGACTGTGTAGCCTCGGCCGTCGAGACAGGCGCCCAACGCCCGCTGATAGTCGGCGCGCTTCTGTCCCATATGGTTTTCGGGAACGCCGCCGGCACCAGGTTGAGTCGGGTCAAAGCCAGTCTGGCTCACGGCCCATCTATGGCACTCGTAACGATCCGTTGCCTGTTGCTGTTCATTTTGGTTTTGGCGGGGATAGACAAACAGCTGGTCAGCCGGCGGCGGCGCCTGACTGACGTCGCCTTGCGGCGGTTCAACGACGACATAGCCGTCTCCCCTGTTCGCATAATAGACTTCGTTGGCATAGTAGTAGGGCCTGCCGCTGACCCATACCGTTGCGTAATACGGGGGCAGGAAAGGCATGAAAAGGCCGATCGGAGGCGCAACGATGGCGAAGCGCGGTCCCTGAGGACGATACCAGGCGCCTCCGGAGAAATAATACCGCGCCCCTCCGTGAACGACCACTCGGTGATCGCGAGGCAATGCTCTGATCACCTGCCCTCGGGCAGGATAAACGCGGTCATGGTGATAACGCGAGTCCCGGAATTCGCGATGGCCGGAAACGGCCCTTTCGTCTCGCCTTTCCTCACGCGCTGCCTGAGCCGACTGCGCAAATCCTAACAGCATGATTCCCGATAACAGGGTCAGCATCAGCCCGAGTACAAGGTATCTGCTCCTATGGTGAATATGTGTCATCACTATCGCCTCCTGAAAAATGTCATGTTAATTGTGCATTACGGGTTGTGGATCACCTTCAGTGCACGCTGTAACTTATCCTTCGCCAATGAGCCCCACCGGAATCCTTGTGATGAAGATGGCAGAGGCTGAACACTTATTAAGCAAGTATTGTGCCTGTTATTCCAGATCGTAATGTATCATATGGATTTTAAGTGGATATTTTTTATATTCCCATGATGAGCTACCGCTTTCGGGGGCGGAGTCTGGTTAATTAGTATCCATTTTCGATATCCACCTATGAACAAAATATCCACCTTCCGGTTGTTTTTCCCCTGTCATTACGGTGATAATGAACCCTGCGGTGGCGGATGTTAATGGAGAATGTTCTGGAAAATGTTCTGGACAGTGTTGATTTCACATCTATAATCGATGACCAATCTACCCCATGCCCAGGTGAGTATGCCATTGGTCAATGAGTAGGGGTGTTGGGAAAGCGCGCAGGGCTGCTCAGGCCGTTTGACTGCCCTTGTCTCCAAGTCACAAGCCATGTTTCGTGTAATCCTTACGGGTCATAAAGCATGGTGAGTCGGTTTTCGAGAGGCCCTATGCCCTGCCCGTTCAGCCTTGTCCCTCCGGCGAAGGTGTTCGGTTGGTATAATGGCAATAAGAGATATATCCGCCCGAAAGATTCGAGAGTTGCCTGAACCCCGACTGTTTCAAAATGCGATAGGCCGCGTAGGAGCGTACGCCGGTCCGGCAGGTAATGATGAGAGGTCGATCTGTCGGGAGTTCCTGGATTCGTTCGCGCAGCTCGTCCAGGGGGATATGAATCGATTGTGGGATGCGATCCGCCCTGAATTCCTCATTTCTGCGCACATCCAGCAAGAGGGCATTTCCAATCGTCTCGACCTCGTCATAGGTCACTGACTCCACCAGACCCTTCAATATATTGCTTCCCGTGAACCCCGCCATGTTGACCGGGTCCTTTGCGGAACCGAAAGGTGGCGCATAAGCGAGCTCCAGTTGCTCCAGGTCATACACCGTCATGCCCCCGCGGATGGCGGTGGCGATCACATCGATCCTTTTGTCTGCACCCTCCGTTCCTATGCACTGGGCGCCGAGAATCCTTCCCCCCGGTAATTCAAACAGGAGCTTCAAGGAAATCATCGTGGCGCCGGGATAATATCCGGCATGGTTGAGGGGATGGAGATGGATGGCCTGATAGGGGAGGTGATTTTTCCGGGCTGTTTTTTCGTTCAGCCCTGTCGAAGCCGCCTGCAAATCGAAAACCTTGACGATGGACGTCCCCAGCGATCCAGGATAGCGGGAGTCGAGACCGCAGATGTTGTCTGCCGCGATGCGGGCCTGTTTGTTGGCGGGACCTGCCAGAGGAACGAGCACCGGCATCCCCCCCACCAGGTGGGTCGTCTCCACGGCATCACCGACGGCAAATATAGATGGATCGCTGGTCTTCATGCCTGCATCGACGGCTATTCCGCCGTTGGGGCCGAGCATCAGGCCCGCCTCTCGGGCCAATCGGGTTTCCGGTCTTATCCCTGCGGCGCTGATCACCAGTTCGGCGCTGAGTTCGGTCCCGGAATCCAGTACCACCTTGCCCTGTGTGTCGCCAAGGATCTTTTTCACGCCATCGGAAAGATGGAGGCAAATCCCCGCAGCGGCAAGACGGGCGTGGATGATGTTGGCCATCTCCGGGTCAAAAGGCGCCATGACCTGATTCAGCATTTCGACGAGGTGCGTTTTAATCCCCCTGGCAATCAGGTTCTCCGCGATCTCCACACCGATGAACCCCCCGCCGATGACTACTGCCTCTTTGACGGGATGATTCTCGATCCGTGAGAGGACGGCATCCATGCCGGGAAGGTCGTAGAGGGTCATGAACATCGCAGCGCCCTTTCCTTCAATC
This sequence comes from uncultured delta proteobacterium, assembly GCA_963842685.1. Lineage (GTDB taxonomy): Bacteria > Desulfobacterota > Syntrophia > Syntrophales > UBA5619 > JAKAFS01. Next base: position 35,418 of record CAWJHT010000092.1, on the reverse strand, counting down.
GATGGGATCAAAGGATAAGCCCCGGGCGACAGGATCAGGGTAGTCGTAGGATTCGGTGTATTGTTCACCTGTTTTTCGGTTCTTGACCTTCAAGAGCTTGTGCTGGGCATCGATGACGAGAACCTCGTTGCCTATGCGAACTTCAACCCGAAAACGGGACCAGAAACGTTCCGGTGTTTGCAGAAGCAGTTTGGCGCGTTCTTTGATTCGACCGGAAATATGGTAAGGGAGACCGCAGTTGGCAAAGGAGATGTAATCGCCTCTCTCAAACAGGATAATCTGCGCCGTTTCATCGAGTCGTCTCAGCCGGGCGGCGGCCGTAGCGCCACCGGCCACCCCGCCAATGATACAAACCTTCATAATGTATTCCTTTGGGATCAGGCCTTTTTCCGGCCGTAACGGTTATAACTGACCTTATCGAAAGAGAGTTCTTCCTTTTTATAGGAAACGATCTCCTCGCCGGGGTAGCCGATGGCAATGATGCACTGGACGGTCAGATTCTCAGGAAGAGCCAGGAGTTCGGCGATATACTGGGTCGAGGTCTTGCCTTCGGTGTAATTATTCCCCTTCATCTGCGCCCAGCGGCTGCCAAGGCCGAGTGCATGGGCTGCATATTGCATCGTGACCGCAGCGATGGAGCAGTCCTCAACCCACAGTCCGGAAGCGGATGGGTCGCCGCATACGACGACGGCAGCCGGGGCATTCTTGACAAAGGCTGCCCCTACGGGTTTCGCCACGGAAAGTTTTTCCAGGAGGGTCTTGTCTGTGACCACCACAAACGCCCAGGGTCTTGCAGCCCTTCCCGTGGGGGATCGGAGGGCTGCTTCGATGATGGCATCCATCTTCACCGCCTCCACCGGCCGGTCGGCATACACCTTTACGCTCCTTCGTCTTTTCATCAGGTCGTTAAACATTCTCTCTCCTTTCTTTTCGCCGGTTGAACGATTCCGACAAAACATGCCCTTGAATAATCTAACGGGGGTCTATTCGAATAAGAACTTGTTTCTTCGCGGGGTGAAGATAAGAGAAGCGTCCTTTTATGTCAAGGAGGTTTTATTGCGGGCGGTCGGATCAGTTGACGAAATCCATGAATTCTTGCCATTTCTTCGCATCGACGAACATAGGCCAATCATTGTGACCAGCCCCTTGAATGACCCACATCTTTTTCTCGCCGGACAGTGACTTGTACAATGCATCGGCGTGCCTTATGGGGAGTATCTCGTCCCGTTCCGCTCCGACGACTGCGACCTTTCCCTGAAAGGATTTAAGATTTTCAACAGAGTCGTATTTGTCTTTCAAAAATAGACCAACGGGCAACAAGGGATACAGAGATTTCGCCACAGCCGAAAGCGAATCCCACGGGGTAATGAGAAGGAGGGCCTCTATTCTCAGAGACTTGTCCTTGGCCGCTGCCGCCACGACGCCGCAACCCAGGGATTCTCCCAACAGAAAAATCGGCCCCGGGTATTTTTCCGATGCGAGGCGAACTGTCACTTGAGCATCATTGACAAATGACTGCTCGCCCAAATCCCCTTTGCGCGCCCCGTATCCCGGATATTCGGCGAGGATGACCCTGTAGCCCATCGAACCGAGTGCCGTGACATAATAGGCTCGATGATCTGCCGTACCGGCATTCCCATGAAACACGATGACCGTGCCTTTGATATTCCTGATTTCGGTCGCACCGACAAAACCACGATAGTCTTTCTCGGCAGGCCAGAACAGGAGGTGATTGGCAGCCAGTTCTTTTTCAGACGGCACGTATGAGCTCGGATAATAGAGCATATGATATTGCAGGTTGCAGCTAAAAAGGGACATGACCAGCCCGCTGAGAATACCCATCCCCCTAACAGATCTTAGATTCATCATGCTTCGGAAAGGCAACGTCACCTGAAAAACCGATCTGTATTCATCTCTTTATGAAGGTTTCCTCTTTTTGTCAACCTTTTGGTCCCTGAAGCATTTTTGCATCAACCTCGGACATCTGCATTTTATCCGATGGATAGGGCTTTAACAGAGACAGCAGCTCTTTCTGATGGCGATTGTCGGGATCAAGCCAAAGAGCCTCTTTGTCTTTTGGCACAATCACAGGCATCCGATCATGGATGGGGCGTATCAGCTCATTGGATTCGGTCGTGATGATCGTGCAGGTATGGACTGGTTCTTTCTCAGGGGAACTCCATGTTTCATAGAGCCCGGCAAAACCAAAAGGCTGATCGGACTTCAAAGAAAAGCGAAGCGGGTTTTTTATCTTACCCAGTTTTTGCCACTCATAAAATCCATCCGCGGGGATCAGGCAGCGGCGCTTTTGAAAAGCCTTTGCGAAGCTCGGTTTCTCGGCGACGGTCTCTGCTCGGGCATTGAACATCCTGTTTCCGATCGATGGATCTTTGGCCCATGAGGGAATCAATCCCCACCGGTAATTGACGAGCCTGTTTTTATCATTGTCATGAATGATCGCCGTCGCTTGCTGCCCGGGAGAGATATTGTTCCCGGGTCTGTAATCGCATGTAATTTCATGTATGCCGAACGATTCGACGATAACGGACAAATCGGTCAGCAGGATAAAACGCCCGCACATGGATGACTCAAGCTCCGACTATTCCTGATCCACAATCCCGACTCGGGCAACGACGCCCTCACCTTTTTCATCCCATTGAGCTGTTACAGCATTCTGATGGCTCATTAGCCTTGGGTTCTCTTATTTTGCTCCGCCGGTTTTCATTTTCATCAATCTTTCAATCCTCTTCTCGAGGGGCGGGTGCGTGCTGAAAAGGGTCATGATTGTGCTGCCCGACAGAGGATTGACGATGAACATATGAGCCGTCGACGGATTGGCATCCATCGGTTTTATCGCCGCAGATTTAGACAGTTTTGCCAAGGCGCTTGCCAGGGCTTCAGGCTTCCCCGATACGGCCGCACCGCCGGCATCCGCGTCGTATTCTCTGGATCGGGAGATGGCCATCTGAATGAGTGTGGCTGCGATTGGAGCGATGATCGCCGTCGCCATCGTACCTATGGTGTTGCCCTCTTCGTTGCCGCCGAAAAACATGGCCCACCGGGACAGCAGAACAACCGCCGTGGCAATGGTGGCCGTCATGGTGCTGATCAGGATGTCCTTATTTTTGATATGCGAAAGTTCATGAGCGATGACGCCTTCCAACTCGTCCTTATTCAGCATTTTCAAGATGCCCGATGTAACCGCCACTGCTGCATGGTCCTCATTTCTTCCCGTTGCAAAGGCATTGGGAGAACCGCTGGGGATCACATAGACCCTGGGAACGGGTATCTTCGCTTTTGCTGAGAGGGATTCAACCGCATCATAAAGCAGAGGCGCTTCGGCACGGGTTACTGGTTTTGCGTCATACATGGTGAGGACGATACGGTCCGAATACCAATATCCGCCGAAATTCATGACGAGGGCAATGATCAACGCAATCACAACACCCTTGCCGCGGGCAATGAAATAGCCTACCACCAACAGAAGACCGGAAAGTGATGCCAGCAGGATGATGACTTTCATCGTATTCATAGGTACGTTACTCCTTGCGTACGGCGATATGATATCACCTTATTAAAAAAAGTGCTCTTCATATTCCAAACTGAATCCCTCCGTGTTATTAGAGTACTCAGGAATGCCCAGAAGGAGAGGCCATTTCGCGAGACGAATAACATCCCTCGTGGACAATTGCCGAGCCCTAGCCCAGGGAAATCCCTTTAGGAGCATCGCTTCCCTGGCCGGAGATGAACTGGACGGACTCATAAAGGATTTTAACTTCATGACCCTCCAGCTTGAGCAAACCCAAGAATATAAGGGACGACAAAGGATCCAGTCGCTTTAGCGATGGTGCCTTTCCGTGATGGCTTCAAGCTATTCGAAAGTAATATGAGGTGTAAGGTCACGCCAAGACAAAGCAACACAATGAAAAAATGCTTCTACGCCGATGGTGTAGACGCATGCTGCTCGAAAGCAGACAGTATCGAGTTTCTGATGTTGCTCCAGAGTACCACCTGGTCCTGCGACGGCGAGAAGGCCAACTGAGGATACTTCTGCAAAGTCTGAGCGGCAAGGGTGCCGGCGATTTTTGTGCGTGTCTCCCATGGTGACAAACCGGCCTGACGCAAAATGTCGATGGGAACTGCTATCTTAATATGGAAAGAACCGATGTCGGTTTCCCACGATGCTTCTTGTTGGTCAACTCGTTCAATCTGTTCGACAGAGGCCTTCTGTCCAGGCTCTAGGGCGCTGGTCACCTGAGGTTTCTCTTTCATCTCTTCCTCGATGACGAGGCCTGCCAACTAGGCTCTAGGGCGCTGATCACCTGAGGTTTCTCTTCCACCTTTTCTTCGATGATCGCATCGGGGGCAGCAATCTCCTTTTCCCCGGAAGGCTCCGTCAAATGATTCTGGTGCTCGATCTGGGCAGGTCGCTTTGTTTTACGCCGGGTCGCTCCGGTAATCCTCTCGAAGCGCTCGCCTATCTGGTTCACCACTTCGTCGTCGATGACAGGAAAACCATTGGTCTCTCCGGCCTTCAGGCAGAGCTTACACAATTTATTGACGAGACGGGGCACACCTCGCTCAGAGTTGCGCCAAAGGGCCTCAATCGCAGCGTCGTTGAAGAACATCTGCTTTGCTCCGGCAAGGCGAAGGCGCGTCTGCACGTACTCCTTAAGCTGACCGATTGATTCTATCTTGTCAATGCGACAGTAGGTTCCGATTCTCTGATAAAGGTTTGCACGCCGGGGATGTTCCAACCTTTTTGCGAGTTCCATCTGGCCGGCCAGAATGAGCGTAAACAGGTTATGACTGTCATCCTGCATATTTGTGAGAAGCCTGAGACATTCGAGGTTGGTCGTCGAAATGGCGTTCGCCTCGTCGATGAAGATGAGAACTTTTTTCCCCTCCTCTGCGGTTTCAAAAAGGAGCTTGTTGAAGATCTCCAGGAGTTCGACCTTTCGTTTGATTTCACATTCCTTGCCGGTGATCTGTCCTATGATCTCCCTAAGTAATTGAACAAAGGACATGTCGGGATTCGTGATGAATGCGATTCGATACCTGTCCGACTGAAGTGAATCGAGGATGAGCCGCAGGGAGAGAGTCTTCCCAGCCCCTATCTCACCCACGATCACCGAGATGCATTCATTTCCCTCCTCGATGGCGAAGAGGGTCTCGGCAATCGCGTTCTCAACGGACGTGTGAGATTCGACGTACATTGAGGGATCAGGAACATTGTCAAACGGCGCTTTATTTAGTCCCCAGTATTCGTAATACATACCTCCTCCTCTTTATTTTGCCTCCGAAGATACAAGAGCATACGTGTGAAGACTTCTAAGCTTTTTGGTACCCAAGCCGCTGCTGAGGTACTCCATGACGTCTTCAGGGCAGAAGCGCCTCAACCTCCCGATCTTGTGGCTTCTGATGGAATCTGCCTTTACCAGCCTCATCACCGTATGCTTACTGACCTGAAGTATTTCACAGATATTTTCTATCTTAAGCATCCTGGAAGGAAGTGCGGCGTCGAGATGGACATTGAGAAAGATCGGTGCAGCGCTTCCTCCGAAGAGCTGTTGGAAGCGGCTGTTCGAACGGATAGATTCCGACTGTTGGGATGTCAATTCGATGGTCACTGCCTGTGGGCACGCCTGCTTAGGAACTTCGACGTGAGGGACCGCCATGGCCCCAAGATCGCTCCTTCTCCGCTTAACAATACAGATCTTTTCCATAGTACCCCTCTTCCCAGTATTTACTCTCAAGGGCTCGCTTCCTTCCCTTACAGAGGGTTGAAATGCCTGTCAGGGATTCAGGGTTGCGGATTGGATAGATTCTCTTGCAGGGATTGCGTAAACAGGAACGAAGCAATACCCAAGCTCATTAAACCCTGCGGTCACGAGATCGCAGACCCTGTGGGTACTGTTTCCGCCTGGCAGCCCTGCCGCCCTATCCCATTCTCCCGGACTTAGGCCAGTGGCTTTGCGCCCCATCCTTTTGGATGGTTTGCCTTTTTCAAGCGATTACATTGTAATACATATTGTTGGGAGTTGTCAAGCATTTTTTTTGGCGCTCTGATGCTCAGCACTCGGAGGTTCGAATCCTTATGAGCGCCAACAAAAATAAGTGGTTAGGTAACATGCTTAACCCCTTGTTTATTTCATGGCTACCCCAATAGGGAGTTTTAGTGACCTCGGTTGATCCTTGTGCTTGTTCTCGATTGTTTGTTGCGTTCATCTTGTGTTCTTATGGATCAAGGACCTTGGAGAAATCCGGTTCTTTGTCCGAGAGTTGGAAATCAATTTTAAGGCCAATAAAAAATGGGTCAGAATTTAATCTAACCCATCGATATTAAAATGGTAGGCGATGTGGGACTTGAACCCACGGCCTCTGGTTCCGGAGACCAGCGCTCTATCCAACTGAGCTAATCGCCCTTATGCGGGACATCCCTCTACCGATTGGACATCGTGGCCACTCATACTACGTGCCGTCCGAATATTCAACCCTTTTCCACCGAAGACCTGAATCGGAAGCACATGCCGACAGGGAGAAGGATTCCCGGCAGGGAAGACATCCGGTTTATGAAATCCGCCCGCAGAATACCCCGTCCTGTGGGTGTTGTAATTACTTATGGAGCCATTTTCCCCGCCTGGAGTCTGGAATTGCGGCTTCAATCTCCCAGTCAAGGCGGCGGTATCCATGTCATCAACGTCCTTGATTGTCAATCGGTTTTTCGTGATCGGTGTTGAAATTGCCGTTCAGAGCTGATACATAGGCAAAAAATTGTCCAAGTGAGGATATGTTGCGTACCCTAAAGTGCTTCATGATTTTGACATGGTGGATCTTCTTATCCTTCTGGCCGTCCTACGCTCTGGCGACGAACCAGATCACGAACATCCGCCACTGGGTAGCGCCGGACCATACGAGGGTCGTCATCGATACGGTCGATGATGCGCTCTTTTCTGTGGAAAAAGGGGAGCGGAAGATCGTCATCGATCTGGAGGATACCTCATTTCCTGACCATATTTCCCAGCCGATCCTCATCAACAAACCGGGATTGGAAGGCATGGCCATTACCGCCCGCGCTCCATCCGGTGTGAGGGTGGAGTTGATGCTCCCCGCCCAGGTGCAGACCACTGTTTTCAAACTGAAGCCGTTTCAGGACAAACCCTACCGGATCGTCATCGATATCGTTCTGCCGGAGGTCGCCAAGCAAGAGAGCGAGGCGCGGGAGAGGGTCAAGATTACCCGGAAGGACCGGATCATTGTCATCGATCCCGGACATGGGGGAGAGGCGGTGGGGGCGGTCGGTAAAAAAGGGACCTTCGAAAAAGACGTGGTGCTTTCAATCAGCCGGAAGCTGCAGGGCGTGCTGAACAAACGGCCGGGTTACCGTGCTTTTCTGACCCGTGACGGCGACTATTATGTCGCTTTCAGTAAGAGGCTGATGATCGCCAGAGAATACGGCGCGGATCTTTTCGTCAGTATCCACGCGGACGCAGCAAGAAACCGGACGGCCTGCGGCACTTCCGTTTACTGTCTTTCCACCGGGGGGGCGAGCAGCGAGGCGGCGAAAATTCTTGCCCGGAATGAAAACCTGGCCGATGTCGTCGGCGGTGTCCCTAACGGAGAAAGCGGAGATGGCTCCGACCCGATCATCCTCGACATGTTCCAGACCAATACCCTCAACCAGTCAAAAACCTTCGGCGGCTCTGTCCTTCAGCATCTGCAAAGGGAGAATCAACTGAAATTCACGAGCGTTCAAGAGGCGCCGTTTTACGTGCTCAAGCTTCCCGAGATACCGTCCGTATTGATTGAAACCGCCTATATCTCCAATGCAAAGGAAGAAAAACTCCTGAAGAGCCCTCGCTTTCAGGCGCAGATTGCCGAGGCTATCGCCAATTCCATAACCGAATTCCTGCCGCCCCTTCCTCCTGTTGCGGTATCGGTTATCGTCGGGAAGGAGGAGAAGCAAAAGGATCAGAATAAAGCAACGCAGGTTGAGGTGAGCGGAGAGGTCATTCCGGCAAAAGGGGAAGGGGCAAGCCGGGCGGCTGATGCCAAGCCCGCCGCCAAGAACGGACGTCCCGCGCCGGTGAAGGTCGCGGAAAGCCCTTCAGTCCGGGAGAAGGCGACGGTTTATCGCGTCCAAAGAGGGGATACCCTGGAAAAAATTGCCCGGAAACACGAGACATCAATCGGTGTGCTTCTCAGTCTGAATCATATGAAACTTCGCGATCCCCTCTATGTGAATCGTGTTTTGAAGATTACCGGTGCGCCTGTGGAGAAAAAGGAAAATCAGGGGCTGAAGGCGCCGGTCTCGGAGGGGAAAAACGTGCCTGCGGAAAAAACAGGAAGGGTGATCTACCGGGTCAAAAAGGGAGACACACTTGCCGTGATTGCCAAAAGGCACGGCACGACGGTCGGCGCCATCGCCAAATTGAATCGCCTGAAGCCGGCCGATCCCCTCTATGTCGATAAGAAGCTTGTCATTTCAGGAAATCCGGCACTCTGAATTTTTAGGTCACTCGACACGGGCGACTTTTACCGCCGTCGCCTTGTACTCCGGGATCTTGGCCACCGGGTCCAGCGCGGCGATGGTCAACAGGTTCACCGCCGTTTCGGGGAAGTGGAAGGTCATAAAGACCACACCGGGTTTTATCCGTGAAGCCCGGGGGGGAGGCGTCAGAGGGATGGATTTTCATGCGCTCATCATGAGTGATTGATTGAACAAGCGTCTGGTGCCGCAATTCCTGATGGAGGTAAGTGGTCCCATCGAGCGCCCTCTGCACGACCGACTGCGTGGGCTGCGACATTGATGGTCATCCCATCAGAGTCTTTCGATGGCCACCGCGCAGGCCTTGTATTCCGCCGTCTGGGTGACCGGATCGAAGGCCGGATTGGTCAGCCAGTTGGCGTTGGCTTCCCGGAAGTGGAAGGCCATCCAGACCATGCCCGGGGGCACCTGTTCGGTCACCTTGGCCTTGACCTTCACCTCGCCGCGGCGGGACTTGACCCGGATCATCTCGCCATCGGCGATGCCCAGGCGCTGCGGCATCGGCCGGAGAGATATCGGCGGTCTCCTCGCTCAGAAGATCATTCAGGCCCTGCGACCGGCCGGTCTGGGTGCGGGTGTGGTAGTGGTAGAGCCTGCCGCCGGTGCTCAGGACGAAGGGATACTCCTCGTCGGGCACCTCGGCAGGCGGCGTCCAGTCCACCGGGCGTGAACTGCCCAGGCCGCAGGTGAACCAGCCGTCCTTGTGAAGGAACGCGGTGCCGGGGTGGTCCGATGTCGGGCACGGGCCACTGGAGGCCGTCGCCTTCCAGGCGGCGATACTTGATGCCGGCCAACTGGGGCGCCAGCACCGAAACCTCATTGTCCCAGATCTCCTGGCGCGCTGTTCGATGTCCACTCCTGCCCCATGCGCCTGGCGATCTCCTTGAAGATCCACCAGTTCGGTTTGGCCTCTCCCGGGGGCTCGCTGACCTTGCGCACCCTGCTGACCCGGCGCTCGCTGTTGGTGAAGGTCCCGTCGTCTTCGCTCCAGGCCGCGGCCGGGAAGACCACATGGGCAAAGCGGGTGGTCTCGGTCGGGAAGATATCCTGGCAGACCAGGAATTCGGCGGACTGCAAGGCATTGCTCCACGTGGTGGATATCCGGCTCGGTGTTGGCCAGGTTCTCGCCGAAGATGTAGAAGGCCTTGATCTTGCCGTCGAGCAGGCCGTCCATCATCTGGGGGATCATCAGGCCGGGCTTGTCGGGCAGGTTGTCGACGCCCCAGGCCGTTTCGAACTTGGTCCTCGATGGCCGGATCGGTCACCTTCTGGTAGCCGGGAAGACATTGGGCAGCGCCCCCATGTCGCAGGCGCCCTGCACGTTGTTCTGTCCGCGCAGCGGGTTGACGCCGCCGCATTCGAAGCCCACGTTGCCCAGGAGCATCTGGAGATTGGCGCAGGATCATGACGTTGTTGACTCCGCAGGTGTGCTCGGTGATGCCCAGGGTGTAGCATGAGCATGGCCGGCTTGACCGACGCCAGGCGCCGGGCCATCTCCCGGATCGTCTCGGCAGTCGATGCCGCAGATCTCGGCGGCCCGCTCCGGCGGATATTCCATCACCTTGTTCTTGAGCTCTTCGAAGCCGATGCAGCAGGATTCGACATAGTCCTTGTCGTAGAGGTCCTCGGTGATGAGCACGTGCATGAGGCCGTTGAGGAAGGCGATGTCGCTGCCCACCTTGATCGGCAGATGCATGGTCGGCAAAATCGGCCAGATCCGTGCGTGCGCGGATCGACCACGATGAGCTCGGCCCCCTTCATGACCGCGTTCTTGACGAAGGTGGCCGCCACGGGATGGGCCTCGGTCATGTTGGAGCCGATGACGAGGAACATCTTGGCCTTTGCGAACTCGGCGAAGGAATTGGTCATTGCGCCGGAACCGAAAGTGGTCGCCAGACCGGCGACCGTGGGAGCGTGTCAGGTACGGGCGCAGTGATCGATGTTGTTGGTGCCGATCACCGCGCGGAAGAGCTTCTGCATCTGATAGGAGTCTTCGTTGATGCTCCGGGCACAACTGACGCCGGCGATGGCATCCGGTCCGTGTTTTGCGATGATCTCCTTGAACTTGTCGGCAACAGATCCAAGGGCCTCATCCCAGGAGGCCTCCCGGAACTCCCGTTCTCCTTGATCAGCGGCGTCTTGAGCCGGTCCTCCGAATAGATGAAGTCATAGCCGAAACGGCCCTTGACGCACAGCCTGCCCTGGTTGGGCTCGGCGCTCCTCTCACAGCCGTGACCTTGATGATCCGGCCGTCCTTCACATGGAGCCACAGCTGGCAGCCCACGCCGCAGTAGGGGCAGGTGGTGCGGACTTTCTTCGTCTCCCAGGCGCGGCCCAGCCCCTTTGCCTTCTTCTCCGTCAGGGCGCCCACCGGGCAGACCTGGACGCACTGGCCGCAGAAGACGCAGTCGCTGTCCTGGTAAGCCGCCGTCGATAGGGGTCACGACCTTGGTGTCGAAGCCCCGGCGGGTGTAATCGATGGCCTGAATCCCCGCGATCTCGTCGCAGGCCCGGACGCACCGCTCGCAGAGGACGCATTTGTTGTAGTCCGCGGACGATGAAGGGGTTGGAATCGTCGACCGGATAGTGATGCTGTTCCCCCTTGAAACGCGACCCGTCACGCCCATGCTGTAAGCGAGATCCTGGAGCTCGCAGTCGCCGCCCTGCTCGCAGGTCATGCAGTCCAGGGGTGGTCGGATAGGAGCAGTTCCATCACCAGCCGACGGCGCTTTCAGGACCCGCTCGGTGTTCGTCTTACCTTCATCCCGTCGCTACGGGATACGAGCAGGCAGGCACCAGGCTCCTCCCCTTCGAACTTCCACCACACAGATCCGGCAGGCGCTGGACGGGATTCAGCTCCCAGGAGATGGCAGAGGGTGGGGATCTTGATCCCGGCTTTTTTGGCGGCCTGAAGGATGGTGAAATGCGGGGGTACAGTGACCTCCCGGTTATCGATGGACATGTGTATTTCGTTCACGGTGCCTCCCTCTCAGCAGGCGGTTGAAAAAGGCTCATCTGCGGTGTTGCGCTGCATCCTTCGTCACTGCGGCGTACGATAATGTACGCCTCATTCCTCAGGTTTTGCGCGCCTTGCATCTGAACCTTTTTGAACAGCCTGTCCCTATCGGGTGTTTTTCAACACCCTGTTAAATGACCTTGACGGCATCGAATTTACATTCGGCGGCGCAGATGCCGCACTTGATGCACAGGGCTTGGTCCAGGGTGTGCGGTTTCTTTGGCTGAACCCGCTGATCGCCGCCTGGGGACAGGCCTTCCGGCAAAGACCGCAGCCCGTGCAGGTCTCCGGATCGATCTCATAGCGGATCAGCGCCTTGCACACCCCGGCGGGACATCTCTTTTCTTCGATATGGGCCCGGTATTCATCGTAGAAATACCGCAGCGTCGTCAGGACGGGATTCGGTGCGGTCTGGCCCGAGCCCGCAGAGCGAGGCGGCCTTGATCATCGGCGCCAGCTCTTTCAGGTTGTCCAGATCGGCCATCTCGCCGTTGCCTTCCGTGATCCGCTGCAGGATTTCGAGCATCCGTTTTGTGCCCATCCGGCAGGGGACGCACTTGCCGCAGGATTCGTCCTTGGTGAAGGTGAGGAAATACTTGGCCAGGTCGACCATGCAGGTGTTCTCGTCCAGGATGACCAGGCCCCCGGAGCCCATGATGGCCCCGGCCGAAGCGAGGGAGTCGTAATCGATGGGGAGATTCATGCAGGGTGGCGGGAATGCACCCGCCCGAGGGCCCGCCGGTCTGGGCGGCCTTGAACCGCTTGCCGCCCGGGATTCCCCCGCCGATATCGAAGACTATCCGCTCCAGCGTGATCCCCATGGGCACTTCCACGAGGCCGGTGTTGTTGATCTTCCCGGCGAGGGCGAAGATCTTGGTCCCCTTGCTCTTTTCCGTCCCAAGGCTGGCGTACCAGTCGGCCCCCCGATGGATGATCGGGGCGATATTCGCGAAGGTCTCCACGTTGTTGATGTTGGTCGGTTTCCCCCAGAGACCGGAGATGGCCGGGAAGGGGGGGCGCGTCCGTGGCATCCCCCGTTTCCCTTCGATAGAGGCGATCAGGGCCGTCTCTTCCCCGCAGACGAAGGCGCCGGCCCCCTCCTTGATCTTAAGATCGAAGCTGAAGTCGGTCCCCAGGATGCCCTCCCCCAGGAGACCCATGGCCTGGGCATCGGCCACCGCCTTGTGGATGTGGGCCACCGCGATGGGATACTCGGCCCGCACGTACACGTACCCCTCGCGGGCGCCGATCGCATAGGCCGCGATGAGCATTCCTTCCAGGACCGTATGGGGATCGCCTTCCAGGACGGCCCGGTCCATGAACGCCCCGGGGTCCCCCTCATCGGCGTTGCAGATCACGTACTTCATGTCTCCCGGGGCGTTACGGGCGAACCGCCATTTGGTGCCCGTGGAGAACCCCGCTCCCCCTCTGCCCCGCAGACCCGAACGGAGCACCGCTTCGATGACCTCCTCGGGGCTCATGGTCGCAAGCACCTTTGTCAAGGCGGAATATCCGTCGCGGGCCAGGTATTCGTCGATCCTCGTCGGATCGATCTGCCCGCAGTTGCGTAGTACGATCTTCATCTGCTCCCGGTAGAAGGGGACGTCCTTCTCAAGGGGAATGACTTTGTCAGTCTTCGTCTGTCGGTAGAGGGCTTTCTCGAAGAGTTTCCCCTCCACGAGGGTCGTCTTGACGATTGCCGGGACGTCCTTCGGGGAGATCTGCTGATAGAAGAACCCGTAGGGGTCGACGGCCGCCACCGGAGCCCGTGCGCAGAAGCCGTGGCAGCCGGTCTCTACGATATCAACCCTGTCCGTTAACTGCTGCTCGGCAATGTTTGCTTTGAAGGCGTCCAGGACCTCCACGGCGCCGAAGGCGCGGCACCCGGTCATGCAGATACGCACCCGGAGACGCAAAGGGTCCCGTTCATTTATGATGGTCTGCTGAACCTCTCGAAGATCCTCAATCGACGACAATCGTCTCATAGGCTACGCCTCATCCTTTTTCTGTTCGGGGGAGTACTTTTTGAGTGCATCCAGCGGCCCGCTTCGGCGAGAGCTTCCCGTAGTAGTCATCATCGATCATCATGACCGGGGCAAGAAAGCAGGTTCCCAGGCAGGCGACGGTTTCCAGGGTGAAGTTCATATTCTCTGTCGTCCCGCCCGGAGCCACTTGCAGCTCCCTGCACAGGGACTCCAGTGCCCCCTTGGACCCCCGCACGTGGCAGGCGGTTCCCTGGCACGATTTGATCACGTGCTTGCCCCGCGGCGTCAGATAGAATTGGGAATAGAAGGTCACCACCCCGTATATCCGGACCAGGGGAATCTTCAGCCTTTTACTGACCCGGAGGATTGCCTCCCGGGGAAGATAGCGGTACAGGGCTTGAATTTCCTGGAGTACGGGGATGAGCGATCCCTCTTCCTTCCTGAATCTGGTGAGGATCTCATCCACCTTCGTGATGTCGATCTCCTGCATGACTTTTATTGTCTCCTCGTCCGTGTTTGGTGAGTGCGGGGCACAGTATTTCCTCGAAAAGGACTTGCAAGGATTGGACGCTGTTTATTCGTATCGGTGTGTCCCGATCGAGGGTGTTTCTGCAATGAGCGGCCTGTGTAATCGGACGTATCCAGTAAAGAGCAGACAGTTGAGTTGAGACGCACGTATCTTATATTTGCTTCGGAGGATATGAGGAACGCTCATGTGTGTCAAGGAAATTTTATATAAGTGATTTTTTTTGTAATACGCTGCATTGAAAGAGAAAGCGATGCCGGGATGGAGAGCACATCGGCTCGGTGCTGGCTATTTTCATTGACATAACGAGTCGGTTTTTTATATTCTTCTTAATCATACGAGACGTGACCGAGTAACGACGATCCATGTACATTGAGGTTTAATATCCATGACGATTCAATCGGGCTCCCCCTGTGGCGCCTCGGCCTTCCGGAGATGATTCCGAGATTCGCTGAGTCAGCGAAGACCACCATGATTAAGTGCCACACACTCGGTCCGAACGGTATGACGCCTGCTGCTTATGACCTGATCAATGAGGAGCCGTTGCTGATAACGGTAGCCGGGAAACCTTTGGTGACGTTGATGTGTACGCCGGGTGATGAAATACCGTTGTCCATCGGTTATCTTCACACCGAAGGAGTTGTCCGGTCCGAAAAAGATATCGGGACAATCGGATTCTGTCGTGAAGAAGCGGGAAATGTGGTCCGGGTCATTCCAGCCGAAGGCGTCGATGTTGCGTCCCGCTTGACGGAACACAGAGCGGTATTCAGTTCCTGCAGCATCTGCGGCAGAGAAGCGATTGCATCGGTGACTGACGCCTTGGAACCGTTTGTCAGGCTAAAGGGTAGGGTAGTACCGCAAGCTATCGTCGAGTTGGGTGCGATGATGAATGACAGGCAGCGCCTGTTCAAACGAACGGGGGGAGCTCATGCGGCTCTTCTCGTACAGGTCAGCGAAGGGATGATCATTCCTGAATCGGCGATACTCAGGGAAGACGTGGGAAGACACAATGCGCTGGACAAGGCGGTAGGCGAGGCCTTGCTTCAGAGAATCCCCTTTGAGGACTCCTTGCTCATGTTGTCCGGTAGACTAAGCTTTGAAATGGTTGTCAAAGCCGCGAGGGCGGGGATATCGGACGTTGTTGCCGTAAGCGCTCCTACGGCGTTAGCCATCGAATTGGCGAGTCGGTTGAAAATGTTCCTGGTGGGTTTCGCACGCGGAGAAACGGGAATTGTCTATACGGGGATGAACGCCTTAAGGGCTGAATGATGTATCGATACACTAAAAATCTTTGCTTCTCCGCTTCATTTAAGTTAAAAAAACACATGCATCATCTGATCGATGAATATCTGAACTTTATGGCGGTCGAAAAAGGGGCTTCTCGGAACACCATAGACGGGTACAGCCGGGATCTGAACCGTTATGCGGCGTTTATCGACAGCCTGAAGATTCGCGATATCCGCGAGATCGGGACGGAGGAACTGATTTCCTATCTCGCCGGCTGAAGAGTGAAGGGCTGGCGGCCAATTCGGTGAATCGCGCCCTGGCTGCGCTCCGCGGGTTTTATAAATATCTGCTCCGCGAGAAGAAACTGGAGAGCACCCCGGTGGCCCACATCGAACTCGCCCGGGTCTGGATGCACCTTCCCGATGTGCTGAGCCGCGAAGAGATGGGCCTCCTGCTGGTGCAGCCCGGTTCGGCAACGCCGGCCGCCGTCCGGGATACCGCAATGCTCGAACTCGTGTATGCGACAGGGATACGGGTGTCGGAACTGATCGGGCTGACCGTCAACAGCATCAACTGGCAGGTGGGATATCTGGTCGCCATGGGAAAGGGAGGCAAAGAACGGATTGTCCCCGTGGGCCGCACGGCCTATGATCGGGTGAAACGGTATCTCGAAGGGGCGCGGCCGCTTGTTGCTCAAGAATCGCCAGAGCGACATCCTGTTTCTGAACCGCCCGGGAAAGGGGCTGACGCGGCAGGGATTCTGGAAGATCGTGAAAAAGTATGCGGCAAAGGCGAATCTGGCGAAGAAAGTTCATCCCCACACCTTCCGGCACTCCTTTGCCACCCACCTGCTTGAGGGGGGGGCCGATCTGCGTTCCGTGCAGATCATGCTGGGTCATGCCGACATCTCCACCACCCAGATCTACACGCACGTGACGCGGGAGCGGCTGAAGGAGATTCACCGGAAGTATCATCCGCGGGGATGAACGGATCTGAAGTAACAAAATGCCCGACAGCGGGGTGATGAGGAATCAAGAGATATGGAATATCGGTCGGGTAAAGCGGCAAGACATAAGATGAAAAGCAAATCCGCGAAGGCATGGATCGCTCTGGTGATCGTCGTGGTCCTGGCAGCGGGTATCCTGACCGCCGGATTTCTCTATCCGGAAAGGGTGCGGGGGATATCCGACGGTCTGATCAGGATCAAGAACACCTTTTCCTTCATCGTCCTCGGGCAGAAACCCCATTTCTATGCGCTCATTCTCGAAAAGAACGGGAAGGATTACCGCCTGACCTCCCAGGATTTCTTTGAGGTCTCCTACCGGGACGAATTCGTGATCAAGGAGATTGCGACGGATGTCCTCTTCGGCGGCGGAGTGACCGTGGATGTTGAAGGGCTGGGGGACAAGAACGATATCGGAAAGCTCCTCAAGGGGATCGATCTGGTGGACAAGACGGTCCTGACGGGCCGGAATGGTCCGGGCGGGAAAAAGCCGGGCGGTTACTCCTTCCTGATTAAATATCAGGATGACCTGATCGCATCCATTCCGATCCGGGTGCAGATCACCCCGCAGGACTGGCTGCGTTATGCGCGGAGTTCCGGAAATCAGAAGGTCCAGATCGAATACCTCAAGCGGGCGATTGCCATGAACCGGGAGGATACCAACGTGCGCAGGATGCTGGCCTCCATCTACTTCAATGCCGGCATGACCGGTGAGGCCATTGCCCAGTATCAGGAGATCCTGGCCCTGAAGCCGGATGATGCGGCGGTCCTGTCGGAACTGGCGAAGTGCTATCTGAAGAGCGGACAGTACGAGGAGGTGATCAGGATTTCCGAGCGGGCCGTAAAGGCCAATCCGCGGGATGACGAAGCGCTGGCCAACATGGCCCTGGCCTGGAGCCAGTTGGGGAACTGGAACAAGGCCATCGCCGCCTATCAGGACGCCCTGAAGATCCGGCCCGACAATCCCGTGGCCATCTTCAAGCTGGGGGAGGCCTATGAGAAGACGGGGCAGCTCGGGAAGGCCGTGGAGCAGTACCGGCTGGTCCTGGAAAAGGTGCCGAAGGCCGATCATGTGGCCGTTGCCCTTGCCGATGTCTTTCTGAAGATGGGAAATTTCGACGAGGCCATCCGCTGGCACCAGGAGGTCGTGAAACGGCAGCCGAAGAACGCCGCCGCCTATGCCAATCTCGGCCTGGCCTATGGCGGAAAAGGTCTGACGAAAGAGGAAATCGAGAATTACAGAAAGGCGATCGAGCTGAAGCCGGATGATCCCGTGATCCACTTCAATCTGGGGGCGGCCTATGAAAAAGGGAAACGGGATCAGGAGGCGGTTCGCGAGTATCAGAAGGTCCTGGAGCTCAAGCCGGATGATCCGGATGCCCTGGAGCGGCTGGCCGATCTCCATTTCAAGGCCAAGCGATTCGGTGAGGCGGCGCCCCTTTATGAGAAGGTGGTGAAAATGAGTCCCAGGAAGGCAGTCATCTATGGCCGTCTCGGTTTTGCCTATGCCGAACTGAAGAAGCCTGCCCTGTCCGTCGAGAATTATCAGAAGGCCATCAACCTCGGTGCGAAAGATCCCCAATTGCACAAGAACCTCGCACAGGCCTACAGTCAGACGGGTAAGACGAAGGAATCGATCGCGATGTATGAAAAGCTGGCGGCCACCAATCCCACGCCTGATGTCCTGAACATCCTGGTGGACGCCTACATGAAGGAAAAACAGTACGACAAAGCCATCCGGATCTACAGGAAACTCATCGAGCTGAACCCGAAGAAAGCCGCCTACTATTCAAGTATTGCCCATGCGTACGGTCTCAAGGGGGATCTGGACCGGCAGATCGAATATTACCGATTGTCGCTGAAATTCGATCCCGAGGACGACGAGGTCTATGCGAATCTCGGGGCGGCCTATGAAAAGAAGGGGCTCTTTCCGGAGGCGCTGAAGGCCTACACGTCCGCATTCGAGCTGAATCCCGAAGCGACGAAGGTGGCGCGGAAAATCCCCCAGATGAAGATCCGTATCATCCAGCAGAAACAGAAAGAATGAAGGAGGCGGTGCATTCATGAAAACCATCCGTGTCGGACGGCTCTCGATCGGCGGCGGGGCCCCCCTGGTGCTTATTGCCGGTCCCTGCGTCATCGAGAATGAAGAGAAGACCGTGGAGATTGCCCGTTATCTGAAGGAGCTGACAGGAAAACTGGAGATCCCGTTCATCTTCAAGGCCTCTTACGACAAGGCGAACCGGACCTCTCGGGATGCCTACCGGGGGCCGGGTCTGATCCGGGGGCTCGAGATTCTGAAGAGGATCCGGGAAGAACTGGATATCCCCGTTCTTTCCGACGTCCATCGCTTTGAGGAGATCGATCCGGCTGCCCGGGTCCTCGATGTCCTCCAGATCCCGGCCTTTCTCTGCCGGCAGACCGACTTCGTCGTCGAGGTCGCCCGCAAGGCACGGGCCGTGAATATCAAGAAGGGGCAGTTCCTTGCCCCCTGGGATGCCGTCCATATCCTGGAAAAAGCCGCGGCGGCGGGTAATCACAATCTCATGCTGACCGAGCGGGGGGTCAGTTTCGGTTACAACAATCTGGTGGTCGATTTCCGCGCCTTTCCGATCCTGCGGGAGATCGGGTATCCGGTCATCTTCGACGCCACGCACAGCGTCCAGCTCCCCGGGGGGGCCGGGAAGGCCTCGGGCGGCGACCGGCGGATGGTCCCCTGTCTTGCCCGGGCGGCGGTGGCCGCCGGGATCGACGGTCTGTTTTTTGAAGTCCATCCGGATCCGGACCGCGCGCTCTGCGACGGGCCCAATTCGCTGAGCCTGGACAGCCTGCCGGAGCTGCTATCCACTCTAAAGAGGATCGATGCGGTAGTGCGGGACGCGCAGGTGTAAACCTGCGGGAAGAGGAGTAAAATGGTGAAAGAAGTGACTGATGAGCGACTTTTGAGCAGGATCCGCGGAATAAAACTCCTGATCCTGGATGTGGACGGGGTGATGACCGACGGCCGGATCATCATTGACGATGCGGGTCTGGAGAGCAAGCAGTTCGATGTCAGGGACGGTCACGGCTTGAAAATTCTCATGAGATGCGGCATCGACGTGGTGCTTCTGACGGGAAGAAGATCCCGGGTGGTCGACCACCGCGCCGCCGATCTGGGGATCACCGAGGTCCATCAGGGGATCTGGAACAAGCGGGAGGTCTTTGACGAGATTCTGAAGAGGCGAAAACTTGCTCCGGAAGAGACGGCCTATGTCGGCGATGATGTGGTCGATATACCGCTTCTCAAGCGGGTCGGTTTCGGGGTTGCCGTGGCCGATGCCTGCCCGGAAGCCACAGGAGTCGCCGATTATGTGACGGAGCATCCCGGAGGCCGGGGGGCGGTTCGGGAGGTGTGCGAGGTGATCCTCAAGGCCCAGGGCCGGTGGGGGGAAGTGGCTGCGAGGTATGAATTTGCCTAACAATCCGTTATCATTGAGAATGACGTTTCATCTTTACATCTACGGGTACGGATGGTATAAAATTCTCAGACATCGGCGTTGTGCGAGGTTGCCGACGTGAGGGGAACGGTGCCGGAAGGGGATGATGAAAAGGGGAAGAAAAACGGTGCTCATCGTCGTTGTCCTGGCGGTGGTCCTCTCCGTAGCGGCGATCATCATGATCAATATCCCGAAGGAGCCGGAAAAGGCCCTCTTAAAAATCATGTCGGACCGGGTCGATCTGCAGGTCCGGAACGTCCGCTTTACAGAGGTCGGAGATTCCGGCATGAAGTGGGAGATCATGGCGGATACGGCAAGGTATCAGAAGAAGGAAAACCTGGCTTTCCTTGAGAAACTGACTGTCAAGCTTGTGACGAAGGACGGTAGGACATTCGTGATGACCGGCGATCGGGGCCGGTTAAATACCGAATCGCGAGATATGGAAATCGAAGGGAATGTCAACATCGTCTCGGACAACGGAGACCGCTTCAGGACGGACCATCTCCGGTATCTGAATGCCGGGAAGCTGATCGAAACCGAAGGATCTGTGGTGATGGAAAACAGGAGCGTCCGGGTGAGCGGTGTGGGCATGACCTTATACCTGGAGGAGAAGAGAGTCGCTCTCCTGTCCCAGGTCCGGGCGAATCTCACAGGGGAACGGAGAGAGAAAGAGTGATGCTGCAAAGGATCTTCACGCTAATCATAGGACTGGGTGTTCTGATTGCCGTCCTTGGGCAACCCGTCAGCGTCCATGGCCAGACGAAACAGAAACCCAAGGTCGAACGAGATCAGCCGATTCAGATTGTCTCGGACCGTCTGGATGCCTATAATGAAAAGCGGATGGTTGTCTTTTCCGGCAATGCCGTGGCCACTCAGGGGGAGCGGACGATCCGGGCGGACGTGCTGACCCTCTACTACAAAGAAGAAAAAAAGCCCGCCGTCCCATCGGCCGCCCCATCGACCGCCGAGTCTGAAGGGCCGGGGGAACTGGAAAGGGTTGAGGCGAAGGGCCATGTCACGATCAGCGAAGGCGACCGGATCGTGACGGGTGAGGAGGCCATCTTCGAACAGGATGCCCAGAAGATCACCATGACGGGTAACGCCGTCCTGCGCGAGGGCGCCAATATCATCCGGGGGGACAAAATTGTCGTATTCCTGAATGAAAATCGAGGTGTGGTGGAAGGGGCGGAGAACAAACGCGTCACGGCCACGATCTATCCCGAGGAACAGAAGGAGAAAAAAAAGCGTTGAACGCCTTCGTCGAATCTAAGAGGGAAGGAAAAGCAGTCGGAACATGGCATTTGAACTCAAACAGAATCTGAAACTGACCCAGCAGTTGATCATGACGCCTCAGCTCCAGCAGGCCATCAAGCTCCTGCAGCTGTCGAGACTGGATCTGGTGGATGCGGTCAATCAGGAGATGGAGGAGAATCCGCTCCTGGAGGAGGTCACGTCGGATGAGGATCCCGAAGCCGAAAAGAAGATCGAACCCGAACAGAGCGAGGAAGGCGTCCGGGAAGAGATCAGCCTGGTGGAGCGGACCGAGGAACTGACGGGAGAAGGAGACGGCCGTGAGGAGTTCGACTGGGACAGCTATCTGGAAGACTATGGCCCGATGGGGGTCACCTACGACCGGAAGGAGGGGACCGCCCCCTCCTGGGACAACCTCCTCGTCGTGAAATCCTCGCTCACGGACCACCTCATGTGGCAGCTCCGGCTTTCCCGGCTCACCGACGATGAACGGCGTATCGGCGAACAGATCATCGGCAACCTGGACCAGAACGGCTATCTGGTGGCCACGCTGGAAGAGATCGCCGTCCAGGAAAAAGTGGATCCGGCCTTTGTGGAAGAGGTGCTCAAAAAGGTTCAGGAATTCGATCCCGTCGGGATTGCCGCCCGCGATCTCCGGGAGTGTCTGCTCATTCAGGCCAGGATCCTGGGGAATGCACGACCGCTTGTGGAAAAAATCATCCTGGGTCATCTGAAGGATCTGGAAGTCAAGAATTATGCCCACATCGCCAGGAAATTGAAGGTGAACACTCGATGATGTTCTGGCGGCCGTCGTCATCATCACCAACATGGATCCCCGGCCGGGGAGCGTCTACAACGAGGAACGCATCCAGGCGATTGTTCCCGACGTCTATGTCATTAAAAGCGGTGACGATTACAAGATCGTTCTCAACGACGACGGTCTGCCGAGACTCCGGATCAGCAATTTTTACCGGGAGATCATGGGCGGGATGAACGCGGGGGTGAAGGAGGAAAACGGGAAGAAGTACATCAAGGAACGGGTCCAGTCGGCGACCTGGCTCATCAAGAGCATTCAGCAGCGGCAAAAGACGATCTACCGGGTTGCCGAGAGCATCGTCCGGTATCAGAAGGAATTCTTCGACCGGGGGATCAGCTTTCTGAAACCGCTGATCCTGCGGGATATCGCCGATGACGTGGAGATGCACGAATCCACGATCAGCCGTGTGGTCACGAACAAGTACATGCATACGCCGCGGGGCCTCTTCGAGATGAAGTACTTCTTCGGCAGCAGCATCCACAGGACCGGCGGCGACGATGTTGCCTCCAAGAGCGTGCAGGAGGATATCCGGAAGATCATCGGCGAGGAAAATCCCCGAAAACCGTTCAGCGATCAGGAAATCGTCAAGACGTCTTCAGAGATTCGGGGATAACCATTGCGCGGCGGACTGTCGCGAAATACCGGGAGATGATGGGAGTTCTGCCCTCCTCGCGGCGGAAGAAATATTTTTAAAAAGACAGTTGACAGGTCGATAGGTAAAGATCTGTATAGTCCGCGGCTTTGCCGATCCGGCGGTATGCCGGCCGACCGTGACGGGCGGGTGAAACCAGAAACGGGAGGAGACGATCATGAAGATTTCTGTAACCTTCAGGAATGCGGAAGGGGAAAACTGGCAGAAGGAATATGTGGAGGAGAGACTGGAAAAACTGAAGAAATATATCGATAATCCGGTGGATGCCCGTGTCATCCTCTCGGTCGAGAAATTCCGGAATACGGCGGAAATCAATCTGATGGCCAACGGGTTGAACATCAACAGCAAGGAAGAAGAAAAGGATATGCATCTGGCCATCGACAACGCCATCGAAAAGATCGAGCGGCAGCTCAAGAAACGCAAGGAAAAGATCCGCGGTTTCAAGAACAATCAGTCCCGGAGCGGAGCATCCGAAGGTGAATCTGCTGGGCGAAGAGGGCGAAGAATCGCCGGAGGCGAAGGTGGTCGAAACCCGTAAAGTGGTGCTGAAACCGATGTCCATCGATGATGCGGTCATGGAAATGGAGACCACGAAAAACCGGTTTGTGATCTATCGCGATTCCTCCACGGAAAATGTCAATGTCATCTACCGGCGTGAAGACGGGAAATTTGCGCTGATGGAGATCAGCCGTTGAGGTTTGAGGAATGCATCATGAAAATTACGGAGATGCTCAAGAAGGAGTTCATTCTTGAGGAGCTTGAAGGCGCAAAACAAGCGGGAAGCGCTGGCGGAACTGGCCGGTGTGTTTGCGAAGGGAAAGATCAAGGTCGATTCCGAGGCGATGCTCCATGTCCTCCTGGAGAGGGAGAAGCTTGGGAGCACCGGTATCGGTGACGGGATCGCCATCCCCCACGGCAAGCTCGCCGGACTCGATGAGATGGTGGTCGCCTTCGGCAGGAGCCGGGAAGGGATCGAGTTCGAGGCGATGGACGGAAAGCCGGTGCATCTCTTTTTCTTGCTCATGGCGCCGGAAAATTCGGCGGGCCAGCATCTCAAGGCCCTGGCGAAGATTTCCCGGATGCTGAAGGATGGAGCCTTCCGGAAAAACCTGCTGGAGGCGAAGATGCATGATGATCTCGTCCGGATCATCGCCGAAAAGGATGATGAACTGCTGAACCAATGACGCCGGTCGAACGTCAAGGAAGTAATGGCCTGCCGAGAGAGACTGGGAATCACGCATTTATGGGATCTACCCGGCGTTTCAGGTTCAATCAGCCGGGTCTGCATCCATCCCCGGGAAGAAGACGGCATACGAACGCCCCTTCCCGGACCCTCATGATATTTCCGCCAATTTCATCGGACGGCAGGGTCTCTGCAGCCGATACCGGACGCCTTTCCCGTTTATCCCGCCGAAACATCTCCTGTGCGGCTTTTTCCGAAGCCGGCGAGCTGTCTGATGACATCAGACGTTTTTCTGAAGCGGAAGGGATACCGGTATTTACATCATGCTACGATGCCTCGCTGTTGAAAAGCCGGCTGATCGGTCTGCTCAGGGAGAAGGGCGGGCGGCAGATCATGCTTCATGGCGTGCTCATCCGGTTATCGGGGCAGGGCGTCCTGATCACAGGCGATAGCGGTATCGGAAAGACCGCGTGCGGCCTTGAGCTCGTAAACCGAGGGGGCTGCTGGATAGCGGATGATGCGGTCATTCTGGAGGGAAGGGGAGATCTCCTCTTACGGGAGGGGCCATCACAGAACGAGAAAATGGATTGCGGTCCGGGGCCGAGGAATACTCGATGCCCGTGACCTGCTGGGAGCCGAGGCCGTCCGCGACGAGACGCGGGTGAATGTGATCATCCGGTTTGTCAGGGATTCGGGTAGGGACGAGTGCAGTGAGAGCGGATGAAGACCGCTCGATTATCGAGATCGTGGGGGTTCCTGTCCTTTGCCGCCGTCTTGAGGCCGGTGACGGTCCTCGGCAGATGGCGGATCAGGTGATGAACGCGGTCGATGAGCTTCTCCTCTCCGGAGACAACCGGCATGGCACTGCGACTGTGGAAAACGGCATACACATCGGGCTGGGGGGTGACAGTTGATGAAGCAGCTGCGTGTGGTGATCATTACGGGGCTGTCCGGTTCCGGCAAAAGCACCGCCCTGCGGGCGCTGGAAGACATCGGTTTTTTCTGCGTCGACAATCTGCCGGTGGTTCTCCTGCCCGAAGTTTCTGGAGATCCAGTCCGATCCGGCCAAGGAGATCGCGCAGGTTGCGATGGTCATGGATCTCAGGGAGACGGGGATTTCTGGAGAAGTACCCGCGGATCTTCACCCGGCTCAAGGAAAAGGGCTATCGGATCGAGATCCTCTTTTTCGATGCCGCCGACGAGGCAATCCTGCACCGATTCAGTGAAACGAGGCGGTCTCATCCTCTCGCCCCGCGCGGTTCGCTCATGGACGGCATCCGCCTGGAGAGGGAAAAACTCGCCTCGCTGAAACAGATGGCCGACAAGGTGATCGACACCACCTCCTGCAATGTCCATCAGCTCAAGGATATCGTTCAGCGGTATTTCCTCGGGGAGATCGCCGGGAAAGAGGCTGGTGATCCATGTGACCTCCTTCGGTTACCGCTACGGGCTGCCGGCCGACGCCGACATGGTCCTGGACGTCCGTTTCCTGCCCAATCCCCATTTCGTCGAGGAGTTGCGCGCCTGCAACGGCCATGACTCCGCGTGGTCCGCGATTACGTTCTGGAATCGGAAGGCGGTCGGATCTTTATCGGCGAAATTATTCGATCTGATGGCGTTTCTCATCCCTCTCTACGAGAAGGAGGGGAAATCCCGCTTCAACATCGCCCTCGGCTGCACCGGCGGCCATCACCGCTCCGTCGTCATGGCCAACCACCTGGGGGCCTACTTTGCGGACAAGGGCTATTTTGTGAATATTGCCCACCGCGACATCGCCAAATCCTAAAAGGCTGCACGCCAGTCTTCTTGTGTCACGTTGTCGGCAATCCAGTGGGGATCCCACCATTCGCGCGGATCGACGAACTGGCCGTTGATCGCCACGCCGAAGTGGAGATGATCCCCGCCGGCAAGACCGGTCGCGCCGGAAGAGCCGATGACCTCGCCCCGCTTTACGGTCTGGTCGGGTCGAACCTGGATGGCGCTCATGTGGGCGTAGAGGGTTGAAAGGCCCAGGCCGTGGTCGATGATGACGGTATTGCCGTAGATTCCGAGGGTCTCCGGTGAAACGGACGATGCCGCTGTTGGCGGCCTCGATCGGGGCATGGACGAGGGATGCGAGATCGACGCCGATATGGAGGCTTTCGCCCACCGGCTTTCCCGCCGTAGAAATAGGTCCGGCGGTCGCCGAAGAGGGCCATGGGGGCGGCGTTTTTCATCCGGAGAAAGGTGTCCTGCCAGAGCTGCCGGGGTTCCGATTTCCGGCAGACGGACTGGATCGTCTTGAGAGTTGTCGGCGCGCAGCTGGGTATTGACATAGGTGAAGGTTTCCATGGGCGTCTTTCCCCTGAGCAGCGGGAATGGCCGCCTGGAATTCGGGCATCTTCTGTCCGAGAAGGCGTCGGAGAGGACCATCGTGTCGCTGCGGAATTTCCGCTTTCTGGATCAGGGCGGGGATGCCGCTGACGGTCTCGTTTCCGGCCTGATCGCGCGCCAGGATGCGGATCTGCGGGGCGCCCGGCGTCGCATCCAGCGGCAGGGCGAAGTAGGCCACATAACCGGGTTTCCCGGCCAGCGTGACCGGATAGGCGGGATAGAAGAGATCGCCGACCTGGACGCCCGTCAGGGAGACCGCCTCCGACAGGCGATAGGCCACGACGCAGGCGCCTCCCGGATTGATGTGGTTCTGCGGATTGAGCTGGAAGATCTGGGGCGGCAGGAAATCGATCGTGACCGGGCGCGTCGACGACGGTCCGGTTCTTCCAGAGGGAGTGATCGACGGCCGTGAGGGTCAGGCTGGCCGGTCCGTCATGGAGTTTCAGGGCGGCGGCGTCCACGGTGACGGAGACCGCCTTGCGCCGGACGCCCGTTTCCGGATAGTCGATGGAAGACAGAACGCGCGGCCGGTTGTCCTGGGTGATGACGATCTCCGTATGGCGAAGCCCCGGTCCCGGATCGGAGAAGGTGACGTTGAGGAGCTTCTGCTTGCCGATGATGGCGGCGTCCCGTCGCGCGATCCGGCGACGGGGTTGCCGCTTTCCCCGACGGTCAGGAAAAACCATGCGCCTCCTCCGCCGCAAGCAGAAGGACAAGCAACCGACGATATACCAGAATCTCTTTTTCATGGCCTGCTTCCTCCTCGATGAACTGGGTGCGGTATAGTCACTTTGGAGGACGTTTTGCAAGGTGAAAAACCGTCAGCCGATTCCGCGATGCCATGAATTTCTTGATCTTGACCGCATACTTGCTATAAGTTCATCATAAGTATCCTCAACCCTCTGATAGGAAAGGGAACCCGTCATGCTGAAGGACAGAAGAATCGTTCTGGGCGTGACCGGCGGCATCGCCGCCTACAAGGCCGCCGAACTGGTCCGGGAACTGGTCCGGCGCGGGGCGAAGGTCCGGGTGATCATGACCGACCATGCCTGTCGAGTTCGTCACGCCGCTCACCTTCGAGACCCTGTCCGGCAATCCGGTCGCCACGGACCTGTTCCGGCTGACCGGGAACTTCGAGATCGACCACATCGCGCTGGCCGAATTTGCCGAACTGGTCGTCATCGCGCCGGCGACGGCCAACCTCATCGGCAAGATGGCCGCGGGCATCGCCGACGACCTGCTGACCACGGTCCTGCTGGCCGCGACGGCGCCCGTCCTCATCTGTCCGGCGATGAATGCGAAGATGTATGCAAATCCCGATCGTGAAGGAAAATCATGGCGCGTCTGGTTTCCCGCGGCCATGCCGTTCTGGAGCCGGGATACGGCGAACTGGCCTGCCGGACCGAAGGGCAGGGGAGGCTTCCCGATGTGCCGGAGATCGCCGAGGAGATCGAATCGATCCTGACGCCGAAGGATCTCTGCGAGGAGAACGGATCCTCGTCACGGCCGGACCGACGCAGGAACCCTTCGATCCGGTGCGGTACATCACCAACTACTCCTCCGGAAAGATGGGCTATGCCCTGGCCGTGATGGCCAGGAGACGGGGCGCGGCGGTCACGCTGATCAGCGGTCCGACCGCGCTTCCCGCCCCGCGGGGCGTTGAATTCGTCCCGGTCAAGACGGCCTCGAGATGCGGGATGCCGTCCTGGACCGACCTGGAGGAGGCCACGGTGGTGATCAAGGCCGCCGCGGTGGCCGATTACCGGCCGGCGGTCTGCCAGGCGATGAAAATCAAGAAAAAGGAAGGGCCGCTGACCGTTCGCCTGGAGAGGAACCCGGACATCATCTCCGAGATCGGGAAAAAGAAGGGAAACCGTATCGTGGTCGGGTTCTCGATGGAATCGGATCATCTGCTCGAAAATGCCCGGACGAAGCTCATGGAAAAGGGGATGGATTTCATCGTGGCCAACGACGTGACCGAAGCCGGGGCCGGTTTCCGGACGGATACCAACATCGTCCGGATCCTGGACCGGGAAGGGCGGTGACGAGACGTTTCCCCTGATGGACAAGATGGATGTGGCCGGCGTCATCCTCGACCGGGTGAAGAAGATCAGGGACAGCGGAAGGATCCGGGATGGGCGCTGAAGGGGAACCGCGGGAAGAACTTCTTGGCCTGGTCCGGTCGCTCACGGAGAGGTTGCGTGTGGACGGGGAGCTGGGGAGACCTCTCTCCTATCTCACCCGGGAGAATACGGCGGTTGCAGCGGCGGATACCGCGGAAGAGATCGGCGCCGGCGGCCGGAATCGTCCGGTGCGGAAGCAGTCCGGTCTGGAGGAGGTCCGGGCGGAGCTCGGCGACTGCCGGCGCTGTCCGCTGCATCGCACGCGTCACCGCCTTGTCTTCGGCGAGGGCAATCCCGAGGCGGAACTGGTCTTTGTCGGCGAGGCGCCGGGGGCGGATGAGGATGCCCAGGGAAGACCGTTTGTCGGCCGCGCCGGGCAGCTCCTGACGAAGATCATCGGGGCGATGGGGCTGAAACGGGAGGAGGTCTACATCTGCAACATCCTGAAGTGCCGTCCTCCCGGGAACCGCAATCCGCAGCCGGAGGAGATCGCCGCCTGCGAACCCTTTCTGATCCGGCAGCTCGAGGCGATCCGCCCGCGGGTCATCTGCGCCCTCGGGACCTTTGCGGCCCATACCCTGCTGAAATCGGAGGCGCCGATCAGCGTCCTGCGGGGGCGGTTCCACAGCTATCAGGGGATTCCGCTGATGCCGACCTACCACCCGGCCTATCTGCTCCGGAATCCCGGGGCGAAGAAACAGGTCTGGGAGGATGTCCAGATGATCATGAAGACCCTCCGGGACGGGACGTGATACCGGAAATGCAAACGAAGGTCGGGGGCGAAGGAGGTAAGGAATATGAGATGAGAACCATGTCTGCGAAGAATATCCGTGCTGCCGCGGTGCTGGCCTTGCTGCTGCTCATTGTCAGCTGCTGTCCGGCGCAGCGTCTGCCGGCGGCGGAAAAGGCGCCGGTCTTCGACGTGATCACGGTCAGCGCCGCCATCACGCCGCCCATTGCCGAATACATCCTCCAGAGCATCGATGAAGCGGCGAAGAGCGGTGCGGAGGGGCTGATCATCCGTCTCGATACGCCGGGCGGTCTGGATCTGGCCATGCGGGACATCGCCAAGGGGATCCTGAACGCCCCTGTTCCCGTCATCGTCTACGTCGCCCCGTCCGGGGCGCAGGGCGGCCTCGGCCGGCGTCATCATCACCGTCGCCGCCCACATCGCCGCGATGGCGCCGGGGACGAACATCGGCGCGGCCCATCCCGTCGGCCTGGGGATCGGCGGCGGCATGGACAAGACGATGAGCCAGAAGGTGGAAAACGATGCCGTCGCCTATGTCCGGGGCATCGCCAAGAAGCGGGGGCGGAATGAAGAGTGGGTGGAGAAGGCGGTCCGGAAGAGCGAATCGATCACCGCCGAGGAGGCCCTCCGCCTCAAAGTGATCGATTTTGTGGCGACGGATCTGAACCAGTTGCTCGCGCAGGTGGACGGCCGGGAGGTCTCGCTCGCCGCGGGGAAGAAGGTCCTCAGGACAAAAGGGGCCGTCCTCAATGAAAAGATGATGGGGACGCGACAGAAGATCCTCTCCGCCCTGAGCGATCCGAACATCGCCTATATCCTGCTGCTGATCGGCCTTGCCGGTCTCTACTTCGAGTTTTCCAATCCGGGCGTCATTCTCCCCGGTGTGATCGGGGGGATCTCCCTGATCATGGCCTTCTTTGCGATGCAGACCCTCCCCGTGAACTATGCGGGGGTCGCCCTGATCCTCTTCAGCATCATCCTGTTCATCGCGGAGATCAAGGTCATCAGCCACGGAATCCTCACCATCGGCGGGATCATCTCGCTCGTCATCGGTTCGCTGATGCTCTTCCAGACCCCCGATCCCTCCCTCCGGGTCTCCTGGAGCGTTCTTATTCCGGCGGTGACGATCACGTCGCTCTTTTTCATCGCCGTCATCGCGATCGCCGTCAAGGCGCAGCTGCGGAAGCCGCAGGGAGGACAGGAGGGGATGGTGGGCGAAGAGGGAGAGGCGATGACCGATGTCTTCGAGGAAGGAAAGGTCCTGATCCATGGGGAGTACTGGAACGCGGTGAGCGACGTTCCCGTGGCGAAGGGGTCAAAGGTCCGGGTGATCCGTGTGGAGCATCTGAAAGTCAGGATAGAACCCATCGAAAAATAAATGGAGGTCAGTCATGTCAGGAATGTATCCAGTCATCGTCATCGTTGTTCTGGTCGTCATGTTCCTCGCGTCGGCCATCCGGATCCTCAACGAGTACGAACGGGGCGTCATCTTCCGCCTGGGGAGGGTCATCGCCACGAAGGGACCCGGGCTCATCATCCTGATCCCCATCGTCGATAAGATGGTCAAGATCGACATGCGGACGATCACGATGGATATCCCCCCGCAGGATGTCATCACCCGGGACAACGTCTCGATCAAGGTGAACGCCGTCGTCTATTTCCGGGTCATCGACGCGAACGCCGCCGTGATCGATGTGGAGAATTACCTCTACGCGACGTCGCAGCTCTCCCAGACGACCCTCCGGAGCGTCTGCGGCCAGATGGAACTGGACGAAATCCTCTCCGAGCGGGAGAAGATCAACCTCCAGCTCCAGGAGATCCTGGACCGGAGCACCGAACCCTGGGGGATCAAGGTCTCCCACGTCGAGGTCAAGCAGATCGACCTGCCCGAGGAGATGAAACGGGCCATTGCCAAACAGGCCGAAGCGGAGAGAGAACGGCGGGCAAAGGTGATCAATGCGGAAGGCGAGTTCCAGGCCGCCCAGAAGCTGATCGAGGCGGCGGCCCTGATGGAGACGCAGCCGATGTCGCTGCAGCTCCGCTATCTCCAGACCCTGAACCAGATCGCGGCGGAGAACAACTCCACGACGGTCTTCCCCATCCCGATCGATCTGTTCAAACCGTTCCTGAAACTGGCGGAAAAAATGTAAGGCAAGAGGGACGGGAGGGTAAGTCTCCCCGTTTTTATGTTTTATTTCAGCCACTCGTTGTGGGGAAACGCCTTGGCGAATGGACTGACGCCGTCAGGTTCGGGGCCGTGAACGCAAATGCGGGAAGGCCGGGAAATAAAGGGAATCAACTCATGGAAACGAAGGATACTATGCGAAATAGGGGGAAAAGAGGCGTTCTGACCGGCGGTCTGATCCTGATCACGCTGGGAATTCTGATCATCCTGAGCAAAATGGGCGTCTGGGGATTTGGCCGGAGTTGGCCCCTGCTCCTGATCATTATCGCGGTGGGGACATTGGGCCAGCAGATCGATGATCTCAAGGGGTGGATCATCGGCTGTGTCGGAATGATATTTCTTGTCTCGGAAAACCTCGAGGTGAAGATCTACGCCATCGCCACCTTTCTCCTTCCGGCACTCCTCATCCTGGTGGGGATCAGTATCTTAATGAAACACTTTAAAAGATAGAGTTTCCACCCTTCCGTCGTTGGGTTGCGATAGTGTCACCGACTTGTCTTTATTTCGGCTTGACGGCGGCGGCGCTCCTCCCCTGCCCGGGCAAGCGCCTCGCGATTGCCGTCGTCGACCCGCATGAAGGCGTCGCGCCAGGCATCGTTGTCCCAGTGAAACGGCGTCTGGACCGTGGTCCGCGGCATCCAGGCCCGATCCAGCAGATCCAGGGCGCTTCCCACGATCGAGCGTTGCATTTGAGTATCCCAGGGCTTCCCGCAGGGATTTCCCAGAGGGAAGTCGGTAAACAGAAAGCGGGCCACGCCGCACTCCTCAACGACGTCCCGTGCACAACCCATGACCACCGTAGGTATGCCTTGCCCTTCCAGATACCGCGCAACCAGACTCACGGTCTGGTGGCAAACCGGTCAAAGCGCCGAGAGGAGCACGGCATCGAGGCCGTCCTCTCGACACCATTCGAGGATCCGGGGAGCGGAGCGCTGCAATGTCCTGCTCTGGCTGTAATCGGTGGGCACCCCGTAGAAGCGCGGCGAAGCCGACCCGATGCGACCGCAGGCGGCGTATTCGGCCAGGCGGTTCACAGGCAGAAAGCTGTCGACGTCGTCGGTATGGGTGGCCTGCTTGTCCCAAAACAGGTCGTCCGTGAACAGACGCGTGGGTGGCGGGTCGGCCGGCTCCGCATAGAGCTCCCGTTTGAACGGCCCGATACCGATCGCGCCATCCGCCGGTGTTCTGCCCGCGGTCGTCACCAATCCCACCCGGCACTCGGAGAGCGGCTTCTGCAGCGGTGAAAAGGGGACATCGTCGTGGTGGGCCCAGGCGTAAGGTCGGGAGTAGCCCTGGGCGGCGTAGTATTCCCGGCTGCGATCGATATAACTTACGAAAGAACGGTACGGGTCAGAGGTCGATCCATAAGGACTCTCCTCGAAGAATCTCACTCAAGCGGCGGTCACTTTCCTCGATACTCCGGCAGAATCGTCACCCTTCGCGGTGCAGAACGAGCGCAACGTTATAGAGGGCACCTTTTGCCTGATCATGTACACATGCTGATCTCGATCCCACCCAGGTATGCGGTTTCGCTGTTCGTAGGTTACATGAAATAAAATTAGCCATTCATATTGCCCGACACATGGGCGGAAAAAAGAACTTTACGGGCCAGAATTTTTGGGCTCGTGGTTACTTCGTGCTGTATATTCTCGAAAATCAAATCACTTGGCTTCTTGGACCAAATTCTTGAAAACCCAGCCTGTCAATCCTGAAGGTAATTTGCAATTATACCAATCGCCAGACTCAGACTTACCTAGATACTCAACCTTTTCTCCCTTTTTTAAAATGTAGATAATTTTACTTTTGCCGTCTGCATTTGCCCTCATATTAGATGTTTTTACGACGACCAAGATCTTAGGAGATGGCCCCGGTGTAGAAGAGTAGTTCTGCCGCTTGGGCCTCTTTGGGAACCAGGATAGAGGGAGGTGCTGCCGCCTCTTTCGTGGGAGCTTTAGCGCTTATTGCTGCGGATGTTGCCCTTGTCCCCTTGACGCTGCTGTATACCGGGCCCCAGAGTGGGTGTCCAGCCTCCGCCGCTTGAAGTTCGAAATTCGGGTCCAGTTCTAAAGCTTTTTTGAATTCATCGGTGCATTCCTTTTTCCGGCCCGATACGCAATGAATGAAGGCGAGATATTTGTGAGCCTCAACTTGACTCTCCTTGTCAGGCAATCCCTTAGTCAGGGCTTCCTGCAGGAGCTTCATGGAGTCCTTGTAGTTTCCTTCTTCATAGCTTTTGATGCCTGCGGAAAGTTTCTGTTCCCCTTCGTGCGGCGGCGGGGAGTTTTCCACTAGATTGGAGCCCGTGCCCGCACATCCGCAACAGATCAGCATTCCCACCACAATCAATAACCATATTCGAGAAACCTTCATGGGAGGAAACCTCCTGTCACTGGAGCTTATGGTTAATCTCTATAAGTTCTCCTAGGTAAACTTCCGGTTCTGCCCGGGGGGCTCACAGCGTTTGACTTCGGGACTATATCTCTATAACTGCCCTCAGCCGTTCAGATAGGATGCCCTCGTCATGACGAATACCCTCCAAGAAGGCATTTACTATCGAAAATATGGGGGTCTTGACTTTAACTGATTGCGGTCAGGCCCCTTTAAGGGGCCAGCAATAGTAATACCTCCTGCACTACCGGAGTATACTTATTCTTATTGAAATAACATAAAAGCAGAGTGAACATTCTAACGATTAAGACTAAAACTATACCTTTTCTTGAAACCAGTCAACAATTTATTATAGTTCAGAGGAAAGGCATCTTTTGCAAGTACTTAAAAACCGGATGAATTTAAAAGAAGCTACCTCAAGGCAAGATCACCGTTCCAGTGCCGGATCTTGATGAAATCCGTTTTGGGAGACGGCGGTCCATCATCCGACAGTCTGGTTTGCCTCTGACCGAATTCGAACGCTAAAAGCAGTATAACAAAAATCCAGTCCAGCCCGCCGCTAGCTGTAACTGATTTTAGACGGGGGTCCGACTGACCAGAGGTGAAGCGACAACCCCGAAATTACAGATGCATTCTCTAGAGTGGCTACATCATCAAATCGCCGTTGCTTCTGACCGTCCTGCTGCCATGCGACAACGGTGTCGGGGAAGGCCCTGACCCCGCCCGGAGTCCTCTTTAGTGTTCGGTTTCCAGTGCTGTAGAGACTCACGGGAGCTTTTCGAGGAAGTTGCGGATCCCCTTTCCCCGCTCCATCTCCACAAGCCAGTGTGCGGGGATGGCGATCTCCCCCAGGTGTGCCCTGAGCAGCATCCCTATGGCCATTCCCGTGCGGCGGTATCGCCGCCGGGCTCCTGGATAAGGGCCTCTTTGATATCGCTCTTGATTATTTCTCGCCGCCGATGAGCGGCAGGGTCCGGTCGACGTGGAAGAAGACCAAAAACTTAGACTCCTCTGCGTACTTACCCTCCACTTCAGGGTAAGTGCGTCTCCTGATCTGCGGGATGAGGGGGCTGTCCTTCTCCTCTTTCGTCTTCGTCAGGTAGAGCCTGCGCCCCTTGTAACCGCCCTCCTCCTTGAAGAGGTAGAGAGCCCGGGGATTGGACTGGAGATTGAGATGGCTCAGCCGGTCGGACATGATCAGAGCGATATTCGTCTCGTCGATCACATGGGGTCGTGCATACATCGCCGCATTGACGAGTCCGTCCCGTCCGCCGTAGCAAGGACTCCCATACCTTCCGTGTTTTCGAAATATTCATTCAACGTCATGACTTTATCTCCTTTCATTTTCAGTATGCACGAAAGTGGTGCGATTTGCCACCCCAATTTCCTCTCTGCCGCTGCGCATCCCCGTGGCTGCTCATCGCTGCCAGGCCTTTTCCAGGCGCTCTGACCCCCAGCGAGCAGGTGAAGGTCAGGACGAAATAGAGCGCCGTGATCGTGATCCAGACCTCGAAGGTGAGATAGGTGGCGCTCATCAACTCCAGCCCCTGGAAGGTGAGCTCCGGGATGGAGATCACCGAGACGATGGCGGAGTCCTTGATCGTCGAGATGAGCTGGCCGCCCAGGGCCGGCAGGATCCGCCGGAGTGCCTGCGGCAGGATGACGTAAGCGCAACTGCTGCCACCGGGTCAGCCCCAGGGCGTGGGCGGCCTCCCACTGTCCCTGCTCGATCGGACTGGATGCCGGCCCGGACGATTTCGGTGATGTAGGCCGCCTCGTACAGGACGAGCGTCGCGAGCCCCGCGAAAAAACCGGAGAGGCGCGCCGGGGGGGCGAAGAGAAAGGCCAGGACTTCTCGCGTCTCCGGCGATGCCGCACGGATCAGGTCCTCCACACCGAAGAGGGTCATGATCC
>CAWJHT010000091.1:0-57855 GCA_963842685.1 uncultured delta proteobacterium | reverse complement strand
CTAAGGAGCCATATGACCGAAATCATCAACGTCTACGCCAGAGAAATATTGGCACTTCGCGAGGAAATCCGACCGTTGAGGCCGAAGTGACTTTTATTTTCGGGTATTGTCGGACGGGCGGCAGTGCCGTCGGGCGCATCAACGGGCGGAACATGAAATGCTGGAACTCCGGGACGGCAACAAGAAACGCTACCTCGGGAAGGGGGTTCGAAAGGCCATCGGCAATGTCATCGACAAGATCGGACCCGAAATCGTCGGCATGGATTGCCTGAACCAGAGGGATATCGACGAAGCCATGATCGGCCTGGACGGGACGGACCAACAAGGGCGCGCTGGGCGCCAACGCCATCCTGAGCGTCTCGCTGGCCTGCGCCCACGCCGCCGCGGCAGCGCTGGAACTGCCCCTTTACCGGTACATCGGCGGCGTCATCGGCAACGACCTCCCCGTGCCCATGATGAATATCTTGAACGGCGGCCAGCACGCCGACAACAATGTCGATATTCAGGAATTCATGATCATGCCGGTCGGCGCCGACGACTTCCGGGAAGGCCCTGCGCATGGGCGCCGAGGTCTTTCACAACCTGAAGGCGGTCCTCAAGGCCAAGGGATACAACACGGCCGTCGGCGACGAAGGCGGCTTTGCGCCCGAATCTCAAATCCAACGAAGAGGCCCTGGAGCTGATCATGGAAGCCATCGAGAAGGCCGGATACAAACCCGGGAAAGGACATCTGTCATCGCGCTGGATGCGGCGGCCAGTTCCTTTTACAAGACGGAAAGTATCTCCTGGCAGCGGAGAAGAAACCCGAACAAGACGGCCGAGGAGATGGTCGACTTTTACGCGGACCTGGTGAAGAAATATCCCATCATCTCCATCGAAGACGGCCTGGCCGAAGACGACTGGGACGGCTGGAAGCTCCTGACCGACGCTCTGGGCAGCGAAGGTTCAGATCGTGGGCGACGACCTCTTCGTCACCAACCGGAAGAGGCTGGAGAGAGGGATCGAACTGGGCGTCGCCAACTCCATCCTCATCAAGCTCAACCAGATCGGAACCCTGACCGAAACCCTCGATACGATTCAGATGGCCAAGGAGGCGGTTACACGACGGTTATTTCCCACCGCTCCGGCGAAACCGAAGACACCCATGGCCGATATCGCCGTGGCGACCAACTGCGGCCAGATCAAGACCGGTTCCCTGTGCCGGAGCGAACGACTGGCAAAATACAACCAGCTCCTTCAGAATCGAAGAGGAACTGGGAGATGCCGCCGTCTACCGGGGCATGGGGGCCTTCTACAGCATCAGGAAGTAAGACTGAAAAAGGGCCATTTTTTGTCATTCCGGACTTGATCCGGAATCCAGCAAGAATTTGAAAATGCAGGATTCCCGCTTTCGCGGGAATGACGATCACTCTTATTCTACATAGTTTTTCAAAGGTCCTGAAGTAACGAAGGCTGCTAAACGGTAAACAATTTTTATTCCGGGGTTGGAAAGCCCGGCTATCTGTGTACCGTTAAAGAAACTTGAACAACCTTCGTCGGAGGGATTCCATCTGCACCTTGTTTTCCGTCAGGGCGTATCTTTTGGTTAAACGCTTTTCTTTCTTGTCCTGGACCTCCGTGACGGAGAGGATGTTCACATCCTGAAGATATCGTATGGCGCTCTGATAATTAGACTGAGACAGGGCCTCCGCCCGCCGGATCTCCCCTTTG
Source organism: uncultured delta proteobacterium (assembly GCA_963842685.1). Classification (GTDB taxonomy): domain Bacteria; phylum Desulfobacterota; class Syntrophia; order Syntrophales; family UBA5619; genus JAKAFS01. Next base: position 56,145 of record CAWJHT010000091.1, on the reverse strand, counting down.
CGATACATCCTTGCTCCAAGGCCCCGGATGTTTTTCAGCCAGTCCCTTTCCAGTTTCGGACCCTTTCCGGAGATAGTAACAACCGCGGATGACCACCCAGTATGATTCCATATAATTGTGGATGAGACCCGCAAAAGGGTGCAGATTGGTCCGGCCCCTCCCCTTCACCTCGATCCAGGCCTTCTCGTTTTTGTCGAAACCGGCGATCATCCCTCGATCACGCAGATAGGTGAGAACCTCCCTGACCTCGTCCAGATCGTTTTTCTGATCGTCAAAAATGAATTCATGCCGGAAGAGACGCTTGAAAAAGGAGTAGTCGTCGTTGATCCGATTGATGGGGACCATATCCTCGGAACTGGTCAGAATGGACGTCGCCACAAAGCTCACGGGCAGAAAATAATGGAGGATATTGTTCTTGTAATACTCGAGGTTCATCCGCTTGTCATCCTCGAGGGAATAGACGATCTCCTCGATCTCTTCTTCCTCCTCTTCCGCGCCCATTCGGGAGATGAGCCCCGACTGATTGAAGAGGTGCAAGGCCTCGCCGACCGCTTTTTCCCGATCGGCAAAGGTCATGGCGAAAGAGACTTTGCTGAAAGCGAGATAATCCTGAAACAAGACCAGGACCTCTCTCAGCTCTCCCAGGGAGATCCCCCTTCGGTCGTAACAGAGCAGACCCACAGCCGTCAGCGAAAAAGGGGTGACCACCGAGACTTTGTTGATCGCCCGGACGATCGTATAGCCGATCCGGCGATAGAGGCTCTGTCTCTCCTCGATCGGTCATCTCCTCCAGAGGTTTTCCCTGGGCCGCCAGGTAGGATTTGAGCAGGATCGGCTCGCCGACATTCATGTAGACGCGACCGTACCGTTTCCGGAGCAGCTTGCTGCTCTTGATCATCTCCGTCGCTTTCTCCCTCTCCTTCGGGAGCGCCGCTGAGTTCCTCGAGATAGGATTTTTCTTCGATCACCCGATCATATCCGATATAGACGGGGATTGCAGCCAGGTCTTCACAGGCCTTTTCCTGATAGGCCTGGATGATCATGGACAGGATTCCGTACTTTGGCATCACCATCTTCCCCGTCCGGCTGCGCCCCCCTCAATGAAAAATTCCAGGGGCAACCCCTCCTTCAGAAGAACCTTGATGTACTTGGCAAAAACCTCGGCATAAAGATCGTTTCCCTGGAAACTCCGACGCAGGAAAAATGCACCCGATTTCCGGAAGATGTAACCCATCGGGAAGAAGGAGAGGTTGGTCCCGGCCGCCACGAACGGCATCTGGATGTTGTTTTTGTAGAAGATGTAAGAAAGCAGGAGATAATCGATATGGCTACGGTGACAGGGGATGATGACAAAGGGCATCTTCTTGGAGACGTTTCCGATCTTCGCAATGCCTTCACCATCGACCACGACGCCGTCGTAAATGTTGTTCCAAAGCCAGCTCAGTACCCTTTCCCAGACCTCGACGAAGATCTCACTGTAATCGGAGGCGATTTCATCCAGATATTTTCTTGCCTCCTTCCGGACGGCATTAAAATCCCTCTTTGCCTTTTTCGCCTTCTCCGCAGTCTCCTGCATGAAGGCCACGAGCCCTCTGTCCCGAAGGACCATTCCGATCATCTCTTCCCTGGATTTCAGAAGCGGCCCCACAATCGCCGCCTTCTCTTCATCGATTCGGTCGATCAGTTCCCCGCGGAGCCGCCGGACAAGCTCTTCACGGGAGAGCCCTTCACCCGTCTTGATGAACTCGGCAAGGTTGACCGGCTCGGCAGAGATCACGGAAGCCTTGTTGGAATACCGAAGGAAGGTGATGACCCGCCGCAAGGGATCGGTCGCATCGCTTTGGCCGAAGAGGATATTGATCAGACTTTCCTTTTCCTTCTCCCTTCTGCGCCCGTAGGTAATCAATTCCGGACAGAGATAGATCGGCACCGGAGAGGTCGCCTGCACATCCATCAGCTGAAAGAGCGTATCCTCAACAAATGGATTTTCAAAGAGTTCGGACTCTCCAAGATGGATGATCGCACTCTGCCTGTTCCGCACGAGTTCTTTCAGATAATCTGTCCGTGCGGCATCGCGGGTCGCCTTTTTGAAGATTCGCCGGAAAATATGGGACAGGATCACGCGGAGGGACATGCGAAAAGGCTGCCATGTGATCATATTGATGCCGTGACAATAAACCGGCTGAGGGATTCCATTTCTTACGCATAGCTCGCGGAGGATCAGGCTGTTGAGCTGACTTTTATTTTTCAGGGCATAGACGACAACCCCCTTCTCGGAAAGCGACTTCAGCCCTTGCGCCGTCTCATCGGAAATCCGGACCTTGGAAAGCACCTTCCGGACCAGCCAGTAGAGAAGGAAATTGTCCTCTCTGTAGAGACTCCCCACATGATAGACTCCGATCTCCGTCGTCCATGATCTGATGGTCGCCAGGATGGACATGCTGTCTCACTCCCCTCCTGTTCTCACTGACCGTTCACCGGAAATTCATCAGGGAAGTGCTTCCGCATGGCCGCATCGACACAGGCCTGAATCTCCGCAGTGGAGGAAAGGGTAATCACCTTGTTCAGGAGGGCTTTGGACTCCTTCAGCGTGGACCCTCGAATGATCTTCTTCACACGAGGAATGGCCAGAGGATTCATGCTAAGCTCATCCAGTTCCAATCCCAGTAGGATCATGGCATAGGCCGGCTCTCCCGCCATCTCTCCGCACATTGCTACCCTGATCCCCGCCTTGTGACCCACGTCCACGACCTGTTTGATCAGGCGCAGTACCGCCGGATGGAGGGGTTCATACAGGTACGTGACCCGTTCATTGATCCGGTCGATCGCCAGGACGTACTGAATGAGATCATTGGTTCCGATACTGAAGAAATCCACTTCCTTGGCCAGCTCCTCGGCAACAATCACCGCCGAAGGGACTTCGATCATAACGCCTATTTCGATATCCTTTCCGACCGGCTCTCCTTTGGCCAAAAGCTCATCCTTCACCTCGAAAAAAATCCGCTTGGCGGTACGGATCTCCTCAATACCCGATATCATCGGAAACATGATCCGGAGCTTCCCCTGAACACTCGCCCGGAGAATCGCCCGAAGCTGGACTTTGAAGAGCTCCACCTCCTTCAGGCAGAACCGTATGGCACGAAGACCCAGTTGGGGATTCAGTTCGCGAGAGGTCTTTTTATCCGGGTAAAACTTGTCGCCACCCAGATCAAAAGTGCGGATCGTCGACCAGGAAAGGCCCTTGACGCCGACCACTGAACGGTAGCTGGCGAGGTGATCCTCCTCGCTGGGAAGCTCTTCCCGGTTGATGTAGATGAATTCCGTCCGGTAAAGTCCGATCCCATCCGCGCCGTGGGCGATAGCGGAGGGGATCTCTTCGACGAATTCGATGTTGCCGCCGATCTCTACCCTATGGTGGTCCTTTGTCACTGCCGGAAGATGGGCGTAATCCAAAAGATCATCCTGGGCGGCCTCATAGAGTCTTTTTTTGTCTTCGTAACGCTTGCGGACCTCCGGATCGGGATGGACGATGACGACACCGGCGGACCCATCGATAATGATGTCATCGTTGGTCCGGACATCCCGGGTAATGCTCACCAGACCTACAACGGCGGGGATCTCAAGCGAACGGGCCACGATCGCAGTATGGGAGGTCTTTCCTCCGATATCCGTCGCGAATCCGAGCACACTGTCGATTTTCATCTGAGCCGTATCGGCAGGAGACAGATCTGTGGCAATGATGACGACCCTTTCCCCCACATCGAGAACCGCCCGTTTTTTCCCGGCGAGATTCGCCAGGATCCGCTGTCCGGCATACTGGATATCGCTGATTCGCCCCCGGAGGTAGTCGTCCTCCATCCGTCGAAGATCTCCCGGTATTTGTCGACGGTCATCCGGACGGCCCATTCGGCATTGACAGACATCTCGCGGATATTCTGGATAGTCTGGTCGACGAATTTCCGATCCTTCAGGATCATGATATGGACATCGATGATATAGAGCGGATCCATCCCTCCGCCCAGATCGCTGAGCTTGTTCTTCAGTTCGAGGAGCTGCTTCTCCGATTCCCGAAGCGCCTTCCGGAAACGCTGGATCTCCTCGTTGATCAGGTCCGGATCGCTCAGTTTATAAAAGGGAGTCTGTGCATCGAGCCGGTCGAAAAGATAGGCCTTGCCGATGACGATTCCCGGAGAAACACCGATTCCCTTCATGACAAACGTTTTTTTCAGATCATCGTCAACCATGTAATCCCCTGTTATCATAAATCGGATCGAACGATCATAAGGGCCGCGACCCTGTCACGTTTCTCCGAATTTCTCCGCGATCAGCCCGGCAAAGGCCGCCATTGCCTCCTTTGCATCGACTCCCTCAGCACGAAATCGTCAATCGGCTCCCCTGCGGGCAGAAGAGCGTGAGTATGCCCAGGATACTCCGCCCGTTGACCTCGACACCGTCTTTCTCCAAAAAAATCTCCGCCTGGAAGCGATTGGCTGTTTCGACCAGTTTGGCGGCCACCCGGGCATGTATCCCCAGACGATTCGTGATCTCAAATGTCCTTATTTCTACCATATCAGATGGATAGCGCCATGCACAAGAATGTCATTCCATAGAGGATCTTAAGTGGTGACATTCCTCTGTGGATTCCCAGAAAACACACAAGAATCAAGGTCAACGCAACCGCCTTCACCGGAATTTCGGGCAGGAAATTCAGAGGACTGCGTGCCATTTCCACCACAATAGCCGCCAGAACGCCTGTCAGTGTCAGGGAGAGTAATCGGATTCTTCCGGCCAAGCCGGGAAGGTCTAACCCTCTGATAAAATTTATGCTGTGTCTACCTTGACGGTAACCTTCGAAAAAGCCCCTCACCCTGACCCATACATGGGCCGGATTATAGAGCAGCAGAAACACCAGGGGCGCCAGCAGAAATCCCTGATAAGCAAGGATTACTGCACCAACAGCCGAAAATAACCGCAGCGCCCCCCAGAAGAAGGAATCCCCTATCGCCGCATAAGGCCCCATGACGGCTTTCTTCAGATGATCCGCTTCCAGCTTGTCGCCGTCCTCCTCAAGCCTCACAACGGAACCGATGACCGCCGCGGTAAGGTAAGGATGAGTATTGAACATCTGCAAATGGCTGGTGAGCGAATCCACGATCCGTTGCGGATCATGTTTGCGGAGCAGCGGCAGCATGGTAAAGGCGAAACCCAGGTTCTGCATCCTTTTGAAGTTGAAGGAGGCCTGAATGGTCAGTGAACGCAAAAAAATATTGATCAGAACCGATCTTTTCACAAAAAAACGCCCTCACCGGGAAGATCATCGCAAACCGGAGGCGCCACACGTTTTTCGGATCGGCCTTGTGCCGTCCGGCGCGATTGATGGCGTTGCCTAACATGAATGGCACATGAAGTCAATCCATTCGCCCTCCACCGGAAGGATTTTTTTTGCGATTCCGGCCATATATGTTCATGATGCCGGACCCGCATGGAACAGATCACCCCTTATGTACTCAATGAAAAAATACAACAGGGCGTCGTGGGGTCACAATGAGATTTTTTGTGATGGATCTCTGATGCATTTTAATGCATTTTTTTGCTTGACAACTCATTCGTATTTTGATAGCAAGTCACGCCTTTGAGGAAAGGGAATCACCGACCCGACTTGGCCATGATCATGGTTTGTAAGCGGGTCGGTTTTTTTAGGGGTTCGTTTCCCCATTATTAAAAAGAGGAGAGAAGCATGATTTGTCAAACCATTAAAAGCGGCATCGAGTGCGGCTTCATGGCCAAGAAGGGTTGCGGATTCAACGGGGGCAGTTGCCTGGCGATCATCGATAAGTGTGAGGGATGCGGTAAGGTCATCGAGTGCGCAACGGGAAAGTATTGCCGGGTGTATCCGGATCCGGCCGGAAAATGGCGGACGGGGAAATGCCCGACGGCAACCCATATCAAAGTCGATATCAAGGAAGCGACTCAGAAAATCAACCCGCTGAAGGCATCCAAACGGGCAAGCAAGAAGTAGTCATAAGACAAGGGATAGATCCGTTCACCTTGCTCTCTACCGGCGGTAACGGCGGCACAGCAACGTATTGATAAGTGCAGTTGTGATTTCGCTGGCGGGACAATCCTGAATTGAAAGAAGCAGAGATGGCATCGGGAGGCGCTGTCAGGTCGGGTCCGGCTCGAAGTGGCGACGGGCGGCGATGAAATCGGGCAGGTGTCTGGCCATATGCCAGAGACTGTGGCGATGCTGCCAGAGGCGGTCCCGGAATGTTCGGCGCCAGGCGGGGTCGGTGTAAAACCGCTTCACATGCTCGTTGTAGAGCTGGTCGAGCCGTTCCCGAGAGGCAATGCCCTTGGGGACAAAGACGAAGTTGAGACAGTTCATCTGCCGCCAGTCCTCCTCGAAGGTCCCCTCTTCCCGGATCGTCTTCCAGATCGGGGCGCCGGGGAACGGCGTGAATTTCGCCATGTTCATATCGTCAAGGCCCAGCGAGAGGATAAAATCGCCGGTCCGGCGGATGGACTCCTCCGTCTCCCCGGGGAGTCCCATCATGAAGAGCCCCTTGGCCCGCAGGCCTTCCGCCTTGATCATCTCCACCGTCTCCCGCACTTCCTCCAAGGTCACGCCGGCCTTGTGCCTTCGGAGGATCTCCGGATCGGCGGATTCGATCCCGAGAGACACCATCAGGCACCCCGCCTCCCTGAGCATCCGGAGAAGTTCCCGGTCCGTGTAACCCACGCGGACGGCGCAGTTGAACTGCATCCCCAGAGGCTTTTCGGTCAGCAGCCCGCAGAGCTCGGCGATCCGGGGCCGGTTCGCCGTAAACAGGTCGTCATAGATGTTGACATGACGAACCCCGAAGCGCGTCCGCAGATGTTTCATGTGATCGTAAATGTAAGCAGGTGAATTATAACGATACCCTCTCTTGAACACGGAACGGTCGCAGTAGGAACACTGATAGGGGCAGCCCCGGCTGGTGATCATGGTGGCGCCGGGAAACCGGATGTAACTGAAGAGCGGCAGGTTGTAGCCCCGGGGAAATCCGGCCAGCTTTTCATAGGCGGGAAAAGGCAGATTGTCCAGGTCCGGAAGCGGCGCCCGCGGGGGATTGACGACGATCTCATCCCCGCTCTTCCAGATCAGCCCGTCGATACGGGCCGGATCCACCCCGGCGGCGAGCTCCGCCAGCGTCGCCTCCCCTTCCCCCGGACAGAGATAATCGATATGGGGAAATTCCTCCAGAAGGGTTTTTCCCAGGGCGGAGACATGGACGCCGCCGAAGACGATACGGATGTCGGGACATTCGGCCTTGATGGCCGCGGCCATCTCCCAGGCATCGAGAAATCCCGACGTCGTGGCGGAAAACCCCACCAGTTCCGGGGCATGATCGAGAATGAGGCGGACGTTTTCCTTCACCCCGGCGACGGCCCGGGGACCCAGGCAATCGTGGACATGGACCGTGTGGCCTTCCCGCTCCAGATAGGCCGCGATGGAGAGCAGCCCCAGGGGGGCCATCCGGTTGGCCGTGGCGGTGATGTCCTTTTTACCGGGGACCCAGTTGGACCCGGCCGGGTGGACCAGAACGATGCGCATGGGATACATTACCTCTTTTTTTACTTTTGCTTCACTACGGTCTGCAATTGGCTCTGTTACTCCCTCTATCGTCTCTCCGCAAGGAGGGTGACGATATTTTTCCTGTGATTGAAGACAATCAGCAGAACCGTCGCCACCGTCCCGGCAATAGGCGCCGCTTCCCCGCCGCTCGCCGCGACCACGCCCGCGCCAAGGGTCAGGATCATGAAGAAGGACGCGATGAAGGGGATGCGGACGATCCGGTGGACGATGACCCAGATGAGGCACGACAGCGCCGCCGCCCAGGGGGAGATGAGAACGGTGAAACCCAGATAACCGGCAACCCCTTTTCCGCCCCGGAAGCCATGGAAGCAGGGGAAACGGTTCCCCGCGACAAGGGCAAATCCGATCCAGGGAACAAAGGCGAAGGGCAGAAGGTCGAGGGCCAGGGCCGCAAGGGCGACGGCCCGTCCGATATCGAGGAGGAGGACGACCGCCGCCCATCCCCGCCCCGCCTGGCGATAGACGTTCGTCGTCCCCGCGTTCCCGCTGAATTGCGTCCGGGGGTCCTCCTTGCCCAACAGGCGCAGGACGATGATGGCAAAGTTGATCGAGCCGATAAGATAGGTCAGAAGGAGAAGCCCGGCCAGGCGCATCTAGACCCCCTTCCTCACCCAGGCGGGGGGCTTGAGCCTCCCGCCGGAGATGTCCCGCATCTTAAGCCCCAGGATGATCTCTACAGGCCGATGGTCCTCACCAAACAGCCGGACATTGAAACGCAGGACGGCCCCTTCATCCGGAAGGGGAAAAACGCGACAGAGATAGGTTTCACCGGCGGATGTCGGGAGGAGGATCTCCCGGCGGTCAAATCCCACCGGAAAGGCAACGACATTGCGGTACCTCTGCCCCCAGGCGCAGGCCACGTGCATGGCGGCGTCGAAGGGAAAGGGGGAGCCCAGAGGCCCGACGGCTTCCCGGAACTCGCCCCCGGAAACGCATGCCCGCGCCCCGGTCTCAGCGAGGTCGATGTCGGTGACCACATTATGGTAGGCGGGACCGAAGGGGACGAGGTCGGTGTACAGGCGTTCGGCAGGAAAACGTGAAAATCGGGCCGCTCAATCCAGCCGCTCCGCCATAAGCCGGATCGGTTCCGCACCCAGACTTATCGTCCCTCTTCCCGGAGGATCGGGCCGGACTCGCCTCCCCGGGATGATCCGTCGGCCTATTCTCACCATCTGTCGCTACCGGGTCGATTGACACAAAGACAACGGAGACATGCGTCATCCGGCGGTTCAATTGGGTCTGCCGTCCTGAGTGGAGGGTCGTCAGCCGGGACTGACGGCGTCCGTCGGGGAGAATGGCGATCTCATGCAAGACATCCAGGGTATCGGCTCCCGGATCCAGGTGGAGCAGACGGGAAAACTCGCCTCCTTCCTGCAGAAGGGGATTGCAGCGGGGAAGGTCCTCCGGAAGCGATTTGGCCAGGATCTGCAGGGCCTCTGCGGCAGGCAGGACCACTCGGCCTTCGTAGCGATGATCCCGCAGGTAGTCGGGGATGGCCATCGACAGGGGGATTTTCATGTCTCGGACGGAAGGGGAAAGGCTTTCCATAAATGAACCGTTTTGGGATCGATGGCCACCGGAATGCCTTTGGCATTGAGGGCGCAATGCCGGGTAAAACCCCGGCAGACTTCGGCGCCCGTTTCCGCATGGGTGATGAGGTAATCGAACCGGAGGCGCACCCGTTCGAGCTCCGCCGGGCGGGTATAGATCCACATGGGATCGTCGTAGTAGAGGGGGTGATGGAACTGGATGCCCATATCGATGATGGGATAGACGTAACCGCTCTCCTCGACCTCCTTGTAGGGATAGGCGGCGTCGCGCATCAGCGATGCCCGTCCCAGCTCGAAATACCTCAGATAGTTGGCGTGATAGACGACGGAAGAGCGGTCCGTATCGGCATAGAGGGTCCGGTTTCCGCAGCGGTGCCAGATGAGCCCCGTCGCCGTGTCGCGGCAATAACGCCCGCCATCGCGAAAGTGTTCCGGCCGGAAGGCTTTCGGCTTCATCCCGAGGTCCCCCGAAAGACGATACAGCAGTTGGTCCCGCCGAAACCGAAGGCATTCGAAAGGGCCATCTCATGACGGCTGCTTCCGGGCCTCGTTGGGAACGCAGTCGATGTCGGCAAAAAGAGGATCGGGACGGTGGTTGATCGTGGGCAGGATGATCCCCTGCTGCATCCCCTCGATGGTCAGGGCGTCCTCGATGGCCGCCGCAGCCCCCAGGGTATGGCCGATCTGGGATTTGTTGGACGAGAGGGGAATCTTCTCCAGCCCCTTCCCGAAGACCTCGCGCAGACAGTCGATCTCGACCAGATCCCCCTTCGGCGTGGAAGTGCCGTGGGCATTGATGTACTCGATATCTTCAGGCGCAAGCCCCGCATCGTCGATCGCTTCCCGGATCCCCCGGATGATGGTTTCGGGATTGGGTTTGGTGAAATGATAGGCGTCGGAGGTCCAGCCCACCCCCATGACTTCGGCCCGCGCCCGCAGTCCGTGTCGGGAGAGCATCTCCTCGGCCGCAAGCACGACGACGCCGGCCCCTTCGGAAAGGACGAAGCCGCGCCGGTCATGGCTGAAGGGGCGGGAGGCCTGGGAGGGATCGGCGTAGGCCCGGTCCCCCGTGAGGACCTTGATCGTGGCGTTCATGTTCGTGAAACCGTGGATGATCTCCGGCAGGATGGGGGTATCCACCCCCCCGGCCAGGACGAAATCGCAGTCCCCGTCCCGGATCATCCGGGCCCCGATGCCGATGGCATGGTTGCCCGAGGCGCAGGCCCCCTGGGGCGAAAAGATGGGTCCGGTGAAGCCCAGGAGCATCCCCGCCTTTCCGGAAGGGAGATTGGCGCAGAGGTTGGGGAGGAGAAAGGGGCTGATCTTCAGGGGACCCCGTTCCTGGAAGTTGAGCATGGCCGTCCGGAAGGCGTCGGCGCCGTTGATCGCCGAACCGATGAGACAGGCCGTCCGCGGACCGGTCTCCTCGTTCATCGTCAGACCGGCATGGGTGAGGGCCTCCCGGCAGACCGCCATGGTGAGGATGACGAAGGCGGCATTCCAGTTGTAGACCTCTTTGGCATCGACGAAATCCAGGGCCAGCGGGTCCCAGTCGGGGATCTCCCCCACGACGTCGCAGACCGACTCGACCCGGCAGCGGGTCACCTTCCGAAAACCGGCCTCGCCCCGGACGGCGCGCTCCCATGTCTCGGGAAACGTCCGCCCCAGGGGAGTCGCCGCCCCGTAGCCGATCACAAAAACCCGTCGATTCAGTGGTGCCCTCATCCTTCTTTAATCCATCCTTAACAGTGCTGTCTTGCAGTTACTCAATCCTGGAAAAACGTGACGCACCTACGGTAGCCCCCACGCCCAGGGGAAATCTGTTTCCTGAAGCGCGATTGGGAGATTTTTTCGGGGCACCCTGCCTCCGCAGCGAAGCGCCCGCAACGGCAACTGTCTGAGCGCCGTCAAGCGCGAGTTTTGCCGTTGCAGCGAAGCGAGGGGTGCAGGGTCGAAAAAAGATCCTGAGCGCGAAGGGAACGATTTCCGGGGTACTAATCCTGCCGCTCTTTCAGCAGGCATCCCGCTCGATTCGGACAACCGATCGACGTGCCTTCAATATCAGTTGACGCGGCGAAACACAAGAGACGCGTTGCACCCGCCGAAACCGAAGGCGTTCTTCAGGACGAATTCCTGGTCGGCAGGCCTTGCCCCTTCGGCCACACAGTCCAGATCGATGGCCGGATCCCGCCGGTGGTTGATCGTCGGCAGGAGGACGCCCCGGCGCATGCCCTCCATGGCCAGGATGGATTCGATGGCGCTGGTGGCCCCCATCGCATGCCCCAGCTGCGATTTGTTGGCCGTCACGGGAGGTACCCGGCCCGCAAAGACCTCCCGCAGGGTCGTCGGCCTCGACCTGATCGCCGACCTTCGTCGAGGCGGCATGGGCGTTGACCGCAGCGATATCCGCGGGAGAAATACCGGCATGCCGGATGCTCTCGGCCATGCAGCGGGCAACCGTGACGGGATTGGGGGCCACGGCATGACAGGCGTCGGCGGTCATGGCCCAACCGGCCAGTTCCGTCTCAAAGGGAAGGCCGTGGGCGGCGGCGAACGCACGGGAGGCGATCACGATGCAGCCGGCCCCTTCCGAAACGACAAATCCCCGCCGGGACGAGGGAAAAGGGGCAGCTCGCCTCCGCCGGCGGCAGGGGCGCTTCCCCCTCCTTGGGGCGGTACGCCCCGTTCATCGTCGCAAATCCGGCCAGGATCGGTTCGACGAGAGGAAAGTCCACGGCCCCGCAGATGGCCACATCGGCCATTCCCTGGGCGATGAACATCGCCCCGAGGATCAGGGAACTGCTCCCCGTGGCGCAGGCGGTGACGCCCGAGACGATGGGGCCGGTCGCCCCGGTAAAGATGGCGACCTTGCCGCCCGCCATATTGATGCAGGAATTGGGATTCATGAAGGGCTGGGGAAGCTTTCCCGAAGCCACCAGGGTCCGGTCCGCTTCGATCAGCGCGTCGAGGCCGCCGATCGCGGAACCGAAGGTGACGGCCACCCGGGGGGCCAGGTCCGGCGTGATCTCCAGTCCGGCCCTTTTCAGGGCGCGGTGGACGACGAGAAGGGCGTAAGGGAAGATGGGGGAGGTCCAGTGGGCCATCTCGCGGGGCCGGAGAAAGGGATAGGGGGCGATGTCGATCTCCGCCACCTGGCCGGCGATCCGGACGGGAAACCCCTCCCGGAGGGGGAAACGGGTCAGTTCGCCGATGCCGCTTTCACCCGCGGCGGCCCGCTTCCACTGCGTCTTCCAGATCCGTTCCCAGAGGCGATACGGCGTCATATCCCAGGATGACCGGTCGCGTCTCATCCATGCCAAACCTCACTCTTTAAGACAGTCACCCTTCCGCGTCGTTCCTGCGAAAAAAATGTTGCCGCTTCCTCATCTTTTACCAGGGAATGAACCGGTAGAGCTTGGCGAACATCTCGTAGACTTCGATCCAGTTCTGGAGATCCTTTGCGGTACGCATATGCGCCCGTTTATTGACCATCACCCAGCTCATGTGGGCCGCGCCGTCCTTGCAGGTCCGTGCAGTCCCGCGTGGCCGACGTGCAGCAGCGGTGCATCGTCTCAAGATCGGCCGCCCAGCGGATGAAACGGATCAGACGTTTCGGCTGGGGTTGACGGTCGTCCATGGGTTCCGTCACGGAGGGGCATTCACTCCATCCGAAGGGCCGTCCGAGCATCCGGCCGGTGGTGATGATCTCATGGTAATACCGGCAGGAAACGACGGTCTCGGGATACCTGTCGAGCATGGCGTCCATCTCGGCGCGGATATCGGCGAGCTGGGAGGTCGGTCCAGGAAAACCCTTCCACCCCCTCGTCATTGGAGAGAAGCTGCATATGGACCTTGAATCCCGCCTCGGCGATCCGGCGGATGACCCTTTCCGTTCGCCCGATCTGCCGGGGGGTGATGGTGTACAGATAATACGTATAAGGGTCGCCGGCGTAATTCCGGCTGGAGACGGCAAAGGCGTCTTTCCCCCGGAGGAGCTTTTCGTCCTCCTCGTCGCCCCAGAGAGAGATGCCCACCATCATGTCGGGAAAACGGTCGCGGGGAACCTTGATCAGACCGTTTGTGGCGCAGAACGTGGGCAGACGCTTGTAGAAGGCCTCCACGCGGTCGAGATGGAGGGTCGGTTCTCCCCCGATGAGGATCGCCAGGTTGACCCCCCGCGCCTGTTCCCGTTCAACGAAGGCCTCCCATCGGGTGATGTCCGTCTCTTCGGGCGCCGCCTTATGCTCATCGGACGAAAAGAAAAAACAGCCTTTGCAGCGGAGGTTGCACTGGTTTGTCACATCGTAGATCGAACTGCGAATATTCAGACGGGAAATCGCCTTGTAACGCTCGTACCACTGTTTATCCAGAAGTGAACTGACGGTTTGCATCTCTTATGCCTTCCTGATCGCTTCGTCTCCCGGCGGCGGAACCATTTCCGCGCAGAGATTCTCTCCCTTTTCATATCCCATGACCCAAACGGCCAGATAGGTATCGACATAGTCCAACCAGGACTTGAAAGTCAACGGGTCCGTCACATGCCGATAAAGCCGGGCGGTGACGACGGCGCTCCCCGCCGCATAATGCCGGCAGTCTTCACAATCCGTATCGGGCACACAGCAGGCGACCTCCCGATCCCAGGTGAGGTCGGTCCGAAACTGGCGGAAAGAACGGCCCAGACCGATGGCCGTCGAGTCGTTTTTCCGCGGATAGGAGCAGCTGTACAGGTCGTGAAGGCCCCGGGCGTGCGTATGGGCGACGACGTTATAGGGGGAAAAAAGGACGTGCCGGGGATACCGGTCCATCATCTCGCACATCACCTCCCGCGTGCGTGCCAGAGACGCCTCGTCGTGACGCAGCGGTCCTTCGTAGCCGACAGGCGAGGAAAAGACGTTGAAAGTGACCCGGCAGTCCGCGGAGGCCAGGACAGCCATGACTTCGGATATTTCATCAATATTTTCCCGTGTAAACGTGTAGACGAAAACGGCGCGGGGATCGCCATGGTAGTTTGCGATCTGACGGTCCAGAAGATTTTTGGCCTTGCGGACGCTCGCGCTGGTTTCGTCATTGCCCCAGACGGAGATATGAATCCGGTAACCGACGGCGGGATCGATGCGACGAACCCCGTTCGTGGCGATGCACCCCAGGGGCATCTCGGCAAAACAGACCGCAAGAAGCTCGGGAACCAGGGAAGGTTCGGCTCCGGCCAGGACCACATAGGTGATGCCGCGCGCCTTTTCCTTGCGCATGAGCTCCCGCCACGCCTCCGGATCGCCGTTCTCGCAGGCGAACTGTTTGGCGCCCTCGTAGTAATAGCAGCCGTCGCAGCTCAGATTGCAGCGGTTGCACATGTCATAGGTGGATTCGCGGAGAAAGAAGTACCTGCGGACCTTTTCCCAGCGGGCCCGCACGGTCGGATCCGCCAGCAATTCGGAAAATTTCCAGCGCCGTGAAACCGCATCCAAAGGTGCAATCGCTGCCTTTTCCTCAACACGCTTCGTCAGCCGGCGCAGCGCACTTTTCCATTACCGCCTTCAACATCACAACCGGCTCCCTACCCTGCCCCATGCACACTCTCCGATTTTTTCGCCCCTGCGGCCGTATCGAGGATCCGGCCTCCTCATCCTTTAGCACCATGCAGCCGGGATTGCAGATATCCGGCGATCAGTCTGATGTTCTTCAATTTCGGATAGTCGTCCTCATCGATGAAGACGCCATATTCATCCTGCAGAACCAGGGCCACCGTTGCCAGATCCATACTGTCCACGCCAAGTTCATCCACAAGATCCATATCGGGATCGAACTTCTCCGGCGTGATGTCTTCCAGCTTCAATTCATCAATGATGATCTTGGCAATCCGGAGGATCAACTCCTGGATCTCTTTACTCTCGGGCATGATTCAACCTCCCTAACGTCAATATACTGCTTATCCAAAGACAGGAGAAAATGATAGAAACCCTCTGCTTTGTCAAGAAATTTGTTGAACGATCCAAGTCAAACCGCAGCGAGCCTCGCCCTAACAAACCCCGTGCAGGCCAGCTCTTCGGCAAGACAGACGGAAAATTCATAAGTTAATCTATCCTGCTTACTCTCTCTGGATATTTTCAGGGTCATCCAGTCATCAGGTTTGACGGGCAGGCGGAAACGAACCCTGCCGATGCCCGTTATGAGCACCTGCCTCTTTTCCTTCTGTTCCAATGTATGGATCGCTTCCTTTACCAGTGCAAGGATCGCTATTCCCGGTAGAATCGGATTGCCCGGGAAATGACCGGCATACCAGACCGAATCACCAGGCACGCGGGCCGAGGCGGTGATCTGGTCGGCCGTACAAGAGAGTTGTGTGAGCTTTTGCATGAATGGTTTCATCATTTCCTTTATCCGACCCTCACTTTTTTACCGGATGAAAGCGATCAAACTATTTTTTTAAGTAACTTGAACCGGTACAGGTGTCAAGAAAAATCATACCTTGAGAGGAGACGCGGGAAGAGATTCCATCACCGGCCTGCCGATCAGCTCCGCCAGGGGAACTATTTTATATCCCCGGGACTTCAGCCCCAGCGATGATCTGTTCCACCTCCTTTAACCAATCCATGATCCTTCCATCGCCCCGCGGGGGGACGTCATGAAGAAGGACGATAGCGCCGGGATGGATTTTTCTCAGGATGATCTCGCCAGTTTGGCAATCCGTCGGTTTCCGAAGTCCAGCGCCCTGCAACTGAACGTGACACAGTCCAGGTGCAACTCCCTCAAAACCATTGGCAACCTTGGATTGGTGATGCCGACGGGCGGACGGAAAACCAGGGGTTGTATGCCGAAATGGGCCAGCAGCTTCTGGGTGCGGGCAATCTCCTCTGCAAGCCTCGCACTGGAACGGAGCATCAGCAGGGGATCATGGTGGTAGGAGTGATTGCCTACGGCATGGCCCCGCAAAAGGATCTCCCGAACCAGCGCCGGATTCTCCTCCGCCTTCTTACCAATGACAAAAAAGGTCGCCGATACCTCATAACGCTCAAGGAGATCCAACAACAGGAAAATCACATCGGGATCAGGGCCGTCATCGAAGGTCAAGGCCACCGCCTTGACATCCCCCCTGCCCCGGCTGATCACCGGCAGAAAAAAACTCCATTGAGGAAAAAAAGGGGCGGCAAGACAGAACAGGACAAACACGCCGAGAGGGAAGGCGGCCATCCTCATCCCGAACAGGAGAAGAACTCCGGAAAGGAGAAAGGCGATGAAGCCCACACCGTGCGCAGGGGAGAACCTCCCCTTGTCGGCACATTCACGGTCCATCGGAGCGGCATTTCCCCATTTTTCCATTGCCCTCCATGTGGCCCAGCGAAAAAAAATCGGGGCATAAAGAGAACCGGCCAGATAGAAACCGGCCATAAAAACGAGGATGGGACAAGCCGTAGATGATCGGTCCGCCGATGGCAACGATCAAGGGCTCGCGCATATAGAAGGAGATCAGAGCCAGGAGCTCCCACCGCCGGCCAGCCGATGACATAGCTCAAACCGATGAGTCACCAGTCCCGTCCATACCCTGCGTGTCGGTTTCACACGCAACGAGGAAAGAGTCGTCTTCTCGGCCATTGCCTCTCGCACGAAACGAGCCCGGGACAATCGCTTGATGATTCTTGTCTTGATTCCCCCCATCGGGATCATCTGTGCTCTTTTCCCCCATTCAAATTGGTTTGTTCGTATATAACAAAAGGAGTCATAGAGCCACGTAAAATTAAAGGATCTTGATTTTCCTCCATCAACGGGTTATACGTACCGCCATAAGAAAATCGGGAGAAATCATGGACTGCAGGGGACACCGGGGACCACCTTTCCTGATCCCGATTGAAAATTAATTTTCTGAAGCGAGTTCGATGTGAAAACTGTTCGAATCATCGCCCTGATCCTTATTCTCCTGCAGTCGGGACGGCTCTGCGCCGACGACTTCGCCTCGCAGTATTACGACCTACGTGAGAAGGAGATCCGGCAGTTCAGCGCCGAACTTTTCGCCACCGGCGAGTATTACCGGTCGATTACCGAGGCCAGACGCTACCTCTTTCTCTTCCCAAAGGGACCACGAACCGAAGAGAGCGCCAAACTGATCGGCGACGCCTACCTGATGTCCCACGAATGGACCGATGCGATTGCCGCCTACGACGAATTTCTCACACGTTTTCCGGCGTCGTCCCTGGCCGGCACGGCGACTTTCTACAAGGCGATTGCCCTTCTCAAGCTGGGTCAAACCGCAGAGGCCGAGCGCCTCTTTCAGCTCATTCTGAGCGGCCCCGACCGTGAGAAGAAGGGCGATGGCCGCCCGCTGGGAGATCCTCCTCCTCATCCGCCAGAACCGGTTCGATGAGGCGGAAAAGCTGCTCAAGGACCGGATGCTCCGGCCGGAGATTGAAAAGGAGGCCGGCCGCATCGAAGAGCTCCTCAAAGAGAAGAGAGGCGTCCGCTACAAGTCGCCGGAAACCGCCGGAGTTCTCTCGGCAATCCTTCCGGGAAGCGGCCAGTTTTACAACGAACGGTACCAGGACGGCGTCTATTCGTTCTTCCTGAACGCCCTGTTCATCTTTGGCGCCTATAAGGCATACGACTCGGACAACCACGGCCTCGGCGTCATCCTGACACTGTTCGAGATCGGTTGGTATACAGGAGGTATATACGGGGCGGTGGGCGGCGCCCACAAGTACAACAGGCAAATCGACGAGGACCACTTTCGCAGTGGAATTCAGAGGCTGAATCTCCGGGAAAGCGAGATCGGCCGACCCGGCGGCGTCTCCGTCATGTTCACCTTTCCTTTTTGAGGAAAAACCCGCCATGAATCAGCAACGTCTCAGCCGTAACGCCTTTGACCTCCATCAGGAGAATCCAGGCCGCCGGGCTATCCGGATCTTAGCTTTTGCACGCCCCTGCCGAGAGAGGGGAAGAAACCAGCCATCGCACCTGCTTTTTGCCATTATCATCACCCTGGTAACTGCACTCTTCTGGATTCAGAGCTCCCGAGCGGACGAAGGTCTCCTCCGCGGACCCGGAAAAACGGTTCGGGCAAGGGCGATTGCAACAGGATCGACGGCCGGGACACAGGGCATCCTTGAGGAAATTGCAGCGGCGCCGGTTCTCTTCTATCAGCACTACCTCAGCCATCAGTGGGGACAGACCTGCGCCTATTACCCCTCCTGCTCGAATTACGCTTTGCTGGCGATCCGGAAGCATGGAGCGGTACTCGGGACAGTCCTCACCTTCGACAGACTCCAGCATGAAGCCAATGAGGGCAGAACCTCCCCCTCGATCCTCACCGACGGACAAACAAAGATTTACGATCCGCTGGAAAATAATGATTTTTGGTGGTATAGGAGGCCGGGTTCTGAATCGCTCACACCCGCGGACACAGTAAACAAGACAAACCCTTAAACCCATCTCTGGAGGTTTAGATGCAGCATACTAAAAAGACAGCTGTTTTTTTCGCACTGGCCTTGTTCTTTTGCTTTGCGATGCCGGTCGGCGCATTTGAGATCGGCGCCAGAGGTCTCTACTGGCTCCCGACGTTCAAAGCCGATATCAAGGTGGACGACTCCGGCGTGGTCGGTGACAGGATCAACCTCACCTCCATGCTTGGGGTCGAAGACGATGTCGCCTTCCCCTCATTCGAAGTCTTCGTGGGCCACGGACGGCATCTTCTGAACCTCGCCTACACGGCAATGGACTATTCGGGATCGACCATACTCACCCAGAAGATCGTCTTCAACGGCCAGACTTTTGCCGTCGGCAGTAGAGTCAACTCTTCCCTCGATCTCAAGATGTTCGATGCGCAATATCAGTATACCTTGCTGGATTTGGAGAACGCCTTGGCCGGTTTCTCTTTCAACCTGATCGGACAGATCAAGTACATCGACACTGAGGCGAAATTGAACGAACCCATCTTAAAAATCGGGACGGATGCCGCGTTGCGCTCACCTTTGCCGATGGTGGGGCTTGGCGCCCATATCGGTATCCTGCGCGACATCCTCGAGGCGCGGGCAAAGGTCACCGGCATCTCCTATTCCGGCAACTACCTTTATGAAGTGTTGGCCGATCTCTCCTTGACCCCTTTTCCGTTCCTGGACATCCATGCAGGCTATAAAGCGCTCCGGATCAAGATCGACGAAAGCGACGTCTTTCTGGATACCGAATTTTCAGGTCCTTTCATCGGCCTGACGGTGAAATTCTGATATGGGATCGACGGGAGACCAATCTGCAAATAAAATCCGGGTCGGGATCATCATGGGAGGCCTCTCCTCGGAAAAGGAAGTCTCCCTTGAGAGCGGACGGAATATCTTCAGCAAGATCGACCGCCGTACCTATGACCCTATCCCCATTTTCATGGACAGCCGGGCGGCTCTCTGGGAAATTCCGATCAAACTGCTCATGCGGAACAGCACCAGCGACATCGCGGAGAACCTCGCGGAAGAAGCCAAACCGATCCCCTATGAATCCCTGAAGGCCCGGGTGGATGTCGTCTGCCTCGCCCTTCACGGCAAGTACGGCGAGGACGGCTGCATGCAGGGGCTCCTTGAACTGCTTGGGGTCCCTTATACAGGATCCGGCGTCCTCGCCTCCGCGGTCGGGATGGATAAATATGTCTGCCGGCGGATTCTCGCAATCAACGGCATCGACGTTCCACTGACGATTCCTGTCCCCCGGCAACGCTGGGAGGCTGAGCAAAAGGCGGTCTCTGGAGGAGATCATCCTCAAGATCGGCTTTCCCTGCGTCGTCAAGCCCTGCCGGGAAGGCTGCAGCACCGCTGTGAAGAAGGTCGTCGCGGCGGAGGGCCTCCCCGCTGCCCTGGACGAAGCCTTTCTGTGGGACAATGTCGCCCTCGTGGAAGAGTTCCTCGTCGGGATGGAGGTGACATGCGGAGTCCTGGGCGTCGACGCGCCTGAGGCCCTGATGCCGTCGGAGACGATCCCCACCACCGACGTCCTCTCGCTCGAGGACAAATTCCTTTACGGCCAAGGGGAAAACAAGACACCCGCCCGACTTCCCACCGAGCAGATCGAACAGATCCGGAATACGGCTGTCGAAACCTTCCGTGTTCTCAACCTGAAGGGATATGCCCGGATCGATATGTTTATGAGAGCAGACGGACGGGTTGCGGTCCTTGAGCCCAACACGCTCCCCGGAATGACGCCTTCCACCGTCCTTTTCCATCAGGCGGCGGCCTCCGGAATCACCCCGGCGGGTCTGATCGACCGGATCATCCGGTCCGCCCTGGAGGCACACGCCTGTAAACGAGGACCACTGTAAATGAACGGTATCGCGGCTCTCCTGGACCGTCTCGGCAGAGCCGTTATGGAAAACGTCAAGGAGACGCCCGGATCGAACAGGCGCCGGTCACGTCAACCCACAGGAGAAACGGGAATTATGGGGATAAAGTCTCCATGAGCGCTGAAAAAAGAAGATTGACAGACCTGAATTTGTGCATATATTAGCCGCGCTTAAGAGGGTTAACCGGATGGTGGGGTCGATGGGCTGTTATTTTAATGCATCAGAGATATCGGTTGCCTGCCGGACCTTTGCACAGGCCGAGAAGATGGCGGGTCAGTACTTCCGCCTCAACCCGCAGGAGTGGAAAGCGAACCGGTACGATGTAAAAACGCTTGCCTACCTCGATCAACACGAGGTCAGTAAAGAGCGCTTTCGCGCACCTCTGCAAGTACGAGTTCGATGAAGGAACAGGAGCCGGAAGGCAGGGGACTCCATTTTTATCGGATCTGCCTCCAGGACGACAGGATTCTAGACGCCGTCGAGCGGGCAAATTCCTTCATCCGGCTCTCGCCACTGCTCCTCTACATCGCGGCACACGAACTGGTCCATGTGATCCGCTTCGAGAGGGGGGAAGTCAACTTCGACGTATCTGAAAAACAGAAGTCGGAGGAAGAGGAGACGGTGCACCGAATCACCCGGAACCTGCTTAAGCCGATGACCGATCCCGATCTGAATCTGGTCCTGGATTGCTTCAGCAACCGTTACCAGATCGGCGACCTGATTCAGTGAAATAAATATGTTGGAGGTTTTTCAATGCCAATTTACGAGTATAAGTGCAAGAAATGCGGTAAGGAATTCGAAATGTTCCAAGGAATTGCGGACCCCGCAGCGAAATCCTGCAAATTCTGCAAGGGCTCTGTGCACAAGATGATGTCCCTCTCCACCTTCCACCTGAAGGGAAGCGGCTGGTATGCCACGGATTACAGCGGCAAGAAGGCGCCTGCCGGAGAGAAGAAAAAGGAAGAGAGCAAAAGCCCCGAAACAACGGAGAAGAGCCAACCTCCCTCAACAACAAAAACTGAAGAATAATTCACAGCCGCTTCGCAATGCGTCTTTGGGCCTCTCCACCTGCAGGTGAGAGGCCCTCATGCGCCTTGGTTCCGGAGCTATATACCGAACCAACCCTCATTTAATGCGTTTTCGTCTTCACCCTTTGCCGTTTGCCTTCGCCGCCTCCGGTCTCTTCCGCCTGAGCTTCTGAACGAGGAACCGGTCCACTGCCTCCTGGGAAAGATCGTTATCCAGAACCGTTTTGAGTGTCTCCAGCGGGATCTCCACTCGCGCCGCGCTCCTGTGGCCGCCTGCCGTCCCGAACATGCCGAACGCTTTCCTGGCGATGGCGCCGCAGTCCTGGCGGTAACCGTCCCCGCGGAAGATGATGACCATCCGATCCTTCACGATGCCGGCGATGATCACGTAGAAGATGTTGATCACCCGGAGGAAGAAATCGGCCACCTGGACGCAGGCGTCCGGGCTCTCCACAATCCCCGAGAAAGATGATCACGCGATCTCGGTACCTTCGTTTATGCTGGCAGGCGTAATCGAAGTGCTTGAGAAACTTCTCCGGGATCTGGTTGAGCTCGATGCGTCGGATGAGCTCCCGGTTGGCCCGCGAGAAGGTGAGGTAATAGGCGCCGATGTCCTCGAGGCTGACGTCCCGCTCGAAGTTGACGGTGTCGCTCCTGATCCCGTAAAGGAGGGCCGTGTAGAGCCGTTTGGGGATCTTCGCCCGCGCTGCAAGGAGATACTCCGTCATCATCGTGGAGAGAGCCCCATACCCGGGCCGGACGTCGGCCAGCGAGGCGTGCCAGACCGTCTTGCAGGGGTGATGGTCCAGAACGATCTGGGGTTTCACCTCCCCGAGTTTGTCCCCGAAGAAGGTGGGTTGACCGTCCACGATGGCAATCAGTCGGAATTCATTGAGATCGACCTTGTCCAGCATCTGGATCTCGACCTTCATCTCCCGGATGAACTCGGCGTTCTGGTATCTGATCACGGGCTCCGTCGCGACAAAGATGCACTTTGCCAAAGGTTTCGTCTGGTTGAGGATCTCGCGGAGCGCCATCGCCGAGGCGACGGCATCCGGATCGGGCGAGCCGTACATCAAGATCGCGAGGGTGTCATTATCTCGGACCATTGACTTCAGTTTGAAGACGTTGAGGACCGTTTCCTCTTTCCTGCCAAGCAGCGATTCGATACGTTTCATGATTTCTTTTCCTGTTGATGCGGGTCACCGCTTTCCTGCCGCGCATAGCTTTGTATTTTCACTTCGGACATAGTAATATGCAAGAGAAATCTTGTCCTACGGGTGCATCAGTTTTGCTTCCAGGAAAATGGCCAGGATGAGGAGAATCCCGAAAACGGTGTCAAACTGGGCGGTCAAGGCATCCGCCATATCGGGGATCTTTGTTTTAAAGGTTTTAAGAAGGCGTATCGCATTGGGAACGGAGAGGAAGATCAACAACCCCCACAGGCTCATGATTCCCATGATGATCATCCCGAGGACATAGGCATAGGCCAGTACAATGAGCCCGGTAAAAAGGAGGTAACTCCTGCGACGTCCCAGGAGGATGCCCAGGGTTCTCACTTCTTGACGGGAATCATAGGCGATATCCCTCATATTGTTGGCAAAAAGCACGAGGGCGACAAGAACGCCGAAGGGGATCGAAATCACAAGAACCTTGAGGGAAAGGGCCTGGCGCTGCATGGCGTACGCTCCTTCGATCATCAGCGGGCCCCATATCATGAACACGGCAAGCTCGCCGAAGGCGCGGTACTTGAACTTGATGGGAGCGGCCGTGTAAAAGACGCTCGTCAAGAACCCGACGACCCCGATCCACAGGATGTGCCAGGAAACGACCACAGCCGCCGTCATCCCGATGACAAACGTCAATGCAAACAGAACAATGGCCTCTCCCAGAAGTTGACGAGGTGTAAGCATCCCGGAGAGGATCGGTTGGGGGCGATATTTCGCCGTCGGCGAATCCGGCTGGTCGACATGATAACGGGTGTCGAAATAATCGTTGATCACATTGGCCGCGGCATGGAAGACGGTAATGCCCCGCCGCGGTCAAGACATACCAAGCCCACGACACAGGCCCCTCCTGAGCGGCCAGAAGCGTTCCCACGGAAACAGAAATGAGGGACATCGTAAAAGACCAGGGACGGGTCGCGATGATGTAATTTTTTATCTGACCAAACATGACAAATTCCAGTTTTTATAACAAAAAATGTGACGTAATCTAATTTGAATGTGCTTCTATGTCAAGTTAAACGAATGAATGCATAGGATTTCCTTGACAGGGGTGGCCACTTATATCAATCTGTCATCCAAACCTTGCTGATTCGCAGCTTCTCTTTCAGCCATGATGATGCACCGGTGGTTGTTCACAATATTTTCATGAAAAAAAACAGGATGGACGATGCTCGAAACGATCCGCTCCGTCCTCAGGATGGGGGGCTCCAGATGACCGGGAAGACGGAGGGACGAAACGGAAGATGGCCGCTCCACGGCTGGCTCGGTCTCACCCTGGTCGCCCTCTTCTGGATCCTGAACTGGTCCCTTTCCGGCCTGCGGACCCACTGGGGTTTCTTCCCCCTCTGGCTCGGTTACGCCCTCACCGTCGACGCCCTCGTCTTTTTGCGGAAGGGAAGTTCCCTGCTGACCCGGAATCCCGCCGCTTACGCAGGCCTCTTTCTCGTATCGGCCCCCGCCTGGTGGCTCTTCGAGCTGATCAACCTCCGGACGCAGAACTGGATCTATCTCGGCGAAGAGGCCTTCTCGCCTCTTCAGTATGCGGTCCTTTCCACACTGAGCTTTTCCACGGTGATGCCGGCCGTCTTCGGAACGGCGGAACTTGCAGGAACCTGCGACCGGCTGAGACGGATCGGCCCCGGCCCGGTCATCGCACCGACGCCGGCTTTTCTGCGTATGATGTTTGCCGCCGGTTGCGTCATGCTGCTCCTTCTCCTTCTCCGGCCGGATCTTTTCTTTCCGCTCGTCTGGACCGCCGTCTACTGCCTGATCGAACCGCTGAACGTGAAGATGGGAAACCGCTCGCTCCTCGACGACCTGGCCCGGGGCGACTGGAGGCCGGTCATCGCCCTTGGCGCGGGCTGCCTGATCTGCGGCTTCTTCTGGGAGATGTGGAACTTCTTCTCCTATCCGAAGTGGGTCTACCGGATACCCTACGCCGACTGGTTTCACCTCTTCGAGATGCCGCTTCCGGGTTATCTCGGCTACCTGCCGTTTTCTCTGGAGCTCTTTGCCCTGTACCATCTGGTCACGGGGCCACTGCTGCCGGAAAGGAACCGGCGGTATCTCCGCCTGACCGATGAAGACACCTGCACAGAGCCTGCCTGATTCGTCCTGTCCGGCAGTAAATAGCAACAAAGAGACAGCCTGCTGTTGATAATCCGGGCGCCTTCTGTTAGTGTAGCGGCCTTTCAATCCATGCACCAGGAGGAAGACCTATGTTTGCCGTCATCATGGCCGGGGGAAAGGGGGCGCGGTTCTGGCCCAGGAGCCGGGAGAGGATGCCCAAGCACCTCCTGGACATCCTGGGCGAGCGGACGATCATCCGCGAGACCGTCGACCGGATCAGGCCGCTGGTCCCCGCCGAGCGGACCCTGATCGTCACCGGAAGGAGCCATGCGGCGGAGCTGATCCGCCAGCTTCCCGAGATCCCCCCGGAAAACATCCTCATCGAGCCGGTCGGGCGGAACACCGCCCCCTGCATCGGCCTCGCCGCACTCCATATTCTCAAACGCGTCCCGGACGCGGTGATGCTGGTCCTCCCCTCCGACCACCGGATCGGCGATGAGGCGGCGTTCCGGAGGGTCCTGCAGGCGGCCGCCGGGGCGGCATCGCAGGGTGATCCCCTCGTCACGATCGGCATCCGGCCGACCGGACCGGAGACGGGTTACGGCTACATCGAGCAGGGCGATCTTTTCTCGAAAAGCGGAGATGATGAGATCTACCGGGTCCGCTCCATCCGGGAGAAACCGCCCCGGGAACAGGCGGAACGTTTCCTGGCGCAGGGAGGATTCTCCTGGAACAGCGGGATGTTCGTCTGGAAGGCCTCGACGATCCTCAAGGCGATCGAGCGGTTCCTTCCCGATCTCCAGCGAGGGCTCCTGCAGATCCGGGAGGCGCTCGGCACGGACCGGGAAGAGGAGGTGGTGGGAGCCATCTACGCGGGGCTGAAGGCCGTCTCCATCGATTACGGCGTGATGGAAAAGGCGAAAGATGTCCTGGTCATTCCGGGGGCCTTCGACTGGTCCGATCTGGGAAGCTGGGACGCCCTGTGGGAAGTCTCCGAAAAGGACGAAAACGGGAACGCCGTCCGGGGGGAGTTCATCGGCATCGATGCGGCCGACTCTCTGGTCCACAGCTCCGGGAAGCTCGTCGCCCTGGTCGGCGTGAAGGACCTCCTCGTCGTCGAGACGAAAGACGCCCTTCTCATCTGCCGGCGGGGCCGGTCTCAGGACGTCCGAAAGATCGTGGAGTCATTGGAAAAGAACGGCCTGACGTCCTACTTATAGAAAAAGGGAGGTGCCTGCACCGGCGTCTGTTTTCCCTGGAGGGCCACACCGCCCATGTCGAGTGCCTGCGTGATCTTCTCCTCATCCGTCTTCTGATCGTCGAAAGTGATACTGATCGTGTTTTCCGCCGGACTCCCGAAGCGGATGATCCCGTCCATGCCCCTGAGGATAGAACTTATCCTCGCATAGGGGCCTCAGGCGTTGCAGCCGGGGATGTTCAGCTGAATCGTCTTTTCCGCAGCAGTAACCGGTGCGGCAATCACCAAGAGCAGCACAAAAACAATGGCCGCAAGGCCGAGAACTTTATTCCCGATCATCCCCTCTTCCCCTTTTCCCGATAGAATCCGAATCCCCTCGGCAGTATCGTCTCCCTACTGCGGGAGGTTGTCCTTTCATAAACCCGGAGTGCGGAAAAATCCAGCCATTTTTCCCGCTCAAAAGAGGAATGGCCTAAATAACCCTTGACGAACAGGAGATTATTTGTTTCATTTCAATTGTATGCAAAGTGCGCATTCTTAAGGTCTCGGAAGAAACCGGTCAAATCGACAAAGAAGGCTGATACTCAATCAAGGCCCGGCGGTGGACACGATAGCCGGTCTGCCTTGGGCGCAAAGCGGGAAGGAGTTCTTCATGCAGAGTTACTGGAAGAGCAAAGGTCTTGGCGTACTATTGCTGATGTGTATTCTCTGGTTGCCGGATCTCACCCTGGGTGCGACGGAAACCGTCTTTCTGCCGGTTACCCTCGAATATCCCTTTATCCGGTCGGTATTGGTCCACCAACTCTACAACGCGCCCGGGCAGCGGGCGATCGTCATTGACGAAGCACAGGAAGACTGTGTCCATATCGAGCTCTCGAATCCCGAAGTGAGTCGGGAGCGTTCGATGATCAAGGTGGGAAGCAACATAAAAATCCGGGCCGGAGTTCCGATCCTGGGAACCTGCATGGGGCTCGTTCGAGTGGGAGGGATATATCGAGGTGTTGCAACGCCTCGTGCTGGACGAGAAGAGTTGGCAGGCTCGCTTTGAAACCATCGACTCGCGCGTCTATAACATAAACCGCAAACCCGTAACCATCGCCGGTAAGCTCTGGGACCTCATCAAGACCCATGTCCATCCCTACCTCAACCAAACGAGCATTGAACTTGCACCCCCGCTCAAGGAGATGAAGGATTTCCTGCCCCTCGTCTTTCTTCCGGAGGAACGCCGGCATGTTCATCGTTGGCTCGAAACGCTTAGACTGGGTCCGGTGCAGGTGGAGGAGTCGGCAGTAAAGGTGAATCTCTTACTCGATGTGCAAACCGCATCCAAGCCTCGCGCTTCCGCCGCACAGCTTTCCCTTCGGATTCGGAAATCGAACGCCTTTCCCGCGCCTGGGAGGATTGGGATGCATTTCTCGTCTTTGAAATCGAATCCCTCATCGGACAACCCATCACCGACATGGAACGGGCGAACCTGCTGGAGATACTGTTGGAGAACCGTCACGAATTTCTCCAGGCGCTCAACGACAAGACGATCGGCCCGGATCTGGTGCGGCAGCAGTTCATCCGGACCTGGCAGCGGCTTGCCCAGATCCTGCGCAAATACCTGGTCAACCAGAAGTCTCGACCGTCTTTCAGCTATTTGGCCTTTTTCACCGCTTCCGATGCCTTGGTGGCCCTGGATAAGCTGGGCCCGACCCTGGGACTGGAAATCAGCCGGGATGGTTTGGTCAGGTTGGCGCGACTGTTGAGCACAAACGTCACCGATCCGACCTTGAGTTACTCCTACTCGGTAGACCCCGAGCTGCGTAAATTCCTTGGGCTCGGTCCGCCGCTCGACGATTCCGGACCAACCTCGGATGTACAGGAACTGGAACTTCCCGAGGAGCCGGAAAAGAATGCCAGGACCGACGATCGCCAGTCCTGGCTTGGTCATTTCCTTTTTCCGCGGGCCTGGGCGAAAGAGGGGACCCCGACCATGCTCGACCAGGTTAAGCAGTGGATCCCCTCCGCGAGGGATCCGGAGCGCTACATCGGTAAAGTGCGCAACCTGCTGGAAGGGGCGGCGGATAAAATTCTCGCCGCCAATCCCCTTGCCGGAGACTATAACTCCTTCTTTCATCTTCTGGTCTTGGCCACCG
This sequence comes from uncultured delta proteobacterium, assembly GCA_963842685.1. Taxonomy (GTDB): domain Bacteria; phylum Desulfobacterota; class Syntrophia; order Syntrophales; family UBA5619; genus JAKAFS01. The sequence continues at coordinate 27,991 of CAWJHT010000091.1, read as the reverse complement.
CCTGGCAGGAAAGCTGCTGGCGGCAGTTCATCGTCCAGGACGGCAAGCTCCGCTACCTTGTCTCCTACAACCAAAGCTCAGTGGGACTGATGCAGATCAATGAACGGGTGTGGCGCGGCATCTATCGGGTGGAAAGCCTGCGCTGGAACATCACCTACAATGTGAAGGCGGGAATGTGAAATTCTGCACCTCTATTTGCGGACCTTTGCTCTCAAGGAGATAAAGCCCGCGAATCCGGCCGATCTTGACACCATTGCCCGGGTAACCTATGCGATGTACAATGGCGGGCCCGGTCAACTGAAACAATACTTCAAACGAAGCAACGCCAATACATTGTACAAGAGCGACCAGCTCTTCTGGGAGAAATACACCGCCGCCAAAGAGGCTAAGTTTGACCAACTGTCACTCTGTGTTTCGGGAAAGTGACCACCCGAAGGAAATGGAGAGGGGATAGCATGGAACCAAGAAAGTTTTAAATCCAATATGAGTGGCTTCCTTGCAGAATCAGATATTTTTGTGAGGGTGAATCACATCATACTTATGCAAGGATTTGGTGTAGAAGTAGTCGGGGTTCAGTACAGATGCCCCAATCTGAACATTATTCGCAGATTCGAAGATCCGCTGGGGACGGCATATCACGTTGGTCCGCCAATGATTGTTGGGTAAGGTGAAGATGACGCTGAACTCGTTTCTATCACCATCCGTCCGCAGTTCAATAGTCGTCCCCTTGGGGACAGAAAACCGGATTCCTCCCAGAGAAATATCCAGAACGGTACCCGTCTCAAAATCCCGGGTGTCTGAATGGGCGTCGCCTATGAAAGCCGGAAGGGCGACCTTTCGCCGTTCCGACCTTCGACGGTCCTGATCGATGCCCGTTATGGCATTGTTGTCCTTAACGCGGGAGGTGTCTTTTTTCATATCGATGACCCTCGTCAGGCGCCCTTGCTGCGTCGTTTTTATTTTAGATGATACTCACCCTATCGTCAACTGCTATTTACATAAAAAATCAAAGAAGCTACAGATCATTTCCGGAATAGGAGAGGTTGAAGCTCTTGTTGATCAGCGGGAAATCGGGCACAATGTTGCCGACGGCCGCGTAACTCAGGGCGGTCCAGTTGAGGAACGAGGGATCCCGAACGGCAACCCGGCTGATACCGCCCTGATCATCGGTCGCGACCAGGTAGACGATGTCGCCTCTCCACCCCTCGACGATGCCGACGGCATAGGCATTCCTTCTTGAAATGATCGGTTCGCTGCGGGTAAACATCGTCGCTTGCCGGCATCCCCCGCAGCGCCTTTTTGATCAGATCGAGCGAAGAATAAACCTCCTTGACGCGGACGGAGAATCGCGCATAGACATCGCCGCTTTCCTCCGTGGCGATGTCCGGGGCCAATTTATCGTACGCGGCATACGGATAATCGACCCTCGCGTCGGCGGCAAGACCGACTGCCTTTCCGGCAACCCCGATCACCCCATGATCCCGTGGCGGCGTGGCGGGGAGAATGCCGGTATTCTTCAGGCGGTTCAAGAGCGAATGGCTGTCCTCCGCCACGGCCATGACCTCGGAAAAATCGTCGCGCAAGCTCGTCGAGCTCCATGTCCATACGCCCCGCCATTTCCGGCGTGATCTCCCTGGATACCCCCCCGAACGTGTTGACCCCCCGGAGGAAACGGCTCCCCGTCAGCCGTTCGTTCATCTGCATGACCATTTCCCGCAGACGCGCACCGTGCGATCCGCCGAAGTTGAAGCCCGTATCGGTCATGATGGCGCCGATATCGCCCAGATGGTTGGCGAGCCGCTCCAACTCGCAAAAGACGACCCTGAGGTAGCCGGCTTTTTCCCCCGCCGGGACGTCCGGCTCAACGACTCGAGCGCCAGACAGAAGGCCAGCGAGTGGCTGTAGGAACTGTCGCCGGAAATCCGCTCCGCAAGCCGGATTTTATCGGTCAGCGGCAGCGTTTCGAAGAGTTTCTCGCTGCCCTTGTGGGAATAGCCGAGCCTCGGCTCGAGGAAGAGGATCTCCTCTCCGGCGACGCTGAACCGGAAATGTCCCGGCTCGATGATGCCCGCGTGGACCGGCCCGACGGGTATCTCGTAGATCCCCTCCCCGCTCTATTTTCCGGAAGGGAAATTCCCCCGAGGCCAGAGCGGGCCTTGTGTTCCAGGCGAAATCCTTTCGCAGGGGAAACAATTCTCCGGCCAATTTTCATGGAGGATGATCGGCCGCGGGTCCGGGATGACCCTGCGGGGTCAACCCGAAAAAGGTCTTGATCTTTCTCTCATAGGTGGACGCCTCATGGATCGAGGGGGTCAGCGACGGGAAATCCTCCTTCACCCGGATGAACGGCGCCAGAAAGCGATTCTCCCGGGGAACGCCGAAGAGATACATGATCCGGAACGATCCCGTCGCTTGCCGTTCATCGAAAGCGGTGATCATCTTCAGCGGCAGAGCGGCGATAGAGCCGCTCACACTCCTCGAACGATATGCGCCGGGCGGCAGCTCATAGGCGAATATATTGCCGTATTCGATCACGGTCGCCTTAAGAGGCAGGTAGCGTTCGATACGATGTGTTTCAGCCATGGTTCCGTATCCATCACTGAATGAGCGCCGCCGCCGCATTGATCCATGCCTTCAGCGGCGACGGCAGGTAAAGACTGATCCCCAGTAAAAGTGCCAGCAGGACAACCGGCGGAACGATCGTCAAGGCTGTTCAACTCCCCCTGCGCCACGGGCTCGGGCGGCCTTGCCGAACACCATCGCCGCAATGAACCGCAAAAATCCGACGAAGATCAGCGCCAGCATCAGAAGCGCAATGACGACGACAACGGGATGCGAGGCAATGCCGGCGGTCAGGATGTATACCTCGGTGAGGAAAAGACCGAAGGGAGGCACTCCGGTGATCGCCAGGAAGGCCAGAGATCAGAACCTTTCCGGTGATCGGGCAGCGTCGCCAGAACCCCTGAGACATTGGCGATCTTCGTCGAGCCGTATTTCAGACAGGACGTTGCCGGCCGAAAAGAACAGGATGGATTTGGCCAGCGAATGATAGACCATATGGAGGAGCGCGGCGAACGAACCGAAGCCGCCGAAGCCGAAGCCGAGCGTGATGATGCCCATGTGCTCGACGCTCGAATAGGCAAACAGACGCTTGAAATTTTTCTGCACGATGATGATAAACGCGGGTATCGCGATCGAAATGATCCCGAAGAAGATCAGCAGATTCTGCGAAAATGCCGGACCCAGCACGGCATCGGTGATCGATTTGAATTTCAAAATGGCCAGAAACGCGCAATTGAGCAGCGCACCCGACAACATCGCGCTGATCGGCGAAGGGGCCTTGCTGTGCGCATCCGGCAGCCAGGTATGCATCGGCGCCAAACCCGCCTTCGTCCCGTAGCCGATCAGGACGAACAGGAACGCGATCTTCACCAGGAGCGGATTCAGCCGGCCGCACCGGCCTGATGCAGCGCCCGCCAGGTGACGAAGGTGTCGGCTGTATCCGAGAGAGGCGCAAAGAAAAGCAGCGTGCCCAAAAATCCGAGCAGCAACCCGATGGAATTGATGATCAGATATTTCCAGGCCGCTTCCATCGCCGTCGGTTTGTTGTAAAAACTGATCAGAAAGGCCGTCGAAAGGGTGGTGGCTTCGATGGCGATCCACATCAGTATCGGATTGACGGTGACGATGGCGTAAAACATCGCCATCAGAAACAGATGAAAAAGGACAAAATATTGTCTTCACCCGTCGAAAACCGATAATCCCTTTCACCACCTCCCCCCTGAGATAACCGATGGAGTAAAAGGATGAGGCGAATCCCACCACGGCGACCGTCAGCAGGACAACCATGCCGAGCGCGTCCACGGACAGATAGGAGCCATGCCCATAACGGCCGTCAGTAAAAACCGCAATCGCCGCAAGGACAACTGCGGCCACACTCCACAGGCGCCGCCAGCACCGTGATCAGCTCCAGCGGCCGAACCGACCTTCTCACCGTCAGAGAGGCGAGCGCGGCAAAGAGCGGTGTGAATGTCAATACAAGGAGCGCCATCGGTCTACTCCGTTAACTTCTTCATCGTCGTGACATCAAGCGAACCGAATTGCCGGTACATCATGGAGATAAAAACGGTGGCAATAATGATCCAGATGAGGATGTTGAACGTGATGCCCAGCTGCAACCCCGGATTCTGCTCCAGCCCGGCGGACAGGGCAAAGGAGACGATGCCGTTTTCCAGGGACAGGATGCCGAGCATCTGGGAAAGCGCGCCCTTCCGGTTGATGCTCAAAAACAGCGATATCATGATCGTTGCCACGTTAAGAAGCAGCAGATTGTCTGCCATCGGGCGCCAGATGAGCCAGCGGCCTGAACACCTCGGTGCGGGTGACGGCCACCAGGACGGCGATTACCAGCACGGTGATCGGTGTATTGAGATAGGTGCTCACCGAAAATTTCAACCGGTGTTTCCTGATCAAACCGAAAAAGAAATAGGGGGCGATAAACAGTTTGACCGCAATCGTCGAGACGATGGCGATCAATGAGCAACTTGAAGATTCCTCGATGGCCGGAAGCAAGAGCAGCAGCGAAATCGCCGCACGACTGAGCGATATAGAGACGTACGGCGGAGGAATTCTTTTTCGTCAGATGCATGAAAACCGCCGCGGCAAAAATGACGATCTGCAAGAACAACAGGACTTGAGGGATCATTGGGGTCATCACGCTACCAGATCAATCCTATGGCGATGATGCTGATGATGAAGGAAGTGAACAATAAATCCGGCAACCGGAAGATCCTGAATTTTGCGATGGTCGATTCGATCAGCGCTACGGCCGCACAGAACAGAAGACACTTCCCGATAAACAAGCACCAGGGATCCGACGACTTCCCGTGCATCGAGTGAATCGGCCAGTCCCCCAGGGGAAAAACAGATTCGCCCCGAGGGCAATGAAGATCAGGTATTTGTTCGCGGCCGCCCATTCGATGATGGCCAGTCGCTTCCCCGAATATTCCAGGATCATCGCCTCATGGATCATGGTCAGCTCGAGGTGGGTCGCCGGATTGTCGAAGGGATAACGGCCTGTTTCGGCCAGCAGGGCGATAAAAAAACCGACAAAGGCGAGGATAACGGGCGGCAGCTCGTAAAAGGAAAGAGAAGCGACGGTCGCTGAAATCGCGGAGAGATTGGTCGTACTGACTGACCAGCGCCAGGGTCAGCAGCGACATGAGCAATCCGCCCTCGGTCAAGGCCGCGACCATCATTTCCCGGCTCGAACCGAATCCGCCGAATGCGCCGCCGGTATCGATGCCGGCGAGGGCCAGAAAGAATGTGCCCAGGGCGATGCAGGTAAATCACCACGAGAAAATCACCGGTAAAGACGTTCGTCAGCGCCGTCGATACCAGCGGGATGCAGGCGCCGATAAGAACAGTCATGGCAAAAACGAGATAAGGTGTGAAGCGAAACACCCAGGACGCGTCACGGCTGATGACCTCGTCCTTCCGGAAAAGTTTGATCAGGTCTCTATAGGGCTGAAAAGGCGAAGCGCCGCGGCGGTTCTGCAGCTTGGCCTTCATCTTCCGGGTCATGCCGATAAAGAACGGCGAAAGGAGCGGTATCAGCATCAATTGGATTATCCAGAGCAGGATTGTCGACATCGTCAGATCACCCAGCAGCAGTAACAAGGTCAAGGTCACGAGGATATACAGGATGTACACATTGATATTGCCGGTCTGAATCTTCTTGATCTGCTCGGCGATCCTGAGTGTTGCCGTCTGCAACGGTCTATAGAAATACGTGTCATAGACGTCCTGAAATTCCATCGTGACGATACCCATTTTGGGGAAATATCTCAGCCTGGCGTCATGATACTCTATCTCCGTTTGCCCCGTCGGTTTGAGCACACCCCTGAAAACCGTGGTGATGGATCGGGAAAATCCCGTCGCGGTGATCTCCATCCGCTCCGTCAGATCGGAGCCGCAATCCCAGGTACGGCCGACGTGGATCGCTCGTCTTCGCGTGAGAAAAACGAAATGCCGCGGCAACCGCCACGGTCACAACGACAATGCCCGCAAACAGAGCGGCGGGGAAAGGGAGGCAAACCCGGTCGTGACGATCAGGGAGTCGAAGGAGAGCCCGGAAACGGCTTGCCCCGGCTGAAAAGCGGATAATGAGGCGACGATTTCGGCAAAGCCGCTGGAAACCGTGCCGGCAAAAACTCCGAGGATCAGAGTCAGCAGGGCCAAGACCGCCATGCCGATTCTCAGCGGCAGGGCGGACTCCTTTGCTTGCGTCACCGCCTCGCTGCGCGGTCTGGCCAGAAAGGTGACCCCGAATGCCTTGACGAAACAGGCGGCTGCCAGACCGCCGGTAAACGCCAGCGCGCCGATTGCTGCGATGAAGATCATCTTCGTCGCCAGAGTAAAAGAGTTCACCCCCAGGAACAGCGACTGGAAGGTCATCCATTCGCTGAAGAATCCGTTGAACGGGGGCAAGGCGGAAATAGCCAGGGAACCGACAAGAAAGAAAAAGGCGGTTTGCGGCATGACCTTGATCAGCCCGCCGTATCGTTCAATATTACGGGTATGGGTTTCGGCGATGACCGAGCCGGCGCCGAGGAACAGCAGGGCCTTGAATGTGGCGTGATTCAGGGTGTGGTAAAGCGCGGCGACCAGGCCGAGCGACGCAAGCGCTTTCATGCCGGCCGACAGGAAGACGAGCGAACTGCCGAGGCCCAGAAGAATGATGCCGATATTTTCGATGCTGTGATAGGCGAGCAACCTCTTCAGGTCATGTTCGGAAAGGGCGTAAAGAACCCCCAGGAATGAAGAGATGGAGCCGATGATGACCATCAGAAGACCCCACCAGAGAGGCGGCGGTCCCGGGCATGATATCCCAGCACATCCTGGCCAGCATGTAGATGCCGGTTTTGATCATGACGCCCGACATCAGCGCCGAGACATGCGAGGGCGCCGCGGGATGGGCGGCGGGAAGCCAGATATGGAAAGGGATGATGCCGGCCTTCGCGCCGAAGCCGACCAGCGCAGAGATAAATACGACGTTTCTTACGAAAGGAGAGGCGCGCGGCGATTCCGTTTCTGATTACACCAAAATCGAACGATCCGGTCGCCCCGATAGGCGAGCAGGAACGACAACAGGATAAACGCGGTCCCGACATGCGTCATGATGAAATAGAGCGAGCCGGCCTTGATATTTTTTTCTTCATGTCGTTCATAGATGACCAGGAAATACGAAGTCAGGGACATGATTTCCCAGACGATGAGAAAAAACAGGGCATGTTGTGCCGTGACCACAAGGATCATACCGGCGATGAAGGTGTTGTAAAAGAAGCCGAGGACGCCGAGATTGTATTTCTTATAAAAATGGTTGACGTAACCCAGCGCATAGATGGAGCAGAAAAGGGCGATACCGGAGATCAGCAAAACGAAAAAAGCCGCCAAAGGGTCGACGCGAACAGAGAAGGAAAGAAGAGGAAACGAAGTAGGAATGGAAAAGGCGGGGCCTATCCCCGTCATCAACACCGCACCGGAAAATACAAGACCGAGAAGCGATCCGGCAACGGCAAACCCATTTCCCCATAAATCCGCCCGCCGGTCATTCTTGCCGAAGAGCAAGGCGCCGAAGGCGCCCGCCGCGAATGTGGAGAGCACCAGAAACAAAAAAGTCTGTGAATGAATACATTCAGGCATGATGTTAAGGCCGTTCCCCGTCCAGGTCGTTGAGGATCTCCAACAACGAACGGAGGATCGTCTCAGGCGACGGCGGATCGCCCGGAATCCGATAATGAACCGGCACGACTGCATGCGCGCCGTCCAGGACCGCGTAAGAACCCTTGAAGATCCCGCCGTCTATGGCATCATCACCGACGGCAACGACGATTTTCGGCGTCGGTACGGCATCATAGGTTCTCAGGAGGGCTTCCCGCATGTTACGGCTGACCGGACCTGTAATCAGCAGCATGTCGGCATGCCGTGGCGAAGCGACAAAATGGATGCCGAAGCGCTCCACATCGTAAAAAGGGTTGCCCAGGGCCGTCAACTCCTGTTCGCAGGCGTTTGTCGAGCCGGCGGTCACCACCCTGATCGCCAGGGAACCGTTGAAGAGCTGTCCAATATGCGCCTGTATGCTGAGGCCGACGGACAGCACCGATTCCTTATTCGGCGATGGTCGTGAGTCGACCAACCGTTTTTTTGTGGAAAAAATTTTGTAATACATAAGTAAGGGGCGGATCTTTACACCAAATATGATCAATAAGCAAATATTTTGCGAATTTTTTTGCTTTCATAATTCCTCTTTTTTACTCCATTCCGTGCTTGATAAATTTCCCGGAATATTTTATTAGAGCACGGTTTCCTTGCCTCGGCTTATAGACCCTCAAACTCTATAAAGACAGCGAAGCATTTACAGTGAGACCCAAAAGTGAGAGCGAATGCGCATTGCCACCTTCGGGGATCTACATTTAAGCCATATATCGGCTCTGGACAAGTTCAAAGGCCGGGAAGAAAACCTGCTTCGTTTTGACGACCACCTGACCCGCACACACGAAAAGATCGTCCTCATGGGCGATATCTTTCAAACCGATTACGGGTTCTACCCGGGCTCCCGGCCTGATGTCCTGGAAATGATTTTGAAGCGCTATCCCCGGATCATCCGACGCTGGGGTTCGAAATCCTGCCGAATCATTTTCGGCAATCATGACCGGATCACTGATAAATTATTAGGTACCGTGAAGCAAATCCAACTGAAAAAAGACGGGTGGCGTCTCTGGTTCATTCACGGTCATCAATTTGATCCCTTCATCGGCGAAAAGCAATTCCCCTATGTGTTCACCTGGATGATCGGTGGGATGCGCCGCGCCGGTTTCCGGCGGTTGGCGGATTTTTTCGAAGGTCCTTTCTATGACTTCGGGCAGAGGCTGTTCCGCTCCCTTACTTTAAAGGCCCGCGAAGAATTGATGGGCGGCAAGAATGACGTCATCGTCATGGGGCATTCCCATCAGACGGCTTGTCTCCCTTTTGGAAAAGGAGTTTATGTAAATTCGGGCGACTGTTTCTGCCGACTCATGAAATATGTCTCGATTAACACGCTTGCCCGAACCGTGGAAGTCCGCGCCTTCATCCCTCCTCAAGGACATCATGTCATTTATCGCTGGCCTAGCTATCCTGTAACCGGCCGCGTTACGGAATTGAAGAAAGTATAAGGGAAATAGAGAAACCCATGAAAGTTCTCGTTACCGGTGCAACGGGTTTTTTGGGGAGCCACCTGGCGTCGCGCTGGCGGTGCGAGGGGACGCAGTTCGGGCACTTTCCCGTGGGACCGGCGAGGACAGTCGACGGCAAGAGACCCCTATCGAGATCGTCCGGGGAGATTTGAAGGATCGGGAGAGTCTTCGCAAGGCGATTGCCGGGGTCGATGTGGTCTGCCACGCCGCTGCTGCCACCCTCTCCCTTCCCCTACCGCTACTTCTCGCCGGGCAGTTCTGGCTATACAATTGAAACGGTTCGGCATGACATCCATCGTTACCACGCCTTATGGGTTAAGGGCCCAGTATGCGAACGTCCGTTTCGACGCAGCGAAGGCGCGCCGTGAACTAGGATGGCAACCGCGCATTACACTGGAGGAAGGCCTCCGGCGTACCTTTTTCGGGTCGCCCTCGGTGCCGTCCAAGCCGGTCATAGATAATCTGTGATAGAGAAGACCCCTCTCATATAAGTCCCTTCCGCCAGGACGCTTAACGGTTCATTTTCCGTTCATATCGAGATTCTTCAACCTGTAATCATTAATGTTGTTTTCTCGTTATTTATGATATTATCAAAACGTTATTTCCACCCAATTATGAAGCCAAATCGCATACAGTGACTCTGTTACTGGAGTGAGGGAGAAACATGCCGATATTCTTGAAAAAGCTTCTGAAAAAACTATCCAGGAACACGATCGTCAGAGAAGGTGGATCAGATAAACGGCCTCCGATGAGCGGTCAGGGCTCGATGAATTACCCCGGGGGAATGAAATACACGGGGGAATGGAGGGACGGCCTATGGGAAGGCCAAGGCACTCTGACGTATCCGGGTGGGATGACCTGCACCGGTGAATGGAAGAACAGCAAAATGAACGGTCATGGGAGCGTCACCTTTCCCGACGGCGCCCAGTACGTCGGCCTCTTTTCCAACGGAGAATACAGCGGCGAGGGGACCATGACCTTTTCCAACGGGAAAACTTATGTTGGAGAATGGAGGGATGGTGAACAACACGGCCAAGGGACCATCATCTTTCCGGACGGCACAAAATATATCGGTCAGTTCAGCCACAACTTGTTCCATAGCCAGGGGACCATGTCTTTCCCCGACGGCCGAACGTATGTCGGGCAGTTCAAAAACGGCCTTTTTCACGGTCAAGGAACGATGACCGAACACGACGGGGTGCATTACGTCGGGGAGTGGAAGGAAAACAAGATGGACGGCAACGGGGTCATGACCTATCCGGATGGGCGGACCTACAGGGGACAATTCATCGACAACCAGTTCAACGGCCAGGGGACGCTGATCGACCGGGACGGGGGAAAGTTTATCGGGCAGTTCCGCGACGGCCGGAAACATGGCCGGGGAACGCTTGCCCACGCCGATGGGATACAATTCGTGGGCGAATGGAAAAACGATGCCATGAATGGCCAGGGAACCGGACATTTCACTGACGGTCGCGTATATGCAGGGCAATTTCAGGATGACGGCATCAACGGCCAGGGGACCATGTCTTTCCCCGACGGCCGGAAATACACCGGACAATTCCGCGATGGATTGATGGAGGGGCAGGGTTCGGCAACCTTCGCCAACGGCAAAGAATACACCGGGCAGTGGAAGAACAACCTCTTTGACGGCCAGGGGACCCTATCCTACCCTGACGAGGGAAAGTATGTGGGCCAATTTGAAAACGGAATGCCCCAAGGTCAGGGAACGTTGACTCGGCCCGACGGACAATACACGGGACAGTTCAAGTTCGGAAAGAAACACGGACACGGAACGGTCATTTTTGCCAATGGCTCCAAATATATAGGACAGTTCCGGGATAACGAATACCATGGTCAGGGAACGTTGACCAACCCGGGCGGAGAAAAATACACGGGGGAGTGGCAGGACGGCAAATTTGTAGAGGTCTCCGTCGACGGGTCTTACCCCGACCTGAAAAAACATGAGCTCCCCGAGCCTGATCTCAAGGTCGTGGGGGGACGCCGCTGAATTCTCTTACATCCGTCATTCCCGGGCTCTGCGGTATCCGGCCCGGATGGCTTCCTTTTCGGATTGAAAAACGACTTTATGGTATTCCTTGACGAGGTCATAGTATTTCATTCCCGGCAGATGATACCGCTTCGAATCGCGATTCCCGATCACCCTGACACCTTTAGGAGAAAGGGGGATTTTCCCATCGGCAACGCCCGGCTGGAGGTGAGGGGCTTCAGTCGCAGAGACCTGTTTCGGTGATAAGGATCGCCCCTCCGTATTGGACGCGGACGGCGGGACGCGGTCTGTGTCAGGAAGGACATCGATCTCCGTCTCGGACAGCGGCCAATGATCGGGTGGCGTTATTTCCAGTTTCGTATCGGAAAGGTCAATGAAAATAACGAAAAGGACGATCAGCGACCCGACGACAACAGGCAGCCATACCCACCTTGCGGGGGACTGCCCGGCAAGGAGCCTCTTCCTTTTCAACATGATCGATTTGGTCCGGGAAGAGTCGCCATCAGTAAACTGCGTCAATTTCGGATATCGCTTCACACCGCCGGTGAGTTTCCACTGCGCTCCGAAGAGCCGCAATACCTCCGTCTGATTCAGTTTCAGATAGTCAGTGTACTGCTTGACCAGCCGTACGCATTCGGAACGCCGTGCAAAGACGTCGAAGTCGCCCCTTTCCAGGGCATCGATGAAGGACCGGTTCACCCCCAAAAAAAGCGCAATTTCCTGAACGGGCACACGGTGCAATTCCCGCCCCCGTTTCAGGTATTGGCCCAGTGTCTCTTGGTCCTGATACATGGCACTTCCCAGGATTTGTTTGCCTACCGCCTATCCGGTCTTTCCGCTGCCCCTCTGTCTGGTTTCCCCTGTGATCCATCCTCGCGAGACCGGCGCGGTTGAGACTGCGGTTTGACCTCTCGCGGTGAGTGAACGTCTCTGGGTTGCGGCCGATTGGGCTGCGGCTGAACGCTCCCGCAGTGGTCGGACGTCGCGGGCTGGTGATCGGGGCTGCACCGGTTCGATCATTTTTTGAGAGGGCATCACCATACGAGACGGCTCGGCCGCCCGGGAGCGCGGCTGGAATTGTAAGCCTTGGACACCCCATGTTTGCTGTTTTTCCCAATACCTGTCCTTTTTCCAGCTGCCCCAATTACGTTGAAGTTGATTGTGAGGTATTGGTTGGAAGTTCCAGGGATGTCCTTTCCAACGACGGTCCCTGTAATCATTCCTCCACCCTGAGTGCATCTTGGTATAAAAAGAGGGAACTCTTTTATAATAAACCCACCCTGAGCCATAATGCCGTGAGCGGTACCAGCGCCCTTGCCAAGGACGCCACCACCAACCGTCGTAGAAAAAGATTTCCTCCTCGACGTCGGGGACAAAGTAGACATACGTCTCAGGTATCACTACCATCGCGGGTGGTGCGGGAAATACGATGAGCGGGGGCAGAGGGATACTCACGCGGATATCGACCGTTGCAATCGATGGACCAGGACAAAAAGCCGTCAGCGAAAAAAATGCGGCTCCAAAAAGTAACCTTTTCATTTTGTTGCCTCCTTTATCCGGCAACGATGCCAATCGGATCGATGGGCCACAACAATGAATCACCTATTTGTAGTGTATACTTTTCATTTCTTATCTGTCAATGCCGAATAGGGCCATGAATGGGCCTGGACTTCATGAAGAGAAGGGCCCGAAAGTGGATTTCGCTTGCCTGCCTCCTTGACAGCGGGAGGGCCTTCCTCTATACAATAGGCATGATCGAGTCGGAAACAAAACGACCTCGAAAAAAAACGGAAGAAAGTCCATTCAGGAAAAGCCGCATGCCCCTCCATGTTTCGGGAAGGCTCATCCTGGCCTCCGCCTCGCCCCGCCGGATCGAGCTGCTGCAGCTCATGGGACTCGATTTCGAGGTGATGCCGAGCGGCATCGACGAGGCCTTCCGGCGGGGAGAGACCCCCCGGGAACATGTCCTGCGTCTCTCCGAGGAAAAGGCGCTCGCCGTCGCCCGGCGTCACCCCGACGCCTGGGTCCTCGGCGCCGACACGATCGTGATCATCGCCGGGGAGGTCCTCGGCAAACCGGGATCGCTCGCCGAGGCGAAGGAGATGCTCGAAAAACTGAGCGGCCGGGAGCACGAGGTGTTCACCGGCTTCAGCATCGTCCGGCAGGAAAACGGGAATCCTGATCCGGGAGGTCGTCGAGTCGTCGGTTCTCTTTCGGGAGATCGCAGGCGACGAGATGGCCTGGTACACCGCCTCGGAGGAGCCCTACGACAAGGCGGGCGCCTACGCCGTCCAGGGGATGGGCGCCTTCTTCATCCGGGAGATCCGCGGTTCCTACACGAATGTCATGGGTCTCCCCCTCTGCGAGGTCGTCGACGCCCTGAAACGGGTCTCGGCAATCGGTTTTCCGGGAGGCGATCATGAACGTCGCGGATAACATCCGGCAGGTCCGGGAAGCGATGGCGGAGGCGGCCCGCCGGTCGGGCCGCCCGCCGTCGGCGGTCCGCCTGATGGCGGTGACCAAGACCGTGGACGACGACCGGATCGTCGCGGCGATCCGGGCCGGGGTGGAGATCATCGGCGAAAACTACGTCCAGGAGGCGAAGCGGAAGATCGAGAAACTGGGAAAGTCCGGCGAATGGCACCTGATCGGCCGTCTCCAGACGAACAAGGCGAAGTACGCCGTCCACCTCTTCGACATGATCCACTCGGTCGACCGGCTGGAGCTGGCCGCCGAACTCGACCGGCGCGCCCGGGCGGCCGGACGGGTCATGCCGATCCTGATCGAGGTCAACGTCAGCGGGGAGGAGACGAAGAGCGGCGTCCCGCTCGACGCCGCCCTGGATCTGGTCCGCGCGGTGGCCCCGCTGGAGAATCTCTCGATCCGGGGGCTCATGACGATGCCCCCCTGGTTCGACGACCCGGAGGAGGCGCGGCCCTATTTCCGGGCGCTCCGGGAGCTCCGGGACCGGATCGCGGCCGAGGCGATTCCCCGCGTGGAGATGCGGGAACTCTCGATGGGGATGACCGACGACTACGCCGTCGCCGTCGAGGAGGGGGCGACGATCGTCCGGATCGGCCGGGGGATCTTCGGAGAAAGGAACGGAAACCTGACGCCAGGATCATTCGATAAGGAGAAGAGACGATGAACAAAGCGGCGTTTTACAAACTGAGCTACGGCCTCTACGTGATCACCTCCGGCGAGGAGGGAAAATTCAACGGCCAGATCGCCAACACGGTCTTTCAGGTCACCTCGGAGCCGCCCACCGTGGCGGTCAGCATCAACAAGCAGAACTACACCCACGAGTGCATCCAGTCGAGCCGGCGGTTCGCCGTCTCCATCCTGGAGGAGGCGACGCCGATGACGATGATCGGCCAGTTCGGCTTCAAGTGCGGCCGGGACATCGACAAGTTCGACGGGATCGCAGATCCGGACGGGCAAGACCGGCGTCCCCATCGTCACCGACCATGCCGTCGCCTTCATCGAGGCGGAGGTGACAGGCGAGATGGACTGCGGCACCCATACGATCTTTCTCGGGCAGGTCGTGGAGTGCGACATCCTCGACGCCGCGGCGGAACCGATGACCTACGCCTATTACCACAAGGTCAAGGGCGGCAAGTCCCCGAAGAACGCCCCCACCTACCAGAAGGAGGCGCCGCCGCAGCCCGCTGCCCCCGCCGAGAAGGCGGCACGCTACACCTGCACGGTCTGCGGCTACATCTACGACCCGGAAAAGGGAGACCCGGAGGGGAAGATCAAGCCGGGAACCCGCTTTGAAGACCTCCCGGCGGACTGGGTCTGCCCCGTCTGCGGCGCGGGGAAGGACAAGTTCGAAAAGGAGGTGTGAGGGCGGCGCTTTGTTATCCCTGCGCGGACGCGGCGCCAGGTGCGGCGCAGCCGGAGCGAGTTGCTCACGACCGAGACGGAGCTCATCGCCATCGCCGCCGCGGCAAATTCCGGGTTCAGGAGGATGCCCCAGAAGGGATAGAGGACGCCCGCCGCGATGGGGATCCCGATGATGTTGTAGATGAACGCCCAGAAGAGGTTCTGACGGATCGTCCGCATCGTCGCAAAGGAGAGGCGGATCGCCTGCGGGACTCCCAGGAGGTCTTCCTTCATCAGCGTGATGTCGGAGGCCTCGATCGCCACATCCGTCCCCGCCCCGATGGCGATCCCGATATCGGCGGCCGCAAGCGCCGGGGCGTCGTTGATCCCGTCCCCGACCATCGCCACGACCTCGCCGCCCGCGCGGAGGCGCCGGATCTCCTCGGCCTTGTCGCCCGGCAGGACCTCCGCCAGAACCCGGTCGATGCCGAGCGCTTCACCCATCGCCTTGGCCGTGGCCGCGTTGTCCCCCGTGATCATGGCGACCCTGAGCCCCATCCCCTTCAGGGCGGCGACCGCCTCCTTCGCCGAGGACTTGGGAAGATCGGAGAATCCCATCAGGCCGATCGACCTGCCCCGCCTCCGCCACGAAAACGACCGTCTTCCCCTCGCCGGCCAGTCGCGTCGGCATCCCCTTCCAAGACCGTTGAGCGCCGCACCCTCACTCTTCCATGAAGCGCCGGTTGCCGAGGAGGCAGGCTTTCCCGTTCCGGACCGCCTTTGCACCCAGGCCGGAAACGGCCGCAAACCCCTCCACCGGCTCCGCCGCAAGTCCCTCCTTTTCGCCCTTCGCCAGGACGGCCCGGGCGAGGGGGTGCTCGGAAACGGCCTCCAGGGCAAGGGCAATCCGGAGGACCTCTTCCGGTGAGTGGCCCGCCGCGGGGACGATGTCCGTGACCTCCGGCTCGCCCCGGGTGAGGGTGCCGGTCTTGTCGAAGACGACCGTCGTCAGCCGGTAGGCGTTCTCCAGGCTCTCCCCTCCCTTGATCAGGATGCCGCTTTCCGCCCCGAGGCCCGTCCCCACCATGACCGCCGTGGGGGTCGCCAGGCCCAGGGCGCAGGGGCAGGCGATGACGAGCACGGAAACGAAATTGAGCAGGGCGCGGCTGAAGACCGGATCGGGAACAAGAAAATACCAGACCGCAAAGGTGACCAAGCCGATCCCGAAAACGACGGGGACAAAGACGGAAGCCACCTTGTCGGCCAGGCGCTGGATGGGGGCTTTGGAGCCCTGCGCCTCCTCGACGAGGCGGATGATCCGGGCGAGGGCCGTTTCGGCGCCGATCCGCGTCGCCCGGAAGGTGAAGCTTCCCGTCCGGTTCATCGTCGCGGCAAAGACCTCCGCCCCCGCCTCCTTGACCACCGGCATGCTCTCCCCGGTCAGCATCGACTCGTCGATGGTCGAATGTCCCGAAACGACGATTCCGTCCGTGGGGATCTTCTCGCCGGGACGAACGACGATCAGGTCGCCCTTGAGAACGCCTTCGATGGGGATATCGCTCTCGACACCGTCCCGGACGATACGGGCGGTCTTGGGTTTCAACCCCACCAGACGCTGGATCGCCTGCGAGGTCCTGCCTTTGGCCTTCGCCTCGAGGAGCCGGCCGAGGATGATCAGGGTCACGATAAAGGCCGCCCCGTCATAGTAGACGTGCGGCATGATCTCCGCCCCGCTGAAGAGCCGCGGGAAGAATGTCGCGAGCGACGAATAGAACTAGGCGGCAAACGCCCCCACGGCGACCAGGGTGTTCATGTCGGTGGTCTTCTGACGGGCCGCCTTGAGGGCGCCGATAAAAAACCGGCTCCCCACCCAGAAGACGACCGGCGTCGTCAGAAAAAACAGGACGACAAGCAGGGGCAGCCGTGGGGATCCCATGGAGGAAGGGAAACCAGTGCTGCATCGATCCCACGAAGATGATCGACGCTGAGAATGATCCCGATCGTAAAGCGGGTCTTGAGGTCCTTCTCTTCCCGCTCGCGGGCCGCCGCAATCGGATCCTCCCTCACGTCATCGGGAATCCCCAAATATTCATACCCCTGATCCGTGATGACCTGCCGGAGCGCCTCCATGCCGGCCCACTCCGCCCGGTGGTCGATCGTCGCCCTGGCCGTCGCCAGGTTGACGGCCACATCCGATCACCCCCGGGACCTCCTTGAGCGCCAACTCCACGCGGCGGACGCAGGCGGCGCAGGTCATCCCCCCGACAGAAACCGTCGTCTTCAGCTGTTTTTTCAGTCGACAACCTCAAACCCCGCTTTCTTTATCTTCTCCCGGATCTGCTTCCGATCGACGGGTTTCTCCTCGGTAAAGGTCGCCTCGCCCTTCTGCAGGTCCACATGGACATCCTTGACGTCTTCTATGCTGCCGAGCGCCTTCGTCACAGCCATGACACAGTGCTGGCAGGACATGCCCTTGATCTTGATCGTTGTCATATTCGCTCCTTTCGTTTTTTTGTAGCACCGTAGCCATTGTTCCTTGAAAGTCAACAGCGGGGATGAGAAAAACGAAAGTCCAATTTTTACAATATGATCCGTCGCCAGCTGCCCGATTAATTGCTTGACAGGAGCGGAGCAACCGGTTATTCTGTTCACTAGGTGGCAGGGCTCAGGGTGAAAAGGACGATCGGGAGACGGACTGTGGCCACCGGTATCGATCACATGGCGCAATGAATGCCGGTTGTCGCCATAATGAGGTCTATGATCAATTTTACTCTGAAAGACAAACCGCGCAGCAGGTCGCTTATCATTGCCCTGTTTCTCCTGGCCGTCATGCTGCCTCTCTGGTGGCTGATCGGCAACTGGTATGGGGAGCGCCTCCTCGCCGACAGGCGCGCCCGGATCACGGGTCTTCTTGCAGTACATGCCAATTTATTGAATACGGCCATCCAGCAGCGCCTCGCCCTCCTCAATGGGCTCAAGGCCTTTGCAGATGCCCACGTCGCCTCCCGTGTGGGACTTGAATCTGCGGAATTCGCAGCCTTTGCCTCGGTCCTCTGCAGCGGGACGACCGGCATCCGCAACGTTACTCTCTCTCCCGACGGAATCGACGCTCTTCGTCTATCCGGTAGAGGGCAATGAAGGCCTCGTCGGCCAGGATCTGATCAACGACCGTCGCACGGCGGTCCGCACCGATGTTCAGCGCGCCATCCGTTCACGACGGGTCGTCCTGAGCGGCCCCTATGCGATCCGTCCGAAGGGGCTGGAGCTGGTGGCAAGACAGGCCGTCTACAAAGGGGAGACCTTCTGGGGTCTCGTCTCTATTTCCTGCGACATCTCCCCGATATTGGCCGATGTCGCACCGGATCCCCTTTCCGTCGGCATGGAACTGACCATCCAGGACCGCACCGATCATCTCCTCTATGGGAAAAAGTCCGTCCTGGAGGGAAATCCCGTCTTCGGCAAAGTCGATCTCCCCGACGGCCCCTGGAAACTGGCGGCCGTACCTCTGGGCGGATGGAACGCCGCCGTTTCGCGATCTCTCCTCCAGTTCCGCGGGGTCACACTCGCCATCCTCATTCTGCTGACCGCTCATATCTACCTCCTGATCAGTTACAGCGCTCGACTGAAATTGGCCGTCCGGCAGCGGACCGACGACCTCCATCGGTCGCTTACGAACCGTCGCGAGGAGGAGGAAAGCCTGAGCCGGACGCTGGTGAATCTGCGGCGGGCGATGAGAGGAACGCTTGAAGCGCTGACCTTGGCCGTAGAGACAAAGGATCCCTATACCTCCGGCCATCAGCGGCGCGTTGCGGATCTGGCGCGGACGATCGCGATGGAGATGGGTCTTCCGGATGCGGATGCTCGATGGAATCAGGATGGCGGCGTTCCTCCACGACATCGGGAAGATCTCGCTGCCGGCGGAGATCCTGAGCAAGGCGTCTCGGCTGTCGGAGGTGGAGTTCAGTCTGATCAAGACACACCCTCAGAACGGGTATGATATCCTGAAGGAAATCGAGTTTCCCTGGCCGGTTGCGCGCATGGTGTGGCAGCACCATGAACGTCTGGATGGATCCGGGTATCCGCTGGGCATCTCGGGAGAGGATATTCTCTTGGGGGCGCGGATCATAGCGGTGGCGGATGTCGTGGAAGCAATGGCCTCGGACCGGTCTTACCGGCCGATGCCCGGTCTGGAGAAGGCGCTGGAGGAGATCGGGGCGCAGAAAGGGGTTCTTTATGACCCCGCCGTCGTCGATGCCTGCCTTCGTATCTTCAGGGAAAAAGACTTCCGTCTGGCATAGGAGAGAGGGAAAACAGAGGGGAAATGGGATGTTGATCCGGTGCTGGGGTGCAAGAGGTTCCATTGCAGTTTCGGGTAAAGACTATCTGCGGTACGGCGGCGATACCCCCTGCATCGAAATCCGCACCAAGGATGACCAGATCGTCATCATCGATTCCGGATCGGGGATCCGGAGGCTGGGAAATCGACTCCTTGCCGAGGCTCGCCTCGACTTCGCGATGATCTTCACCCATGCCCACTGGGATCACATCATGGGCTTTCCCTTCTTCAAACCCATCTACCTGGGAGAAACACGCATCATGATGTACGGCTGCCCTTTCTCCCAGGAATCCGTCAGAGAGATGATCTCCCGCATCATGGCGCCTCCCAATTTCCCGGTGAGTTATGACGACATCAAGGCGGAAATTACCTATCAGGAATCCTGCAAGGAAACCTTTACGGTCGGCAGCCTGACGGTGACCCCCATTCCCATCAGCCACCCCAATCAGGGGATGGGATACCGGTTTGAAGAAGATGGAAAAGCCTTCGTCTTTCTGACCGACAACGAACTTTCCTACCGGCATCCGGGCGGCATGGCGTTTGAAGACTACTGCGCCTTTGTGAAAGGGGCGGACCTCCTCTTCCACGACGCTGAATACCGTCCCGAGGACTACCCGCAGACCAGGACTTGGGGCCATTCGGTCTTCAAGGACGCCCTGCGCCTCGCCCTGTGCGCCGGGGTCTCCCGGTTCGGTCTCTTTCATCACAACCAGGACAGGACGGACCGGGCCGTGGACGAGATGGTGGAAGAGTGCCGGAAGATTGCGGCCGGACGCCCCCTGGAATGTTTTGCCGTGCACCAGGACATGGAAATTGTCCTCTAGCGGTGTAAAAGCACCGCAACGAGCGCAAGCATGCAAACCATCCGGAAATAAGAAAACAAGGAGGGAGCCGCTTCCCCCATCAAAACCAACCTGTTGATCGATGAAAGGAGATTTGAGTATGTCCAGAAACGAAAGCATACAAATCGACCGGAGAGATTTCCTCGGGATCTCTGTGAAGGGTGTTTTGCTCACCACCCTTCTGCAGCTCGGCTTCCCCTTCCCGGCCGCTGCGAACGCCCCGAAGGAAGTCCTCCTCACCTACGACGCGGCCGCCAAAACGCTCACGGTCCAGATCACCCACCGCTCGTCGTCGCCGACGTTGCACTACATCGAGAAGGTCGAAATCAACAAAGGCGGGAAAACGATCTCCACGACGGATTACAAAAGCCAGCCCGATCAGGCGACCTTTTCCTATGTGTATCCGATCGAGGCCGCCCCGGGGGACGTTCTCGAGGTCAAGGCCAGCTGCAGCATCTTCGGGTCCAAGACGGAAAAGCTGACCGTGAACAAATGACGGCTTTGTAAAAAGTCACGTTTCCCCTCCCCCTGGCGGGAGGGGATTGAGGGGAGGGGGAACAATCTCTTGGAATACGATATCATACCCCCCACCCTTACTCCCCGTCAAGGGGAGGGTTTTTGGCGGAGGCCGCTTCTTATGCCCCTTTTCTTGATACATGCCGCCCTGATGGCGGCGGGATTTCTGCTGGTCTTCTCCGCCCTTGATCGTCGCGATGACGCAGAGGCGGAAGCGGTGGTGGCTCAAGGTACACCGGGCCATCGGCCTGACCGGAGGTTCGTTCATGGTGCTCGGGGCCATCACGGCGGTCGCCGCCGTCGCATCCACCCCGGAAGGACATCATCTCCGGACCCCGCACACCTGGCTGGGCGTTCTGACGGTCGCTGTGGCGATCATCACCCCGGCTCTCGGCCTGCTGCAGTTCAGGATCCCCCAAAAGGCGGCAACCATCCGTGTCGTATCACCGCCTCTTCGGCCGGCTCCTGAACCTCATGGCCCCTATCGCCATTTTGCTGGGTTTGCGCGTGGCGGAAATCATTTAAGACAGGCTGACCTTTGGACAAGGAGCGAACGATCCGTGTTTCTGCCCGCCACACCTGAGGAACTGCGGGAGCTCGGCTGGGACCGGCTCGACGTGATCCTGGTCACCGGAGACAGCTACCTCGACAGCCCCTTCGTGGGCGTTTCGGTCATCGGGCAGAGCCTGCTCAAGGCCGGATACCGCGTGGGAATCATCGCCCAGCCCGATGTGGACACGGCCGCGGACATCACCCGTCTCGGCGAACCGGCCCTCTTCTGGGGCGTGACGGGCGGCTGCATCGACTCGATGGTCGCCAACCGCACCGCCTCCGGGAAGAGGCGCCGGGAGGACGACTTCACCGCCGGAGGGATCAACAACCGCCGCCCCGACCGGGCGGTGATCGTCTATGCCAATCTGATCCGGCGGTGGTTCAAGGAGACGAAACCGATCGTCCTGGGCGGCATCGAGGCGAGTCTCCGGCGGATCGCCCATTACGATGCCTGGTCGAACCGCGTCCGCCGTTCCATCCTGATCGACGCCAAGGCCGATCTGCTCGTCTACGGCATGGGGGAAAAGACGGTCCTGGAACTGGCCGCCAGGCTGAAAGAGGGACGGGCCGTTTCGGACCTGAGGGGCCTCTGCTACTGTCGCCGCGGAGAAAGTGCCGGGGACGCTGGAACTCCCCTCCTATGAGGAGGCGGCCGCCGATCCCTCGGCCTTTACGGAGATGTTTCTCGGCTTCTACCGGAACCAGGACCACCGCACGGCGCAGGCGCTCTGCCAGCGTCAGGATTCGCGCTGGCTCATCCACAATCCGCCCATGCCGCCGCTCACCGAGGCGGAGATGGATGAGGTGCACGGGATGGATTTCGAGAGGGATGTCCACCCCTATGACCGACGCAAGGGCAAGGTGCGGGCGCTGGAGACGATCCGCTTTTCCATCCCCACCCACCGGGGATGTTACGGGGAGTGCCACTTCTGCGCGATCGCCGTCCACGAGGGGCGGACCGTCAGCTCCCGGAGCGAGGCCTCGATCCTCCGGGAGGCGGAAAGGCTCGCCTCCCTCCCCGATTTCAAGGGGTACATCCTCGACGTCGGAGGGCCGACGGCGAACATGTACGGTTTCGAATGCCGGAAAAAGCTTCTCCTGGGGGCCTGTCCCGAGAAGCGCTGTCTATACCCCGCCGTCTGCGAATCTCTCCGCCCCGACCACGGCCGCCAGCTTTCCCTGCTCAAGAAACTCAGGCGGATTCCGGGCGTCAAGCAGGCGGTCGTCGCTTCCGGCATCCGTTATGACCTCGTTCTGGCCGATCGGAAACAGGGCATCCCCTACCTTAGCGAAGTCGTCCGCCACCATGTCTCCGGGCAGATGAAGATCGCCCCCGAACACTCGGAGGAGCGGGTCCTCAAGTGCATGGGGAAACCCGGTCGGGCAGGGCTGATCGCCTTCCGCGATCTCTTCCGGCGGCTCACGGCGGAGGCGGGTAAGGAGCAGTTCCTCACCTACTATCTGATCGCGGCCCATCCCGGCTGCACCGCCAGAGGACATGGAAGCCGCGCATCGTTTCGCATCACGGGAGCTCGCCATCCGTCCCGAGCAGGTCCAGCTCTTCACCCCGACCCCCTCCACGATTTCAACGCTCATGTATCACACCAAGCGAGATCCCTTCAGCGGGAGAGCGCTCTTTGTCGAGCAAACGGCCGCCGGGCGGGAGCTCCAGAAAAAGATTTTGGTTGCGAAAAAAGGCCTTCTCAGGTATGGAATTCCCGGACTCAATCAAACGACGAAGGAGGAGGAATCATGGGTAAGGACAAGGACGTCAAAAAAGAAGCCAAGAAGAAGCCTTCCAAAACGTTGAAGGAGAAGAAAGAGGCCAAGCGGGCAAAGAAGTCGGGGAAGACCGGAGAGATTTGATACAGCCGGTGACCAGGCGCCTGCCGCAGCCGCTTGTGGACTTCCATGTCCACCTCTTTCCGGACAGGCTGTTCGATGCGATCCGGCGGAAGTTCGTCGCGGATTACGGCTGGAATGTCCTCCACCCGCTCTACTGGCGCGAGAGTCTGGCCTATCTGCGGGAGCGCGGGGTCGGCACGGCGGTGTATTCCAATTACGCCCACCGGCCGGGGATCGCCCGGGGGCTGAACGACTGGAACCTGAATGTCCTGGCCGAGACCCCCAACCTATACTGCTTCGCGGCCTTTCATCCCGAGGACGACGACGGTCTTGCCATGGCCGCAGCGCTCCTCGACCATCCCCGAATCCTCGGCTTCAAGCTGCAGCTCCTCGTGCAGCGGTTTTTCCCCGACGACGAGCGGCTCTTCCCTCTCTATGAGCTCGTGATGGAGAGGGGAAAGCGGCTCCTCTTTCATGTGGGCACAGGTCCGGTGGGAAACGAGTTCGTGGGGATCGTCCCCTTCCGCCGCCTCCTGGCCCGCTATCCCGGACTCCCCGCGATCATCGCCCACATGGGGGCCCTCGAGTACGGGGCATTCGGAGAACTCCTGGCCGATCACCCGAGGCTATACATGGATACGGCCTTCTCCTTCCTTCCCCGCCTCGGTTCCATGTTCGATCTCGGAGGTGATTTTCTGGAACGCATACCGCGAAAGGATCCTCTACGGTTCGGACTTTCCCAACATCCTCTTCCCCCGGGAGGATGAGATCGACACCCTGCTCGGTCTGGATCTTTCCCAGGAATTCTACGATGCGGTCTTCCGCGACAACGGCCTTCGCCTCATCCGGGAAAGCGGTCAGACCCGGCCGTAATCGTCCGCGAGCCGTTCGATGTCGTCCTCCCCGAAATACTCCCCCGTCTGGACCTCGATGAAGGCCGCTTCCGTCCCGCCGGTATTCTGGAGACGATGGGCCGCGCCGCAGGGAATATCGACCGTCTCTCCCTTCCGGAGGGTGATCTCCCTGCCGTCGAGTGTGACGATCGCCTCTCCCGCGAGGAGATACCAGTGCTCCGTCCGGCGTCGGTGGCGCTGGAGGCTGAAGCGCTTCCCCGGATAGACCACGATCCGCTTCACCTTGTGATCGGCCTCGTCGGCCAGGACCGTGTAGTATCCCCACGGACGGTGATCCGTTTCCATCATGCCTGCCTCCATACCATCCGATGTTCTCTTTTCTCGCTATTCATAGTGCGTCCACATCCGGATCACTTTCACCGTCTTGATGTCGTCGAGAACTTGGTAGACCAAGCGGTGCTGTATGTTGATTCTTCGGGAATAGGCGCCGGAGAGATCTCCCACGAGCTTCTCATATGGCGGGGGATTCCGGTAAGGGTCTTCCTTTAGTAAGTCCAATAGGCGACTGGCCTGAGGTTTAAAGCCGGATTGTGCTATTTTCTTCGCATCTCTTTTTGCCTGATTGGTGAAAACCAGACGCCAACTCACCATCCGGGCTCCTCATCGCACTTTTCTACGGGGGTTTTGAGGCCCTTCTTGATAGATTCCCGCATCCCTGGTATCGACAGGAGATATAAGGTCTCTTCTATTGCCCTCCAGTCCTCCTCGGAAACAAGAACTGCTGAACTTCTCTTTCCTACGATCTGGACCGGCACATGTGTCTCCTTTACCTCGTCAACCAGATTGTACAGCCGTTTTCTTGCCTCTGATGCTGATAACGTTGTCATTCTTTTCAACCTCCTTATCGTACGACATATAGTACGCTAACGTCATTGTGATGTCAAGTCATTTTGCAGAATACACATGAGTTGGGAGCTAGAAGCAGCAAGCCGTCTTTGACGACAAGCGAGAGTTCCTCAAAGAGCGGTTCGTCCTGACCCCGATTCACGATCTCCTACTTACCGGCGCGTTGCCGCCACGTCCCGGAGACAGCGTGGGGCAGGAATCGCTCACCGGCGAGCAGCTCTTTGTTTAATTTCTTTCATTGTATATCTACTTTCAGTTTGCATGTTTGGAAAATGCACATGAAATATGATGCCTAACGCCACTTGTATCCACAAGAAATGCAGTGAGCCTTATGAACACAAATTATCTCGCCGCACTCGGGGCAGGTCCACCTTTCCTTTTCGTTTCTAATAAAATGTCTTATGCCGAACTTCCTTATGTTCACGAGATTGTCAATCATACTCATACCGTAGTTGGTTCTATAGCGCTTATCCAAGTGATTCAGCCTGGCGCAAGGAAAACTGTCACAACCAAAGCAGTACCCGGCTCTACCCTGCACTATCTTCTCACAGTTCTTGATTCGGCAGTTGACGCAGGCTTTTGATTTGACACTGTCGTCGCCTCGGCAACCGGGGCATGCCTTCTTATCTCTGCTATATGCGCGACAGAGGCGACAGTTCATTCCACAGGGAGCGATCAGCGTCGTCCGAATCGCATTTGTCTTTGTCGATCTTCCTGACGTCATGTTCGTATTCCTGTGAAAGCCCAACGCCTGCATGAGCGGAAGCAGTCAGTTTCGGCGGCCCACTGATTTTTGCGGGTCTGTTGGAACGACTGGTTGTTAAGCCATGGCGTTTTGCGCCGCTACGGCCACGGCAAGAAACGTACGGTGGAAACGATGGTTCGCCAGAATGTTCGTTACTTCAATGGGTTTTTCCACTTGATCCCAGGAAAGCGCGAGAAGTCGGTATCGGTGGAGATTAACTCACAGCCGTGTTCACTAGCCAGAGCGGCCAGGTGCGCGTCGGTCACAAGGTTCGCGACGGCCTGGCCTTCGACCAGCATTTTTCGAAAGACGATCCAGTGCCGGTCGGTAGGATGAATGATGCGCGTGCAGGGTTGATCCAACCAGCTTTGCACACGGGAGAGCGCCTGATCGAGAGACAGGGGGTGCTCAAAGACGCGCGGATTCGTGCCGATGCGGATGAACGCACCAAGGACGGTCCAGCAAAGGCACACCGGCGAGGCACCGGACAACTGAGCATCCCACCATTCGCGTGCCATCACATGGTGAGGACTCTGTTGGTCTTCGGCATACAAGAGGATGTTGGCATCCACGAGGATCACCGGTGATCCTCCCCCTCGATCTGAGATAGGAGCGCCTGGATGTTGTCCAGATTCCTCCCGGCTTTCAGCCCCATCTTGTGGGGGCGGGTGTGATAGGATCGAGTTCGCGGCGGGGTATCCTCAACCATCTGCAATCCGGTACGCAGCGCCTCATTAACCACGCGCCGAAAGGGCGCACGGAGTTTTGCCGCAACGGCTTTCGCTTTGTCCAGAACATCGTCGTCTATGGTAAGTGTTGTTCTCATGATGTCATCATAGCATCATGCGGCGTGATGTCAAGGCATCATTCGCGCCCAAAATCTCTTTCACCCGGCCGACGATGCCGCCCTCCAGGCGCACCTTGATGCCGTGGGGGTGGTGGGGCGATTTCGTGAGCAGATCCCGGACGACCCCTTCCGTGAGGGCGCCGCTTCGCTGATCCTCTTTCCGGACCACTCTCACCCGCATGCCGGGTGCGATGTCGGATCGGTTGTTGCCGTTCATGGGTCCTTCCTCTACCATAGATCACCGTCAAAGCCATCGTTATGAACACCAACTAAGGATTTCATATATTCAGGATGCCTTTTCAAGATGTTGGGAAATATCCCCTCCCTCATCAAATTTTTTGTCAAACTCACGCGCTTTCATATAGTTCAACCTCCTCTTTTCTTCTACTCACACCAGTTTTCTGGGTAGTCCAACGCCTTTGCGCACCTGACCGTACCTGCATACGGCTTGGGGAGCTCACCATCAAGTGCCAGAACCATCCAAGCGTCTGCATTCTTGGCTGGTATTGGATAGGGCGCTGAAAACCCAAGGCTACCCGCAGGTTTGAAACCGAACATGGGGTAATAAGCCGGATGCCCAAGTACAAAGACCGCACTCATTCCGGATCGAGCCAGGATGGCCAGACCTTCTGTAATCAAACTACCGCCAATACCCCGCCCCTGCCACTCTGGCGCCACAGCCAATGGAGCCAAAATTGCACATTGAAGCGAAATATCGGGCTGGAGATAAGCGGACGTGAAGAGGATGTGCCCTACCGGCTTGTCATCGGCACGTGCCACCAGCGAAAGATATGGCTTAGCGCTGGGATCGGAAAGCAGTGCTGCTGTTAGATCAGCGACAGACTCATCCGGGAACGCCGTACCGTGTATCGAGAGAATCGCGGGAAGATCTGCGTCAGTAGCTTGCCGAATGATTACGGACATAGCCTATCCTCCTTGATTGCTACCGTGCGCTGCCAATGCATAGGCGCCTACGAGGAGGAATCTAACCTTCTCGTCGGACAAGGCTTGTATCATGTCGGGACGAATCCATCGACACGTGATGTAATCGTCCTCTCTTTTTACACTTCAAAGCGTTCCAGTTGATTAAAGTCCAACGTGGCAAAATAATCCTCAACCCTCTCAGCCCTTCGGATTTCGACGACCTCGCCGTCTTCGCGAAGCAGCAATTCGGAAGACCGAAGTTTGCCGTTGTAGTTGAATCCCATTGAATGTCCGTGCGCACCGGTGTCATGGATGACAACCAAATCTCCGATTTCAATCTCGGGCAGCAACCGATCCACGGCGAACCGGTCGATCGATTCACACAAGGAACCTGTGACGTCGTATACATGATCAATCAAGGCGAACCGTTCAAGCCAAACGGACACGGCAAGAACGGCGCGGCCGATTATATCGGAGCCGAGCGGATCCCGGTGTCTAATGAGAACCTCAAGCCGGCGACCCCTGTCCGGAATGTCCCAAAGGGAAGGTCTA